>CAYTMQ010000009.1:0-140803 GCA_964438995.1 uncultured Chitinophaga sp.
CAGGTGAGGGATGTGCGCGTAGCGCCCTTTTGACTTTTTTCTTTTGACTTTTTAATTTTTACTTTTTTATCTCGCGTCAGCCCACTATTCCCTATATCCTAATTCCTAAATTCTTAATAACGCCATTCCAATTTAAATTCAATACGTCTAGCAGATATGATTTGATATACTGTTTCGTTTCTCCACCAGATAAAATTTTCTTGTTTGAAATCTTGAGATTTGTATCCAAATTGATAAGAGAAAACATTTCCAGACCTCAATCGATAGGATTTGCCAACTCCAAAACCAAAAGTTAGTCCTCCGTCATTCCCTGTCCTTGGAGAAAGTAAATTCCAAGAATATCCTATATTGCCGTTAAAAAAGACTCTTGCTGGTGCTGGTTTACCTATATAATATCTGCCTTCTAGAGTGGTAGGTGCTAGTATAGTTCCGTAAAAGTCATAAGGGTCAAATCCAAAATTAAACCCATACATGGTGTTTTTTCCATTGGAATTAAGCATACTAGCTCGAAAAGTAAAGCTCGATGTAACACCCCAGTCGCCTCCAGAACCAATTGTAAATCCAGGTTGTAGACCTAACGACCAACCTGTATCCAGTAAGTTTTTCTTAACAGGTTTTACTTTGCTTTTAAATGTATTTGTTGAGAACAAAGATTCCGAATACGTAATGTTTACAACATCGCTCATGTTGACTTTACTTTCTAAACCATATTGTCTAATGCTGACAAATGAATCTGGAACTACTTTAACGAGCTCACATTTAATGGTTAAGCCAGATTTAAGTTTTAAAATATACAAATCATTGTTTTGAGCTTTTGATTCGTTGACGATTAAGAAACAAAAAAATAGCAGAAGTTTTACAAAATTTTTCATTGAGGTTAAGGCAAATTTATGTAAGTTTGTTTGAAATAAGTAATATATGAAATCATTATTTGGTAAATTTATTGTTGCATTCGTTTTAATTGGCTTCCTAAATTCTTGTGAAGACAAGTGTTACTATTATCAGGAAGAAGTTGTGTTTACTCCTGTTCTAGAGTCGCTAGCCGATATTAAAAACTCATTTTCTGTGGTTGATGATTACAAAATTGAAAAACCAGGAAATATCTACACTTATGGAAAATACTTGTTGGTTGGAGAAAAAACCAAAGGCATTCACATTTTGGACAATACCAATCCTTCAAACCCTACACCTCTAAAATTCATCAACCTACATGGTAACTTGAATTTTTCAATCTACAATGATATCATTCTTGCAGATAACGGTCCAGATCTTTTGTCTATTTCATTTTCAGATTTAAACGATATTAAAATTGTTAACCGTGCTGAGAATGTTAATACTGAAAATGTAGCTGGTGATAAATTCATCATAGATTACACCAAATCAGTTCAAAAAATAAAAAGAGAGTGTAACAACGTATCTGATAGAAACGTAGCATTTAGTTCAATGTCAGAAAGTGGTTCTACTTCTCAAACTGGAAAAGGTGGCTCTATGGCCAAGTTTGCCATCATCAATGATTACTTATACATTGCCAACAGTTCTCAGTTGATTCCAATAAACGTTGCTAATCCATCTAAACCGGTTGTAAATTTGAAAATCGGTTTATCAGGTGGTAATGTTGAAACCATTTTCCCTTATAAAACATTTTTATATTTAGGTACCTCAAATGGTGTTCTAGTATACAACACAGCTTCTAGCAAAATGACACCTTCTTATGTTACTACTTTGTGGCACATAACTGGCTGCGACCCAGTGATAGTGGATAAAGACTATGCATTTTCAACTGTTAGAGGTGGCTCAGTATGTAGAACAACAAATATGAGTCAGCTAAATGTATATGATGTTACAAATCCTACCATGAGTCAGTTGGTTAGATCTGATGCAATGATTGAGCCTTATGGTCTTGGAATCAAAGAAGATTTGTTGTTCATTTGCCAAGGTACTAACGGATTGTACGTATACAATTGGGACATCAATACCCACGAAATATCTTTAAGACACAGTTATCCTGATATTCATGCATTTGATGTAATCGTAAACGGTTCTACATTAATTGTTACTGCAGATAATGGATTGTTCCAATTTGATATTTCTAGCAAAGACAATATTACTTACCTCAGCAAATTAGCTGATTTCTGATAGAAAATTATTTTAAACCTCTAAAAGCCTGAATTTACCTTCAGGCTTTTTTTATTTATGGTGAACAAATTTCAAACTTTTTGGTTTATAAAAATTGTTAATCCCAAATCAAAAAAACGTAATTTTGCATCAAATGAGTATGACAGAATCTTCAAAAGTAATCAAAGCCCCAACTGGTAACACTTTACATTGTAAAAACTGGGTGACTGAAGCAGCTTATAGAATGTTGATGAACAACTTAGACCCAGATGTGGCTGAAAAGCCAGAAAATCTTGTGGTATATGGTGGCACTGGTAAAGCTGCAAGAAATTGGGAGAGCTATAACCTTATCGTTAAAGCTTTAGAAGATTTGAATGAAGATGAAACTCTATTGGTTCAGTCGGGTAAACCTGTTGGTATTCTTCCAACTCATAAAGATGCTCCAAGAGTATTGATTTCTAATTCTCAATTGGTGCCACATTGGGCCAACCTTGATTATTTTAGAGAACTTGAAGCTAAAGGACTTATCATGTATGGTCAGATGACTGCTGGTAGCTGGATATACATTGGTTCTCAAGGTATAGTGCAAGGTACCTACGAAACATTTGCTGAATGCGCTAGACAACATTTTGGAGGAACTTTAAAAGGTACGATTAATGTCACCGCCGGTTTAGGTGGTATGGGTGGAGCTCAACCTCTTGCCATCACTATGAACGAAGGTGTTTGTCTTGCTGCTGAAATGGAAGAGTGGAGAATCAAAAAACGTTTAGAAACTAGATACCTCGATGTCATGACCAAAGAGATTGATCAAGCTATTGATATGGCGCTTAAAGCCAAAGAAGATGGTACAGCCGTTTCTATTGGTGTACATTGCAATGCTGTTGATTTGCTAGAGCGACTTAAAGCTAGAAACATTGTTCCTGATACTTTAACCGACCAAACTTCAGCTCACGATCCACTTGTTGGATATTTCCCAGAAGGATATGATGTTGAAAGTGCTGATAGATTGAGAAAAATGGATCCTACTAGGTACGTTGAAGAGAGCTATTCTACTATGGTCCATCATGTAAAATTGATGATAGAGTTTCAAACAAAAGGCTCAATCGTTTTCGATTACGGTAACAATCTTAGAGGTAGAGCTTTAGAAAAAGGCCTTACAAATGCATTTGATTTTCCAGGCTTTGTGCCAGCGTTTATTCGTCCACAATTCTGCGAAGGTCGTGGTCCGTTTAGATGGGTTGCTCTATCTGGTGATCCTGAAGACATCTATGCAACTGATAGAAAAATACTTGAACTTTTCCCTGAAGATGAAGGTTTGAAAAGATGGATAAAAATGGCTCAAGAGAAAATTGAGTTTCAAGGATTGCCTGCTAGAATATGCTGGTTAGGTCAGGGTCAGAGAGAAAAAGCTGGTTTAGCCTTCAACGAAATGGTTAAAAACGGTGAGGTGTCTGCTCCAATTGTTATTGGAAGAGATCACTTAGATACAGGCTCTGTAGCTTCTCCAAATAGAGAAACTGAAGCCATGAAAGATGGTAGCGATGCCATAGCAGATTGGCCAGTATTAAACGCATTGATAAATACCGCTGGCGGTGCATCATGGGTAAGCTTACACCATGGTGGTGGCGTTGGTATTGGTTATAGTATTCACGCAGGTATGGTAATAGTTGCTGATGGTACAGAAGATGCAGCATCTAGATTGAAACGTGTCTTGCACAACGACCCAGCTATGGGTGTTATCAGACACGCTGACGCTGGTTATGATATTGCAAAAGATACCGCAAGAGCTCATCGTTTGGATATCAAAGAAAGACTTAATAAGTAATTCTTATTTCGATACAACACAACATATCTTTAAAACCCTATAACACATTCGGACTGGATGTAAAAGCTTCTGCATTCTCAGAAATAAGGTCGCTTGCCGAATTAAAACAGTTACTTACAGAAACCGAACATGAACAGATGATGTTCTTAGGTGGTGGAAGTAATGTATTGTTCTGTAAGGATTATGAAGGTCTAGTTATTAAAAACAGCATTAAAGGTATTCAGCTTGTTAGTGAAGATGAAAAGCATGTTGTTATCAAATCATACAGTGGCGAAGTATGGCATGATTTGGTGATGCATTGCGTTGAACACAACTGGGGAGGAATAGAAAATCTATCGTTAATACCTGGAACTGTAGGTGCAGCTCCAATGCAAAATATCGGTGCTTATGGTGTAGAACTTGAAAAAGTATTCGTAGAACTAGAAGCATTTAATTTACATACATTCGAATTGGAACGATTTACC
Organism: uncultured Chitinophaga sp.; assembly: GCA_964438995.1. Taxonomy (GTDB): domain Bacteria; phylum Bacteroidota; class Bacteroidia; order NS11-12g; family UBA955; genus JABMMZ01. The sequence continues at coordinate 4,405 of CAYTMQ010000009.1, forward strand.
AAGTCGCAATGTAATTTTGGATATAGAGAAAGTGTGTTCAAACGGGCGCTTAAAAATCAGTATTTCATTTATTCTGTCACCTTGGTTTTGACCAAGAATGGGAAAGTGAATTGTGAATATGGTGATATCTTACAGGTTCTAAAAGACAAGGGACTAGATGAAGCAACCGCAAGTATCAAAGATGTTTCAGATGCTGTAATTCAAATAAGAAGTAGCAAATTGCCCGACCCAAAAGTACTTGGTAATAGTGGTTCTTTTTTTAAGAATCCTGTAATTGATCCCACTTTGTTTGATTCGCTGAAGTCTGATTATCCAGATATCAAAGGATTCCCTCAAGAACACGGAGTAAAAGTACCTGCAGCTTGGCTAATTGAAAACTGTGGTTGGAAGGGTAAACGCATTGGCGAAACAGGTTCGCATGCAAAACAAGCGCTAGTGCTTGTAAACTATGGCAACGCCACTGGTAATGAAGTTTATCAATTGGCGCTAGATATCATTAAGAGTGTTAAAGATAAATTTGATATCCAACTCGAACCAGAGGTAAACATTATTTAATAGCTAAATTACATCAAAATTACTATCAATTCAACCTCCGACGTTGGAACCTCCTATATCGAAAGTAATTTATTAAAAAATCCCGCAGAAAATCGAGTTCCTGCGGGATTTTTTATGTTTATCATCAGATTTAATCGACGACGATTAATCTGGTGTTTCCTACAATTCTGCCATCTTTATTGATACGTATAAAATATAAACCTTGTGCTAAATTGTTGACATCAACTATAATGTCGCCTGAGCGTTGCACTTCGTTTATGGTCTTCAATACTCTACCATTTACATCGATGATATCAAAACTCACTTGCATAGGTTCATCCATAAACTGATAATTGATGTGCACCTTGTCATTGCTAGGATTTGGATATACCATCAAATTGAATTGCTCAACTGTGTTGACCAATATGTTTGTGTTAGAATCACATGGAGGCAGAGCAATGCAAACATCTCTCCAACAAGTCTTGCCAGTGCTTACCTCAGTTAATAACACTTTAAAGCAAATGATTTGATTCGCAGGAGCGAGGTCGGTAAACATTGTATTAACATTCTGCATACCTGGAGCAATTGGATTCGGACTTATTGGTCCGAATGTGCCAGCTGCAATAGGAGGGATGCTTACAGTTGCTGGACCAGCAAATGGATTTAAAATGGTTAAGTCTACATCATACGTCCAAACACCCAACTCTTTCATGTGGCAATGCGCACATTCTCCGTAAACACCAATTTTACAACTGTCTTTGCACGGTTTGTATTCTGTCTTCAATGAATCTTTACAAACCTTTCCAGTAACTGGATCATAGATATAAAGATACATTGTTATAAAGCTTGAAGTCGGTGCTAAATCCGTATAAGTGTAACAAACAGTTTGTGTACCATTGTTAACAGTAACTGGATTTACAGTAAAGGTTGAACTCGGTGCTGAGATAGTCAATGTAGAACCATTGCTTCCACTCCAATTAATGCTCAGACACATATAGTATTGAGGATTTCCTCCAGCATCTTGACCAATGCAATCAAATCTTGCAACCTTAGAGCCAATCTTACAATCTTTCTGACCGCATGGAGGCAATTTGATACAAACGGTGGTATCGCAAATTTGGTCTTGATTTGTAATGGTTATTGTAAAACATGCAACGGTGTCTTGTGGTGGAGTATCTTCAAAATTAGCTGTGATATTGTTTATACCTGCAGCCAATGTTACCGGTGTTACTCCCGTTAATGTGCCATTTGGTGAAGTGATACTTAAAGTAGCTCCAGCTCCTAAAGTATTGTTGATTTGCAAATTCAAACTATATGTTTGATTGCCCATCTCACTTACTGGTCCGCAATCTATTTTAACACTTGCATTAAAAATACAACCTCCACATTTGACGAAATCTATATTGATGTCTTCTGAAATGTCGGTACAACCTGCCGCAGTTGTTATTTGTAAATTGTAGGTTCCTGATTGATATAATGGAACATGGAATGTATCGCTGGTTGCCCATGCAATAGGTGTGTTGTTAAAGAACCATTGATAAGTCGCATAGCCTTTTGGTCCATGCCACACCAAACTGGTAACAGTATCACAAATGTCATAACATCCAGTCATCAATCCACAAAAGTCTGGTAATGGATTTACAACAGTTGAAGCTTGTGCTTGACAACCATTGGTATCTGTAACTGTTACAGTGTAAATGTTAGGTACACCTGTGTATATTGAATCGTTTGTTTGACCATTGTTCCAATAATAACCAGTAATTGGTGATGTACTGCTTGCGATTAATAAATTGTTAGTGCCAGCACATAAAACTGGAGGAGCTGTAATGGTAACATTTGGATTGCCATACAATGTTAAATCCAATGTATCGCTTCCGTAACAAGTATCCGGACTCATAACATTGACGATCAATTGATGTGGTCCTAGTGGTAAACTATATGTACCAATGTTGATGGTATTAGAATTGTTGAATTGGAAAGCACCATCGAAATACCAATCAAAAACTGCACCTGGTATATTAGGGTAGTTGGCAACAAAGGTGTAGTTGTTGTTCTCGCATATAGACTTTGGTCCTATGATGTTAGGTTTAGGTCTAGTTTTGGCCAATACGTTGACATTGCCAGATTTGAAGAAACAGCCTTTAGAGTCGGTTATTTCTATATTATAATTGCCAGTTTGCAATGCCCATATTACTGGAGTTGTCTGTAAAGTTGACCATAAATAATTGTAAGCAGGATAGCCGCCTGTTCCATTTGCTGTTAGTTTGACACTGTCACCTTCACAGAATTTTAATGGTCCGCCTGCTGTAATACTGCCATTTAAAGTATTAGGCAATACTCTTACATTTCTTCTAGCAGTATCTCTACAACCTAGAGAGTTGACTATTGTTAATGTCGCCAAATAGTTACCAGGATTGGTATATGTTCTAATTGGATTGGTTAAAAGTGAACTTGATCCATCTCCAAATGTCCAACTTGAACTCAAACCTGTTCCCGTACTTGTATTGGTAAATTGAACAGGCGTGTTTTGACATACTGAATCATTTACAGTAAACGAAGCATTTGGCAATGGAGGTATCACCACTGTTTTTGTGAAAGTACATGTGCCTCCAACTGTTAATGAAACTGTATATGTGCCCGGAGTCAAATTAAAGACTGGGTTTTTAAGTGTGCTCGTTAATGCTCCTGGATTTACTAACCACGACCAACTTGGTGCTGGATAACCTGCAAGAACTTTGGTTGTATTGACAAATTTAACAGGAACTGTAGTTGCATAATTTACGCAATAAATAGAGTCAAAGAAATTAGGGACATATTTTACTGTATCAACCTTATACATACATACAGTGCAATAGCCTGTTCCCGCAAAATTTGGAACATCGGCACACAATTTTACTCTGTAATAACCAGGCTCTGTAAAGGTATGTGACACTGGAGTTCCTGAAGCGCCACCTGGATTATAAGGGTCATCAAAATTCCAAGACAAATTGATGACACCAGAGGATGTTACTGCTACAAAACTATCGGTATTACATCCTAATCTATATCTGTTGTATGTTAATGTATATGTAGCTGGTGTGCATATTGGATTGCAATTTCCTGTTGATATTGGAATGATGTTACTCGTATCTTTACACCCATATGAATTTGTGCCAACAACATAAAAGCTGCCAGTACTTGTTGCAGTATATGATGTACCTGTTGCTCCTGATATGGTTGATGGATTGTACCATTGATAAGTGATGCCCATTGCTGGAGCAGCAACTGTCATAGTGGTTGAAATAGGAGGGTTGCAATATAGATTTGGGTCTGGTGTTGAGATGTTGATGTCTGGTTTTGGCCAAACTGAAACATTGGCTGTTGCTACACCTGTACCCGGACAATTTCCACCATAAGTGGTGGTTAAGGTAATGGTGTAATTTCCTGGAGCATTGTAAACATGATTGCCTGGTAAGCCTGTTGCTGTGCCACCGTCACCAAATGTCCAAGAATATGTGAGTGCCGAAGTAGTCGATAATGCCGAAAGATTAAGTCCTTGACATAATGCCGACGGAATAATAATGTTAGGTGTTGGTGCATTAATGACACGCACTAAGATTGAATCTCGACGTTGAGCGCCACACATTTTTCTAACAAGCACCACATATGCATTGCCATTGTAATTGTTCCATTGTATAGAAATATTATTGGTGTGTTGACCAGTTGCAACACTACCAGCAATGCTTGGATTTATAGACCAAATAAAGTCATCTCCAACCGAGCTTGTATTGTATGTTGATGTGCCATTCGCGCAAACAGTATCGGGCCCATTGATTATTGAAGGAGTTAATGGCAATGCGCTGTTAATATTGAGTGTTGTAGCCACAGATTTACATCCTGTTATTGGGTCAATCTGATACACATTGATGATGTACGGTCCACTAGGTCCCCATGTAATACTTAGTGTATTGCCAATGCCAGTGCTTGGCGTACCATTTGTAACTTGCCAACCTATAAAGTAATTGCCAGAAGTTGGTATTGCTGAATAGACGTATGAGTTGTTAGGGCATACAGGACTAGGTCCGTATGCTGTATCAACTGGAGGTGGAATTGGATGTACTTTGATGTACTTTTTCAGTGGACTATTACAATAGTTGCCAGAAAGATCTGTAGCAGTTATTACAAATTGTCCCGGACCATAAGTCCAAACACCAGTAAACGGACTTGGACCAGTGATGGTATTTGAAGCATAAGTAGTATTGCCTGCTATATTTGTTATGGTCCAATAAATAGAACCAGTTGGTGAAGGCGAAATTGAATATACATAATTAGAATTCTCACAAATATCAGAATTGCCTATCATGTTCATTTTCGGTTTTACACTGACAGGTAATACTGAATGGCCACCACAGTTTAATGGCGGTTTAGCTCCTGGAGTGAAATGCCAATAATCAGCTGTTATATTGCCTGAAACATTTGAAAAATAACATACTTGCACCTCGTGTACATTGATAGAATCTGTTTGTACAAATACTCCTGGAGGGAAATGCCATTCAATACTGTCAACTGGAATATCACAACTGATATGGTAAGTATAACATTCTCCAATACAAACTTGTGATGGACCATGAATGGTAGCATTAGGTGTTATTATTGGAACAAATACTGTAGTTGGAGAATTGCAAAATCCTGGACAGTTAACACTTAATGTGATACTGCCTGGTCCGGTAGAACCCCATTGAACAGTGACTACCGAGTCGGTGCTCGAGCCAATAATAAGGCCGTTGGTAACACTCCAATTATAATTGTTACAGCCTGATGCATTTGTGGTATAAGTAACAGTAGCATCAGGACAAACAGTAGAAATGCAAAATATCTCTGGTCCGACACTATTAGCCACAACTACTGTAACATAAGCAGTGTCTTTGCATTTACATTGGTTTTCAACAACCAACATAACCTGATATGTGCCTGGATTAGCATACGCATGAGAAGTATTGCCAATTCCAGGAGCAGAATAAAAGGCATTGCCACCATCACCAAAATACCAACTCCATGAATTGATAGGAGAACCTAATCCTGCAGTCGATTGATCAATAAATTGAATTACTTGATTCTTACAAGCATTAACAACCAATCCGGTTAAAGGTGGTAAAGTTGTAAATGCAGCTTGAGGTTTGCCTACTATTTGTATGCATACTTCAACCTCTTTGGTACAGCCCCAAATGTTTGTTTCAAGTACTTTGATAGAACCTGTGCCTATACCAGTCCAGTAAACAGTAATGCTATTACCTGATGCTGAATAAAGCGCCGAACCTGTAACTGTCCACGTGTAAGTACTTCCAGGATGATTGGGTGTGGTGTAAGTGATGTAAGTAGAATCGCAGGCAGTGAGGCATTCATCTTTATTTCCTTGACCACTTCCGTCTTTTCTGCCCCCACATCCAGAAATATAAGATGGGGTTATCACAGGATTGGGTTTGCCATGTATGGTAACAGTGATAGAATTGGTGCAAATCACCACATTTAAAGCGTTTTTAACGATGAGTGAAACTGTGCCTGTTCCAACACTCGGCCATGTAATAGAAATTGAACTGCCAGAGCCAGAAATAATGCCTCCTCCAGTAGCATTCCAAGTATAAGTTTCACCTGGATTTGGAGTGACACTATAACTTACAGTTTGGTTTTCACACACATCTAAAGCCCCGCTAATTGGGCAACTCGCAGTTGCAACATTCGATTTTAAAAGTGCAAAAAGGAGAGTAGTAAAGATTAGTAAGTTTTTTTTCATTCGATAATTAGTGTATTGTTAAGTCAAAATTAATTAATTTGATTTTAATAATACCTATAAAATTCAAAAAAATCAATTTAGAGTTGATGGAACTACTTTCATTTTGAAGGTAAATGCGTTTAATGTCAAATGATTCGATGATTTTTGTCGAATTTTTTTTAAAGTCTATTTCTACCTCTATACTTTCGTGCCGATGTTAAGTTTTAATTTAAAGAAATGGGTACTCCTCAACTTTATAGGTTGGTTTGTTGGCGTTTTTTTTATCATAGCTTTATCTAGTTTATTGGATTCTATTGGTATTGAGCACATGCAGTTTTATATTGGAACTGGCATGGGTACTGGAATCGGACTGATTCAATGGTGGTTGATGAAAGACGATTTGAATATCAGATTCAATTGGGTACTTACTTCTATACTAGTTTTAACCATTCCGTTTCTTGTATTTGATTTTATTGTCAAAGATGATGCAACGCGTTTGTTGCCAAGCGTTATAGTTGGTTCTATATTATTGGGTGGAGCACACTATTTGTTGTTAAAAAATAGCGTAAAGAATGCAATCGTCTGGTGGCCTTTGTCTTCTATTGGTTGGATTTGTGGCGTTTTAGCAGTCGCCGCAATTAATTATACCAAATATGTTTCTGATAGTAATTTGGTGTTGTTTTTTGTCAACCTCTTTTTAATTCTTTCAGGTGGAGTAATCCTTGGTATTTCTACAGGAATAGCCATGAAAAGATTTGCTAAAAATAATCAATTAAGTTGACCAAGTGAAAAGTGAATATTCTAATTAAAAAAGCCCCGATTGTAATGGTCGGGGCTTTACTTTATTGGATGTTTAATTTCTAAAAACTATCTGATGATCGAAGCAATCTACAATGATTTTTTGTTCTTTCTTAACTTCTCCCATCAAGATTTTCTTTGATAGTTCATTGAGTACTTTTTTCTGAATTACCCTTTTCAGTGGTCGAGCTCCAAATTGAGGGTCGTAACCCAATTGTCCCAACCATTCTATTGCATCATCAGTTACTTCCATCTCAAATCCAGCTTCTTTTAATTGCTTCATCATGCCGTTCATTTGAAGCTTAACAATCTCATGAATGTGTTCTCTGCCTAATGGTTCGAACATGATAACCTCATCAATTCTATTCAGAAACTCTGGCCTGATGCTGTTTTTTAATATTTGATAGACTTCATTTTTTGTTTTTGCAATCACTTCCTCTTTATTCAGTTCATTCAACGATTCAAAATTGTCTTGAATGATATGTGAACCAATGTTGCTGGTCATGATGATGATGGTATTTCTAAAATTAGCTGTTCTACCTTTGTTGTCGGTCAAACGACCATCATCTAAAACTTGTAACAAAATATTGAAGACATCAGGATGCGCTTTTTCTATTTCGTCTAAAAGAACAACTGAGTATGGACGTCGTCTAACTGCTTCAGTAAGTTGACCGCCTTCATCGTAACCAACATAGCCTGGAGGCGCACCAATCAATCTGCTTACGGTGTGTTTCTCTTGGTATTCACTCATGTCTATTCTCACCATAGCATTGTCATCATTGAATAAGAATGATGCAAGCGCTTTCGCCAATTCTGTTTTACCAACTCCCGTAGTACCAAGGAATATAAAAGAACCTATAGGTCGCTTAGGGTCTTGTAAACCAGCCCTACTTCTTCTTACTGCATCAGAAATAGCACTTATAGCTTCTTCCTGACCAATAACTCTTTTGTGTAATTCTTCTTCTAAATGAATGAGCTTTTCTTTCTCGCTTTGCAACATTCGGTTGACCGGAATTCCAGTCCATTTGCTAACTACTTCTGCGATATCTTCAGCATCAACTTCTTCTTTTACCATTGGTTTGTCGCTTTGAATTTCGCTCAATTTGTTTTGAAGGTCTATAACTTCTTTTTCGGTATCTTTAATTTTACCATACCTCAATTCAGCTACCTTGCCAAAGTCGCCGTTTCTTTCAGCATTGTCTGCCTCGTATTTGAATTGCTCTATTTTAGCTTTAGAAGCTTGAATTTGTTCAACAACTTCTTTTTCGCGTTTCCATCTGGCATTGATTGCATTTCTATCTTCGTTTAAATCGGCGATCTCTTTGTTGAGTTTGTCCAATTTATCTGTATCATTTTCTTTCTTAATAGCTTCTCTCTCAATTTCGAGTTGCATGATTTTTCTATTCAATTCATCCAATTCTTCAGGAAGTGAATCTATTTCTATTCTTAATTTAGATGCTGCTTCATCTAACAAGTCAATAGCTTTGTCTGGTAAAAATCTATCGCTAATATATCTTGAAGATAACTCAACAGCATTGATAATGGCTTCGTCTTTGATACGCACCTTGTGATGCACTTCATAACGTTCTTTAAGTCCTCTTAGAATTGAAATTGCATCCTGAATGTCTGGTTCTTCAACCATTACTTTTTGGAAACGTCTCTCAAGTGCCTTGTCGTTTTCAATGTATTTTTGGTATTCAGCAAGAGTGGTTGCTCCAATCGCTTTTAATTCACCTCTTGCCAAAGCAGGCTTCAAAATGTTGGCAGCATCCATTGCACCTTCACTTTTACCTGCACCTACTAGAGTGTGTATTTCATCAATGAAAAGTACAAGTTCTCCATTGCTTTTGATGACTTCATTAACAACGGCTTTTAGACGCTCTTCAAATTCACCTTTGTATTTAGCACCTGCAATCAAAGCACCCATATCCAAAGAGTAAATGGTTTTTGATTTTAAGTTTTCTGGAACATCACCTTGAACAATTCTTCTAGCCAAACCTTCTGCTATGGCTGTTTTACCAACACCAGGTTCGCCAATTAGAACTGGATTGTTTTTGGTTCTTCTACTCAATATTTGAAGCACTCTTCTAATTTCTTCATCTCTTCCAATTACTGGGTCGAGTTTGCCAGAAGATGCAAGTTCATTAAGATTTAAGGCGTATTTTTTTAGGGCATTGTATTGTTCACCACCACTCTGTGAGTTTACAGTGGTATTGCCTTTTAATTCTTTAATGGCTTTTTTGGCTTCATTCAATTTGATGCCAGCATCTTTCATCAAGTTAGCAACAGAATCGTTACCACTTATCAAAGCAAGAATGATATGTTCAATCGATACATATTCATCTTGTAGTTCTTTCATGATTTTTTCAGCCATCATCATACTTGTGTTGGCTTGCGGAGAAAGGGTAGTAGCGGCGTCTCCTGAAGTTACCTTTGGTAAGCTTTTTATTATGGCATCATTGGCGGTTTTAACTCGGTTAAGATTGGCGCCCACTTTGCTAAAAACAAAGGAAATGATTTCCTCATCGTTGTCAAAAATACCTTTTAAAATATGGGCATTTTCTATGCTAGGATTATGGTTTTCAAATGCAGTTTGTTGAGCACTTTGAAGGCATTCCTGAGCTTTAATTGTGAATTTATTGATATTCATAGGTTGATGATTCATTAGCATCAAATCATTTTCCAATCGGATTTTTCTGCTATTTCGTCAGATTTTCAGACGATTTGGCTTCTTTGTGCGTTGTAGCAAAGCAATGAATCTGCAAAAAAGTCGGTTTTGACATAAGAAATGATGAAAAAATGGTGTATTACTTAAGTAGTTCGGTGTTTTTTCTACAACAAAAAAAACTTAAGTTTGCACACTTACTTTGAACAATTTGTAAAATGAAAATAGCTTTAGTTGGATATGGAAAAATGGGTAAAATGATCGAGCAAATAGCGCTCAAAAGAGGTCATACCATTGTAGCAAAGATAGACAGAGATTCAACCGAATCTGATTGGAACGATGTAGCAAAAGCAAATGTTGCTATTGAGTTTTCAATGCCTGATACAGCTGTTGACAATATTAAGAAATGTTTCGATCTTAATATTCCCGTTGTAGTCGGAACAACTGGATGGTACGAACACTTTGATGAAATCAAACAATTGGCCATTCAAAAAAATCAATCAATATTAACTGCAACCAATTTCTCAATTGGCGTTAATTTGTTTTTTCACATCAACAAAATTTTGGCTCAGGCAATGGAAAATTTACCTGAGTACGATGTTGTGATTGAAGAGACACATCATACACAAAAATTAGATAAACCAAGTGGTACTGCCATTACCATTGCTCAAGGTATTCTGGCTCAAATCAGTAGAAAGCAAAATTGGGTCTTATCTGAAGACACCAAATCTGAATCTGATTTATCAATTGCGGCTCACAGAGTTAATGACGTACCTGGAACACATATTGTAAAATACAGTTCAGAAATCGATGATATTGAAATCAAACACACCGCTCACAGTCGTTCTGGTTTCGCTATTGGTGCTGTAATAGCATCTGAATGGTTGATTGACAAAAAAGGTTACTACACAATGAGCGATTTAATTGGTTTCTAAAAAGGCGAAATTTTATAATGAATCCTACTAACATAAATTTATTTTTAATGATTTACATCCCATTGTATGTGATTTCGCATACTGGGTTGTTTCTTCTGTTCAGAAAGGCCAATGTTAAATTGGCATGGTTGGCGTTTGTTCCAATTGCTTGCTACTGGCCTTGGATACAATTGGCTGGACGTCCTAAAACATGGATGATTTGGGCATTTATCCCAGCTGCCGATGTGATCATTTGGTTCTCTCTTGTTATTGATATGATGGAGAGCTTTGGTAAATTCAAATTCTGGGAGCAGGTAGTTGGGGTACTTTTCCCTTTTTACATGTACCCTAAATTAGCTCTTGATAAAAAAGTAATTTACCTTGGCCAATCAAGAAATTTAGATTTCAGAAAGAAGGTGTTGCCACCTAGACAATCAAGCAGAGACTGGGCTGATGCACTGTTCTTCGCATTGGTAGTTGCATACATGATTCGTATGTTCCAATTAGAACCATACAAAATTCCAAGTTCTTCAATGGAAGATAGCATGATGGTTGGCGATTTCTTGTTTGTTAGTAAAATGAATTATGGTCCAAGGTTCCCAATAACGCCTGTTGCCTTCCCGCTAGTGCACCAAGATTTTTTAGGAACCAAAGCTTATTCTGAAGTAATACAGTTGCCGTATATCAGATTGTGGGGACCACAAAATGTGAAAAGAAATGATCCTGTGGTATTCAACGTGCCTGACGATCAGCTTGACCCAACTCCGCGTCCTGCAGATAAAATGCAAAACTATGTTAAACGATGTGTGGGTATTCCGGGAGATAAAATTGAAGTTAAAAATGGTGTTCTGTTTGTTAACGATGTTGAAGCTTGGAAAGCACCTGGTATGCTGCATTTCTATTTCATACGTTTTAAAAAGAATGCAACTTTGCCAACCGAGGATGTGCTCACCAAAGAGTATGATATTTACGATTTCTTTTATGTCGATAACAATACCATGGTAATGGCTTTGAGCGATGCTGACTTAGAAAAAATTAAAACCGATTTCGGTGTTGAGTTTGTATTGCAACAAAAACAACCTAAGAAAGGTAATTTCTATACACCAGATTCTAGAAAAATGTTTAATGCTGTCATCAAAACTAAAGACTCTCAAAGACTCTCAGATGCAGACATCATCAAAATGAAAATCGTGTATATGGACCCACTAAGGTCTGATGGAACATTATACAACGTGTTAATGGACCCAGCGTATATCAATCCTGCTAAATACAAAGAAATTCCTAAAATTGACTCTATCGGTGAAGCTTATCAAATCAATGGGTCTGGCGCTTTCCCAAATTATCCCGAGAAGTATCCTTGGAATACAGACAACTATGGACCAATTTATCTACCTAAAAGAGGGGAGTCTATAGCAATTGATAAAAACAATTTCTACATATACGAAAAAGCCATCAAAGATTATGAGAACAATCCAACGTTTGAATTAAGAGGTAGCACTGCATATTTGGATGGTCAACCAATTAAATCGTATACATTTAAAATGGATTACTATTGGATGATGGGTGATAACAGAGATAACTCGGCCGACTCGCGCTCTTGGGGTTATGTTCCAGAGTCGCATATTGTTGGTAAACCATTGTTTGTGTTCTTCTCAATTCAATACAAACACGCTGCAGATCCCAAACCTGGAACAGATGGCAATGAGTTTGTAAAAATAAGATGGAACCGTTTATTCAAGGTCATTAGATAACATGTTTTTAGAACAGATAAAAGATATAGCTACTGTAAAATCAGTGCTTGATTCTGGCGAGAAAATTGAATTAGGCGAGCATAGTATTGCCGCAATACAAAAATCGCATGCTTATATCAACACAAAAATCAATACACCTAACACAGTAATATACGGTATCAATACTGGTTTCGGGTCTTTGTGTAACACTGTTATTCCGAACGAAGATTTAAGTCAGTTACAATACAATTTGTTGCGCTCTCATGCATGTGGTACTGGTGATTTAGTGCCAAAACAGGTTGTGAAATTAATGTTGTTGCTTAAAGCAAAATCATTGGCATATGGATATTCAGGTGTTCAATTGATTACAGTGCAAAGGTTACTGGATTTTTACAATAACAATATATTGCCTGTGGTGTATCAGCAAGGTTCTTTAGGTGCCTCAGGAGATTTAGCGCCACTGTCTCATCTGTCTTTGCCTCTTATTGGAGAAGGTGAAGTATGGGATGGCGATAACATTGTAGAATCAAAACACGTTCTTAAAACTTTTAATTTTGAACCTATCCAATTAGGACCAAAAGAAGGATTGGCTTTAATCAATGGTACACAGTTTATGTCAGCTTATGGCATAATGTGCCAAATCAAAGCTGATCAAATTTTACAAGCTGCCTCTAAAATTGCTGCTGTAAGTATTGAATCATTTGATGCACGCCTTGAACCATTTTTACCTCATACCCATTCTATCAGAAATCAGAAAGGTCAGCAACAGGCTGCTGCAGAAATCAAACATCATTTAACGGGCAGTGAAATACATGCTCAGGTAAAGACACAGGTTCAAGATCCTTATTCTTTTAGATGCATTCCTCAAGTGCATGGTGCAAGTATAGATGCTTTAAACCATGTCAAATCAATTATGGAAGATGAGTTGAATGCCGTTACCGATAATCCAAATATTTTCCCTGATGATGATATGGTCATCAGCGGTGGAAATTTTCATGGACAGACTCTAGCTTTGCATATGGATTTCGCTGCTATGGCATTGTCAGAACTTGCTAATATCAGCGAAAGAAGAATTTATAAACTTATTTCAGGAGAAAGAGGACTTCCACCATTTTTAGCCAATAATGCCGGTTTAGAAAGTGGATATATGATAGCACAATATACTGCTGCTGGAATCGTTAGTCAGAATAAACAATTGTGCACTCCTGCAAGCGTCGATTCAATAGTTAGCAGTAATGGGCAAGAAGACCATGTGAGTATGGGTGCCAATGCCGCCACAAAATTGTATAAAGTTTGCGAGAATGTAGAGCAAGTTTTAGCCATAGAAATGTTGACTGCAAGCAAAGCCATACAATTTAGACGACCATTAAAAAGTTCTCAATCAATTGAAACTTTTATACATGAATTTAGTTTAAAAATTGCATTACCTGAGACAGATGTTTACATGTCTCCTCTGTTAAGAGGTGCTAAATCTGTTTTATTTGATTGATACTTTAACGACTAAAACTACAAATTATGAAACTCCAGGAAATAGCAGTATCTTTTGATAACCTCGACCTTTTAGCAGCGCAAGTTGTAGAAGGCTTCATCACTGGTATGCACAAAAGCCCATTTCACGGTTTTTCTGTTGAGTTTGCCGAGCATAGAATTTACAATACTGGTGAGTCGACCAAGAACATTGACTGGAAATTATTTGGTAGAACAGATAAGTTATTTGTCAAACGCTTTGATGAAGAAACCAACTTAAGATGCCATTTGCTTGTTGATGTGTCACCAAGCATGTATTATCCTAAAGACAGTAATGCAAAAATTAAGTTTGCTGCTGTTGGTGCTGCCGTATTGGCCAATTTGATGAAGAAACAAAGAGATGCTTTTGGCCTGTATCAATTTAGCGATCATGTTGTTTCTAGTTTAGATGTTCGTTCGTCTTCTTCTCATTACAGATTGGTAATCAACGAACTTCAAAAAGCTCTTACTTTAGAACCTAAAGAACAGGTCACAAACGTAGCTAAAACCTTAGATGAAATAGCGGAACAAATTCATAGAAGAAGCTTGGTCGTGATTTTTAGTGATATGTTTGATGCAAGTGAAGACAATACTGCCTTATTTGATGCATTGCAACATTTGAAGTTTAGAAAACACGAAGTCATTTTGTTTCACATTGTCGATGGCGATTCTGAATTGGAGTTCAACTTTAGCAACCGTCCATATAGATTTGTAGATGCAGAAACAGGAGAAGAATTGAAACTTTATCCTGATGATGTAAAAGAACATTACCTCTCACAAATAAAGAAATTTAATGACGATTTGAGACTGAAATGCAATCAATTTAAAATTGATTATGTGGAGGCCGATATCAGAAAAGATTTCTCACAAATTTTAATGCCTTTCTTTGTTAAACGTCAAAGAATGAAATAAAAAAAAGCCCGAGGGTATTTCGGGCTTCTTTAGATGTGTGTTTTCGATGGTGTATTGTGTTTATATTCTATAGCAGTTTACAAATGCCTTCCATTGTCTTTCAGTAAGTATTTGATTCAAACCTCTCAACATTCTGGTGTAACATTCTTTTAAAGCAGCTCTTGATTTTGAAGCCAATTCAGCAGCTATTCTGTTGAACTCAACTCTCAAAGCTTTAATACCAGCTTCGTATTGTGCTTTTGTGATTTTACCTTCTCTCAATGCCATATTCAATCTTTTTAATTTAGCATTCATAGTGTCAGTAAGATTGTTCATTGCATTGCGATGTCTGTTCAATACATATTTATTGCAATCTTCGTATGTTCTAAATAATACTCTGATTTTAGCTACTTGTTCTCTGCTTAATTCAAGTTGACCAAGACAAGCACGCAATCTTCTTGCATTGCCATCGCGTTTTGCTGAATTGATTTCATCAGCTGTAGATTCAGTTACTTGGTAAGCATCAGGAATGCCACCGTTGGTTACTGCGAAATCTTCAGTTTCTGTACCGCCTGTAATTTCAATGTTTGCAAAAGCTTCGTCAGCTTGGTTGCCTAATACATCAATTTCTGATAGGCTATATTCACTAGCAGTTTGACTTGCTGAGCTAACTTGAGTTTGTTCTTTTGAACATGAGCTGAAAATAATGGCTGCAAAAGCTGCTGATGCTAACCATAAAGTGATTTTGTTTTTCATGACTTTGTATTGTTTAATAGTGTAATGTGTATGATAATTCAATTATTAATACAGGCTGACGTCTAGTAGTATTGCTAATTGTTTTTTTATCTTTCATTTGTCTATTGGACATCAACTTGTTGTTTAGGTTGCAGCAAGAAGTTGAAAAAAAAGTAATTTTTACGATTTAAGTTCTGAAAATGAACAAGATAAATTTTATTACAAAGGATTGACCTGAATCAATTTCATATATCAATTAATTGACTTAATATTGATTTTTAAATTTTATTTATTATGTCTGATATCGCAATCGCTCAATCCATTAAAATGTTACCTATAAGAGATGTGGCCGAGAAGTTAGGTATACCTGAAACTGATTTAGAATACTATGGCCGATACAAAGCCAAACTTCCTCTTACTTTAATCAATCCAGATAAATACAATCAATCAAAATTGATACTGGTATCTGCTATTACACCAACACCCGCAGGCGAAGGTAAAACTACTGTGTCTATTGGGTTAAATGAAGGCTTAAATAAAATAGGGAAAAAATCGGTGGTGGTGTTAAGAGAGCCATCACTCGGACCGGTATTCGGTATCAAAGGTGGCGCTGCTGGTGGCGGTCACTCTCAAGTGGTACCCATGGAAGATATCAATCTACATTTTACGGGTGATTTTTCGGCTGTCGAGAAAGCCAATAATTTTTTAGCTGCTATCATAGACAATGTCATTCGCAATCCAAAACATCCAGTTAAAATAGATCCAAGAACGGTGCTCTGGAAAAGGGTAATCGACATGAACGATAGAAGCTTAAGAGAAATCATCATAGGGATTGGAGGTAAAGCCAACGGTGTTATGCGCGCTGATGGCTTTAATATCACTGCTGCTTCAGAAATCATGGCGATATTGTGCATGTCTGAAAGTTTAAGCGACTTAAAAGCAAAAATTGGAAAAATTTTGGTCGGATTTACTTACGATAATCAACCAGTTTATGCCGCTCAACTCAATGTTCAAGAAGCAATGGCCATCTTGTTGAAAGATGCAATGAAACCGAATCTTGTGCAAACTTTAGAAGGGAATCCAGCCATTCTGCATGGCGGTCCGTTTGCCAATATCGCACAAGGAACGAATACCATACTTGCTACCAAAATGGGATTGTCGTTAGGTGATTATGTCGTAACTGAAGCTGGTTTTGGTGCAGATTTGGGAGCAGAAAAGTTTATGGACATCAAATGTGGGTATGCCAAATTGAAACCACATGCAATGGTAATAGTTGCCACTATAAGAGCCCTAAGACACCATGGTGGTGCTGCTCCAGAAGAATACAATACTGCCAATATTGAAAGGGTGCAAAAAGGATTTGCCAATCTTCAGAAACATTTAGAAAATGCAAAGAAATTTGGCATCACTCCAGTAGTTGCCATCAACCAATTCTTAACAGATACCGATGAAGAAATTCAGTTGGTACAAAAGCTATGTGCTGAAATGGGGGTTAAAGCTGTATTGAGCAGAGGTTGGGCTGAAGGAGGTAATGGAACAAAAGAATTGGCACAAGCAGTTGTTGAAGAAATAGAAAGCGGAAAAAACCAATTCAAACCATTGTATGATTGGAATAGTCCAGTAAAAGAAAAGATCAAAACAATAGCAAAAGAAATATATGGTGCTGATGATGTAGAATATACTTCTGCCGCAAATGCCGACATCAAACGAATTGAAAAATTAGGATTGGGCGCTTTGCCAATATGTATGGCTAAAACCCAAAAATCTTTCACCGATAATGAAAAATTGATTGGTAGACCATCAGGCTTTACGATTACTGTAAGGGAATTTGAAATTGCAGCAGGAGCGGGCTTCATCATCCCGATTTTGGGCAGCATGATGCGCATGCCAGGATTGCCAGATGTGCCAGCCTCAGAAGGCATGCACATTGATGACAATGGCGTCATCAGCGGATTGTCGTGAGATTGTTGAGGGTATGCCCTTGACATACGAAACCCCAGGCCTCATATTTTCTTTGAAAATATGAGGCCTGGGCTAATATCTTGTCTCTGACAAGACGCTACTCTGTAGCTCGTTGTGATGGTGTTTATAAATTATTATATTGTCTCGGGCGCAGCCCTTCGACCTACAAGAATGTTATCCTGTATCGCGGATACGTGGTTACATTAATGGCTGGCGTCAGCCCACTAAATCCTAAATCCTAATTCCTATTTCCTTTTTTGACTTCCCGCAACCCTTGTTCGATAACTCACAACGGCGCGGGATGTCCGCTTCGCTCCCATTTGACTTTTGATTTATTACTTGTCTCGCGTCAGCCCACTAAATCCTAAATCCTATTCCCTAAATCCTTTATCCTTGTCCCTATTTCATTATCTTTGCACCATGTTTGGAAATAATATATCTCAGCTATTAGAAATGAAAAAGAAGGCCGAAGAATTAAAGGCCAAATTGGAAGCCATTGTCGTTACTGAAGAAACCAATGGTGTAACTGTGGATTGCAATGCAAACAGACAAATTCTTGCAGTTCATATTTCTGAAAATTTAATGACCGATAAAACCAAGTTAGAAGAAACCATCACTGTGGCTATGAACAAAGCTCTAAAAGCTGCAGAAAAAGCCGCTATGGGCGATGTTGCTGAAATGGCTGGCTTACCTGGCTTAGGAAATCTTGGTAATTTCTTTGGTAAATAGATTTTTACTATATTAATATGAATCTAATTAATTTTATTTATAAGCCAAATTCAACTAGTTTTGCACCCATGAAATTTTCATTGATTGTCTTACTTGCTATATCAATAGCTGCGTGCAACAAGCCTTCTGATGTGGCTTTGGATGTGCAAGCTTTCAATGAAAAAGTGCAATCTGTAGATTACCAAGTGTTGGACATTCGCTCTTCTGAAGTATTTAAAAAAGGTCACATTGAAAGAGCCGTAAATTTACCATACAACAGCCCAGATTTTAAAACACCTGATAAAGCATTGTATTTGGATATGCCTATCTGTATTTACGGTAATGATGAGTCGGAACAAGTTGCAGCAGCTCAAGAATTGTCTAAGAAAGGTTATAAAGACATCTATGTATTGAAAGGCGCTTTTGCTTCATGGAAAACATCCAATTTGCCTATCATAGAAGAGAAAGAAAAGAAAATATACGAGAGTGATACCATTCCTTTTGAACAAGCGCGCAAAGGCAATAAATTGGTAATGGTAGATTTCAACGCAACTTGGTGTGGTCCTTGTAAAAGGATTGAGCCGTTTGTTCATAGATTGCATGACAACAGAGATACTGATGTAATTGTCTACAGTATTGATACGGATCAACGCCCTGAATTGGCATCTGAATACTCTGCTACATATATTCCACTGTTGGTTTTTATTAAAAACAACAAAGAGTTATACCGTTCAACTGGCGAAATAGACGAACAACAACTCAACGCCCTCGTCGATAAATACAAATAATTTTTGAAAGGATGTTGGATGTATTGCAAGTGTTTATTAATACAATTGAAACAAATGTTAAAAATCCAACCCACTAACTACTAATTCAAAATTCCCTAAATCCTAAATCCTAATTCCTAAAATGGTACATACATCACAAGATACAACATTCGAAACAGACATTAAAGACGGAAAAACAGTAGTAAAATATTACGCCGACTGGTGTGGTAGCTGTAAATTGTTTTCACCTAAGTTTAAAAGATTAAGCGACGATGAACGTTTTACGAATATTAAATTTTTAGACGTTAATGCCGAACACAATCCTAACGCTAGAAAAATAGCCAATGTATCAACTTTGCCTTTTTTCGCCATTTTTAAAGATGGCCAATTAGTTGAAGCAATTAGCACTACAAAAGAAGACGCCTTCATTCAATTGTTAGAAAAACTATGAATATACACATCATCAAACACCTTGTTGAAACCTATTCAGTTGACCAACTTAAACAAGCTGAAGACGACATCATCAACGAAGTTCCCCTTGCTATCGAAGTAGAAGGAGTAGACCAAGGCGAACAATTGACCCACACTCTAGCTGCCATTTTTTGTAAAGAGGTGATGGAGAAAGAAGGTTTAAACATCA
Source organism: uncultured Chitinophaga sp. (assembly GCA_964438995.1). Taxonomy (GTDB): domain Bacteria; phylum Bacteroidota; class Bacteroidia; order NS11-12g; family UBA955; genus JABMMZ01. Next base: position 24,004 of record CAYTMQ010000009.1, read on the forward strand.
ATCAAGCCGTTAGAGCCTACAGTCAAAGGGTTAGAGATTCCATCAATTAAATAGAACAATTCATTTAAAATATAAAAGGGTTTAAGTACATAACTTAAACCCTTTTTGTCTTTAATCCCTCGTGCAATGCTGAGGGTATTTTATTGTTCGTTCACTCGTGAAATTGTTTGACTTTGTTAGCCTAAAAAAGTAATTGCCATTTTCAGCGGCATGAGTGCGAGGAAACTAAGTAAATATTGTCCGACTAATTTGCCATATTACTGATGAATTGCAACCTCATCAATTGAAGCTCTTCATAAGTGAAGTCGCCATCAAAATCTACTACTACTTGGTTCAAATCATCGTCTTCTTGCTTTTTGAAATATTCGAAAATTTCTTCTTGATATTCCTCTTCGATGATTTCATCGATACAGTAATGTAAATCTAAGCTGGTTCCCATGGTAACCATTTGCTCTAGCTCATCCATTAACTCAGGATATGTCATACCTTGAGAACGTGCAATATCCTCCAATGCCATTTTCTTATCAATGTTTAAGATGATGGCAATCTTCTTTTTTGATTTTTCACCAGAAGTTTTAACAACAACATCCATTGGACGTTCAATGTTATTGGCGGTTACATACTCACTGATCAAATCAATAAAAGCTTGACCATATTTTTGCGCTTTGTTTTTTCCAACACCATGAATTTTTTCCAATTCATCCATGGTAATTGGGTAACGAGTCGCCATATCATCCAAAGAAGGATCTTGGAATATCACATAAGGAGGTAAACCTACTTGTTTTGAAACTCGTTTGCGCAATTCTTTTAATTCGCGCATCAACACTTCATCAGCGATACTTTCTAAAACAGCATTTTCAAAATCCTCATCGCTAACGAATTCGAATTCTGTATCCATAGCCATTTCAAACTTCTTAGGATTTTTAATGGCATTATAACCTGCTTCAGTTACACTTAATAATCCGTATTTTTCGATGTTTTTGTTGAGGTATCCATTTAACATACCGATACGCAAAACACCTTTCCAGAAAACTTTATCATGGTCTTTACCAACTCCAAACATAGGTAGAGCATCATGACCATGGTCTTTGATAGAATCTGCTTTTTTGCCTATCAAGAAATTCACCAAGTGGTTCAATTCCATTTCAGCCTTTAAGCTGTCTAAGGCTTTAAGTGAAGTAACAACTTCATTGGTAACATCTGTTTTAGGTTTAGGATGACGGCAATTGTCACACATTTTATTGCAATTATCGTCGTCAAAGCTTTCACCAAAATAGTTGAGTAGTGTACGTCTTCTACATTGCGAACTTTCGGCAAATGCTGAAGTTTCATCCAACAACAGAGTGCCAATTTCGCGCTCTGCAACTGGTTTGTCTTTCATAAACTTCTCAAGCTTTTCTATATCGCTTGGATTATAGAATAAGATACAATCTCCTTCAAAGCCATCTCTACCGCCTCTTCCAGTCTCTTGATAATAGCCTTCCAAACTTTTTGGCACATCAAAGTGAATGACAAAACGAACGTCCGGTTTATCGATACCCATACCAAAAGCAATAGTGGCAACAATCACATGACACTCTTCCATAAGGAAAGCATCTTGGTTGTGTACCCTTGTTTTTGCATCTAATCCAGCGTGGTATGGCAATGCTTTAACGCCGTTTAAAACCAGCATTTCAGCAATTTCTTCTACACGTTTTCTGCTTAAACAATATATGATACCAGATTTTTCTGGTCGACTTTTTATGATAGAGATGATGTCCTTAAACACGCGATCTTTACTGCCTTTCGGGCGAACTTCATAGTATAAGTTAGCGCGATTAAACGATGACTTATATACTTTAGCTTCGCTCATACCTAGGTTTTTCTGTATATCACTTTGAACTTTAGGTGTAGCAGTCGCAGTAAGCGCAATCATTGGAACATCATTTATTTCCTTTATCATTTGCTTGATACGTCTGTACTCAGGTCTGAAATCATGACCCCATTCTGAGATACAGTGCGCTTCGTCAATGGCAACAAATGAAATTTCTATACTTTTAAGAAACTCTATGGTTTCTTCTTTCTTCAAAGTTTCTGGTGCTACATATAGTAATTTGGTATTACCTGTAGCCATATCGTCTTTTACTTTGGTGATTTCACTTTTTGAAAGGGAAGAGTTTAAAAAGTGGGCTATATTGTCATTTTCACCAAATCCTCTAATACTATCCACTTGATTTTTCATAAGAGCAATCAAAGGTGATATAATGATGGCGGTACCAGGCAACATTAAAGCGGGCAACTGATAACATAAAGATTTCCCAGCTCCTGTTGGCATAATCACAAAACAATCTTCGCGGTTTAATACGCTGTTGATGATTGCTTCTTGATTTCCTTTAAATCCATCAAATCCGAAAAAGTCTTTTAAAGCTTGTTTTGCGTCCAATGTCCTCTGCGCTATACTCATATCTCTTGTGTTTGCTTATGTTATGTGGAATTTGTTTGAGTACACTAAATTAATACGATTAAGTCCATATTACCAAATCAATTTAAAAAAATTTTTCTTATCAAATTTTGGGCTTAATTTGCAAAACTTTTTGGAAGAAGATTGAATGAGCCAAGTAAGTAGTTTAGACATTGTCAATTACGGTAAAACATGTGTTAAGGATGAGCTTGATAGCCTTGCTGGTTTGTCGGCATTTATAAACGATGATTTTGCTTCGGTAGTTCAATTGATCCTTAATGGAAAGGGAAGGGTAGTGATCACTGGTATTGGCAAAAGCGCCATTATTGCTCAGAAAATAGTTGCAACACTTAACTCTACTGGTACTCCATCCATTTTTATGCATGCTGCAGATGCTATTCACGGCGATCTGGGAATCATTCAAACTAATGATGTCGTAATTGCTATATCTAAAAGTGGTAATACTCCAGAAATCAAGGCTTTAGCTCCGCTTTTGAAGCAATTCGGAAATACTTTGGTCGCCATGGTTGGCAATATTGAATCAAATCTAGCTCTTTCAGCAGATTTTGTGCTTAATACCACTGTCGAAAAAGAAGCTTGTCCCAATAACTTAGCACCAACAACTAGTACCACCGCTCAACTCTTAATGGGTGATGCTCTGGCTGTTGCGTTGTTAAAATGCCGCAATTTCAGTTCTGAAGATTTTTCTAAATTCCATCCTGGTGGTGCTTTGGGGAAAAGATTGTATTTAACTTGTAAAGATATTGCACAATCAAATCTTAAACCCATCGTTAATAGTGCAGATAGTGTTAAAACTGTAATTATTGAAATTTCAAAAAACAGGTTGGGTGCAACCATGGTTAAAGAAAATGATGCAATCATTGGTATCATCACAGATGGTGACATCAGAAGAATGATTGAACACAACAATAATCTCGAAGGTATAAAAGCTTCCGATATTATGAATAAAAATTATAAATCGATTCAAAGCACAGAGCTAGCGGCCAATGCTGCTGTGATGATGCGAGAATTAAAAATAAGTCAATTAGCTGTGATGGAAGAAACCAACTATGTTGGAATGATTCACATTCACGATTTAAATAAAGAAGGATTGTTATAATATGAAAAAAAATAAAAATAACTACGTAGTAATCATGGCAGGTGGAATTGGAAGTAGATTCTGGCCACTAAGTAAACGCAGTTACCCAAAACAATTTCACGATATTCTAGGTGTTGGTAAATCTTTGCTGCGCCTAACGTTTGATCGATTTGCTCAATTTATTGAAGTTGAGAATATATACATCATTACCAATGCAAGTTATACTTTATTGGTACACGACCAACTTCCAGAATTGCCAGAAGCCAACATCATCGATGAGCCAGCTTCTATGAACACTGCTCCTTGTGTGGCATATGCTAGTTATAAAATTTACGCAAAAAATCCAGAAGCAAATTTGATTTTTGCTCCAAGCGACCATCTGATCACGGATGAAAAGACATTTGTTGAAAGCTTGCAAACAGCTTTGGATTTTACATCTACCAATAAAATGTTGTTGACTTTGGGTATCAAACCTAATCGACCAGATACAGGCTACGGTTATATTCAGCACCATGAAAAAGAAATAGAAAATGGCGTTTATAAAGTGAAAACTTTCACTGAAAAACCAACATTAGAAATAGCTCAAACGTTTTTAGATAGTGGTGATTTCTCTTGGAATAGCGGTATTTTTGTTTGGAAAGCCGAAGACATATTAGCAGAATTTGAATTGCACCAAAACGATATGTATGAGCTATTCAAAAAAGGTGCTAAAAAGTTCAATACTCCTGAAGAACAAGCTTTCATCAACAAACAATATCCTCTTTGCAAATCTATTTCAATAGATTATGCCATCATGGAAAAAACCAAAATTGCTGGCATCTTACCTGTTGATTTTGGATGGAGCGATTTGGGAACTTGGAAATCACTGTTTGTATTAAGAGACAAAGACGACAACAATAATGTACTTCACGGCAACAACATCGAATTGTATGGAGTTAAAAACAGTTTAATTGTTGAAGAAGCTGATTTCAATAAACTGGTAGTTGTTGAAGGATTTGATGATGCCATTATTGTAGACACACCAGAAATTCTATTCATATCTCATTTAAGCAAAGAACAAGAGGTAAAAGACATTACTTCAGACATTAAAGAGAAATACAAAGGCAGATTTTCGTAACCCACTTATTGTGTATTAATTTTTTTATGGGTGCATTTGCATAATGTTAATTTTGCATTATCGAAAAACTCCAACTCATAGAAACACTCTTTAAACAGCATCATGCAGCTTTGCATTGGTTTTGTTTGCAATATGTTCGCTCTCGTGAAGACGCCGACGAAATTGTCAACGATGCCTTCTTAACACTTTGGGAAAAGCGCGACGACATCAATCTTGATCAGTCTGTTAAATCTCTTCTATACACCATAGTTAGAAACAAAAGTTTGAATCTCTTGAAGAAGAGAAAAATTGAAATTTCTGATATGGAAGATGGTTTTGAAATCGTATCAAATGATGTTTCTGCCGTTGAAGCTTTGCAAGCAAAAGAAACCGAACAAATGGTCCACCTCCTGATAGAACAATTGCCTCCCAAATGCAAACAAATTTTTATTCTAAGTAGGAGAGAGTACCTCAGTAATAAGGAAGTTGCAGCAATCATGGATATCTCTGAAAAGACAGTAGAGAATCAAATAACCATCGCAATTCGTTTCATCAAATCACGTCTAAACCACCAAAGCCCAAACAACAAATCAAACTCAGCATCCATCATCGTCTTCCCATGGATACTATCAATGCTCCTCTCATAGTGTAACCGAACATTAGCAATGCTGGTGATCTTTGATTGATGTAACATCATCCTCCTTAGTCAAACAGTATAAAAAAATCCTGCCAGCTTTACCTGACAGGATTTTTATTGTTGGTCAGTTTTTGACTGACAAAATAAAAGCGTTTTATCTTACACCATTCATCATTTTTAGTAACAGTTTAGATAGGAAGAACAGCACAATTGAAGCCGCTCCCGCCATATAAACAAACAACATAAAGAAGTCGTAAAGTGTATTGATTTGTTTACCCATAAAGCTAGGCTTAACAGGTTTTAAATTCCAAATTCTAATTTCTTCTTTCTTAGATGCCACTCTGTTGACTACCACATCCACAGAATCGCGGGTGATGATAGCTGGGTATGAAATACCATCTACTGTAACATCAGTATAGATGGCATTGTTGAAATATTTGTTGCCAGAAAGTATCACTTTTAAAGCATATAAATCCAATTCTTGTTTAGCACCGCTGTCTATAGATATAGTAGTTAAACTATCAGCAAATTTGCTGTCTTTGTTAGATTTTACAAAAGTGATGTTTGCCTTTGGTATAGATGTTTTAGAAGAAGGGTCCTGCTTCCAAACATTGGTATCTATCATGTTGGCATTCAATTGAGCTATGATTTCTTTAGAACTGTTTTTGTTGAAACCCGCTTCAAGTTTTACTTCTTGTGGATACAATTCACTTAAAGTACCTGCAAATTTATTTGCCGATGCTGTAGATAAGAACCATACACCCATTAACAATGAAGCCAATTTAACTGGAGCCAATTTGTTTACCATTGACAATCCAATTGGAGATAAACACAATTCGCCAAATGTGTGAATGGTATACAAGCTCACCAACCACATCATTGATAATTTTGTGCTTGGATTGATGCCTTTAACACCAACTGCAATTACCCAATAACCAATAGCCAATAAGAATAAACCTATTGCTTGCTTGTATGGTGAAGCTGGTTCCATATTGCGTTTGCCTAAGCCACCCCACAACCAAACGAAAATTGGCGCGAATATAACAATGGCAACAGCGTTAATACTTTGGAAATAGGAAGTTGGAATGGTGGTTTTACCAATAACTCTATTGGTTTGCTCTTCTGCAAAATAGGTCAATGATGCACCTGCTTGCTCGAAAGCCGACCAGAAAAAGATAACGAAGAAAGCCACAATATAAATTACCCAAATTCTTTGCTTTTCAATTTTGGTTAAACTTGGGTCAGATATAATTAAGCCCGGAGCACCAATGGTTAATGAGAATATAAAACAACCGATGATGTCTAATCCAACTACCATTTTAAATACCAAGAACAAGGCAATTGTAATACCTGTCCATATAGCAATAATTGAAGTAGGGAAAGTGTTTTTTACTTCACTTGCAGTGTCAACTTCAACAGTTTCTCTAGCAACATTGGGTGCAACACCAATCTGTGTGCCATCTGGTGTAACAATGTATTTGTTTTTTAAGCTGATGAAAATAACCAAACTTAAAATCATACCAACACATGCTGCTAAAAAGCCCCATCTGAAATCAGATGCTGTGCCAGTATCTCCTAAATAACCGCATAACAAAGGCGCTATGAATGCTCCTAAGTTGATACCCATATAGAAAATGGTAAATGCTGAGTCAACTCGTTTATCGCCTTGTGGATACAACTGTCCTACCATGGTGCTGATATTAGGTTTGAAGAAACCATTTCCTAGAATCAGGAAAGCTAAACCTCCAAACATCATGGTACTAGCAAAACCAACTTCTTGATAAAAAGTGCCAGCTAAGAACATAAAGAATTGTCCAATAGCCATTAAAATACCACCAATGATGATGGATTTTCTGTTGCCCCAATATCTATCTGCCATGTAGCCACCAATCAAAGGTGTTAAATACACCAGACCGGTATAACTGCCGTAGATTTGAGAACCTAATGCTTTGTCAAACAACAGTGCTTTGGTCATGAATAACACAAATAGTGCTCTCATACCGTAGTAACTGAAACGTTCCCACATTTCTGTTACGAATAATACATACAACCCTTTAGGATGTCCCGTAGTAGCTTGTTCACTCATAATACTTATTTATTGTATGGCAATTATATTCATTTATTCCCAAAAAAGTGGCATGTGTTCGCCAATTTTTAGAAATTAAGTGAAATAAATGGTCCACATTCTGAATTATTTCAGAATGTGAAACTTGAATTACAACGAAATAAGTGGGGATTGGCCTAAAGCGGCTCAGCTATAATTTTGAATTTTAGTGATATCACATAAGGCATATCGTTTGGCATAGCCTTGCGTTTTTTGTATTTGAATACCATTCTAAATGATTCCTGCTGCAAGAAATCTTTTAATTCAATGTCATCCAAATCTAGGTTGACAGCCTTGGTTCTCACGTTTGGAATGCTTTTTTGGGCAACACGACTCTGACCAATTTTGTCGTTCTTTATGTCCATCATCAGTTCTGAAATGTATCCAAAATCTGAGTATTTGGTAGAATCTGCAAAAGCATAATCCATTACTTGCAATCGCATAAAGGTCAGTTTGGCTGACTTAATTTTGGATTTGTTGGTATTCTGTTTCGCTAACTCACCATCTAAGGCAGTTGGAAAATCATTTGACTCTCTGATGACAAACGAGTCAACATTGTTGACATCAATTTCCATTAAATCTGGAAAGAAAATGGGATACTCAATCTCAATCTCTGTTTGGGATTCTTTTTTGCAACCTGTTGGTAACAAAGTAGTTGCGATTAGAATCGGCAAAATCACTTTTAAAAACTTCATATGTATGAGTGTCTATTTTCTTGTTATAGACGAAGATACAAAAAAAATGTGACACAGCAATTAAATTAATTTGCTGAAATCGCCATTCAAAGAACCACTTATACTATTAGATTTTGCTCCAGTAAATGTTTTGATGATATTGATTTGATTTTCTACTCTTAGAACTCCCATCAATGCAAAGACCAAAGATTCTTTGTATTTAACCATTTTATGGTCTGGGATGATAAAATCTGCTTCACTATGTGTTCTTATGTGATCCATTAATACTGTATTGAATGCACCGCCTCCTGTTACCAATACTTTTTTACCAGTAGCGTTTTTAGAACTTAGATAATTGATGCTATTGCCAATTTGAACTCCGATGTGATCTACAAAGGTTTTCATTTTATCTTGAGGAGACAATTTGTCGCCCTCTTTTACTATTTGCCACAATTCATTGTTGATCCAGTCTCTGTTTAAAGATTTAGGGAATGGCGTTCTGTAGTAATCGATTTTATTTAAGTTCTCCAACAATTTGTAATTGATGGTACCGCTTGCAGCAATTTCTCCATCTTTATCGTATTCTTGGTTCAAATCTCTAGCCACTCTATTAAGAAGGATATTGGCTGGACAAATATCAAATGATACTCTAAAATCACCAACTTTACCAGAGATGTTTGCAAATCCTCCAAGGTTCAAACAAAAATCATAATCGTTGAAGAAACACTCATCTCCAATGGCAACTAGTGGAGCGCCTTGACCTTTTTTAGCCACATCCATACTTCTAAAATCGGTTACTACAGGTAAATTGCAAATGGCAGACATTGAAGCACCATCTCCAACCTGACGGGTAATCAATTCATCTGGATAGTGAAAAACGGTATGACCATGAGAAGCAACCAGGTCGATTTTTACTTTGTGCTTCTTAATGAATGTATTGATTAAATGACCGAGATAATGGCCGTAGAAAACATCTGTTTTTGCGTAACCTAGTGCGTCAGCCTTTCGTATTTGTGATAATCTCAATCTCCATACTTCGTCGTACTCATATGTTTCGCACTCCTCAATACTATAGGTATACTGACCATCATCTGAAGTGATTTTGCAATGTGCTAAATCGACCCCATCCATAGATGAGCCAGACATTATGCCAATTACGTGATATGTTTTCATTTTCGTTTGTGATTTAAAGCTCGATGGCAAAAATAGTTTTTTTTATAAATAACTAAAATTTTATTGTTATTTTCTCGTTATGAGTTAAATTTGTGTCTATGCGCATCCTTTTATTTCTGTTGTTTTTTAACGTTCTCCAAACTTTTGCACAATCAACGGATGAGCAATTAGCAGCACAATATTTTTCTGATAAAGAATACGCTAAAGCAGCTGATCTATACGAAGACCTAGCGAAGAAACAACCCGAATCGGTTTATTTTTACGAAAATCTTTTTCAATGCTATATTTTAATGAAGGATTTTAAGTCAGCCGATAAACTGCTTGATAAACGCATTAAAAAAAACGAATTTCAATACACATATCAAATTGATAAAGCCTATTTGTTGCACATTCAAGGTCAATTAGACAAACGCGACCAACTCTTCAATCAACTTACCAATATCAAACTTAAAACTACCGATGAAGTTGACTTGATGGCCAATGGTTTTTTGAAACGTAGATTTTATGATCAAGCCATCATTACTTATATCAATGGAAGAAATTACTTTAACGATAAAAATCTATTTGCTTACAACCTCTCAGAACTGTATTTCCAAAGTGGAAAAGTAGCAGAAGCAACAGACGAATTGGTTAATATGGCTGGTATCAACGATTATATGATAGATGAAATTAAGAACCGTTTCATCATCGCATATAGAAATCCAAGTCAATACAAAATGTTGTCAAATAATTTGTTGTTAAAACTTCAGAAACAACCTGATAATTATTCTTTCAATGATTTATTGATATGGTCGTTTACTCAGCAAAGAGATTGGAATGGCGCATTGATACAAGCTAAATCTGTAGATAAACGATTGAAAGAAGAAGGAAAAAAGGTCATAGAGTTGACCAATGTTCTTATTGCAAACGATGCTTTTGATGTGGCCTTAAACGCCTTCGATTACGTCAAGTCATTGGGGCAAAACAAATACTATTATTTTCAAGCTCAGCAAGGTATTCTCAACATTGGAATGTTGCGCTTGCGAAGAGAAAACGGAGGAACTGCCGAGCAATTAAAAAGTCTTGAATTGGAGTTTTTAAACTATTTAAACGTTAATGGTTACAACTGGCAAACGGCAGAGCAGATGAATGAATTGGCCGAGTTGTATGTGTACTATATGCACGAAACCACAAAAGGTATTGATCAACTTAATAAAGCCATAACAATGCCTGGCGTAAATTCTAAACTACAAGCTCAATGCAAATTGAATCTAGGCGATGCACTTTTGATAAGTGGAGAGCCTTGGGAGGCGGATCTATTATACAAACAAGTTGAAAAACAATTCACCAATGATGCTTTAGGTCAGGAAGCTAGATTTAGATACGCTAGATTGTGTTATTTCAGAGGTGATTTTGAATGGGCCCAAACCCAATTGGATGTATTGAAGGGCGCCACTACTCAACTTATCAGCAACAATGCCATGCGCTTGTGGTTGATCATTCAAGATAATTTGGGATTAGATAGCACCGACGAAGCATTGAAATTATATGCATCCGCAGATTTGTTGATTTTTCAAAACAAATTTACAGAGGCCTTGCAAATTTTAGAGACAATTCCGAACAAATTTCCGGGTCACACTTTGTCTGATGAAATCTTATTTGCTAAAGCGCAAATTTCTGAAAAACAAGGCAAATACAACGATGCTGAATTGTTGTATTTAAAGATAGCTAAAGACTTTAGTTTTGATATTCTAGCAGACAATGCTTTAATCAATTTGGCTAAACTATATGAGTATAAACTCAATGATACAGCCAAAGCTAAGAAAATGTACGAGCTCATCATTCTCAATTATACTGGTAGTTTATACATCGATGAAGCTAGAAAGCGATTTAGGTTCTTAAGAGGCGACGCCATCAAAGAACAAGAGGTCAATTATTGATGGAATTTTTTGTTATTCAATTATTTTTTGCAGTACATTTGATGAATGTTTAAGCGACCAATTGTTAAAAAAATTCTGATGATATTATTATCTGTGTTAGTTGTGATACAGTTCATCAGACCTGAAAAAAATCAATCTGGAATCAAAACCAATTCTATCTATTCAAAATACCAAACAGATAGAAATGTTATAGATGTTTTAAATAAGGCATGTATGGACTGCCACAGCAACTATACAGTGTATCCTTGGTACGCCAACATTCAACCAGTTGCTTGGTGGATGAAACACCATGTTGACGAAGGAAAAGAGCATTTGAATTTCGATGAATTCTTATCATATAAATTGTACCGTCAGTACCATAAAATTGAGGAAGTAGATGAAGTGATACAAGAAGGAGAGATGCCAATGAGTTCATATACTTTAATGCACACAAATGCAAAGCTAACCGATAGCGAAAAGGAACTACTCATCAATTGGAGCAAATCTATCAGAGCTCAAATGGAAGCAGAATATCCTAAGGACAGCTTAGAAAGACCAAAGAAAAAGGATTGATGTTTAACATCCTGATTCCTTTTCTTTTCTGTCGAGGGCATGTCCTCGAACTACGGCAAAATTACAAATCATGGCTGGCGTTAGCCCACTATTCCCTAAATCCTAATTCCTAAATCTTTGACATAGTTTAAATCGCGTTCAATTGAACGAAAATATTCTGGTTTTATACCTTTAAAAGACACTAAATCAACTCTATTATTTAACAATAGCTCCAGCTCTTCAGCTAAATCAATAAATTCAATACCAATTGGTTGATTAAAATTAACAAGAATGTCTTTATCGCTTTCTTCTTTGGCTAGACCTCGACTATAACTACCAAATACAGCAAGTTTGTTTATACCATATTTATGTGTTAATCTATCTTTGTTTTTATGAAGTACCTCTAATATTTCCCTCAAACTGGTCATAATACAGATGTACGAATTTTAGAATACAAAATCAATATCATTGATGTATTAAATTGTTTCTGTAATATAAAAATCACCTAAAATTTCTTGGTCATAATTATATGATTTTTCATTTGGAAATAAGCCATTTAGATCTGGAAAAATTAGTTGAATGTACGAGAATGGACGGTTTTTATAGTATTTAAATGAGCTTAATGTGTGATTTACTAAATCTTCAGATTTTAAGGGGATTAAAACAACAGGAAACCTATCCGTTAAATTATTTATTTTTTGATATAATGGGAGCTCATTTTTTTTAAATTTTTCAGCATATGAATGCATGAGTTCGTTAGACAAATTTGGTCCAAGTCCAGAAATGAAAATTTCTGGTATATTATAGTTTTCAAATAGACCAGTTGAATATGCGAAAGGTGTGAAGTTTTCCTCTTCCAAAACTGATGTGATGTGAAAACCATATGTTTCAATGTTTTGTAAAACTAGTTTGAAGTAACCGAGCTTATCTATATTATTCACCATCAGTCTTTAAAAGCTTTTTAAATTGTTAGATGCAGTTTTTTCAGAATGCCATTAGATTTTAATTGGTTAATTGTAGAATCTAACTGATAACTTATATCTTCCGAACCAAAATACGATTCTTTTCCTTCAATTTTAAACAACATTTTTTCGGCACATTTAAACGATTTAAAAATGGTTTTGTATGGCTCGCCATTAACAGTTTCAATGTCAAATTTTGGATTTAACATAGTTGTATCAAACTCATTTTCCCAACGTAGTGTCTTGGTAACACATATTCCAGAAGATTCCAAGATTAATGTAGAATCGTTTAAGACATATGTGCCAGAAGAAAAGTATTCAGAATTTTCGCAATAGGAAATGTCAATAAATTGAAATGAATCAATAAAGATGATATGTGACGCACAGCAATCACAATACTTTTCTGATTGACAAGAATTGGAGTCCAATGTTGGTCCAAAAGAAAAAGTTTTACCATTTAGATAGGGCTTTTCTTTTGATGAATTTTGTTGTTCATGTCGATTACAACAAGTAAGCATAACAGAAAGAAATATTAAGATAATGGTATTAAATTTCATTTTTTTATTGTTAAACATTCAGTTGCACCAGCCTCAATCACGACTTTAAATTCAATAAGACACATTTCCAATTATCATTATTTGTCTCGGGCACAGCCCTTCAACCTACAAGAAAAATTACAAAATATGGCTGGCGTCAGCCCACTAATTCCTAAATCCTAATTCCTAACCGCTTTTCTCCTCTATTCTCGGGCACAGCCCTTCGCCCTACAAGAAAAATTACACATTATTGCTTGCGTTAGCCCACTATTCCCTAAATCCTAATTCCTAAATCCTCAATATATCAAATAACCCCCAACTCTTTACCAACCTTGGTAAATGCAGCGATGGCTTTGTCTAAATGGTGTTGCTCGTGTGCAGCCGATAATTGAACTCTAATTCTTGCTTGTTCTTTTGGTACAACAGGGTAGAAGAATCCGATGACATAGATGCCTTCATCTAATAATTTATCTGCCATTACCTGACTCAATTTTGCGTCGTAAAGCATGATTGGAACAATAGCACTGTTGCCATCTTTGAAATCAAATCCAGCAGACTTGATACCAGCTTTGAAGTATTTTACATTGTTTTCTAATTTGTCTCTTAGTTCTGTTGATTCACTTAAGATATTAAATACTTCAATACTTGCAGCAACAATGGCTGGTGCCAATGAGTTTGAAAACAAATATGGACGAGAACGCTGACGAAGCATCTCGATGATTTCTTTTTTTCCTGTGGTATATCCGCCCATAGCGCCGCCTAAAGCCTTACCCAATGTACCAGTGATGATATCAATTTTGCCATGAACACCACAATATTCTGGTGTACCTCTGCCAGTTTTTCCTATAAATCCTGCCGCATGACACTCATCAACCATCGTTAATGCATTGTATTTGTCGGCTAATTCAACGATTTTGTCTAATTGAGCAACGTAACCATCCATGCTAAAAACACCATCAGTCACGATGATTTTATTTCTGTGACCAGCAGCATTTGCAGCGATTAACTGCTTCTCAAGGTCTTCCATATCGTTGTTGTTGTAACGGTATCTTGCAGCCTTACACAAACGCACTCCATCGATAATCGAAGCGTGGTTCAATGAGTCTGAAATAATGGCATCTTGCTCATCAAACAAAGGTTCGAAAACTCCGCCATTCGCATCAAAAGCTGCAGCATACAAAATGGTGTCTTCGGTGCTATAGAACTCGGCAATACGCGATTCTAAGGTCTTGTGAATGTCTTGAGTACCACAAATAAAACGCACACTGCTCATTCCAAAGCCATGGGTGTCTAATGACTTTTTGGCAGACTCAATCACACGAGGATGTGAAGACAATCCTAAGTAATTGTTAGCGCAAAAGTTAATGACTTCCTTGCCATCGTTAAGCCTAATGTCTGCGCCCTGTGGAGACACAATGATTCTTTCCTTTTTGTACAATCCCGCTTCTTTGATTCGGGAAATTTCTTCTTGAAGTTGTTGTTGCAAATTGCCGTACATATTTAATGGAATATTTTTTGCAAAAATAAGTTAGTTAAAGGTAAAAATTTCATATAAATAAAATTGAACATTTGTTTAGATTTGCACTTTACTGAATCACGAGACATATACAACGACATTTAATGGACAATCAGCAAAACAACAAAAAGAACGATAACCCGTTCGGAGAAAAAAAATCAAGTGGACCGAAGTTTAGCATGTGGTGGATATGGGGAATTATTCTCCTAGGCTTTGTAATCATCACTTTCTTGCCTGGTAACCAAGGCAAAAAATCTAATATGAATGCGTTGAGAGCAATGATTATGAGCAATGATGTTCAGAAAATTGAAATCGTCAACGATAGAATTGTTAAGGTCTACCTTAAAGAAGAAGCTCTTTCAAACGAAAAATATAAAAAGGATGTTTCAAAACAGAGCAAATCTCTTATGGGAGAATCAACTCCTAACTACACCTTTGAAATAAATAAAGAAGCTTTCAATAAAAACTTAGAAGAAATTAAAAGTGAACATCCTGAAGCTAAAAATTTAGATATAGAATGGAAATACGAAAGTGATACATCCGGTACAATCTTGTATTGGGTCATCATGTTCGGTCTATTCATTTTAATATGGAGCTACATGATGCGTCGTATGGGTGGTGGAGGAGGTTCTGGCGGTGGACCAGGTCAAATCTTTAACATCGGTAGAAGCAAAGCGACATTATTCGATAAAAACACAAAAGTAAACATCACTTTCAAAGATGTTGCTGGATTAGACGAAGCTAAAGTGGAAGTAATGGAAATCGTTGACTTCCTTAAAAATCCTAAAAAATACACCAAACTTGGCGGTAAAATACCTAAAGGTGCTTTGCTGATTGGTTCTCCTGGAACTGGTAAAACTTTGTTGGCAAAAGCTGTTGCGGGTGAAGCCAATGTACCATTCTTCTCTCTGTCAGGTTCTGATTTCGTTGAAATGTTCGTAGGTGTGGGTGCTTCTCGAGTGCGTGACTTGTTTAGACAAGCCAAAGAAAAAGCACCTTGTATCATTTTCATAGACGAAATTGATGCCATCGGTAGAGCCAGAGGTAAAAACCTAGTTAGTGGTTCTAATGATGAAAGAGAAAATACCTTGAATCAATTGCTGACTGAAATGGATGGTTTCGGTACCGATAGTGGCGTTATCATACTTGCTGCTACCAACCGTCCTGATATCCTTGACTCAGCTCTATTGAGACCAGGTCGTTTCGATAGACAGATTTCTATCGATAAACCAGATTTGGTTGGTCGCGAACAAATCTTCAAAGTGCATTTGAAAGGAAAAGAATTGGCAGAAGGTGTTGATCCAAAGAAATTATCAGCACAAACTCCAGGTTTTGCAGGTGCTGAAATAGCCAATGTTTGTAACGAAGCTGCTTTGATTGCTGCCCGTAACAACAAAGAAAAAATAGACATGCACGATTTTCAAGATGCTATCGATCGCGTTATTGGTGGTCTTGAAAAGAAAAACAAATTGATATCTCCAGAGGAAAAGAAAATTGTGGCTTACCACGAAGCTGGTCACGCTGTGGCTGGTTGGTTCCTTGAATTTGCAGACCCTCTGGTTAAAGTTTCCATAGTGCCTCGCGGTGTTGCAGCTCTTGGATATGCACAGTATTTACCAAAAGAACAATACATTTATAGAACAGAACAGTTGATAGATGAAATGTGTATGACTCTTGGTGGCAGAGCTGCAGAAGACATCATGTTCGGTAAAATTAGTACCGGTGCTCAAAATGATTTAGAACGCGTTACCAGAATGGCATATGCTATGGTAACCATCTATGGTATGAACGATAAAGTTGGTCACGTAAGTTTCAACGACCCTAATGGTGAATTCGCTTACAGCAAGCCTTATAGTGAAAAGACCTCCGAGTTAATCGACCAAGAAGTTAGAAACATCATCAACGTGGCTTACGAAAGAACTAAGCAATTGTTGTCTTCGAAAAGAAGTGAATTGGAAAAACTATCTCAAGAATTATTGAGAAAAGAAATCCTATTCCAATACGACCTTGAAAACATCATTGGCAAACGTCCTTTTGAACATAAAACCAATTACGAAAATTATATGGAAGGCAATGGAAAAGAAGACGAAACTTCAACTCCAGTTACGCCAGAAATTAATGCTACTCCAAACGAAGAATCTAACGATTCTAACCACGTGCCACACTAAATGAAATCAATTCTGCTTTTTGCGCTCACTGTTTTTTGTGTTGGCTTAAGTAAAGCAGATGATTCTTTGAGTTGTCAAGGTAAGTTTGATAAATCCAATGCCAAGCATGGTATATGGAAATGTAAAAATTCGACTGGTAAAGTGGTTAAAAGTGAAAATTATAAACATGGTTCTTTGATAGGGTATACGCTCTATAACGATAAAGGACAAATCATTGAAACCAGAAACCGAAAAGGTAAAATAAGAAAATTCAATCCTTGTGGTTGCTAAATACAAATCCTCAGTTTTTCTGAGGATTTTTTTTGCTTGTTACTTTGGCATAATGATTGTTTATTTGTAGACATGCGACTATTATTACTAACAGCTTTAATGACTTTCAGCTTCGTTACATTGAAAGCAAACGACGATGATACAACCAAACCAGCAACTGCTACAGCAACTTTGCCAAGCGTTACTGTTAAGAAATTGGACGGTACTGCAGTGAATATTCAAGATTATGCAAAGACTGGTAAAATTACCATCATCTCATTTTGGGCAACCTGGTGCGGTCCGTGCATTAAAGAGTTAGATAACATCAATGACTTGTACGACGACTGGCAAAAAAAATACGGACTTCAATTGGTAGCTGTAACGATAGACGATTCTAGAAATATTCCTAAAGTTCAACCATTTGTGACCGCTAAAGGATGGCCTTATACCATCTTAACCGACGAAAACAAAGATTTGGCTAGAGCGTGTAACGTTAACAACCCTCCTCAAACCATCTTACTCGACCAAAATGGCAACATCGTGTATGTCCACAATGGTTATGTAGAAGGTAATGAAATCGAGCTAGAAGCTGAAATTAAAAAGCTTATCAAGCCATAATTCTAAGCATACTCAAAGTATGTGAACAATTTTTCGGACCTATGTCCGTTTCTCTTCTGTCTTTTTTACTTTATTCGATTAATTTTGTATCATGATACTTAAAAACGTATTGATTGGTTGCGCCGTGTTGTCTGTATGTGCTGTAAGTGCACAAACTAAAAAAACGACTACTACAGCTAAACCACCTGCTACAACAACTACTACAACTAATCCACCAAAACAAGTTTATAGAAAGGTTAGAACTGAAGACCTTCAAAACATCAATGAGGTATACTACTTAAATGGTGTGCCTTTTACTGGAACATCAAGCGATTACTTTCCTAATAACACCAAAATGCAAGACATACAATGGGTAAATGGTCTGCTTGATGGTACTAAAACAGAATACTTTATTGGAGGCGTTAATGTTAGAGCTAAAATGAACTTTAAAGCTGGCAAACGCAACGGACCATTCATCTATTACCACGACAATGGCAAAGAAAAATTAAGAGGTAAATACATCGATGATTTATTGGATAGCACAGTTAATGCTTTCTTTGAAAACGGCAATCCTAAATACATCCATAACTACGACAAAGGTGTAAGAGTGGGTGAAACAATTACCTTTTATAAAAACGGCAACGTAGAGCAGAAAGTGTCACTTAAAAATGAAAAACCTCATGGATTAATGATGACATATTACGAGGCAGGTAACATTAGAATGCAAACCAATTACAACGAAGGCGTTAGAGAAGGTCAATTTTTAAGATACCACTTAACTGGCCTAATTGCTGAAGAAAGCTATTATAAAAATGGTTATCAAGATAGTGTTTCAAGATACTGGGACAATGTTTTTGGTTCTTTGATGAAGGAAGAATACTATAAAATGGGTAAAAAAGATGGTACTTGGATCACCTTTAATGAAGCAGGTGATACTTTAACCGTTTTCAATTATAAAAACGATGTTTTAGACGGTCCATATAAAAAATACTTCTCTGGTGTCATAGATGAAGGTGATGCCAATAATGGTAAAGAAGAAAAATTTGATCCTACAAAATCTAAAAAGAAATACGTAAGAGCCCTTGATGAAATTGGTAATTACTCTGAAGGTAAATTGGATGGTGAATTTAAAACTGGCTTGTACAACAAAGACAACCACGCCGAAGGAACCTATTCTAAGGGCATTATGGTAGGAGAGTGGAAGTATTACAATGCCAGTGGTAAAATGGTACTACACGAAAAGTATAACGAAGATGGTGAACTCATCTACCAAAAACCAAAATTACAACAATTGAAAAACGACTAGTTTTTCAAACGGTCTTTAAACACCTTTTCAAATTTTTCTAGTTTAGGCATAATCACCATCTTGCAATATGGTTGATTCATGTTGTTCTCAAAATAATCTTGATGATAATTTTCAGCCTTGTAAAACACTTTTAATGGCTCTACTTTGGTCACGATAGGACTGCTATAAACTCCTGAAGCATTTAAATCTTTTATCAGAGATTCTGACTTTAATTTTTGATTGGCATCTTTATAAAATATCACCGAACGGTATTGGGTACCTTCGTCTGCACCCTGTCTGTTTAAAGTTGTTGGATCGTGGACTGTAAAGAAGACTTTAAGAATTTCATCAATAGAAGTAATTGAAGGATCAAAGATGATTTGAACTACTTCAGCGTGATTGGTAGAACCAGTGCAAACTTCAGCGTATGTTGGATTGGCAACATTGCCACCAGAATAACCAGCTACTACAGAAGTAACGCCTTTTAAACTTTCGTAAACTGCTTCTGTACACCAGAAACAACCGCCTCCTAAAACCAAGGTATCTGAAGTTGCGTTGGCTACTTTGAATAAATTGGCCTTTTTGAAATCAATTGAAACAGAATTGACACAATAGCGTTTACCTGTAGCGGTAGGACCGTCGTCAAACAAATGTCCGAGGTGACCGCCGCAATTGGCGCACATAATTTCGGTTCTAACCATACCGTGAGAATAGTCGACTTCCGTTTTTATTTTACCACCTCTTATTTCATTATCAAAGCTAGGCCAGCCGCACTCAGAATCAAATTTCATATCAGATTTAAACAGAGGATTACCACATGCCGCACAGGTATAATAGCCAGTATCTTTGTTAAGTAACCATTTACCTGTAAAAGGTGATTCGGTTCCTTTTTCTCTTAGAATATAATATTCTTCTTCTGATAACTTTGATTTCCAAAATGAGTCAGATTGGTTGGCCATACTTGAATCAGCAACGGGCATTCCATTCACCAATTCTGTTTTTGTTGAAGTATTATTAGATGGCTGTTGAGCACATGCACTTAAACCAATAGAAATTGGAATAATGATAGCCATTTTAAGCATCTTGAGTGATTGTTTCATAATTGACTAACAAGATTAACAAATCTTTAGTATAGAAGTTTTTTAAAAATGGATGAAGGGTAAATATTAAACGATAGAGTAGAGGATAATCAACCGATAAGTCAATTAATTCAACACATCACCAGAATCGTTGTAGATATTGAAATTGGTTAAGTGATACGTACTATCTTCTGTGATCTTAACCCATTTCTTGTGTTTCCAAAGCCATTGGAAACGCACACTTTTAAAACCACCTTTTGTCAAATAGGCTTTGATGATTGGGTTGACTTTTAAAGTAAGTTTGCTAATGTTCTGAGTATCCCAGATATAGCTCAATTTCTCCTCAATATTATCACTTAAAAGCATGCTAGAAACAACAGTTCCAGTACCATTGCAACTAGGACACAATTCGCTGGTGTTGATATTGATTTCTGGTCTAACCCTTTCGCGGGTAATCTGCACCAATCCAAATTTGCTCATTGGAAGAATGTTGTGCTTAGAGCGGTCTGGCTTCATGGCCAAAGTCAAAGCATCTAACAATTCTTTTCTGTGATTCGGGTTTTTGAGGTCTATAAAATCAATTACTATAATACCACCAAGATCTCTAAGTCGTAACTGACGAGCAATCTCTTTGGTGGCTTCAATATTGATTTTTAGGGCATTTTCTTGTTGACTTTCAGCATCGGTTGTTTTTCTGCCACTGTTAACGTCAATGACGTGCATGGCTTCAGTATGCTCGATAATCAAATAAGCACCGTTGCTAAACATTACGTTTTTGCCAAACGAAGCTTTAATTTGTTTGTCGATACCGAAGTGCTGAAAAATTGGCACTTTGCTGTTGTACAAACGCACCAAACCTTCTCTTCCTGGAGCGATGTTGTTGATATACTCTTTAAGTTTAGCAGCATATTCAGCATCGTTTACATGGATATTTGAGAATTCGTCGTTCAATAAATCTCTAAGGAGAGATTCTGTACGAGAGATTTCACCGAGTACTTTGTAAGGAGGGTTGGCATGGCGAGCAGCAGTAATCATGTGCTCCCATTGTTTGATTAGGTTGTTTAGGTCGAGTTCGATTTCTTCTATTCCGGCTTCTTCAGCAATGGTTCGGATAATAACACCAAAGTTCTTAGGCTTAAGCTTATCGACCATTTGTTTCAAACGTTTCTTGTGATTAGCGTCTGAAATTTTCTTAGAAATAGAGGTTGTTTTACCGAAAGGTACTAGAACACAGAATCTACCGGCAAAAGATAGGTCGCATGTAATACGCGGACCTTTATTACCAATTGGTTCTTTAAAGATTTGAACGAGTAATTGATCACCCTTTTTAAGGACTTCGCTAACCTTACCTGTTTTAACAATTTCTTCTTCAACGGAGAATTCGTCTAGGTTTGGATTTTTGAGTCCACCTTGAGTAACAATGGTAGTAAGTTTTTTAACGGAGCGGAAATTGATACCTAAGTCGGTATAATGTAAGAACGCGTCTCTCTCATGGCCGACATCCAAAAATGCGGCATTAAGATTAGGCATGATTTTTTTGACCTTAGCAAGATATACATCACCGATCTGAAAAGAAGAGACAGACTCCTCTTTGTGGAGTTCAGTCAGTTGTTTGTTATAAATTAGGGCTAAGTCTATGCCATTTGCATTGCGATCAATGACAAGCTCATTCACAATAGAAAGAAAATAAGGTCAGATTACTTCTTCTTATGACGATTTTTTCTCAATCTTTTTTTACGTTTGTGAGTAGCAATTTTGTGTCTTTTTCTTTTTTTTCCGCTTGGCATAATTGTTTAAAATATCTTTTTGTTAGGTTGTTTATTTAATCGTCTGAGCTTTATCGGCCCAAACTTTTGCTTCTGTTTCATTACCCATCATCTGGTAAGTTTTTACTATTTCCAAATAGAAACTTTGATTTTGGGGTTGCAAAGATACTAATTTTTTGAATCTTCCAATAGCTTTTTCGTATTGATTTGATTCTTGAGCCAATTTACCCAAATAATACAGTGCATCTATGTGGTTTGAATCGGTTCTTGATACCTCTAAAAGTAATTTAGCTGGTTGCATCATCAAAGCAGTCTCAGCCGGAGGTTCAAAACGATTCACATTATATACAGTTACTGCCAAATCTACTTTAGCATCTAAATTCTTAGGATTTAAATTCAAGCAGTATTCTAAATTGGATTTTGCCTTTTTAAACAACATCAATTCATTTTTTCCTTCTTCTGTGGCCATCAAGAAATATCTAGCTGCCATATGGTATCTGTGTTCAGATTTTTGAATGCCTGCCAATCTTTCAGATAAAATACCAGCATATATATATTGCTTCATGGTATCTAAAAGTTGAATAGACAGAGACAATTTGGTTGTGTCATTAGAGGTAAGTACATCAGGTTTAACCAAAGTTGTACTATTGCCAATGTTCTTTAAAACAGATTCAAATTCTGATTCAGTTTGAACACGCATTTCTTTGGCTCTCTTTTCTTGAAGAGCTTTAAAGTCTATCGAGGCCTTGTTAGATTTTCGGCCAAGATAAGTGAGGCTAACCGTTAAAACGATAAAAGCAACCAATAAGGTTGCTTTTATAACTTTCAATTTCATTTTGCAAAATTAGTAATCTTTTACTTCTTTTTTAGGTACAAAATCAGATGGAATACTGGTTTTGATTTTTTCTAAGAAAACTTTTGCTGGTTTGAACTTCGGAATAAAGTGCTCGTCTATCACCAATGCCGTGTTCTTTGAGATGTTTCTTGCAATTTTCTTGGCCCTTTTCTTTAGGACAAAACTGCCAAAGCCTCTGAAGTAAATGTTCTCGCCTTGAGCCATGTTGTTCTTCATAACTTTAAAAAAGGATTCCAAAGATTCTGTAACAATAACTTTGTCAATTCCCGTTTTTTCTGAAATTTCGCTGATAATTTCTGCCTTAGTCATAATTAGTATGTATTTTTATATTCAAATGTCAATCTTTGTAAAATTTATTTAAACACAAAACTATGCAAAATGTTTCATATATAATCAATTGGTATAAAAAAAATTTTAGAGATCTGCCATGGAGAGCCACAAATGACCCTTATAAAATATGGTTGTCTGAAATTATTTTACAACAAACTCAAGTCGTACAAGGACTAAATTATTATCATCGTTTTATTACGGAGTATCCAACGGTATCAGAGCTTGCAGAAGCACCTGAAGAGGAAGTGTTAAGGTACTGGCAAGGATTGGGTTACTACTCGAGAGCTAGAAATTTACATAAGACTGCAAAAATTATTAACAGTGTTTATAAAGGCATTTTTCCTAACAATAAAGCCGATTTGTTAAAATTACCAGGAGTGGGAGATTATACAGCTTCTGCTATTCTCTCTTTCGCTTTTAATCAAGCTTATCCTTGTCTAGATGGAAATGTATTCCGCGTATTATCAAGATATTATGACATAGATCTTCCAATTGATGAACCCGCCACTCGTAAGGTGTTTATGGATATTTTAGAGTCAATGATAGTTCATGCCGAACCCAAATTGTTCAATAATGCCATGATGGAGCTGGGAGCCACAATATGTAAAAATGATAAACCTAGTTGTCCAAATTGCCCTCTTTATCTTGATTGTCAATCGAGAATCAAAGATATTATCCCTCAAAGACCTGTCAAGAAAAAGAAGCTAAAAAAGAGACAACGTTTTTTTAATTATCTGTTTATCAGATATAAAGATGATATTTATATCCAAAGACGCTCTGATAAGGATATTTGGCATGGTTTGTATGAATTTCCTCTCATAGAATCTGATAAAAAACTACAATTTGATGAATTGCAATCTTCTTTAAATTTGATTCTTACAAATTTTGATGATGTAAATTATCTTAAATCTGTTGATGTTAAACACTTGCTCACTCATCAGATAATAAATTGCTCATTTTGGGTGTTTTCGACCAATAGAAAACCCCAATTTGTCTCTAAAAATTGTTTAAGTATTGATATAAAAAATTACACAGAATATCCCTTTCCAATTTTGATGTCTAAATTTTTATTATCTTTGTAACTTGTTTTTTCTATCTTTGTAAGTGAATGGTTAACAAAGTTTTTTTATTAGGTCGTCTTGGTAAAGACCCTGAAGTTAGGTACCTCGAAAACAACAGGGCTGTAGCAAATTTTACGATGGCCACCAACGAAGTGTTTATTGATAAAGCAGGTAATAAAGTTGAGCAAACAGATTGGCACAACATAGAAATGTGGGATGCGTTAGCCAGAAATGCTGAAAAAGTGCTTAAAAAAGGCAGAACAGTATTTATCGAAGGTAAAATTAAAAACGAAACTTGGACCGATAAAGAAGGTCATAAACGCAGCGCTGTTAGAATTAGAGCTCTGCAATTTCAAGTAGTCTCTACTCCAAGTAACCCTGAAAACAACAACTCTATGAACTCTGATAGAAACCATTACTCTTCTGAAGAGCACAATGAGTCTGGTGATAACTTGCCATTTTAATGACCATATAAATGACAGACGACCCTTACCCTTTACAAATATTACTCCAAGCCAATAGCATTCTAAACCCAAATCTGGCCCAAGAAAGTTATACCTATATCTTTGGTACTCTTTTCTTCTTGGTGCTTATGATCATAACTTCAGGATTATTCTCTGCTTCTGAAAATGCGCTTTTCTCTCTTTCTGCTAAAGATAGGGAAGATTTAAAACAAAGCGATTCGTCTGCAAATAGAGCAATCCTTAATTTACTCAGTCAACCCAAAAAACTCCTTGCTACCATTTTGGTCGGCAACAATTTTGTTAATGTGAGTTTTGTTGTAGTCAGTTCTGTTTGGTTAGAAACTATCTTTAATCCTGAAATGAATGAGTACCTCGACTTTGCAATAAAAGTTGTAGTGGTGACTCTGGTTTTGTTGTTATTTGGTGAAGTAGTACCTAAAGTATATGCCACTAAAAAGAACATAGCCATTTCTAAATTAATGGCGATTCCTCTTTTGGTGTGTCAGAAAGTGTTTGCTTTCTTGGTTGTGCCAATGGTTAAATTCACTTCTGTAATTGACAAACGTGTTAAAATTCACGAGCACACTGTTTCTGCAGATGAATTGACCCACGCAATTGATATCACATCTGATAGCACTACAGGTTCACAAGAAAAGGAAATCCTTAAAGGCATTGTCAATTTTGGCAATAAAACTGTGACTCAAATCATGAAAGGTAGGGTAGATGTTGCAGCTTTGGAAGTTTCTATGCCTTTTGATGAAATGCTCTCTAAAGTGAACGAACTTGGATATAGCCGTCTGCCAGTTTACAACGAAACATTTGATAACATCGAAGGTATTCTTTACATCAAAGAAATATTGCCACACTTATATAAGCCAGATTCATTCGAGTGGAAATCCATTTTGAAACCGGCTTTCTTCGTGCCAGAAAACAAAAGAATAGATCTATTGCTTTCAGAATTTCAAGAAGAACGCATGCACATGGCAATAGTGGTTGATGAGTATGGTGGCAAACTCGGTATCGTTACCATGGAAGATATCCTCGAGGAAATCTTTGGTGAAATCAATGATGAATTTGATGAAGAACTACTTACCTATAGCAAAATTGATGAAAACAAATACATCGTTGAAGGTAAGTTGTTGATCAATGATTTTTGTAAAATTACGCAAACCGAAAACGATTTTTTTGATACAGTAAAAGGGGATGCAGAAACTGTTGCCGGATTGCTCTTAGAAATCAATGGCAGAATTCCTGCACGAAATGAAACAATAATATTCAAACAATTCAGTTTTACAATTGAATCTGTTGATAACAGACGCATTAAACGTATAAAAGTTGAAATACAACCATGAGGATCATCATCATAGCATTAACCATACTGTTTTTCGTTGCTTGTAAAGACAATGTTCACCAACCCAAACCTCATGCTTACCCGCGTTTTTATTATCCCAAGAAAGAGTATGTTAAGTTTGATACTTCGGCGCCATATAGTTTTCTATATCCTAGTTATGCCGTAGTTTTACCGTATTCTGAAGATGATATGAAAAATCATCCATTCTGGTATAACATCAATTACTTGCCTTTCAACGCCACTCTTCATATATCTTACCACACTTTTGATGATAGAGCTGGATTCGATGATTTATTTGAAGAAACTAGAAAATTGGTTTACAAGCACGATATAAAAGCCGAGGAAATTAGTCAGTATGACATCGTCAATCCTAAAACAAATTCTACTGGTATCATTTATGAATTAAAGGGAAATACCGCTACCAATCTAAATTTTTATGTCAGTGATGGGCAGAAACATTTTGTTAGAGGTGCCTTATATTTCAATGCTAAAACCCAAATAGATAGTATTCAGCCTATGTTTGACTTTTTAAAGCAAGATGTTTTAAAAATGATTGAAACTACTACTTGGAAAAAGTAAACTTAGTTGATGACTATTTTATCTAAAGTCACCCTTTCACATTTAATAATATACATACCTTTAGCCAATTGAGAAATATCAAAACTCTCATTTGTTGTCGATTCTATAATTTTAAATTCTGTATTAAACACCTCTTTTTGGTTGATATCAAGAATTTTCAATTTCATACCATTTCGAATATCTATAGATTGAATATTTAAAATACCATTATTGTAGCTAACAGTTGTTCTTGAAATAAATGTATCTTCAATGCTGTTGTTTTGGTTGTTGTCTACCCATTTACTCACATCCATTTTCAACAATTGTTGCACTGCTACTTTGTTTTCATTTGAAATATAGACTGTATTGCCTCTCATGGCTACGCCTTCAATTTGACCAGGGAATAAAGTGTTACCCAAATCAATTTTTCGTCTATTGCC
This sequence comes from uncultured Chitinophaga sp., assembly GCA_964438995.1. Taxonomy (GTDB): domain Bacteria; phylum Bacteroidota; class Bacteroidia; order NS11-12g; family UBA955; genus JABMMZ01. Next base: position 50,895 of record CAYTMQ010000009.1, read on the forward strand.
TGAATTTAATCTCAGATTTTTATGGTCCCAACACAACCAAATAAAACAAGGATAAAGTGGTTTGGTATATCCTATCAAAGCCACAACGCCATCTTTGTTGATGGTAGCGCTACTGATTTGACCGCCTACATCAATGGTCTCTACTGGCAATAAAGTATAGCTACCACTGTCTATTGGACAAACATAATGTCTACTTTGTTTATCTATCCAATTTTTACTAAACAAATGTAGACTGTCATTAAAGTAAAAGAAAGCCTCCATATCGAAATTGTTGTTGATGAAATTATCTGTAAAATCAGTTTGATCGCCCATCTTGAATCTTATGATTTCGGCATCAACAGAATCAATTGTTTTAGTAAGATGGATATCCGACTTTTTTATTTTTAAAATACTTAAATCCTTGCGACTTCCGCCATTATTTCCGAAATTACCAATGTAGATGTGCAAATCATCGTGTGTGATATCTTCCCAATCAATGTTTGGGTAATTCTTGATATATACCGAATGTATGATGTTACCACTTAAACTATCAAATAAGTAGATAATAGGAGGGTTGTCACTATCGTTATGTGTCCAAAATTGATTGTCTATGATTACCAAGCCACTGGTTTCACTTAATGTGTCACTGATTTTGGAACACAGTTTTATAGGCGAATACGACTTTTGTTTATAGTTACAAGAACCATCGTTTTCTGTTGCATTGGCATTGTAATTCAGAGCTTGTGGGTCTGTGCATCCCTTCACTTGGGCATATATAAGTTGGCTATAAACTATACTTACAAAAAATAAGATGGTCTTCGTAAAGAATTGTGTCATATTACATTCAAAAATATTGAAATATGTTGAATTTGTGTTTAATTCGAGTATTGTATTATTTTAAAGTTTTGATAAACAGACAAAGTTTTTACCAAAATAACTAATTGACAACATTAAATATAATACATCTAATTATCACACTTATTGATTGAAACAACACGCTTATTTATTTCAAATATTTTAAACCAAAATTAATTCAATATATTGCAATATTATTATGAAAAACATCTTTACACTTATAGTATTTTTCTCTTCAATCGTTCAAAGTTTTGCAACCCATTTCATGGGATCAGACTTGTCATATAAGTACGTCGGTCCTTATAAATATAAAGTAACAGTCAAGTTTTATAGAGATTGTACAGGAATTCCCCTTAACAATCCGGATTTTTATTTGATTTGTCCAAATGGCTCAATTAAAATACCTGTTACATTTACAAGAGTCTCAATAAAAGATATTTCGAATGTTTGTTCTAAAGATTCTAGTCCTTGCAGTCCCACAAATACACCTTCAAATTTTGGAGTTGAAGAACACATATACGAATCTACAATAGACTTTAGTTTAAGTGCGTATAGCCAATTTAAAAATACAGGTTGTTGCGAAGTTAAAATTGCTGCAAGTCAGTGTTGTAGAAATGGAGCCATTACAACAATCTCCCCTGGCAATTTTTATACAGAAGCCATGTTGAATGTTTGTAAATCTGAAGACTATAAAAACAATAGCCCAGAGTTTTTATCAAAACCCATTCAATACCTATGTTGTAACAACCCTTTGAGCTATGCCAACTCTATGGTAGAAATTGACGGTGAGGATAGTATCTCTTTCGAACTTGTAGCACCGCTAAATGAAAATAACTCCAACGAATCTTATACAGGTATTTTTACTCCAACTAGTCCTATGACAGTAAAAACTGGGACAAATCCTCCTGGTTTTTTATTTAATAAATCTTCAGGGTCATTTATAATTACGCCTATCAAATGTGATGAGGTTGGCATCATCGTTACATTGGTAACAGAATGGCGAAAAGACAAAAATGGTGTTATGCAAAAGGTTGGCACTGTTAGAAGAGAGATGCAAATGCTAGTAAAAAATTGCGGCAATGGCAATAATTCTCCAAATTTTTCTGGCACCAACATCTTTAGTGTTTGCGAAACAAATAAATTGTGTTTTGATGTTGTGACAAAGGATGATACAGCAAGTGGACAATCAACGCCAGATTCCACATATTTAACTTTAAAATCTAATAATTCAAAAGCAACTTTTACCATCAAAGATTCAAGTGCCCGTGAAAAAGTTGGACAAGTGTGTTGGCAAACCAAATTGGGTGATGCAAAAAAGACTCCTTATGTATTAACATTTAAAGTTGAAGACGACCACTGTGGTGATCCTAGGTTTGCTTACAAAGAATGCTTTATCACTGTAAAGAAAATGCCAGTGACAAAATTGAAAACGAGATTTTTAGGGAAGGGTAAATTTGAGTTTGAATCCATTCCTTCTGATTCTTTGTTTTCTGATTATACATACAAATATGAAGTGTTGGATATTAATGGCAACACTGATGGGTTTGATTTAACCCGACGTATCGATACATTTTCATTCACCGATTCTGGCAGATTCATGGTTGTGCATACCATTTCTAGCAAACAAAATTGTGTGAGAATCTATCAAGATACTATAGAAGTAAAGGGTAAGGACCTAGTGTCAATCAACGATATCCAATTGAAAAGCTTGAATGTATCTCCTAACCCTGGTCAGGGTAAATTCAATATAATTAGTGAGGTAAATTATTCAGGTGAAACATTAAAAGTATACAATGTTGAAGGTAAATTGGTGAAGTCTGTTGTTTTAAAAACCAACCAATTCGATATCACAGATTTGAGCGAAGGTGTTTATGTAATAGAAGTAAAGCACTTTAATAGCATATTCAGAACCCAAATTATGCTGATGCATTAAAGGTTGCCGCTGTTTTGATTGACGACATTATCGGTTACTTCATTGCCCATATCTCTCCATAAAAATCCGCTTTTTATGTGCGTGTATGGGGTGAAGTTGCCAGTATACAACTGACCAGTACCTAATCCACTATGTAATTTGTTGTGATGATTTGCTGCGAATTGAGCTATGGCATTTAGTCCAATATTACTCTCTAATGCAGAAGTCAGCCACCATGAAATATTGTGTCTCTCAGCTGCCTTTATCCATAAATCTGATTGAACGAAACCACCAATTAAATTTGGTTTGATGACCAAGTATTGAGGTTTAATAAATGTTATCAATCTATTGATGTCTTCTTCTGTATGGGTGCCAATTAATTCCTCGTCCAATGCGATAGGTACGGGACTTTTTTCGCAAAGTTCACGCATCAAATCTCTCTGTCCAGCTTTGATTGGTTGCTCAATGCTGTGCAGATTAAACTGCTTTAGCTCATGTAACTTTTCAAGCGCTTCGCCTGCTTTAAAAGCGCCATTGGCATCTACTCTGATAATTAACTTATCGCCATTTTTTTGAGCTCTTATAAAGGCTAACAAATCACACTCTTTATCAAAATCAAGAGCGCCTATTTTGATTTTGATGCAATCGAAACCTTTTTCAATTTTCTCAATTGCCTCTTCTTTCATGGCATCGATAGAGTCCATCCATATCAATCCATTAATAGGAATACCCATCTTTCCAATTGAATACAGATTTTGAAAAATGATTTTTCTACCTCCATTTTTTAAATCCAATAAGGCTGTTTCTAATCCGAATTTTATAGAAGGGAAGAGGTTGAAATTGAAATCGTCTGCTTTGTTTTCATTGATTTGTTTGACCAATTTGCGGAGTTCGGCTTCGTAATCTGGCCTATCATCAATACTCAAACCTTTTAGAGGAGCACATTCGCCAATACCAACAACATTGGGGTTTACAGCATTGTGGATGTGTATCAGATAAATGTGTCTATCGGTATAAAAACCTCTGCTAGTTGTTGCAGGTTTTTTAAATTCTAAAACGTGTTTTGTTATAGATGCTATTAATCCCAAATTGGTCTAAATAATATTACGGATAAACAAAAATACAACATCATACCTAAGATTAACAAACTTAAAAATTTCAGTTGTTTGTTGTATTCCATTCTTATGGTGCATCTCTTCAATCCTTCGTAATGCAAATAAATGAGCATTGAGAAAATCAAATAGTTTGATATAAGAATAAATCCAAGTTTGATATTGAATATGCTGTAAACAGTTAGAAAAAATACTGCTGAGTACAACAATACCAGTTGGTATTTAAGAGATTTTGCATACCCAATTAACACGGGTATAGTAATTTTATTTTTGGCTTTGTCAGTCTCAATATCTCTGATGTTGTTGACATTGAGCACTCCAACACTTAAGAGACCAATAGCAGCACCTACCCACCAAATATGAGAGTTAATGGTTTGCGTTTGCATGTAAAACGAACCAACCACAGCCATAAATCCAAAAAACAAAAAGACCGATAAGTCGCCTAAGCCAATGTATCCATAAGGTTTTTTCCCTGCTGTATAAAAGTAAGCTGCAAAAATCCCAGCTATACCCATGATTAACAAGATGAAGAATGATGCATTGATGGTTTGAATGCCGACATACAACAAACTGATACCAAACACCAAAGACAGAGTAATTAAAATAGCAATGGCGCGTTTCATAGATGCTTCAGTCATTTTTCCAGAAGCCATTACTCTATCAGTTCTTTCGGCAGTATCAGCCCCATTTTTAAAGTCGCCATAATCGTTTGCATAATTGCTAAGTATTTGCAAGCATACGGCAGTGAGGACGCATAGGCTGAGAATGACAGGACTTAAAACGCCTGTTTCTGCATAAGCCAAAAGGTTACCTGTTAAGGTTCCTGCAATGGCAAGAGGCAAAGTGCGCAATCGCGCGGCTTGTATATAGACTTTTAAAGACAAGGTGTTCTACCTCCATCAACTACAATATTGGTCCCGGTAATGTATGCGGCAAAATCTGAAGCTAAAAATGTAGCAGCATAAGCAGGTTCTTCAGGTTTGCCAAAACGTTTCATCGGAATTTCTGATAACATGTCATTAGTAACATCACTCTTTTCAATATTTTGCTTAACGGATTTGTTTTCTATTATAGCGCCCAAACGCTCTGTCTCAGTAGCACCAGGCAATATGTTGTTTACAGTAATGTTGAATTGAGCAAGTTCGTTGGCTAAGGTTTTCGACCAATTACCTACTGCTCCTCTAACTGTATTTGATACACCCAAATTGTGAAGTGGTACTTTTACTGACGTTGAAATGACATTGATGATTCTTCCAAATTGTCTTTGTTTCATGCCAGGTGCAACTGATTTAACCAAGATTTGATTGTTGATCAAATGGGCAGAAAATGCTGCTATGAAAGCTTCTGGTTCTGCATCAATTGCCATGCCTGCAGCTGGACCACCAGTATTGTTGATCAGTATGTCAATGTTTAACTGAGAAATTTTTTGAGCAACTTCCTTTACTGAATCATTACTAGAGAAGTCGGCAACCAAATAAGAATGTTGTTGACTACCATTATTTGGCAATGCAGCACATACATCTTTTAGCTTGCTTTCGTTTCTAGCCAATAAAATGATGTTGGCTCCGCTTTCAGCAAATTGCGTAGCTATGGCTCTGCCAATTCCTTGTGTACTGCCACAAACCAATGCTGTTTTTCCGTCTAATTGAATCTTCACAGCACAAAGGTAATTATTTTTTATTTGCACTTTTAAATGGCTTTCTCAACATCTTAAGATTGGCCTTTTTTTTGTATAATTGCCTGTAATGCATTTGAATCTTTCGCTCTACAAGAAGTTATTAACGCTTATAATAGCAATTATCTTCTCTGTTCAATTATCTGTTTGTGCTTCAACTCCTCGACTTCTAAAGGACATTCATTCGGGCAATAAAAGCAGCAAAATATCCAATTTAAAAGCAGCAGGTAACAGTTTGTTTTTTGTTGCCGATGATGGTTTACACGGCAGAGAGCTATGGAAATCACAAGGCAATGCTGCCACTACCAATATGGTGGTAGATCTTTGTGAAGACATTTGTAGTTCAACTCCAAAAAATTTAACCAACGTAGGAGGAACACTCTATTTCACGGCTTACGAAAGTAGTAAAGGTACCGAACTTTGGAGAAGCGACGGAACTCAAGATGGCACATTTCGAATTAAAGACATCAACAATGGTGCAGCGAACTATAGTCCCAAAAATTTAACTGCCTTCAATGGAATACTGTATTTTAGTGCCAATGATGGCAAGCACGGCGCTGAGCTTTGGTTGAGCGATGGAAAATTATCTGGTACAGTGATGGTGTCTGATATTGTGACTGGAAACGCTGGATCAAATCCTTCTTTTCTAACAGTTTCAAACAATCAATTGTTTTTTGTTGTCAATGGCAATCAATTGATGGTCCTGCAACAAATGTCGAATCAACCAAAATTGGTCAAGAAATTTGATCAACCAATATACGACTTATGTGCTGCTGGTAATAAAGTGTATTTTCAAAGCAATGATAAGAGTTTTGGCAACGAACTATGGGTAAGCGATGGCACTACTTGCAGTATGGTGAAGGATCTCAATAAGGGATTAAATCATGGCGTTACTGGTAATTTATACGCCTTCAAAACCTCAGTTGTGTTCATAGGAAATAATGGAAAAAGTGGCAACGAACTGTTTATAAGTGATGGAACAGAAGTAGGTACAAAAATCATCAAGGACTTAGGTTTTATGAGCTCTGCAGCGGCACCTTATAACATAATGTCGGATCAAAACTCTGTGTATTTTTTCATGTATGATAAACCGAGTTTACAAGAACGCATTTATAAAACTGATGGTACCGAAGCAGGTACAAGTTTGATACAACATCGCGAAAGTAAAGAACTTGAACAAAGGCAATTTGAATGGATAAAATTCAACAACGACGTCTATTTTAGTGCTAATCTAAACAATGTCGGATACGAATTGTGTAAAATAGACTCCAAGACAGGTAAAGTAAGTGTTGTACACGACATCAATCAAGGATTGGGAAGTTCTGATCCTGGACAATTCGTTGTCTTAAACAACCAATTGTATTTTACGGCTGATAATGGTGAAGATGGTCAAGAATTATGGACCTGTACTTCAAGTAATGTCTGTTCAATGGTAAAAAACATCAACACAAAAGGTTTGGCCTCTACGCCCAATCAATTATGTGGCAATAGTAAGAATTTGTATTTTTCTGTGGAATCAGAAACCAACGGACTGGGTTTATGGATGACCGATGGCAAAGAGACCAATACCAAACTCGTTAAACATTTATATGCGGGTATGGAGAATGTTACCATAGAATCGATGTGTGCATCTAACGACATCATCTTTTTAATGGCGAACGATGCTCAGGGGCATTTAGAACTTTGGAAGAGTGAAGGAACGGAATCAACCACCATCAAGTTAAAAACGTTTGTGATAGAAAAAAATCAGTCCATGTTACAAAATTTTGCGGCCATAAAAAATGGGGTAGTGTTTAATGCCAGTGATGGTGTCAATGGAAATGAGATTTGGTTTAGTGATGGCACCGAGAATGGAACAAAAATGTTGAGAGACATTTATAAAGGAGGCTCAGCCTATCCTCAATTGTTTACCAAAGGCAATGATGTTGTTTTCTTCTCAGCTGAATCGTATAATGAAGGCATTGAATTATGGAAGACCGACGGCACTGCAAAAGGTACAGTAATGGTAAAAGACATATACGATGGTGGTCATAGTTCTGAGCCAGGCACATTTGTATTTCACAATGGCAAATTGTATTTCTCAGCATCAGATGGCGTTCATGGAGATGAAATTTGGAGCAGTGATGGCACAGAAGCAGGCACGAATATGATAGCAGATTGTCGACCTGGAGAAGAAGGTTCAGAACCAGATGAATTGTGTTTTTTAGGTAATACATTGATGTTTTCTGCCACCAACGGCAAGCAAGGTCAGGAGCTTTGGAGCAGCGACGGCACAGAAAAAGGCACTAAGATGGTAACAGATATTTACTATGGAAGTGAGGATGCATCACCATCACATTTTGTGCAATGCAATGGCTTTTTATTATTTACTGCCAGCAACGCCAAAAATGGCTTAGAGCTATGGAGAACAGATGGCACAGAGAAAGGCACTGAAATGTTAAAAGACATTAAGAAAGGTCCTGTAGGTAGTGCAGTAAGAGAATTGAAATCAGTCAACCAAATTGTCTATTTTGTAGCAGCCGATGGCGAGAACAATCCTGAGATTTGGAAATCAGAAGGAAAATCTGGCAACACTGTAATGGTAGAAGGGGCTTATTCAGCCACCAACATCCTACCACCAACCCATCTCTACGTTTGGAAAAACGCCTTATATTATGTCGTCGACGACCTAACTCATGGCGCCGAATTATGGATTATTGATTGATATTGGTTATTCGTTATTAGGTTATTGGTTATTCGTTATTAGGTTATTGGTTTTTCGTTATTTGGAAAAGGATGCGACAGTGTCGCACATTCTGATATTTTCAGAAGGTAATCCGAAATCATTTATTTTTCGGCTCGGAAGCCCCGCAATATACGATGCAGGGAAAACAATATGAAACCGTAAAATCCGAAATCATAAATTACCTTTATAAAGGGAGGCTTCGTCAGCGACGAAGATAAACCATTACACCAAAGTTAAGGTATAACACCTTTGAAGTTCTAAATGCTCGATGTTGAGCTCCAAATGTGGTTCTTGAAGATAAGCTTCCGCTATCTCAGGCCATTCGATGATGCATATATTGCCCGAATCGATGTATTCGTAAAAACCAAATTCATCTAATTCTTCAGTATGCTTGATGCGGTACAAATCGAAATGGTAAAATTCTTTATTATCGATGTCAGAGTATGTATTCGCAATGTTGAAAGTTGGACTAGTAACTTGTTGCTGTACTTGTAAACGTTTAAAAAGCTGCTGAGCAAAGGTGGTCTTACCTGCACCCAAATTGCCTTTTAAAAATAGAATAGGTGTTTCATTCAAATGGTGGATAACAACATCCACCACTGAATCTAATATGGTTTGATCGCCAGTTTGACTAAAAAGAACTTTAGACAAATTAAGGTTTTTTGTAATATTTTGAAGCTTCTGGCAACCAAGCTTTGATGTCATCAATACGCTGTTGGTCGCTAGGGTGGGTGCTTAATAACACTGGAACACTTGCACCACCACTCAATTTACTCATTCTTTCCCAGAAAGCAATTGCATCATTTGGGTCATAGCCAGCAAGAGCCATAAACACCAATCCAATTTTATCTGCTTCTGTCTCGTGGTTACGAGAGTATTTCAATAATTCTAAACTACCTGCTATACCAAATACTGAAGCGAATACATTTTGAGTTGAAGTAGGACTTCCAGAAACAGCTACTGACAGCACATTGCCTAAGCCTTGCATTTTCATTTGTTGCGTCATTCTTTCATTGCCGTGTTTTGCAACAGCATGTGCAATTTCATGACCCATAACAACAGCTAAACCTGTTTCATTTTGAGTAATAGGGAGCAAGCCAGTATATACAACTACTTTACCGCCAGGCATACACCAAGCGTTAGCAGTTGGGTCTTCTACAGTGTTAAACTCCCATTTGTATTTGGCAATTTGCGCACTGTATTTTCCGTTTTCGTATGTTTTAAAAAATTCAACTATAGCGTTTGAAATATTGGTGCCCACTTTTTTAACCATTTCACTTTGTTGTTTGTTGGTGGTTAATTTATGTGAAGCAAGGAAATTGATATAGGCTGTATCGCTCATTTTTTGCAGAGCATCTTCGCTTCCCCAAGCGCTTTGTTTTCTGTGAGTGATTGGAACTCTAGTACATGATAGACCAATAATGGTAATTAATCCGAAGATAAATATTGTTTTATTCATATTGTTGATTTTTAAAAAAGAGATTGCAAATCGAATGCCTAAATTAATTCGATTTGTGCACTTAGACCTTGGTCGCTAAGTGCAGTGCAAATAGGTTCAAGAGAACTGTATTCGCCAGACTTAATAGCACATTTTCCTTTGGTGTGCACAATCCAAGCACATTGTTCTGCTTGATAAATATCGTGATCGCAGTATTTCACCAAGCAATTGATGACATGCTCGAATGTGTTGTAGTCGTCGTTGTATAATACCAATTCGTAATCGGCAACTTTGGCCAAATCGGTTAAAACGTCACTTTCGTGTTCCTCTTTATGGTGTGTTTTGGTGTTAAACATAACCTTATTGTCTTCTGTGTCGTTTAAGTAATTTTGCTTTGTTTTCGTTTCCAGCTACAAGCCTAACGATGTTTTTCTGATGAGTCATTACTACCATAATGGCAGCAGCTATTCCAAATGCAACAAACAATGGCTCTTCATTTTTATAAATACCAACGGCAATTTGAGGGAAGGCTACAGCAGCTAAAATACTGCTTAAGGATACATAACGTGTAGAGAATAAAATCACAACAAACAAACCAATGCAAACTAATGCAGATAGATAATGAATGCCTATAACCATACCCAATAAAGTTGCAATTCCTTTACCACCTTTAAAGTTGGCATAAATAGGAAAAATATGACCTACTACAGAAGACAAACCAAACAACAATTGAAGGTTGACATATCTTACTGTTCCAGGCTCAATAAAATCTAAATATCTAACTAAACTTGCTGCAGTTAAGCCTTTGATAACATCGATTAAAAGAACTGCTATACCTGCTTTTTTTCCTAAAACTCTAAATGTGTTGGTGGCACCAGAGTTGCCACTGCCATGTTCTCTGATGTCCATGCCAAAAAAGGCTTTCCCGACCCAGAGAGCTGTAGGCATAGAACCAATCAAATAAGAAATGATTATGCCTGAAAATATCCAAATTAACTCCATTATTCTTGGTAAGTGAATTATATTGTGAAATACAAAAATACGCTAAAGATTTGATTTTTACAATTTAAATTTTGTAATCGTCACATATTCAGCGTATTTGTGCCTTATTCGTCTATCTCAACATCGTTGCGTTTTAAGAAATTATCCTTGTTTCTCTCATTGCCAATTCTGACATTTAAATCTGGATCTGACATTTTATTGGATTCGTTTGTTACCGCTGTATTCAATTCGGCATTGTTTGATGCAATTAATACACTTCTAGTATCGTATTCTATATAAATCCAATCGCCTTGATCGGTTACTAAGTACAAGTAAATTTTGTCTACGCCTCTTTTCTTTTCAATAGCAATAGTAGCAGTGTATTTTTTATTTAATACTGTTCCATTAAACAATGGGATGCCAATTGTACCAGTACCAATAAATTTACGCTTAACTCTGTTATAGGCCAAATCTACATCTGTAAACACGAATCCTGAATTAAATTCTCCTTCACTGCTTATTGCTCCAGTATTTTCAAGATTCTTCACCATTTTGCCAGCAAGTTTGGCATCCGAAATCATCTCGTAAATGCCCATTTTGTTTTCTCCAGTTTTCAAACTTCCAATAGCTGAACCGGCGCCTTCTGCAGATAGCATTTTTAGGATTTTGGATTTGATTTCTCCTGGTAATTGCATATCCAAATGCATCATCAAGTTGAAACGAAATGTGGAATCTGTGGCAGAAAGTGTAGCAGTACCAGCAGATTTCATTTTAACTTTAGGGATGTTCAATTGGAAATCATAACTACCTTCAGTATACACACTGTGGTCAACATCGTTGTATTGAATATAGTTACCTTTTACTGCATTGCCTTTTAATTTGGCTTCATCTCCAACAAAGAACGAGTGCTTAGCATCGTCATAGAACAAGATGCCTGTATCCGCTTGCAATTCTGGGTCGCTGTATCGACGTTTTAAATCAAACATGATTGGATATACGTGGTTGCTATCTGTCGCGAAATACAAACCAACACTGAGTTTTTTATTGTCTTTGTCTCTCGGGTCATGCACATCTATGATGACATTTTGTGGGTCGACAATGTTTTTGTATCTCAACCACAAAGTCTCCATTTTAACAAATGAGTGCATTGGCCTTACAAAGCCCATAAATTCAATTGGTCGGCGGGTACTAATGATTTCATAAATACCTTTAAATGCAATCTTCTTATCTAAGTAAAGCAAATTGCTGTCTAAGATTTTACCGTAACCAACCAAATGGTTTTCTCTATCTATTCTGATACTATCCACATACAAAGGTTGTTCTTTTTTGTATTTGTCTATGTACCTATAATAGCCTGTAGCAGCTAAACTATTTCCTCCAAGAATTTTGGTTCTACAGTTTTTGATTTCATGGAATTTGTCAATTTTATTGGCTTCAATTCTAGAACTGTCTAGTTGGTCCATGATGGCATTTTCTCTCACAATGGCTTTACCCGCAAATGGATATACTCTTGAATCAGCCACGTCGATGTACGGAATTTTCTCCATAAACAGGACATTTTTTACCAAATCAAATTTAGCGTAATGACATTCAAATTTGACACTGTCTAACACATTAGGAGGTAAACCTACAAACATTGGTTTGATAGTACCCATGGCCAAACCAGGTTTGATTTCCATGGTTTTTTGGTTCATATCCCATCTGTAGTCGTTCATATTAGACGAGTATCGATTGAATGGGAAGTGGGTATAAGAGCCAACCACATTGGTTAAGAATTTGCCCTCTCGTTTATCAAAATCGACAACTCCCTTGACGTTATTACATTCGAATGCAAATTTGCTTGGATCAACTGCGTAAATTTTTATACCAGAGACATCTGCTGTTGCTTTGTTTCTATGCAATACCATATCATTACTAGCAAATGTAGCTTCTGGCCATAACAATTTGCCGTCACCTCTCAAATCAGCTGGAGACAAAGTCAACTTGCCATCAAAGTCATATTGTGTTTTAAATATTTTGAAGTTGCTGTCCAGTTTTGTTTGGAACATTCTATCTTGTTTTGGATACCACTCTGTTCTAACATTATGGCCATCGACTTGAGGGTATTTTGCGCTTTCAGGAATTTTGAAACTGAAACTGTTACCAACTGTAGCATCTGGTAATAACAAGTACTCAGTTGATTTGCTTACCGATGTTTGATACAACAAGTCACCAGTACCATAAAATCCTCTATTACTTAAATTGATGGTTAAATCACCTGTGCCTTTTCCTCCGTACATTGGCAGATTCACATGGTCTACAAATCCCAAAGAGTAATCTGGTTGAATTCTAGCAACATTTTCGATAGGAGGGAAAATGCCATCCGAAATTAATCTTCCTCCAAAGCCAAATCCCGCAATGGTAAAGTTGTCCAAACTATCAATGGTAAATGGATCTATTTCAAATTTAAACTTATCGGCTTTGTAGGCGTGGTTGTGTGTAGCTGCCCGGTCGTAATTGATTTCAGACCCCCGTTCGGCTATAAATATGGGGTACTCAGGGAAATCCTTGAGACCGGATTTGTTATTTGATTTGTCAATTAATATCCTTCCGTATGAATTCGACAACACACTCTCAACTTTTCTCAATGAATTGGTATTGACATCTGGATAGTAAATCACCATACTGTCAATTGTTGTGTTATTGATTTGAAAATTGGTGTAATTGAAGTTAAAATCCTTTGAATAAAAGTCAATTCTACCAGCTCTAATCAAGCCAGCAAATTGCAAGTTTTTATCTTTTCTGATGGTTAAAACCTGGTCTTTTGGAACCGTTAATACGTTTTGAGAATCACTGAAAGTAAATCTTCTAACACCTTGCATCACCAAATCATGACCATTGATGTTGTATGTGATATTTGGTAATCCAGCAATAATGCTTTGAAATCTCAATACATCGTAATCTCTTCCACCCAAACTATTTGAGTTCCAACTGTACAGTTTGTCTTTGATGTAAATAGAATCGTTTTCAGGGAAATAGTAAAGAAATCCATCATCTGCCAAATCCATGATTTGCTGAGTTAAAAATTTCTTTTCAGTATTGATGGCAGATGCATAAGCATTCAAATTAAATGAACGCCCATTGTTTTTAGCGTAATAAAAAATCTTTTCAAGTGGATTGTGATTCAAGGCGCCTTGAACTTTTTCAAAAAGAAATTTTTTAAAGAAGGTATTGGTTTCAACAAATGCGGCTTTGTCGTTAGACACCATATCAAAATGTATGTATGGCTCTTTTTGGTCCCATATAACCTGTTCAACATCTATTTCAACACCGTGGTAATTGTCAGAGAAAGGCATTCGCATCAAGCCTTCTGTGCCTTTATTCAATAGCATCTTTTTGGTGTTGATGTTGTAATTGAAGATGACACTTGGGTGGGTGATGAAACCAGTATCTACTTTTATTTTAACTGAGGCGTGCTGACTGATTACTTTACCGGAATCGAGTCTAAATGCTTTGGATTTAATTTCGGCAAAAGGTTTACCTTTATACAACAATGTAATGGATGCTTCTCCTTCACCAAAGTTTTCGGAATTGGTTTTGTTACCTTTAATAGAGAATCCACCTTTGTAAATGGCCTGGTCGCCAACGATACCTTTGATTTCAATGGTTGGCTCGTAACTTGTAAACTGAGGGAAAGCCGAGTTTTTAACTTGGTCGATTGAAGTAGATTGTGAAATACGTTCTACCAGCTTACCCATAATCTTTTGAGAAGAGATTTTAGGATAGGTTAATAAAGCAGAATCCACAGAAAAAGTACCTGAATTTAAGTCTATTCTGTGGTTAGAAAAGCTGGCATAGATTTCTGTTTCTGGTTTGCCAACCCTAGTCCAATTGATTCTACCTTGTGTGCCCATCCATATTTTTTTATCTGGGTAGTATTCTCCTGAACAATTAAAGATTTTAATTTTATCTATTTCAGCATCACACATCAAGTCCAAATTTTTAAACTTAATGACAACACGATTTTTAATATAGGCAAATTCAAAGTTTGAGTTAGAAGCATACCATCTTCTAGCATCAGAGCGATAGAATGTATTGTCTTTAAACAACAAGTTAACGGTTTCTAAAAACGACAAATAATCTTTAGAATTTTTTTCCATTAAAGTGACAGTAATTTCTTGCCACTGTTTTAAGATGTTCGGACCGAATTTTTTTTGATAATACAAATCCAAATTTTCCAACAACAATTCGAAATAAGGCTCACGTGCAAGCTGTTTATAAATCATGCTATTGCACATCTTGATGATGAATTTTTGTTGCTCTGGTAGGATTTTATTGCTTTTCCAATTTTTTGAGAAAGTTTCTATCATTTTGCTTACCTCTGGTTTTTTAGAGGCCGACATAAATTTTGCGAATTCATCGATAAAAACTGCAGGCTCAGTGCTGAAGCTGTTTTGGGCGTAGCTACTGAAACTAATTAGGAATAAAGATAGGAAAAGTACTAGTGACTTCATAAGGCTGCTAAAATAACTTGTATTTTGAGTAATTATTGCACAAGATGTGCCAATTTTGAACAAATGTTAAGGCTGTTTAGAAATCGCCAAAAACATCGGTTAATGCTTCGTGACCATTTTCTGTAATTAAAATGGTATGTTCGAATTGAGCGGATAATTTACCATCTATTGTTCTTGCTGTCCAGCCATCTTTGCGGTCTACTTTGCATCGAGCTTTTCCAGCGTTGATCATTGGTTCTATCGTAAAAGTCATGCCAGGTCTTAGAATTGGACCTGTATTCTTTTTTGCAATATGGTCTACTTGCGGGTCTTCGTGGAATCTGATACCAACACCATGACCACAGAATTCGAATACAACGTTATAGCCATTTTTAACTGCATGCTCATTGATGACGTAACCGATGTTTCCAAGGTGATTGCCAGGCACACATTCTTTTAAACCTAAATGCAAGCATTCTTTAGTAACTTCTACCAGTTTATGGGCATATGCAGAAACATTGCCTACTTCATACATGCGACATGTGTCTCCAAAATAACCATCTAAGATTGCCGTAACATCAATGTTGATGATGTCACCATCTTTAACCACATAATCATTTGGAACACCATGACACACCACATCATTTGGAGAAATACATGTGGCGTGTTTGTAACCTTTGTATCCTTTGGTAGCGGCTTTAGCGCCATGGTCCAATAAAAATTTTTCGGCAATGGCATCTAATTCAAGAGTGGTAATACCAGGTTGAACAAATTGTTCTAGGTGTTTTAAGGTTTTAGCAGCAAGCTGACTGCTTTTGCGGATACCTTCAATTTGTTCTGGAGTTTTGATTATGATCGCCATGTATGCTTAATTGATGCCTTTGTGGATTCGTCTTTGTAGTTCGTTGAAATACGACTGCGAATTTAATAAACGATTGCCATACCAGCTAAACAATTCTCCATCAACTAATACAATCTTGGCATTTGGCAACATGTCTTGTAATTCTTTGATGTGTTTTTCAGCAAAAGGGTAGGGTTCGTCAGATAGAAAAACCAATTCAGGATTTAAAGCCATTATTGCTTCTTCTTCCAATTCTGGATATCTATCGCAATGTCTCAATACATTGTAAAAACCGCCTCTTTCAAGCATGTGGTGAATGAATGTGTCATTGCCCACACTCATATATGGTTTTCTCCAAATCAGGTATAGACAAGTGAAACGTCTGTAAATTTTAAATTTAGAAAATGCGGTTTGTATGTCTTTTGACAGTTGAAGAGCAGCTTGATGAACATTGAAAATTTTACCAATTTGTTCTATCATATTACATGCATCTTCAACGGTTTTGATATCGCTAACCCAAACAGGGTATTTTTGAGACAAGGTTTCGACAATTTCTTCAGTGTTTTCTTCCTTGTTACAGATGATGATATCTGGTTTCAATTCATCTATCTTATCGTATTTTATTTTCTTAGTACCTCCAACCTTTACAGCCGATTTAAATTTGTCTTCAGGATGTACGCAAAATACTGTTTGGGCAACAATTTTATCGCCTAAACCAAGATGATACAGTAATTCTGTTTGAGATGGTACAAGAGAAATGATACGCATCGGATGTTCAGGTAATTCAACCTGCCTGCCTATCATATCTGTAACGACAGTAGTCAAAGTAATTATAAATTACCTCTCACTTCTTGTTCTCTTTCAATTGCTTCGAAAAGAGCTTTGAAGTTGCCTTTACCAAACGACTTTGCTCCTTTTCTTTGAATGATTTCGTAGAACATAGTTGGTCTGTCTTCTACAGGTTTGGTGAACAATTGAAGCAAGTAACCTTCATCGTCTCTATCAACCAAGATGCCCAATTCTTTTAGAGGCTCTATGTCTTCGTCTATTGGACCAACTCTGTCAAGTAGGTCGTCGTAATACGAGGTTGGAACTTGCAAAAATTCAACACCTCTAGCCATTAATTGTTTAACAGTAGAAACGATGTCGTTGGTTGCAATAGCAATATGTTGAGTGCCTTCACCTTCATAAAATTCCAAATATTCTTCAACTTGAGATTTCTTTTTACCTTCGGCAGGCTCGTTTATAGGGAATTTAACATATCCATTGCCATTGCTCATTACTTTACTCATCAAAGCAGAGTATTCAGTAGAGATATCTTTATCATCAAAAGACAAGATGTTTTTAAAGCCCATCACTTCTTCGTAAAATTTCACCCAAGGGTTCATTTGGTTCCAACCCACATTGCCTACACAATGGTCTACATACAATAAACCAACTGGTTCAGGATTGTAAGCAGATTTCCACTCTTTGAATCCTGGCATAAACACACCTTTGTAGTTTTTACGCTCGATAAACAAATGCACAACTTCACCATAGGTATGTATACCGCTCATTCTAACTTCGCCATTGGCATCTGTTAGTGTTATAGGCTCTAAATATGGTTTACCACCTCTTTTGGTTGTTTGTTCAAATGCATCGTAAGCATCATCAACCATTAAGGCTAGAGTTTTAACCCCATCACCGTGTTTCAAGTGGTGTTTGGCAATTTCCGAATCAGAGTGAAGCGGAGTTGTTAATACCAAACGCATCTTATTTTGCACCAATACATAACTGGCTCTGTCCTTAATACCAGTTTCTGGACCAGCATAAGCCAAACTTTGGAATCCAAAAGCTGTTTTATAGAAATGAGCTGCTTGCTTAGCATTACCCACATAAAGTTCTATGTAATCAGTACCGTGTAATGGTAAGAAATCTGTACCTGTTGTGGTCAATTCAGGATGTGTTAAAGTATCCATATCTAATTGAATTAAGGGGTTAATTATTAATAAAATTTACCACGGTTATCTACAACATTTTTTACTTTCTTCAATCCTTCAAGGATGATTGAATACACTTGTTGTTGTTTCTGACCGTAAAGCACTTTCTTATTTTCTTTGATATCAGCAGGTATTGTAGGGTAGTTTGCAGATTCTACATAGAATACATGCACACCTTCATCACTTGCAAATGGACGGCTCATAGTTTTAGGTTTGATACCACAAATAAAACCAACCATTTTTTGGTCATTACCAGCAAATGGAACGTTATTAGAATAGAAGTTGATATTGTAGAATGGTTGAGAGATTGATTTTACTGCAGTTGCAACATCGTCAATGTTTTTAGCAGTTTTCAATGCCTCATTCAATTTTCCTTTTAGGATTTCTGCTTTCTTTTCGTTGATAACCAAACGGGTTACTTTTTCTCTAACATCGTCAACTTCTGCAGTACCTTCTTCTTTGATTTTCTTAAGTGAAGCTACAATTAACATGTTTTCGCAATTGATGATATCAGAGTGGTCGCCTTCTTCGCGTTCTGAATTGTAAGCCCATCTTACAACTTCTCTAGTACCAGGTATGCCTGTTAATGTTTTATCAGCATCTTTAACACCATTCGCAACACTTTTATTGATACCTAATTTCTTAGTGATCACATCGAATTCGTTTGCTTCACCTTTAAGTTTTGAAATAAAGTCAGCAGCTTTTTGATAAGCAGCATCTTCAGTAGCTTGAAGAGGTTCAACCTGTTTGCGCAATTCAGCTATTTTTACCAAATCATATGATTTTGGTTCCATCAATTTTACAATTGATATACCAGCAATGGTTTTGATTGCAACAGATTGACCTGCACTTAAAGTTTTGATTGCTTTATTTACTTCTTCCATTTGAGAACCTTCTCTCAACCAACCTAAATCTTGAGCATACACGACATCACCAGTATTAACTTTAGCGTTATAAAAGTCTAATGCATTTGGAGCAGCATTGGCTTGAGCAATTAAGCTTTTAGCATTTGCTAGTGCAATCATTGTATCAGCTTTAGTAACACCTTTAACTGGGATTTCAACTTTTAATGCGTGGAAGTAAAAATTAGAATCTCTTTTGGTATCTATAACTTTAATCAAGCTGTATCCACCATCGTAGAATATCGGACCGAAAGCACTGTCTTTAACAGCAGAGAACACTTTAGATTCTACAGCTTTGTTAAAGGTACCACGAGATTGGTAATTGGTATCAAAAGCAACAAGTGAATTGTTCAAAGTTACATATAATGAATCATCTTCAGCAGCATTGAATGATGAAATTTCAGCTTTTAATGATTCAACCAATGCCATTGTATCTGCTTTAGATGGGGTGATATCAATCAACACATATTCCAAATCACGACTAGCTTTTTGTTTGAATTCGTTTTTGTGTCTATTGATATAATCTTTTAAATCATTGTCGTTATAGCTAATGGTTTTATCTTCAATTGAAGCGTAGTTTAAAGATACAGATTTACCATTGATACTACCTTGAGAGCTTCTTAAATCGTCTTCAACATCTAATGAAGTTGCGTAAAGCGACTTAGAAACCAATGCTTGGTACTTTTTGTATTTGGTATCTGTAATGATTTGGCTAATTACCAAACCAAACTGTTGCATAGCTTCAGGGTTGTTTTTAGCCTGATTCTTAAAATTAATGACGTTAGAAGGGTTGAAAACACCATTGTTTGAGAAATATTGTTTGATGATTGGGTGTGCATCATCAGAATACAGCAACATTGCAGCCTCGTCTGTTGACACGTCAATGCCTAATTTTTCATATTCTTTGTCAACAATCAATTCTTGAATGAACTGATTCCAAGCATACATAGAAGCTTGGTCTCTTTTTTCTGGAGTTTCAGCTTCACCGTTAGCAGTTAACTGAGTTAACAAGCCTTTGTATCTAGCATCAAAATCTCTAACAGAAATATCTTGACCGTTTATTTCACCAACATTGTCACCACCACTAAAGTTGTACTTATTTGAATTTGAGAAAAAGTCACTTGCCACAAATAATGCC
Organism: uncultured Chitinophaga sp.; assembly: GCA_964438995.1. GTDB lineage: Bacteria > Bacteroidota > Bacteroidia > NS11-12g > UBA955 > JABMMZ01. The sequence continues at coordinate 70,904 of CAYTMQ010000009.1, forward strand.
AGTGAAACTAGAACCACAATTAGTACCCAGGTTGAATTTCTAAGCTTGTTTAATACGCCCATACTATAATTTTAAAAAGATTTGCAAAATAATGCTTTTAATAGGTAAAAATCAAACTAAGGTTTAAATTTCCTGAAATCGCTGTAAAATAATGGGTTTACAGTCCTAAAATTAAAGAAAAGTCATTTTTTTATGACAATTTCACAATAATTTAATTCCAATTAAGCTTATAAATTAGAAATATCAATTTTAAATTTGCAACCCAATGCACGACATCGAACCATATTATAATTGGTTACATTTATACAATTCTGAGGAGGACCAACTGTCGCCTTTTTATGAAAGAGAGCACAGCGAGTTTTTCTATTCAAATGCCATTTATAATTATTTGATTCATCCTCAATGGGATAGTTTTGGTTCGAGTACGCTTTATATTAAAATCCTTTTTGCAGATTACGACAAAGGTTATTGTATCATAGAGTTTATTGGAGAGTGGAACGATGTCATTCACAACGACGTAATGACGCTTAAAAGAGAGATTATTGAGGTCTTGCAAGACCAAGGTATCGACAAGTTCATATTAATTGGCGAAAATGTGCTGAATTTCCACAGTTCTGATGATAGTTACTATGAAGAATGGTACAGCGAAATTGAAGATTCAGGATGGATTGCTTTGGTAAATTTCAGAGACCATGTATTAGATGAATTTAAGCAAAGTAGTATCGATTATTTTGTCAATTTTGGGGGAGAGTTGGACAATCTATTTTGGAGAAAATTTAGTCCAATTCAAATGTTTAAAAAAATTGAAGAAATTATACATCATCGTATAAGTTAATCCTTTACGTTTTTTAATTGTGTCAATGTTATGTCAAATTTTCATTTGTTGTAACAATAATACAAAAATATGACACATTTTTGTATCATATTATGAATAAAATTTACTTAAGAAACTTACTTATTGGATTGTCATTTATTGTTGTTTTAACTAGTGCAATCATGAATGCAAGTGGCCCTCCAGGCGGTTATTCGAATGCTCCTAGCGAATCAAATTGTACTAGCTGTCATACGAGTTCTTTGATTACATCAGGAACCTTATGGAACGGAGTAAGATTAGAAAATAATTTTACTGGCAATGGATATATTCCAGATTCTACATACAACCTAATGGTGTCTTTTAAGCAATCAGGTAAAGTTAAATGGGGCTTTCAAGTAACAGTACTAGATGCAAATAACGCTCCAGTTGGTACCTTGAACGCATCAGGTTCTAGAGATCAAAAAGTTACTGCTACCGTTGGATCTGCTACAAGACAATATATTGAACACACTTCAACTGGTAACCAATCTGTAGCTACAGATTCTACAAACTGGCCATTCACTTGGAAAGCGCCAAGTACCAATGTAGGAAAAGTGAAATTTTATGTAGTAGTAATGGCAGCTAACAACAATAGTTCAGACGATGCTGGAGATATTGTTTATGCAAAAACATTTGAAGTGAGTCCTTCTACTTTGTTGCCTACAGCCGATGCTTCTTCTAGTAACACTGTATTTTGCCAAAATACTCCTGTTCAATTGACTGGCAGTGGTACCAATAGTCCAACTACTTATAATTGGAAATTGGTAGGTGGTAATCCTAGTACTAGTACATCACAAAACCCTACGGTAAACTATAGTACAATTGGGGTTAAACAAGCCATTTTAACGGTTAAAAATAGCAAGGGCACAAGTTTCCCTGATACATTTACTTTCACAGTTGCAGCTTCTCCTGCAGCGAGTATCACCAACGGAACAGCAGGTAGCGTTTGCAAAGGTGATTCTATTTTATTAACGGCAAATTTCGCAACAGGTGTTACGTACCAATGGCAACACAACAACGCAACTACAAGATCGGTTTATGTGAAAGATACCGGTTCTTACAGAGTGAAAGTAACTAATACTGCAGGTTGTGCTACAACATCAGCGGCATATAAACTATCTCACTATGCAATACCAACCATTTCAATTGCACGTTCTGGTAATTCTGATAGTGTTTGTACGCCAAGTTCAGTAACTTTTGCAGCAACAGGAACTTCAATTGATAGTTTGCATTGGTATGTGGATGGTAAACTAAAAGATAGAAATAAGTTGGTCAATTATCCATTAACAATCTTTGCAAATACCTCTGTTTATGCAATCGCTAAAAGTATAAACGGTTGTAAGAGTGTGGCTTCTAACGCTATAAATTTAGTGTCATTTGAGAAATTAACTTTAAGTGGTATTAGCATCAGTAAAACTACAAGCACCATTAATTTGGCTTGGAAAAAACCTGCCAATGTTTCTTTTGTGAATTATTCATTGAATAAAATCAACTTCAATTCTTCAACCACTGACAGTACCTTAGAATTGACTGGCCTAACCCCTAATACAAAATACGATATTACGTTAAGAGCATTTCAGCCTGGTCCATGTGGTTTTACAGATACAACCATTTCTGTAACGACAAACGCGTGTTCGAATTTATCTTTCACGATAGATTTCTTTGATAGAGCTTGTCGTGGTACTGAATTGACTGCAAGAGTGCTTGATTTGTTTAAAGCCAAATACAGCTTGTCTTTCAATGGCGGCGCATACAGTCAAGATACAATCTATAAATTTACCCCAACTACTTCTGATACGCTGGTTATTTCTATCATAGATAGTTTGAGTCCAACTTGTCCTGCTATTATAGAGAAGCGTGGCTATACCATCGACCAACCAGTTGACATTTCAACGGCCTCAACTGCTAAAAATGCAAGTGGATGCGTTTCTTCTTACACAATGAAAGTCGTACCAGGATATATTTTCTACGATTTCTATAAGAACAACACTTTGGTTAATACGACAACAGATTCTTCTTATACCTTTACAGGCTTACAAACTGGAGATCAATTAACCTGCACAGGTAGATTCAATACTTGTAGTAAGTCATACGGACCGATAACTTATACAGTTAATCCAAAGCCGGTAGCGACTTATACATTCACCCGTAATTGGAAGACCTATACGTTTACAGCTACTAACAACACCAATGCAGTATACAATTGGAAAGTTGGCTCTACAGTTTTAGGTTCAACATCTACTTTGATTAAAGATATGACAGCGTATAACAACGCCAACATAGATGTTAAGTTGTACACTGAAACGTCATTGGGTTGTAAAGATTCAAGTACTCAAAACATCGATGTTCCAAATTTCTCTGATATTAAAACTATTGGAGCAGGAAAGGTAAAAGTTTATCCTAATCCTTTTGGCAAATCATTAAAAATTGAAGCATTGTCGGGCACATACAATATAAGCGTAGTAGACAACGTAGGTAAGTCGGTATACAACGACAATATGAATGGCAACTTCATTGAAATCAATACGTCGGCATGGGCTGTAGGTGTATATTACATTACACTAACCAATGAGATGGATGAGAACTTAAAATTGGTTTTTGTTAAGGAGTAAGATTTAAAACTAAAACTTCTAAACTCGAAATTCAATTTTCAATATAAATTTACTAAAAACCCGAGTCGAAAGATTCGGGTTTTTGGTTTATGTGGATGTTATTTGTTATTGGTTATTGGGAAAAGTATGCGACAGAGTCGCACATTCATGATTTTCCGAATCGGTAGCCCCGCGATCTACGACGCGGGTCAAACATTATGAAACCATAAAATTCAGAATCATTAATTTCCCTATTCGGTAGCCCCACGCCTAAGGCGGACAAGCTCCGGCAGCGCCTAGGGTAAACATTATGAAACCATAAAATTCGGAATCATTAATTTCCCTATTAGGTTCCGTTCGGTTCGGTAGCCCCACGCCTGAGGCGGACAGGCCCAAACAGCGACGCAGGATATAAAACCTAACATTAGCGACATCTACAAACACACAATCTATTAAAGATTTCTTGACTGAATAAATATGACCTTGTATTCTATAGTTTTTGAAATGCCATTGATAATGGCGTTTTCAATTTTAATGTTAAGTTTAATGTCTTTTTTATCATCAACTTTGGGCAAACCATTAGGTAATTGAAATAACAATGTATTGTAATCATTATAGTATGCATTATATAAGTTGTAACTTAGAATTTTTACCGTTTCATATTGTTTGCTGCTTTTAATGGTAATTTTTACTTTGCTAAAATCAGCATTTAAGCCCATTATTCTAAAATTGTTACCAGTATTAGATATTGCAAATCCATCTGATGGATATTTAATGATATCAGGCTTTGGGATGTTTTTATCTAATAATGAATCACTATAAATATAAAATGCTGCCATATCTAACAACTGACCATAACCAATTTTTTTAAGTTGAGGATACAAAATCAATGAAAGATTAACTCCATCTTGCAAACTAGCAAGTTTATTGCCACCAACCGAGTTATAACCGTTGATATAAATGCATTTTCCATAAGAATTATATCGATCTTTAGTGTAGCACGACCAAGTTGAATCTATAGGTAAACCATCCTTGATTTTTATTTTGTTTGCATGAAACAACATGAGTGCATTTTGGGTTTGTATCACTTTTAAAGAATCTAATACTACTGGGTTCAAACCTGCTGACGTTCTAATGAAATTAATATTAAAAAGTGCTTTTGTCAAAACGTCTTGAGATGGTACTCCAGGAAAACACTGATTTGTATTGGCGTTATATACTTCTAAAGAAAACAATCGATTGGCGTCGTATGTGTTTAATTGTTCAACAGCCAAGGTTCTCTCTGCTTTTTCAGCATCGGTTAATTCATCTTTATTACATCCACTAAAAGTAAATGCTATAATCGATAGTGTTACTATTAGTCTCATTTTACAATGTTTATTTGTTTGAAATTTCCTGTTAATATAGAATCATTATTATAGTAATTATTTACATCTAAAATTATTCTATACTCACCAGAAACGGTATTGTCAGTCTTTTCTGTTATGGTTATTTTTGAGTTCTTACCATAAAAACTTAAAATTGAATTGTCTAGAAATCTGGCTGTAGAGACCGATGAAAAAGAATTCTGACTACTGGCGCTAAATTCACCAACTGCTAATGGTCCATTTAAAATAATGAAGTTAGACATTTTACTTTCAGTGTCAAATAAACTGATGGTACTTAAATTCCCATTTTGCTCTGCTTTAGCGCTATTATAGGTAAAACGTTTATTGCCAATAGTGGCCTCTCCAAATTGATTGTTGCTTTGATTGTCGGGAATAGAATCTTCCTTTTTGCAACCAATAATAACAATTGAAGTTAGTAAACAGAAATTGACTAGTATTTTATAAATTGACATGTGTAAGTGTTTTGATGATTGCTTAAAAGTAAGGTGTATAAGCCCGAGCTTAAATTGGATATATCTATAGTCGATTCAATACAATTGGGGCTGTGTTTTTTGCCAAACATATCTATTATTTCAATATTAAAATCTTGAATTTCTAATGCGGTATTAATATTGATAGTATTGCAACTTGGATTTGGGTGAACAGACAGTATATCTGAATTGTTCAATTCATCAATTGATAAGTTTTTACGGTTAGACTGCCAATTAAATCCAGCTTTAGCAACGAAATGTTGAATTGGTAAATTTTTGCTACCACAATTTGAATTCAAAGTAAAGTTGCCAATTTCCATTTCATCAATAAATCCACTAGAAATCCATATTTGATTCTCGTTATCTATTTTAATAACATTGTCTAAATATCCAGGCTGATAGTAATTCGTTGGAGAGAGCACAATGTCTAATACTTGGCCATTTGAAGTGTCAAGTTTATAAATATTTAAGTGTGTGAAATTGGATGGATTTGGAGCCGGATAGTCAATTAAACTTCCAGAAGAAATTAGCCCATATTTCCTAGAAAAAGTGGTATTTGCAAATAAGAAAACATTGTCGTTCGTGTCTTTTGCAATTTTGGCAGAGCCAGTGAAATCTTGAAAACGCCATTTTAGTTTTAAGGACTTATCCATTTTTACCAAATAGTATTTTGTTTCATTGTTATTTGAGTTTGGATTTTCTTTGAGATATTCCAAATAAATCGAACCGTCTTTTGTTCTTAAATAATTAGTGATGATGTTAGTTGGAGTATATTGGTGTGAATATCTATCAAAAACAACTGTGTTTAAGTTGGTGTCCAGTTCAGCAAATCTATCGGTGATATAACGCTGTTTTAATTGGTCAAATCCTATTAAATAGTAATATTGAAAACTAATGTAATTGTCTAATGTGTTATCTGTACAATTTAGATGGTATAGTGATATAGAATCAAATCCGTTATATGCAAAACGAGACATCTGGAAAGCACCGCTTGTAGCACTCGAAAAATAGGGTTTTTCTAAGATGCCTGGACTTAATATAACCTTATCAAAACTGCCATTAGCATTAAAACAAAGCATCATTCTCTGCGGAGTTCTTGGAAGTGCTTTAGGATATAGATCAATGATGTCATAAGCATTCATAAACATTCCTGGTGTAAAATGGGTTACTATATAAACTTGACCAGAATACGGATTTACAGACAATTTAACATTAGAATTGAATCTAATAAGATTGTCATTTGGTCCAGAGCTTAGTGTATTGGCCCAAACAACTTCTCCAAATTTATTGATTTTATATAGGTAAATAGCTGTAGCAGAAATATTGGATATTTCGTGTTTTAGATTAATGGTTTTCTTGCTTGGAGAAAATTGATTGATGCTCAAATTGCGATCATATTCAGAAATTAAATAGTTACCAAGAACATACATGTTACCTTCAACATCAAGTGCCATATCTATTGGTACAGCGCAAAGATTTGTATATATATCTATGGGTGTATAATATACGGGCGCACTATTGGGACAATTGCTTGTACTTACAGCAAAATCCCAATAATACTTCTGTGCATTAACTGTATTAATAGTTAAAAATAATAAAATAAAAAGTCTTGTTTTCATAGTGATTTTGATATTAGATAACACTTATTCGCATCAAACAACAATTGCCAAATCTTATTATTTGAATAATATAGAGAACTTACAGATGTTTCTTGCTTAATCTGTGGACTTGAAATGGATGTGATACTGCCATTTCTATTGATAGATATACCATTTTTGTCAGCATAAATCATTTCTCCAATTCTATCATTAGGCATATATAAAAGATATTGAGATTTGAATGGCATTTTTATTAAGTTGTCATAAGCACTTCCATTTAATGCTTTTACCGTATAATTGTCTAAATTTACTTCAAAATATCTGCATGTATTGTTTTGAAATTGAGCGAAGACATACAATCTGTTATTGTTGAGGAAAAACCTAGAGTCTAATAAAACATTATTGACATCAGTGCCAGTAAATTGTGATATTGGATAAGTGCTTTTTACAACAACTGTGTTGAGATTTTCGTATGTAGAACCGCTGGAATGAGTGAATATTGTATTCGTGCTTTGTGTGATAAAAATAGTTGAACCATTTAAACACATCGAAATATTTTGGTTATTCTTATGCGCAATTCCAACACATAAACCAATAGGATTAACACTGTAATAATTTAAGCTGTTATTGAATAATCTACCATTTAAACCATTCGCTACCATAGGGAATAGTGGATTGGCAATACCAACACCCATTGAAGATTGTGTGCTTTTAAATTGGAAAAAAGCTGAATTAATTCTGCTGGGATTCTGACCAACAATTTTCTTTTTAACATTAAAATACTCATAACGATTTCTATCTGGATCAGATATGTTGTAATTGTCTTTCACTTCCTTTTGGGTAATTGCAAAAAGACCATCGTCTGTTAAATCTTTAGAGTGCATATCAATTAAGCTAGATAGAATATCAGTGCCAGTGCCACTATATACCAATTCAATTAAATTAACTTCTTCTACTTTTGAGCTGCCAGAATGAAAGGCTCTCCATCTCATGTCTTTAATCCTTAGTTCAGGATAAATTTTAAATAGTGAACTATAAGAAACATCAATACCATCTGTGTGTTCTTTAACTAAATTAAGTTTAATTGGTTCACCATTCGTAATAATACTATACTCATTTACAGATTTTTCCACTTTCCAACCATTCGCTGCTTGAAACGGATTGTCTTCAGAACCTGAAGTTTTATTCTCTTTTTTACACGACAATAAAGCAATTATTGAAAATAGCAGAGGCGCATATTTGGTTTTTTTCATAATTTTTAGCAAATGTAAGAATTATTGGTTTACATTTAAATAGAGATTTCAACAAAGAATTGTCATACTTGTTTGGTTGAATGGTCGTTTTTTAATAGGTTTAAAATTATCCCATTGATTTCATTTGCTTTATCCAAGACCATCAAATGGCCACCATCTTCTATTTTATACATGGCATCTACTTCTCCAAAGGGTATTAAACGGTCTTTGCTTCCATGTATGTGTATTGTTTTTTTATCAAGTACAAACTCATTATCCCAAGTCAGTATGACATTAATTGCCCATCTTAAAAATTTAGGGTCTGTTTGTTTTAATATGTCTTTTAATAACAATTGATGCTCTTTAGAAGAAACCCCAAAAAACCAATTGGTCAAAGTACTTGACTGTTTGAATAATCTGGTGGGTACGATTCTATGTAAACGAAAAATCCCTAAAGCTCTGAAATACCATGGTACTTCATGTTTTGTTTTAAAGGATGAAATTAAAATAAGCTTATCGATATAAATTAATTTCATGATTTCGCAAGCCACTAAACCACCAAAAGATAATCCAATTATTATTGGTCGTGGAGTACTAATTTGCTCTAACAATCGTATTACATAGGTCCTAACTTGTTCATTCGATTTGAGTGGCTCAATCCATTTGACATGATGCACAATATAGTTTTCAGGGAAATGAAAATGTTTAAACATTCTCTCATCAGCCCCCAACCCACTTAAAATATAAATATGTTGTTTAATCATACTATTATGAAATTTTTTCTAGTTGATTTACCCATTTTTTTGAAATCACTTAGCAAAGTTGCTAATTGTCGCTTGTTTAAACTTTCTGCATTGTATATTTTATACCTATAATCGTTGGTCCAAACTCTTAGCCCTTTAAGGTAAGATTTGCGTACTACAATGGTTACAGTTTCAATATGTTTAATGTCATCGAGTTTATAGATTCTTTTGTTCCAAAAAATGAAAGGTGAATGGATAACAAATACATCATTAACAATTTCAAAGCTAAAATGAGCTCTTTTAAATAATTGAATCATTATTAGACATTCAATAATTAATATTAGCATCGCCATTAGAACCAATACACTGTTGGATGTTTTATAGGGTAAATACACCAATAAAATGATCACAATTGGAAGAAAGAACAAAATGATTATCCCATTTTTTAGATAAAAGTTAATGGTTCTTATTGTATAGTCCTTCTTATTAGGAAGAATTTTAGGATATTCAATTGTGATTGGTTGATAAGACGTTTTTTGAATGGCAACTTGCTCTAAATAGAGTTTTACATCATGTAAATTCTTGTATAATCTATCTTCAAAATTGAATTCATTCATGTACCTAAATTCATCTTGAAAATTGCTTTTTATATATTCAGCATCAAAAACGATTCTTAGATTGTTAAAAGGATCAAACTCTACAATTTGATCATAATCATATTTCAATTGGCCAATTTGAATGTATTGGTTGGTTAATGTCAATTCTGGAGCTTCATACTTGTTTTTAATTAGAATGAATGCACAACAAATAATGATCAATGATCCAAAAATAATTGGAACTTCGTAATTAGAATCTATCGCTATGAAGTAGATTGAAGAGAATAAAATAATGATTCCAAACGATAAGAAAGCAATCAGGCCATAATAATTGGAAGTGTTTTTTTCAGACTTTAAAGTTTGGTTGACCATCATTTTAATTTCAAAGCAAATAAATCACAATTTGCTCAGATTTGAAACTAAATCTTACCTCAAGAACTCCAAAGTACAATTTTGTCAATCATTTGTTCCTATAAATTTACCTCTTCTGAATAATGTGTATAGTATTAGGTAATTTTTTTGGCATTTACCGTTAGGTTGTTTGACTCTAAATCTTATTTCTTGACATCGTTTCTAATTGAAACTTTTAAATTGGAAAGACTATTTAAGGCATCTTGGAAATATTGTTTGTTTAAACCAGCTACTATAAATATGTTGTCAAAAAAATCATCAAGAATTATACGGATTTGTGTAAATCCTGAATTGTTTTTTTCAAATACTATTTCTCTTATGTTACATAAATGATATATTTTCTCCTCCCAAAAAATAAAGTAATTTTTTATCCTTATAACTTCATTATTAAATTCGAAATAATATGAGTTACGGTATAGGGAACCCAACAGTATGATAATAATTGGCAATAATGATTCTGAATTTTTAAAATCAAAAACTAACAAGAAAATGAATATTGTAGAGAAAATTAAATTTAAAACATTTTTTAGGTTTTTTAATGGGTGACCCTTTATTGAATTGAAAACGCCAGAAACATCTTTAACTGGAATGCTAGTTCTATATGGAATAAAATTTGTTTTCAAGTCCCACACTTGATAAATAAATTGTTTTATAAATGGTAGGTTTGAATATCTACTATATACAAATTCATATGAAACTCAAGAATTAAAAGATATCACCATACATTCTTTATATCTGTCAGTGGGAAAAGTCATATTACTTTTTGTGTTATAAATAACAGACTCTATTTCATCTATTCTAAATAATTTATTATTTATTTTAATAGAAGTTTTTGTTACAGTAATTCTTTTAGTGAATTTATAAAATATAATTAAATAAGATGTGCAAATTAAAATAACTGTAGAACTTACTGCTAGGTTGAAAATATTAGAGATTTCATGAGTTAAAATTTGAATTACAAATAAAGATATCAGAAAGTAAATGAGATAAATTCTAGAATTATATCTTGAATGAATGATTTCGGTTTTCATTTTTATTAGAATTAAACCCCAAGGATAACCTCTTACCTCAAAAACTCCAAAGTATTCACTCCATCAGCATAATCCCATAACTCTGGCATTTGCGATTGTCCGAATGGTAAGGCTCCGCTTATATTTTGACTATGGGATACCACACATTGTATGTCGTTTTCGCGCTCCTTTAAATACGTTTGTGCCTCTGAAATATCATCGTAAAGATGGTAATTCAAAGTTGATATAGGCGCATGCAAATCGGTTTTTTCTTGAAACAACATAAACCCATTGTCATAATGTTTGGTTAAGTTCATCAGCAAAATCGACTTGTGGTACATGTAATTGTTGTAGTATTTGTGATGGTTGACAATGTCTATGTATTTGTCATAGGCTTCGTACAAAGGCTTCAATTCAAATTGTCTAGGCAATAGGAGATGGGTGATGTTTCTGCAACCCAATCCAAAGTATTGATAGATATCATCGGATAATGCTGTCAATTCTTCTGCCGTTTCTGTGCCATCCAATACAGATACTGAAGTTCTATTCTTTCTAATCAAACATGGGATGTTCTTGAAATAGTGTTCAAAGTACCTCGCTGAGTTGTTGCTGCCTGTGGCAATTAAATAATCGATTCCTTTTAAATTTTCAGTTATCGCTATCTTATCACTTAATTCTGGCAAAATCTGTGTGAGGTTGAGTATCGCATGACCCATTAAAACTTCATCTTGTGACGATAATTTGCAATAGACATTTCTACCACTAGCAACTGCGCTGAGTAAATCGTGAAGTCCAACGAAAGGAATATTACCAGCCATTATGATACCAACAGTTTTGTTGTCAGCTGAAGGTTCAACGTGTTCCAACCATTTTTCTACTTTGTCTTTTTTTAGGGCAAGCGACCAACTATGTGCAGCTTTTTTGATGTTTTCAATCGTAAACCAATTGTTCTTTACATTGGCCGTATCCATCACATATTCGGGAATGACATTCATGGACTTTCCCAGTTCTACAAATGCGTTGATTATTTCAGATTTTTTCACAGAATTCAAGGTAACAAAATTACAGATTATCCGTTCAATATACTAATTCATCAACGTGGGAAAAAAATTGAGATTAAAATGAAAAATAATTTTAGGTTTGTAGAAATGTTTAAAACACCATTACTAGCAGTTTTATTTCTATTATTTGCATACAATGCATCGGCTCAAAAAGGTTTAAGAATCGGTCCGACAGTGACATTCTTATCATCTAGATCATATGTGGTAGATTCATTGCCTGATAACTTCAATTTTAGATACAAATCTGGAATTGGTGGTGGATTTAGCTTGCAGTATGGATTTACTGAGCGTTTTGTTTTAGGCACTGGATTTAACTATACCAGCAAAGGATATAGGGTATTCAACGATACGAACACCAGAGGTAATTTGGTTAAACACAATATTGGCAATATAGAAATGCCCATTAATGCTATTTTTAAAATGCGTATAGGCAGCACATCTAGAATGAGAGGTTTAATTGGCGCTACATTAAATTACAACTTAGGCAAGTCGTCTTATACAGCGAAAAACACCGATGGGTCATTCAATATCGTAGAAAAGAACCTCAATAAGCTTTACCCTTTGTTGAATTTAGGATTGGAAATCGCTACAGAAAACAAAGGAGGTAATGTCTTTGTTTTGGGAGTATACTACAAACATTCTATAAGCAACCAAGCTGAATTGAATGTTTACAACTCATCTAACTTAACTACAAATCCGAGGTTTAACCTGGGTTTTAGAGGCTCATATTTGGGTATCGGAATTACTTATCTGTTTGATACAAAGAACTTTAAGAGAACAGAGGAGTATTTTTATTAAGCTTAATGTAACATTGAATTAAGTTAAATTTATCCTTTATTTTTACATCCAACTTACTTACTTTTGCATTTGGTATGAGATTTGACTCAGTTGCCTTGTAAAAAATGAAAGATAAGTATATAGATTTAATTGACCAGACTTTTGATTTTCCGGTCGACGAGTTCAACCTAAACGACAACCAAGAACTCACCTTTCACAACATCCCTTTAATGGACATCGTAGAACAGTATGGTACGCCTCTAAAGTTTACTTATCTTCCTAAGATATCCGAAAACATCAAGAAAGCCCGTACTTGGTTCAATGTTGCTATGGCGAAAGTAGACTACAAAGCCAAGTATCATTACTGCTATTGTACTAAGAGTTCTCACTTCAGTCACGTATTAGAGGAAGTACTTCGCAACGATGTACATTTAGAAACTTCATCTGGGTTCGATATCAATTTAATATTGTCATTATACGAACAAGGATTGATTTCAAAGGATAAGTATATCGTTTGTAATGGGTTCAAACTGCAATCTTATGTAGACAACATAGCACTGATCATCAATGAAGGGTTTAAGAATGTTATACCTATTATAGACAATTTAAGAGAGATAGATTTACTTGCTAACGCTGTTGAAGGTGATTTCTTTTGTGGATTGAGAATAGCAGCTGAAGAAGAGCCTAAGTTCCCTTTCTACACTTCAAGATTGGGTATCGGCTACAAAGACATAGTGCCTTTATATAAAGAGAAGTTGGCTGGTAAAAAGCACATGAAGCTCAAGATGTTGCACTTCTTTATCAATACTGGTATTGAAGATGATGCATACTACTGGAACGAATTGCACAAATGTTTGAGTGTGTATGTTGAGCTAAAGAAAATCTGCCCAACATTAGACAGTTTGAACATCGGTGGAGGATTTCCAATTAAGAATTCTTTAAAGTTTGCCTTCGATTATGAGTACATGGCATCAGAGATAGTTGCACAAGTAAAACAGGTATGCGACAGCAATGGTGTTCCAGAACCAGACATCTTTACTGAGTTTGGATCATTCACAGTTGGTGAAAGTGGTGGAGCTATATTCAAAATTGAATACCAAAAAATCCAAAATGACAGAGAAAAATGGAACATGATAGACAGCAGTTTCATGACAACTTTGCCAGATTCTTGGGCTATTAATAAGAAATTCATCATGTTTCCGCTTAACCATTGGGAGAAAACTTACGAAAGGGTATTGCTAGGTGGTATTACTTGCGATAGTGATGATTACTACAACAGCGAACAACATTCTAATGCCATATACTTGCCAGTATTCGATCCGAACGACCCATTGTACATTGGATATTTTCATACTGGAGCATATCAAGAAAGTATCGGCGGATATGGCGGTATACAGCACTGTTTAACACCTGCACCAAAGCACATCATCATCTCTAAAGATGAAAATGGTGATTACAGCACTAAATTGTTCTCAAAAGAACAAACGTATAAGAGTATGTTAAAGACTTTGGGGTATTAGGCCTGACCGGTCATACCTCCAAAGTTGATTGGAAATCCTGGGTTTCCACCATTGCCATCTACTTCTACTTCACCGAAGTTAGCTTCGAATTTGCTCATGTTATCACCCAAAGCAAACAGTAAACGTTTAGCGTGTTGAGGTGTCATGATGATTCTACTTTTTACTTTACCTTTTGGAATACCAGGTAAAATTCTCACGAAATCTATGATGAATTCAGCTTGACTGTGCGTAATGATGGCTAAGTTGCTGTATACACCTTCTGCAATTTCTTCAGAAAGTTCGATGTCTATTGGTTGTTCTTGGATGTCGTCTTTATTTGTCATGATATTATAGCCTCAAATATAATTGCTTTAATTTGAAAATTATTCTCAAAACTATGTAATTTTGTCCATCAAGTAATTTTTATGAAGCAATTATTAATTCTATTCGCTCTTATTTTTGTTGTAGCATGTAACAATACGCCTAGTGCTGGTGCTTTTGGTGAGAAATTTGAAAAAAGCAATGTTAAAGATTTCAAATCTGCACTTGCATCTTACAACTCTGGGAAAGATGAAACCTATGTTATAGAAGGTACTATTGATAAAGTTTGTCAGCATTCTGGTTGCTGGTTGTCATTCAAAAACGACTCAACAGATTTTTACGTAAACACAGAAGAAAAATTCACTTTACCTAAAGACAGTAAAGGTAAAAAAGCTGTTGCAAAAGGTAAGTTCGTGAAAGATGACAAAGGTGAGGTAAGCTTTACCACAACTGGCGTAATCATCGAGTAATTATTCGCCTTTCTTAATGGCTTTTTTCAAAGTAAAGCCAAATGTGGTGCCTTGACCAACGGTGCTTCTTACATTAATAGATTGTTGATGCGCTTCAATGATGTGTTTCACAATTGATAGACCCAAACCTGTTCCACCGCTATTTCTAGAGCGACTTTTATCTGTTCTATAAAATCTTTCGAACAGTCGCGGTAGGTGTTCTGCTTCTATACCTTCTCCATCGTCTGATACTTCAACCAAAATATTGTCATCCATATCATAAAAGCCAATAGAAGTATTGCCACCATCTCTTCCATAAGAAATAGAATTGCCAATAAGATTATTTAGTACCTGTCTTATTCTTTCTCTGTCTGCAGACACTTTAAAAACAAAGTCGCAGCCTTCTTTAATTTTCAATTTGATGTGTTTCGCTTCTGCTGGTTTTGAGTATGATTCAAACACTTCTTTAGTCAGTTCACAAACATCAAAATCATTGAAATGCAGTCTAAGAGAACCACTTTCAAGTTTGCTAATATCCAATAAGTCGTTGACAAGGGTATTCAATCTTTCGGCGCTATTGGCTGCTTTTGTTAAGAATTTAACTCTAACTTCCTCGTCGTACATAGCACCGTCAAGCAAAGTTTCTATATAACCTTGGATATTGAAAATTGGCGTTTTCAGTTCGTGAGAGACATTGCCGAGGAACTCTTTTCTAAATTGTTCTGTGGCTTTCAATTGAAGAATTTCTTGCTTCTGATCTTGCGCCCATTCAAACACCTCTTCATTCACACGTTTTATTGGATCCAGGTTATGCTGGTCAATATAATTGGTTTTGTTATTGATTTTAGTCGTTTTAAAGTGGTGTATCGTTTTATAGATGAGTTTGATTTTTCTATAAATGAATACTTCTAATCCGAATAAAATAATTATGAAGGTAATCGACCCAAAGGTAAATACCGAAATAAGAAATGGGTAGAGAGGGATTTTAAAGTAGAAGAGGAAGAAAGAAAAAATCAAGGTTAGGACCAAGGTGGTCAGCAAACTGATTCTTTCTGGAGTAGGATTTTTTATCACACTTCAAATTTATAACCTACGCCTTTAATTGTTTGAATAAAATTATCATCCAATTTTTCACGTATTTTTCTAATGTGTACATCAATGGTTCTATCGACCACTAGTACATCATCGCCCCAAATAGATTCAAGGATTTGTTCTCTTGTAAACACTTTACCAGGTTTGCTAGCCAAAAGGGAGAGCAATTCAAATTCTTTTTTAGGGAACTGAAGCACTTTACCAAGATAGGTCACGCTAAAGCTTTCTCTATCGATTTTCAAATCAGGGAACTCCATTTTGTCGCTGGTAGTATTATCAGCAGCATTACGTCTTAATATGGCTTTTAAACGAGAGATTAATACGCGTGGTTTAATCGGTTTGATGATGTAATCATCGGCTCCGGCTTCAAAACCAGCTAATTCACTAAACTCTTCGCCTCTGGCAGTTAAGAAAATAAGCGGAATGTTTTTTAATTGAGGTATGTCTTTGATTTGTCTGCATGCTTCGATGCCATCCATTTCAGGCATCATCACATCCATTAGAATTATATCTGGTTTTATTTTCGAAGCAATATTGATTGCCTCTTTACCATTCATTGCTGCAACTACAGTAAAATTTTCTTTTTTTAGATTGTAGCTTAAAAGCTCAATGATATCGATTTCATCATCAACGATTAAGATTTTGTAAGATGATTGTGAACTCATACTATTTAACGATTCAAAATTGCTCATTTAAACTAAAATTATAATTACCGCAATATTAAATAATCATTACTTGAATAATTCTTCAAGTTTCTTTTCAAGTTCAGCTCCTCTCAAGTTCTTTGCTATTACTCGGCCTTCTTTATCCAGTAAAACTGTAAATGGAATACCAGAAACTTTATATACTTTAACAGGTGCACATCCCCAGTACTTAAGGTCTGACACATGTTTCCATGGCAATCCCAATGAGTTGATAGAGTTGGTCCATGATGGTTTATCTCTGTCTAAAGACACACCGTAAATTTCAAATCCTTTTTCTTTGTATTTTTCATACACCCTCTTAACATTGGGAAATTCTGCTCTACATGGTCCGCACCAACTGGCCCAAAAATCAATTAAAACATATTTTCCTCTAAGTGAAGACAACTTTAAATTGGAACCGTCTGTTTGAGGTAAGTCGATGTCTGGCGCTATTTCTCCAATTTCAACACCTTTGTTCTTATTGTATAAGTCTTTTAAATCGCTGTAGTATTTACTTTTAATGTCTTTAGGTTCCATTCTAGTAAATATATTCTTCATTTGAGATGGTTGTTGGTCTTCTACAAAAGCAAATAGCACAAAATAACTTTCCAATGGCGATTTGTAGTTCAGCATGGTATCAATTGTTGATTGCAATTCTTGTTGTTTCATTGCCGCATACATTTGAAGTGAATACGACTTCATAGGGTCAGTTTCTTTACTTATTTCTGATTCAAATGAATTTAACTCACCATTAAGTCGAGAGAATTTTCTCAAGAAATCGTATATACTATTAGATTTTTCGCATTTCACACCATTTAAATCATAGTTCAATCCATTTAAATTGGTATGGATAACCAAATTGAAAACAGCGCCATTCTCAACAATCAATGGTACTGCTAAAGTTGTTGAATATTGAACGTATAAAATACTGTTCTCTTTAAGAGATTTTTTAAATGTAAAACCACCAGTATCGTTGGTGAAAACTGAATCTATAAATATAGAGTTGTTGTAATGAAATTTATAAAGTCTAATTTGATAATTGGCATATCCTTCAAGTTTGCCATTGATGGTAAATTTTATTTCACCTGGCTTAGTAGCAGTAGTAGGCGATTTTGCCGCAGGTTTTGCGGTCGACTTAGTAGTATTTTTTGTTGTTCCTGATTTAGCAGTTTTCGTTGTAGGTTTTGTTTGAGCATTGGCAAAAAACAAAACTGCAACTGCAGCCATCAAACTTAAATATTTAAACATTACGCAAATTTAACGATTTTTTTAGTGATTTATTAGTTGTATTTCTCTTTCAAGAAGACGTAATTTCTCGGTATTAGGTTGTATCAACAGACCTTTTACGCCAACTTTTTCGGCGGCTTTCATATCTCTTTCAGTATCTCCAATCATCAGCGACTTTGATGGGTCGATGCCATATTTTGCAATGGCTTTCTCTAACATCAATCCATCGGGTTTTCGGCAAAGACATTTGCCTTTAATAGGGTGGTGGGGACAAAAGTAAACGTCATCAATTTGAGTATTGGCAGCTTTGCAAGCATCGTGTAATTTTTGATGAAAGGTGCCCAATTCTTCGACAGAATAAAGTTCTTTGTCTATGCCTCCTTGATTGGTGATGATGATGACAAGAAATCCGTTGTTTTTGGCTAATTTAATGCAATCTATGCTGTCATGAAGGATTTCAAAATCCTCAATTTTACAAACATAATCACCTATTTCTCTATTCAAAACACCGTCTCTATCGAAAAAAATTGCCTTTTGCATCCAATCTCATTTTTAAAGCTACAAATAAAGTGCTAATTTGCACCGTTTTTTTATAAATTTTATTGATTTGTCTAAATACATTGTCATAATACCTACATACAACGAAATTGAAAACGCTGAGGCTATCATCCATAAGGTGATGTCTCTTCAACCTGCCTTTGATGTTTTAATTGTAGATGACAATTCTCCAGATGGTACAGCCGATATCGTAAAACGTTTGATGCAAGTGTACACAAACAGATTGCACATACTTGAGCGAAAAGAAAAAAATGGTTTAGGTACAGCTTACATCGCAGGTTTTAAATGGTGTTTGCAAAGAGATTACGAATACATTTTTGAAATGGATGCCGATTTTTCTCACAATCCTGAAGATTTACCAAAATTGCTTCATGCTTGCGAAGTAGAAGGCGCAGGTTTAGCCGTTGGTTCAAGATACATCACTGGGGTGAATGTTGTTAACTGGCCAATGAGCCGCGTGATCATGAGTTATTATGCCAGCGTGTATGTGCGTTTCATAACTGGAATGGTTATTAGAGATGCAACAGCTGGTTTCGTTTGTTATACCAGAAAAACGCTTGAAGCCATCAATCTAGATAAAATCAAATTCAAAGGATATGCTTTTCAAATTGAGATGAAGTTCAAAGCATTCCTTAAAAAGATTAAAATTATAGAAGTGCCAATTATCTTTACAGATAGAACATTAGGTACTTCAAAAATGAGCAAGAAAATTTTCAGAGAAGCCTTTTTTGGTGTTATAGAATTGAAAGTTAATAGCTGGTTCAGAAAAAATGACGCATAACGAAGAAATAGCAGCATTGAGAATGGACTACCGCAAGTCTGAACTCTTAGAGAAAGACGTAGATCCTAATCCCATACATCAATTTAGAATTTGGTTTGACAATGCATTAAATGCTGAAATACCTGAGCCCAACGCCATGTGTTTAAGCACAGTGTATGGCAACAAACCAGACAGCAGAATCGTTTTGTTAAAAGGTATTAAAGAAGATGGATTTGTGTTCTTTACCAATTACCACAGTAGTAAAGGCATTCAGATAGAAGCCAATCCTAATGTGGCCATCAACATCGTTTGGTTGGAGTTGGAAAGACAAGTGAGGATCAATGGTGTGATATCTAAGATTTCTCCTGACGATAGTGACCACTACTTTTATTCACGACCAATTGAGAGTCAGATAGGAGCTATAGTAAGCGCTCAAAGCGAACGTTTAAGATCGAGAGAAGACTTAGAAAATGCTATGGCTGCTGCATTAGAAAAGTATAAAACTGAAAAACCAGTTAGACCGCAACATTGGGGTGGTTATATCGTTAAGCCTACAGAAATAGAATTCTGGCAAGGTCGCACAAGCCGTTTACACGACAGATTGCAATACCAATTGGTCAACAATCAATGGGAAATTGTGAGGTTGTATCCTTAAGATTACAACTCGTGACCCATCTTTTGTTTCTTAGTTTCTAAATAAGATTTATTGTGTTGGTTGGGAGTAGTGATGATGGGTATGTTCTCAACGATTTCTAATCCATAGCCAATCAAACCTGTTCTTTTCTTAGGGTTGTTGCTGATCAATTTCATTTTCGAAACACCTAGGTCTCTCAAGATTTGCGCACCAATTCCATAATCCCTTTCATCCATTTTGAAACCCAATTCAAGGTTGGCGTCAACAGTATCTAAGCCTTGTTCTTGCAGTTTGTATGCTTTAAGTTTGTTCAATAAACCTATACCTCTGCCTTCTTGGTTCATGTACAGCACAACACCTTTTCCTTCTTCTTCAATCATGTTTAGAGCTGCATGTAACTGTTCGCCACAATCGCATCTGCATGAGCCAAAGATATCTCCTGTCATACAAGAGCTATGAACGCGCACCATGATGGGCTCGTCTTTTGTCCAAGTACCTTTTTTTATGGCTAGATGTTGTGTACCATCTGTTATTTGAGAATATGCAACCATTTCGAAGTTGCCATAAGAGGTTGGCATATCAACAATAATTTCTCTTTTAACATGGCTTTCATTTTTGATTCTATATTTGATAAGGTCTTCAATAGACACAATTTTCAAATCAAATTTCTTAGCAATTTCTACCAATTCAGGCAAGCGTGCCATTTCGCCATCTTCTTTTAATATTTCTACGATACAGCCTGCAGGTTCGAATCCAGCTAGGCGTGCAAAATCTATTGCAGCTTCAGTGTGACCAGCTCTTTTTAACACACCTTCTTTTTGAGCTTTTAATGGGAAAATGTGACCTGGTTTAGCAAGTTCAGACACCTTAGTGTCTTTGTTGATCAATGCTTGTACGGTTTTACTTCTATCGGATGCAGAAATGCCGGTAGTGGTGCCTTGACCGATCAAATCAACTGACACTGTAAAAGGTGTTTCGTAAAGTGAATTGTTAGAACTAACCATCAATTCGAGTTCTAATTCAGCGCATCTTTCAGGCAAAAGCGGTACACAAATTAAGCCTCTACCTTCTTTGGCCATGAAATTGATCATTTCAGGCGTTACATTGGCAGCTGCGGTTAAAAAATCACCTTCATTTTCTCTGTCCTCATCGTCAACAACGATAATCAATTTACCGTTTTTTATATCTTCAATAGCCGATTCTATTGTGTCTAATGTATATGGGTTGTTCATTGTGTTAATACGCCCGCAAAATTAGTGCAATTGCCCCGATTTATTGCAATTGCTTTTGACATTAGTTGATAGAGAATTTTTATATTAAATCCTCGTTTGAATAGCTTTGGTTGATACGATTCCATTGCTCAAGTGTATTTGATTTGAGCTTAGCTGAATTCCAATGTACCTGCTGTTTGTTATTTCTAAATAATTTTGTCCATAAAAAGGCGAAACAAATCATCATCATCGTAGAGTTTTAACTCAAATTTGATGAAGAAGATTTTAATGGAGAAAAAACGTGGAAAATTGCAAGTTTAAAGTTGATGAATGGTCGAAAGTCTTTATAAAAGGAAAGGCTGCAAACTATAATTCAACTGCTGGTTGTTTATCGAAATAAATCCTGTTCCAAATTGATTGGCTAAATCCAAGTCATGCGAAGATACTATTATCAGTTTCTGTTTTGAAATCGCGATGTTTTTCAAATCACTAAACAACTGTTTTTTTGAGGGGTAATCTAGAAAGGCACTTGGTTCATCCATCATCAAAAGCGGGGTATTTTGCACCAATGCTCTAGCGATATTGGCTTTTTGCCATTCACCATCACTAATTGTATTCAAATATTTGTGTTGGATGTTGTCTATTCCAAGTAATTGAATGGCCTCGTCAACCAAAGCCAAATTGTCTTTTAAGTAATTGGTGCGCATCCATGGGTGTAAACCAAATTGAATCAGTTCTTTTACAGTAATAAAGTCTTCTTTAACTCTGTCGGTGTTCACAAATGCCACCAATTTGGACAACTCGGATTGGTGTTTTTGGCTTACTGTAAGTCCGTTAATGGCTACATGACCCGAAAATGCTGGGATTAATCCAGTAAGTGTTTTGAGTAAAGTGCTTTTGCCACTGCCATTTCTGCCAGATAGAATGATGAGATTTGGGGCTTCTAATTCTAAGCTAAAAGCGTTGATCAAAGATTGATGTCGGCCTACAACTAAATTTTCTATGCTTAATTTTCCGTTCATCAATGTTTGTTTTTTAATAGGATGTATATGACAAATGGTCCGCCCAATAGTGCTGTACTCACGTTAACAGGCACATTGATACCAGAGATTTCAACTGAACCAATAAGCAAACTTACAATGGCCATTCCAGCTCCAAGTATGGCATTTGCAAACAGAAGAAATTTGAAATTAGATGTTTTAAACAACAGTTTAACCACGTTTGGAATTGCCATGCCAACAAATGCAATTGGTCCGCAATAGGCAGTTGCTATACCTGTCAGCAAACCAGTACAAGCCAACAGTTGAATAGAAGTAGATTTTGTATTCACACCCAAGGTTCGGGCAACATCGTCTCCAAGCACCATAACAGATAGGGAAGGCATCAACAAAAGCGACCAAATGATGCCAATAAGTGTGCTTATACAAAATATCAGAACATCTAAGTTAAGGGTTGAATTGAAGCTGCCAAGCGACCAAAGTGTGAAGTTCTTCAAATCAGATGGATTGGCAATATAGCTAAGTAAGCTTTGTAAAGCGCCAGTTAACTGACCTAATATTACACCAAACAACAGTAAAATTGGTCCATATCCAAAGCGACTGGATACAGAGAGAATTAAGATGAGTACCGATAGCGAACCTAGAAAACCAGCAATTGGAATTGACAAATGGCTTAAAAAAGTGGGCAAAGATGAACCAACAATCACTGTGATGGCAACAAATAGGGAGGCACCCGAACTAACACCTAAGATGTACGGACCGGCAAGGGTGTTTTTGAACAATTGTTGTAAAATAAACCCAGAAACAGCTAAAGCTACGCCACACGCTGTAGCAGTCAACAATGCGGGTAATCGAAAAGAATAGAGCAAATTTCTATCTACTTCGCTGAGATTGAATGGATTGATGGTAGTTGGCAGGAAAAACAGACCTAAAAGTCCTAAGCAACAAACGACTAAAAGCGTTATTATCAGAAGAATTGGTCTCATGAACAAAGGTTCAAAAAAAGATAGAATTCATGGATAAATAACATGATTTTTATCAGAATCTATCAACAAGTTAGCAATATTATGGAATATTGAGATTTTTTGGTAAATTTGCAACCCTATTTTACATACAACATACAATGACAAACCAAGAGATTTTAAACGGTATAGTAAACAATGCCGGAAATGCTTTTATCAACTTAACTCCAGATGAATTAATTGAAAAAGCGCTAGAAAGAAAAGAAGGTGTTATTACAAGTCGCGGCGCATTAGCGGCAGACACAGGTGAGTTTACTGGCCGTTCTCCAAAAGACAAGTTTTCTGTATGCGATGACAAAACAGAAAACACTGTATGGTGGGGTCCAGTAAATACAAAATTCGAACCATCAAAATTCGATGCATTGTTAGACAAAGTATTGAACCATTACAAAGGCAAAGAATTGTTTGTTAGAGATGCATACGCATGTGCAAATCCAAAATACAAATTGAACATCAAAGTTGTTACCGAATCTGCTTACCAAAACCTATTCGCTAATAACCTGTTCTTGCGTCCTGCCAATGGCGAAACTCAAGAAGCTGAATGGTTGATTTTAGCTGCTCCATCTTTTAAAGCAGTTGCTGCTGAAGACGGAACAAGACAACACAACTTCTCTATCATCAACTTTAGCAAAAAAATCATCTTAATTGGTGGTTCTGGTTACACTGGTGAATTGAAAAAAGGTATCTTCACTGTGTTAAACTATATATTACCACAAGAGCGTGGCGTATTATCAATGCACTGCTCAGCTAACATTGGTGAAAAAGGTGACACAGCAATCTTCTTTGGTTTGTCTGGTACTGGTAAAACAACTTTATCTGCAGATCCTAACAGAAAATTGATTGGTGATGATGAACACGGTTGGGATGAAGATTCAGTATTTAATTTCGAAGGTGGTTGCTATGCAAAATGTATCGACCTTACTGAAGAAAAAGAACCACAAATCTGGAACGCTATTAAAAGAGGTTCATTAGAAGAAAACGTAAGATTCTTTGAAGGAACCAATAAAGTAAACTACGAAGATACTTCAGTTACTGAAAACACTAGGGTTGCATATCCAATCGACTTTATCGACAACATCGCTGTACCTTCAATGGGTAAAGCACCTAAAAATATTTTCTTCTTAACTTGTGATGCGTATGGTGTATTGCCTCCAATCAGTAAGTTAACAGTAGAACAAGCAATGTACCACTTCATTTCTGGTTATACGTCTAAAGTTGCAGGTACAGAAGCTGGTATCACTGAACCACAAAGTACATTCTCTGCATGTTTCGGTCAAGCTTTCTTGCCATTACACCCAGCTAAGTATGCTGAGTTATTGGGCGCTAAATTGAATGCTAACAAAGACATCAATGTTTGGTTGGTAAACACAGGCTGGAGCGGTGGTGGATATGGTGTAGGTAATAGAATGAAATTGTCTTATACCCGTGCTATGTTGACTGCAGCATTAAACGGCGAATTGGACAATATTGAGTATACATCTCACCCAGTGTTTGGTGTGTTAATGCCAAATTCTTGTCCAAATGTACCTCAAGAGATTTTACATCCAAGAAACACTTGGGCTGATAAAGCTGCTTACGACGCAACTGCAAATGCATTAGCTGAGAAATTCAATGAGAACTTTAAAAAGTTTGAAGATGGTTCTAGCGATGCCATCAAAAACGCAGCGCCTAAAGCGGTTCAAGCGCAATAATACTTAATTGAAATAATGAAAAAGGCAGTGCTAATAACACTGCCTTTTTTTATGTCTTTTATAAGCTGATTTTCTTTCTGTTTTTAAGCAGCAATGCTCTCACAATAAAGAAGCTGAAAATGGCCAGAATAATGCTGTTCTCTAACCAATATTCGCCTGGTGAAATCCATATTTCTTTCAAGAAATTCCATCGACCCAGTATCTCTATAAAATTCCAAAAAATAACCACTGTAGGAATGGCATATTTAATCGCAAAATCAAACTGTTTTACTTTTAATAGGTTTTTAGCCAAGAAGATTGAGCAGAACAGTGAGCCAAATGCCACGAAGTATGTTGCCCAATGCTTATCGCCTGCTATATCATTGTCGTAAACCAGCAATAGCACTAAGTAAAATGTCCACATCACCATAATGGTTTCAAAAAATGTGATGCTGGCATGTGGACGTTTGTCATTGCCTAGGTTGACTTTGATGTTCAAAAGCTTTTGTATCCAGATAAATAAAATGCACTTGCTCGATGTGAAAACTAATAGGAAGAATACAGTTGTCAATAAGCCAATCGATGACATCATCACCAAATATTCTGAACGGGTAGTGATTTCATTGTTTTCCATCAAAGGAGCTACATTCAATTTCTCTGCTATCCAAACAAATGAGAACTCTATCCATCCTGTCCAAACCAAAACACCACCGATGAATCCCAGTATGGTTGACTGTATCGGGAATTCATTCTTTTTAACACCCCAATACAAAAGCACTATCCCTAGAATGCCAATCAATGATGCTACAAAGTATTTGTTGATATGAATCAATTCTTGATTTAAAACCATTAAAGTATGGCCAAGCGGAATCGAGAACAACACGATGAGAAAAGCCAATATACCTTTGTTGATTTGCAACTTCATAATTTATAATTATTCTAAATAATTGGCAAATATATACGTATTTATGTAATAATTGCAATAGTTGCGGACTAATGTGCAAAAATTATTTAGAATCTTTTTAAATAAACAATGACTAAGGCTGTGTTTTCAACCTTAAAAACTAAAATAGCTTTTCGGTCCTATCTTATTGAATAGCTGAAACCAAGAAAGAACCTTATGCCTTGATTTGGCGCATACACATAATTTGGGTCGAAGCTTAAGGCATAAGGATTTTCTGGAGTGGCAATGATTTTGCCGTTTGTGTCGTAGTTTACTTGTTTATCGAATGGGTCGTTGCTTCTAGCAATTAAGAAAGGGTTGTTTTTGCTTGGGGTCCAATTAAGTAAATTTTTAACACCTGCAAAGAGTTTAAAATCTTTTGAAAATTTGAATCCAGAAAAATTGAACTTGATGTTTTGTATGCTCCACCATGGTGAGTTTGCTTGACGTGGATCTTTCTCGCCAAGTAAAGGGAGTAGCATCGGACTGTAAAGATTGCCGGTATAATCTATCGCCAATTTAGAGCCTTTGAAAGTATACGTTAAAGCCCATGTGCCCGATAACCTCTCTGTTAGTAACGGTCTTCTTTTTATGTTATCGTTGATGGTGTACACATTCAATAATGATGAACCAATCATTGCATTGAAACCATTTTTTAGCGTGATATCAGTGTTGAGTGAAAGACCAGAACTGACGCTGTATCCATTGATGTTGTCATAGATGATGGCATTTGGGTCGCTTAGATAATCGGCAATGATTCTATTGTCGAAATAGGTATAAAAAGCAGAGAAATCAGTTGTTAGTAAATTGCTAGAACGCCATCTGAATTTTTTGATGTAGTTAAGATTGATGTTGTATGAACGCTCAGGATTCAAAGCGTTTTTAATGACAACAGTTCTCGCTCCGGTTAAAGCTGCATGGTCTTCGGTAAAAAGGTTGACCACTCTAAATCCAGTTCCAAAATTCAACCTCAAAGTATTGTTAAGATTGATGATGTATTTGTATGCCAAACGAGGGGTATATATATTGCCATGCACAGAATGTCTGTCGTATCTCATACCCATTAACAAGCGTTGTTTTTTAGAAAGTTTGATGTCGTCTTGAACAAATACGCCAGGTAACGTAGTTAGTTGTATCTGATTGTTTAATTGACCATTTACGATGTTTTGAGTGGCTACGGTATTGTCGTCGTATTGAGTTAAGCGATATGTTGTACCAAATAGTACATCATGTTGACCAAAAGTTTTATCCCAAGTTAGTTGAGCAAAACCAATTTGTTGTAGTGCATTGAAAGGAACAGTGCCATAAAAACTATTTTGATGATGGCGATTGAAACTGAAACTAAACAAGATGTTTTCTTTAACTGGCAATTGGTATTGACCCAGCAATTCGATTCTATTCGTATAAATGCTCTCACCGTAAATGCTATCACCACCTCTAAATTTGGTATTCCATCTAACATCTCCGCCCCATCTGTTTTCTGTGAAGAATCGCGCTGCTACTTGCATTTGTTTGCCACTGTTTCTATTGAATTTCCATTTTTGAAAAGCAGATATGCGCTTTTGTAGGGTGACATCAGTAAAGTTATCGTTGTTATTGTCTTTTATTAGGTTGTAGTAGTAAATGTTTAATCCATTTAAGATGTCAACCTTTTTTTTGATGTTGAATTTGTAACTCAAATCAAGATTGTGTTCGCTCCAACTGGTAGAAAACATTTCTATATTGACTTTATCTGAATTAGAAGGTCTTTTAGTGATGATATTGATTAAACCACCAACAGCTTCAGAGCCGTACAAAGTAGAGGCTGGACCTTTGATGATTTCAATTCTTTCAATGAGGGAATTCGGAATTCCTGATAGTCCGTATACTGTAGACAAACTGCTTACTATCGGCATGCCATCAATTAGTATCATGGTATACGGACCCTCAAGTCCGTTGATGTGAACATCACCAGTATTACAAACATTGCAATTGACCTGAGGTCGCACACCATTGACATTTTGCAAGGCTTCAAATAGGTTAGGTGTCGGATTCTTTTTAAAATACAAAGGCGTATATACCTCTATGTTTACCGGACTTTCTAATCGTTTCACAGGCTTTAAAGAGCCAGTCACAACAACATCTTTGATCAATTCATGAACGTATATCAATTCTATATTAAAGGTAAGAGTATCGAGTAGTTTAATATGGAAATTGAAACTTGTGTCTTTAAAATTGCTTGCGTTAATTGTAAAAGAGTACATCCCAGAATCGTTTAACTGCATCTTAAAATTACCAGCACTATCAGAGCGAAAGGTGTATTTTGATTTCCCCACGACCTCAATATCTATTTTCTTAGCGACTTTATTTCTGCTGCTGAGATGCCCTTGAATCACTTGGGCATTCAGCATACACACAGTATAGTATGCAGCAAGAAGTAATATCGATTTTAACAAATTCATAGTTAATACAATGAAATTTTCCGGGTGCAAAACTATAAAAGTTAGACTAATCTAACAAATTTTGTTTGATATTTTTTTCTATATTTGCACAATGTTGTCATTTACTGAGGAAAATTATCTCAAGGCATTGTATCAAATCATTTACGAAAACAGCAAGAAAAAGGATGCTGGTACCAATGAATTGGCTTCGCATTTGGGTGTAAAGCCTGCCACAGTAAACGACATGCTGAAAAAATTAAAAGAGAAGAAACTCATCAATTATGAAAAATACGGTAAAATTCAGTTGACAAAATCGGGCATCAAAGCTGGATTAGAAGTGATCAGAAAACACAGACTATGGGAAACATTTTTGTGTTCGAAATTGGGATTCGAGTGGGATGAGGTGCATGATATTGCCGAGCAGTTAGAACACATTCAAAGTCAGGAGTTGATAGAAAAGCTCGATAAATTTCTCGACTACCCAGAATTTGATCCACATGGAGATGTCATACCAAATTCGAAAGGGGAGGTAAAATACAAGCACAACACCACCTTAGCACAGATAGAGCCGGGTCAGACTTGTAAAATGGTGGCAGTGAAAGACAATTCGGCCCCATTTTTAAAATATGTAATTGAAGTTGGATTGGGTATTAACAACATGATACAAGTGAAGTCAAAAAATCCATACGACGAGTTGTTACAAATAGAAGTCAATGGAAAACTCTCTAATGTTTCTCAAAAATTTGCCGAGAACATCTACATCTTATGTCAAGATTGTTTGAAGGGCAAAAAATGCCATTTGCATTGTCAATAAAGTCCATTGTTTATGGGTTAATGGATAGTTTTGAAAGTCAAAAGTTAAAAGTCAAAAGTCAAAAAAGGGAATAGGCGTTAGGATTTAGGATTTAGTGGGCTTACGCGAGACAAAAAAGTCAAATGGGAGCGAAGCGGACATCCCGCGCCGTTGTGAGTTTTCGTACAAGGGTTGCGGGAAGTCAAAAAAGGGAATAAACGCAGGTCATAGGGCTGTGCCCGAGACAATATAATAATTTATAAACACCATCACAACGAGCTACAGAGTAGCGTCTTGTCATCGACAAGATATTAGCCCAGGTTGAATATTTTTGAAAAAAATTTGAGGCCTGGGTTTTTGTAGGGTCGATGGGCATGCCCTCGACATAACGCAATCATCAATGTTCAGGATTTCTTATAGGTCGCAGGGCTTTGCCCAAGACAATATAACAATTTATAAACACCATCACAACGAGCTACAGAGTAGCGTCTTGTCATCGACAAGATATTAGCCCAGGTTGAATATTTTTGAAAAAAATATGAGGCCTGGGTTCTTGTAAGGTCGATGGGCTGCGCCCGAGACAATCATTTCAAACCACAGAGTCACAGAGCTCACAGAGTTTTCACAGAGATGATTTCTTAGTGATCTTTGTGCCTTCTTCGTGCGCTTTGTGGTAAAAAGTTGATGTAAGAGATAGGCGTTTGGATTTAGGATTTAGTGGGCTAACGCGAGCAACAATTTGCAATTTTTATAGAGGTCATAACGCCTGCCCGGCATCGAGTTGAGTCTTCGAGACTCTGATGAGGGGTCGGAGGTTCCTTCGTCGCAGACTTCACCTGCCCGAATGAATTCATTCAGGCGGGGGCTACCGAACGTCGGAGGTTGTAACATCGGAGGTCATAACGTCTGAGGTCATAACGTCTGAGGTTATAACGTCGGAGGTTATAACGTCGGAGGTCGTAACGTCGGAAGTTGAAACATCGGAGGTTGAAACATCGGAGGTCGGAGGTTCCCAAACCAAATACCCAATTTTCAGCATTAAATTACCATTATAAATTTATTAACATTCTGAAAAACTGATTTTCGTCAATATTATTTATAATTAGTCTAAATAAAAATTTATATATTTGCGGCCATGAAAAAACACCTTTTACTATTCGTGGTTTTGATTTCTGTTTTTAATATTACAGAAGCGCAGATTTTAACTAAGGAAGATTCTTTGGCTGCTGGTTTGAATGTTAGTGGTAAAACAACTGTTATTAGCGGTTATGGCGAAATGATGGGCTCTTACAATCAAGGAACTCAAACAGCCAATGCATCGGTTACTAGATTCGTTACCTTTATGGGGCATAGATTCAGTAAAAAAGTGACCTTGTTCTCTGAGTTAGAGTTGGAAAATGCAAAAGTATCAGGTGGCTCTGGTGGCGAATTTTCAATCGAACAGGCTTTTATCAAATTTGATTTGAATAGAAGCAACTACATCATCGCTGGTTTGTTTATTCCGCGTATTGGTATCATCAACGAAAACCACTTGCCAACAACCTACAATGGCAACAACAGACATTTTGTTGAAACCTCTTTGATTCCTGCTACTTGGAGAGAAATTGGCGTTGGATTATATGGTCGCTTTGATAGATTGCCTGGCTTCAATTACTATCTAGGTTTAACCAATGGATTGAGCAGCGCAAATTTTGCAAGACAAACTGGCATTAGAGACGGTCGTTTTGAAGGTAGTAATGCTACAGCGTCTAACTTAGCAGTAAGTGCAGCAGCATTGTACTATTATAAAAATTTTAGATTTCAGGCCTCTGGTTATTTTGGAGGAAGTGCAGGGATAACGCCACAAGCCGCTGATAGTTTGCAGTTGAACAGTGGTGTTTTTGGAACACCAGTAGCTTTAGCTGAATGTAACATTCAGTATTCAGGTGAACGTTGGGGTTTTAAAAC
This sequence comes from uncultured Chitinophaga sp., assembly GCA_964438995.1. Lineage (GTDB taxonomy): Bacteria > Bacteroidota > Bacteroidia > NS11-12g > UBA955 > JABMMZ01. Next base: position 101,861 of record CAYTMQ010000009.1, read on the forward strand.
ATTGGCAACTACCATCTCTTTGCCGGATGCTTTTCAAATCAACAGAGCGTATGCCAACAACGTAGCCAATCAAATGTTAGGTGCGTTTGCTGAAGTCAATTACAACTTCATGAAATCGAAAGATGTGTTCTCTAAAAAACTAATTGGATTTGCCAGATACGAATGGTACGATTTGAATTATAAAATGCCAACAAATGGTGTTAGAGACAATGCGTTAAATGCTCAATATTTTGTTTACGGACTTACATACAAACCAGTAGTAGGTGTCGCTATAAAAGCTGATGTGGTCAATAAAATTACAGGTACACCAAATCCTGATTTTAATTTAACACCATTTCCTCAAGCGCCTAGATACTTGCAAAACAACTGGTTTTACAACATTGGTCTAGCGTATAATTTCTAATATGGAACGCAGAAAATTCATCAGAACATCTTGTACCGTATGCATGGGCTTAATGGCTGGAGTGTCGGCTGTGACACTATTGGATGCTTGTGCAACTGGAAAAGTTGTGAAGGCCGAAGCCACCAACAACCAAATCAATGTCAATGTTTCTGATTTTAAACCCGAATCTTCTTTTGTTTTGGTTAGAGCTTCAACGTTGAGTTACGACATTCTTCTGCACAAAGATTCTGACACTAAGTATACAGCATTGTTGATGCAATGTACCCACTACGACAATCCTGTTTACGCCAATAACAAAGAAATTTTTTGTCCATCTCATGGTAGCAAATTCGATTTCACAGGTAAGGTTTTAAAAGAACCTGCAACACTAAATTTAAAAACATACAACACTACATTAAACAACAATATCATTACAATCTCACTCTCATGAAACAACTAATTGTATTATCAATTCTATCTGTTTTTGTTTTCAATGCTTGTAAAACAAAAGAAGATCCAACTCCTACAAAAGTCAGTCAAGAACAAGTACTTTCAAGTCTTAGTACAAATTTGTATTTGGCATCTTATAACTCTTTAAAATACCGTTCTGAACAATTGTATACCGACATTCAAAATTTCATCAGCAATCCATCTGATGCGAATTTGACTTTATGTAAGAACGATTGGAAATACACCCGCGAAGTTTGGGAAAATTCTGAAGCGTGGTTATTCGGTCCGGTTGCTACAGACAACATCGACCCAAGAATTGACACTTGGCCTGTTGATTTCGTAAGATTGGATTCTGTTCTAAACAGTGGTAGCACTTTCAACAGCGCTTACATCAATGGTCTAGAAGAATCATTAAAAGGGTTTCACCCAATCGAATATTTGTTGTTTGGCAAAAATGGCAAGAAAACAGCTGCTGAATTTGATAGCAAACAAACCGCATATCTATTGGCTCTAGCCGAAAATCTAAAACAATTAACATCAGATTTACACACATCTTGGGTTACCCAAGGTGGTAATTTCGTCAACGAATTGGTTACAGCTGGTAACAATTCAATTTACCCAACCAAGCTCAGCGCATTTCAAGAAATCACCAATTCTATGATTGGCATTTGCGAAGAAGTAGCTGATGGTAAAATGGGCGAGGTGCTTATCAATTTAGATTCTATGGCAGAGGAATCTCCGTTTGCTCAAAACTCACTAACCGATTTCACCAACAACATCAAAGGTGTTCAACAGGTGTATCTTGCACAAAATGGATTGTCAGCTTTTGTGTCTTCATATAACTTAAGTTTAGATGCTAGAATCAAACAAAAGACTACAGCTGCCATTGCTGCTTTAAATCAAATTTCTGTTCCTTTTGGCAGAGCCATATTCGAACAACCAATTCAAGTGCAAAACGCCATCGATGCTATCAACAGTTTAAAAGATGAGTTAGAAACTGGCTTATTGCCTTTGATACAAACACAGGTTAAATGAACATTCAATTAAAAGTATATTTAATTGTTGCGGGCCTAGGCATCATCACGTTTGTAGGTTGCCGCAAATACGACGACACTTATGTTGACGAGTCTTCAGAATGGTTTTCTGGAGGCTCTCAAACATTTTTCGATAATACCGCTAGTGGTTTTGATCATCCCTTTAATGGTTTGACAGAAACTCAAATGCATGTTCACGAAGTGGGTGATAAAGCATTTGATGCTGGGTTTGTTACTGCTCCAGCTCCGCTTAACTCGGGCTTAGGACCAATATACAACAATGTCTCATGTGTCAATTGTCATGTGAGCGATGGTAGAGGTAAACCACCAGTAGCTGGTGAAGCATTGAGCAGTATGTTGATTCGATTGAGTGTGGATGGAACAAATCCGCATGGTGGACCAAATCCAATTCCAGGCTTCGGTGGTCAGTTACAACAAAGGGCCATAGCTGGCAAAAAAGGAGAGGCTGATGTCAATGTAACGTATACCTACATCAATGGTACTTATGGCGATGGTACACCTTATCAATTGCGTAAGCCTGTCATAGAAATCACCAATGCCTATAAGAACTTACCACCTTCATACATGTTCTCACCAAGAGTGGCACCTCCAGTATTTGGATTGGGATTGTTAGAAGCCATTTCAGAAGGAGATATTCTTAGAAATGCTGATGAAAATGATGTCAACGGTGATGGCATCAGCGGAAAAGCGAATAGAGTTTGGGAAGTGATAAGCAACAGTTTTAAAATCGGCAGATTTGGCTGGAAAGCTGGTCAGCCTTCATTAATTCAACAATCAGCAGGTGCATACAACGAAGACATGGGTGTCACCAGTTTTATATTTCCTTATGAAAGTTCATTGGGTCAAGAGCAATACGATAATTTGAACGATGATGTTGAATTGTCTGATTCGATATTACACGCTGTAGCATTTTACATGCAAACCTTGGGTGTACCAGCGAGGCGCAATGCCAAAGACCCATTGGTATTAGAAGGCAAAAGAATATTCAATGCCATACAATGTGGATCTTGTCATATTGCCAAACACAAAACTTCAACTGATATGCTGTTTTCAAGTAGAAGCAATCAAACCATTTACCCATACACAGATTTGTTGTTACACGATATGGGAGATGGACTTGCCGATTACAGACCAGAATTTTTAGCCAATGGTTTCGAATGGCGCACACCTGCCTTATGGGGCATTGGTTTAACCAGAAAAATCAATGGTCATGAATATTTCTTACACGACGGTAGAGCCAGAAATTTTAGCGAAGCCATTTTGTGGCATGGTGGTGAAGCTGAAGCCAGCAAAGAAAAGTATAGAACCTTAAGTGCCGCCGATAGAGCAGCATTGATTAAATTTCTAGAATCACTTTGATGTCTGAGCTTCTTGGTAGGTTTGATCCAGCGTTCTGGTAAACACTTCCAAAGGCTGAGCACCTGAGATACCATAGCGGTTGTCGAACACAAAAAACGGAACACCTCTAACACCAATTTGAGATGCTTCATAAATGTCTTTTTGAATGTTTTCAGTAAAAGCCTTTTGGTTCAATACCTCTAGCGCTTCAGTCGCGTCAAGACCAATAGATGCAGCTATATCAGTAAGAGTCTTAAAATCTGCTAAGTTTTTACCTTCCATAAAGTACGCTTTAAACAGAGCTTCTTCCATGTCTTCACCTTTGTTTTGCAATTTGGCAAACTGAATTAAACGGTGTGCATCGGTGGTGTTTGCCATCACAACATCATCCATTTTATAATTCAAACCAACTTCTTCTGCCATAGCAACTACTTGTTGATTGGCTTGAATAGTATAGTCCATGGTCCATCCTTTTGCTTTAGATAAATACTCATAAAGTGATTGACCAGTATTGGATTCTTGATTGGGATTTAACAGGTAAGATTTCCATTCTATTTGAACCTCATCTTTGTGTTCAAAATTAGCAAGAGCCTCTTCTAATCGTCTTTTGCCGATGTAGCAAAACGGACAAGCCACATCACTCCAGATTTCAATTTTCATGTTGCAAAAATACACTTTAAAAAGCGGCTTTGTTTATAGATATCCTTGATGAAAGTATGTGTCTTTTTAGATAGGAAATCCTTGTGAGCGATGTCTAAAAACCGACCAATAATAGTGTGTTTTTATTCGTTGCAATTGCTTGATGTTTCGTCAAATTTGAACTACCTTTGCATGTTTCATGTTAACCTTAAATGATTTGTCATTCGACTTTGGTGGTCGATATTTATATAGGGATGTCAATTGGCAGATAAATCCCGGAGAGCGTATTGGATTGGTTGGTCAGAATGGTACCGGTAAATCAACCTTGTTGCGTATCATGACTGGCGAATACCAGCCATCAGAGGGCATTCTATCAAAAGCAAAAGATTGTACCATTGGATTTTTAAATCAAGATTTGTTGAGTTACGAAAGTAACGACAGCATCTACCATGTGGCATTGCAAGCTTTCGACAAAGCCCTTAAACTACAAACCGAAATAGACGACATCATTGCTAAAATGGAAACCGATCACTCTGAAGAAATTTTGTATCTTCTTGGTGAAAAACAAGAACAGTTTGAAGCATTAGATGGATATAACATACAATTCAAAACAGAAGAAATTTTAGAAGGATTGGGTTTCAGCACCGCAGACTTAAAACGCCCTTTGTGCGAATTTAGTGGAGGTTGGAGAATGAGGGTGATGTTGGCGAAGTTGTTGTTGCAAAATCCAAAATTGTTGTTGCTGGATGAGCCTACCAACCACTTGGATTTACCTTCTATTGAATGGATTGAAAATTATTTGCAATCTTATCCAGGTGCGGTAATAGTTGTTTCGCACGATAGATTGTTCTTAGATAAAATGGTGACTAAAATTGTTGAAGTTGCCAATAAAAAAGTCTATCAATGGGCAGGTAATTACTCTAAGTTTTTAGATTCTAAAGTTGAAAGAGATGAACTTCAACAGAGGGCATACGACAATCAACAACAGTTTATCAAACAACAAGAGCGTTTAATTGATAGGTTTAAAGCAAAAGCATCTAAAGCCACAATGGCGCAGAGTAGAATGAAGATGCTCGATAAAATCGATAGAATCGAAGAAGTGCAGAACGATGAAGTGGTGATGAATCTTAAATTCAAAGTTCGTCAACAGCCCGGTAAAGTTCTTGTTACACTTAAAGACGTAGGGAAAAAATACGGTGAACAAGTGATTCTTGAGCATGCAAATGTTCAAATTGAACGTGGAGATAAAATAGCTCTGATTGGCGCCAACGGTAAAGGTAAATCAACCTTGCTGAGAATCATTGATAAAAGCGAACCAATAACTGGTGAAGTGGAATATGGTTACAACGTTGAAAAAACTTTCTATGCGCAGCACCAGCTAGAATCATTGAATGTCAACAATGAAATATTAGAAGAGTTGGCCCAAATGGGTTCATCAAAATTGGAAAATGAATTGAGAACTATACTTGGTTCTTTCTTGTTTTCTGGTGACGATGTGTATAAGAAAATCAAAGTATTAAGTGGGGGTGAGAAAGCTAGAGTAGCTTTGGCGAAAGCCTTGGTAAACGAAGCAAATTTCTTGTTATTAGACGAGCCTACCAACCACTTAGACATTCAAAGTATGAACATTTTGATTCAGGCTTTGCAACAGTTTGAAGGCACTTTCATCACTGTATCGCACGACCGTTTCTTTATCTCTCAAATAGCCAACAAAATTTGGTGGATAGAAGATGAAGAATTAAAAGAGTATCAAGGCTCGTATGATGAGTGGAAGTATTACATGGCTCAGAGACAAAAGACTTTAACCACAACGGCACCAAAAACAGTTAAACCAGTTGTTAAAGTTGAAGAGCCTGCTAGCATCAACACCAGCAACGATAAGTTGAAGAAACAATTGCAAAAACAATGTGATGAGTTAGAGCAACAATTGGAGCAATTGAAAAAAGAGAAAGCGGAGGTGGAAAACTTAATCGGCGATGACGCTAACAGCGAGAGAATTGGCACACTTTCTGAACAATACCAGAAATTAGAAGAGTCAATTATTGGTAAAAATAAAGAGTTTGAAGCAATATTTGAACAATTGTTAAGTTTATAATCACGAAAAAATGGGTCAGATTTACGGAAAATTACAACAACTACTTTCATTCAGTGCGGTTGCTATTTCATGCTTTGCAACAACTATGGTTCAAGCCGCTTATGTGCCATTGCAATACACCAATACCTCTTATGAGAGTAGCATCAAAACCGTTATATTAACCCAAGCTGGCAGTTATGAAAGATTTCCTGCCATAGATTTAAACAGCAACCAACAGCTAAATTTGTCTTTTGATGAGTTGATGCCTGAAAACGACAATTACCAATTTACTTTCGTTCATTGCTCGTCTAATTGGCAACCATCCAACTTAAAACCCAATGAATACCTTACGGGTAATATGTTTGAAAACATCAACGAATACTCTTTCTCTACCACAACATTTCAAGTGTATACCCATTACAACATCAACTTTCCATCTACTGAGATGAAGCCAAAGTTGTCGGGTAATTACATCATCAAAATATTCAGAAACTTCGACGAGAATGACATCATTCTTACAAGATTATTTATGGTTGTAGACGACAAATTCATCATCACACCTACTGCCAAAATTGCAACCAATCCTGATCAAAGGTTTACCTCTCAAGAAATAGATTTTAGTGTTAACATGGGCGATAATACAGTGCCCAATCCATTGATAGATGTTAAAACCACCATCATGCAGAATTTGAGATGGGACAATGCCATCTTCGATTTAAAACCGAGATTTGTCAATGGTAAAATTTTAGATTACAATTACGAAACTGGCAATGTGTTCTTAGGAGGCAACGAATTCAGATATTTCGATATCAGAAATTTGAGGTTCTTAAGTTTCAACGTACAAGCCAAATATTTTGAAGGCAAATTGAAGCATGCTGTGTTGTACAGAGATGCTACTAGAGTCAGTCAGACCTACTTGCAGACCATTGACTTTAACGGTAAAATGGTGGTGGACAATAGAGATGGCGCTTTAAAAGGAGAGATAGAAGGTGATTATGCCGCTGTGCATTTCACTTTTGTAAGTGATAAATTAGACAAGGATGTTTACGTGTTTGGTGAGCTAAGCGATTGGCAGATGCTGGACGAATTCAAAATGGAATGGAATGAAAAAAGTCAGATGTACGAAAAGACCATCATGTTGAAACAGGCTTATTACAACTATTTCTTTGTAACACCAGATGGTAAACAAGCCGATTTGAAGAGCACCGAAGGCAATCACAGCAACACCGAAAATGATTATCACATCATGGTTTATAACAAAAACCCATTCATGCAGTACGATGAATTGTTGGGTGTTATAAACTGCAATTCAGCAAAGAAATAAACAATGAACACCGATAAAATAAAGATTCTTTGGGCAGACGATGAAATCGATATGCTCAAGCCTCATATACTTTTTTTAGAACAAAAAGGGTACGAATTAATTACTGTTAACAACGGTAATTCTGCTATCGCTAAAACCATTAGCGAAAAACCTGATTTGGTGTTTTTAGACGAGAACATGCCAGGCATTAGTGGTTTGGAAACGCTTAAACAAATCAAAGCCATTGAGCCGGATGTTAAAGTGGTGATGATTACCAAGAGTGAAGAGGAATACATCATGGACGATGCCATTGGTTCTCAAATCTCTGATTATTTGATTAAGCCTGTGAATCCGAATCAGATTCTTCACTCCATCAAAAAAATTCTGGATAAGAGTCGCCTAATCACTGAAAAAACCACACAAAACTATCAAATAGATTTCAGAAACATCAGCAATATGTTGATGGACAATTTGAGTTTGGATGAGTGGAAAGATGTGTACAACAAACTCATCTACTGGGAGCTTGAATTGGGCAAAAGCAGTGACAAAAGTATGAATGAAGTGTACGAGAACCAAAAGCGTGAAGCCAATCACGGGTTCAGTAAATTCATCACCAAAAACTATTTGAACTATCTTCAACCAACTGGCGATAATGGTCCGGTAATGAGTCACAACCTCTTTAGAAGAAAGGTTAAAAATCTTATCACCGAGCAAGAACCTACATTCTTTGTATTAATTGATAATTTAAGGTTGGACCAATGGAGAACCATTGCACCAATCTTAAAAGAGAAGTTTAAAATTGAAGAAGAGGACCAATATTTAACCATATTGCCGACTACCACACAATACTGTAGAAATGCCATTTTCAGCGGTTTATTACCTAGCGAAATTGAAAAGCGTTTTCCAGATAAATGGAGCAACGATGAAGATGAAGGAGGTAAGAACAACTTCGAAGAAGATTTCTTCAAAGACCTGTTGAACAGATTGCGCATCACTGGCAAACATTCGTATAATAAGGTCACCAATCTAGATGGTGGCAAAGCATTGGTGGATAAGATTCCTAACCTATTTCAGAATGCCATCAATGTGATTGTATACAATTTCGTCGATGCATTTTCGCATGCTAGAACAGATGTCAGCATCATCAGAGAATTAGCCGAAGACGAAGCTGCTTACAGGTCGGTGACCGAAAGTTGGTTCAAACATTCACCACTTTGGGAAGCATTGCAATTGATAGCTGAGAAAAAATGTAAGGTAGTCATCACCACCGACCACGGTAGTGTTAGGGTTAATAAACCAGTTAAGATAGTAGGTGATAAAAACACCAATACTAACTTACGTTACAAGCAAGGCAAGAACTTAAGTTACGATCCAAAAGAGGTTTTCGAAATCAAGAAACCAGAATTGGCCTTCTTACCAAAAGTGAATGTCAGTCAGAGTTACGTAGTATGTAAAGAAGACGATTTCTTTGCTTATCCAAACAACTACAATTATTACGTCAACTATTACACCAACACCTTCCAGCACGGCGGTATCTCATTAGAAGAAATGATGGTACCGTATATTGTGATGGAATCGAGGGGGTAGGGGAAGGATTTAGGCATTAGGATTTAGGATTTAGTGGGCTGACGCAAACATTTTATCTACGTTCAAACAGGCTGAGGACATTGTCCGAAGAGGAAGGGGTTAGGCATTAGGATTTAGGATTTAGTGGGCTGACGCGAGACATTAATGTAACCTCGTATCCGCGATACAGGATATTTTTCTTGTAGGTCGAGGGCATGCCCTCGACAATCATACGCACTACACAATTCATATATTCAATCATTCATAAAAGAATTTCCACGTAAATTCGCCATTTATGGCGTTTTGGGGATTTTTGGTTTCGGGATCCCCGCATCGTAGATTGCGGGGTTTCCGAATGGAAAAATAATGCTTCTGAATTACCTTCTAGAAATATCAGATTGTGCGACTTTGTCGCATACTTTTCCAAATAACTCTTTATTAATCCCTAGGCGCTGCCAGCGGGCTACCGAACCGACCCGAACCGAACCGAAAATTAATGATTCCGAATTACCTTCTGAGAATATCATGAATGTGCGACTCTGTCGCATACTTTTCCCAATAACAAATAACGAATAACAAATAACAAATAACCAATAATCAACCTTCCTATTTCCCCCGTTTCTTCATCACATCCAAAACACCGTCTAATTGGTTGAATTTGGTTTCCCAGATGGTTCGGAATTGGTGGATCCATTGGTCGATTTCTTTCATCTTTTCGATTTCGAGGATGTAATAGATTTCGCGGCCGCGCTGCGTTGGTCGAACCAGTTCGCATTCGGTTAGGATTTTTAGATGCTTAGAGACAGCTTGACGGGTCGAATTGAAATTCTCTGCCAAGGCATTTGGCGTCATCGCCTGAACTGCTATAAGGGCGATAATGGCGCGACGAGTAGGGTCGGCTATGGCCTGAAATACATCTCTTCTCATAAAGATTAAAGGTTTTGTTGAAACCGAATGGTTGCAAATATAGAAAAATGAAGGATTAATTTTAAAAAAGATTTGCATTTAATTTTAAAATTCATATCTTTGCACCCTTAAAAATTGAAAAATCATGGCTGTTACTAGACTTAAAAGAAAAGACAGAAGAAATAAAGAGTTTACAAGAATCAGAAAAACAGATTTGAAAAACGTAAGCAAAATGGTATATGTGAAATCTCCATATGCTGAAGTTTCTGGTATCGTATTAGAAGATCAACAAGCTTAATTACAAGCCTTTCAAACATATTTAAAACCCGTCCTCAAAAAGGTCGGGTTTTTTGTTGCCTTTCCCTTAAAAATCCAAACTAAAATTTTACATTTGCAATCAAGAACAAACATATATAGATAACATGAACAAAATTAAAGTAGCAAATCCTGTTGTTGAATTGGACGGCGACGAAATGACCAGAATTATTTGGAAGTTTATCAAAGACAAATTGATCCTTCCTTACCTCGACCTAGATATCAAATACTACGACTTGGGTATGGAACATAGAGATGCCACCAACGACCAAGTAACAGTTGATGCTGCAGAAGCCATTAAACAATACAGCGTAGGCATCAAATGCGCTACCATCACACCTGATGAAGCTCGCGTAAAAGAATTCAATCTAAAACAAATGTGGAAGTCGCCAAACGGCACTATCCGTAACATTTTAGATGGAACTGTTTTCCGCGAACCAATCGTGTGCAACAACGTACCTCGTTTAGTTCCTAACTGGACTGCCCCAATCTGTATCGGTCGTCACGCTTTTGGTGACCAATACCGCGCTACCGATTTCGTTACCAAAGGCAAAGGTAAACTAACCGTTAAATTTGAAGGCGAAGATGGTACCACCCAAGAATACGAAGTATACAACTTCAAAGGCGATGGCGTCGCTTTAACCATGTACAACACAGATGAGTCTATCCGCGGATTTGCACACTCTTGTTTCAATACAGCATTGCAAAAAGGATGGCCTTTATATTTGTCAACTAAGAATACCATCTTGAAAAAATATGATGGTCGTTTCAAAGACATATTCGAAGAAATCTACCAAGCTGATTACAAAGCCAAATTTGAAGCAGCAGGCATCGTTTATGAACACAGATTGATAGACGACATGGTGGCATCAGCATTAAAATGGAATGGTAATTTCGTTTGGGCTTGTAAGAATTACGATGGCGACGTACAATCAGATACAGTTGCACAAGGATTCGGTTCATTGGGCTTAATGACTTCAACCTTGGTAACACCAGATGGCAAAACCATGGAAGCAGAAGCAGCTCACGGCACAGTTACCCGTCACTACCGCGACCACCAAGCAGGCAAGCCAACTTCTACCAACCCAATTGCATCTATCTTTGCATGGACAAGAGGTTTAGAGTTCAGAGGTAAATTAGACGGCAACCAAGACTTGATCAACTTCTGCCAAACACTTGAAAAAGTATGCGTAGAAACTGTAGAGAGCGGCAAAATGACCAAAGACTTGGCAGTATGTATCCACGGCAACAAAGTATCGCACGGCGAGCACTACTTGTACACCGAAGAGTTCTTAGAAGAACTAGACAAAGGTTTAAAAGCTAAATTAGGTCAGACGGCCTAATAGAGTGATAATATTAGAAAAATCCCGGAAGAAGTTTCGGGATTTTTTTTTGTTATTAACGTTATGATTTTTGAATTAGATTGAATGAAACAGAATCTCAAAAAAGGATACATCAACCAATACAACAAAGCTAAATAGATGCTAAGTCAATTATCTCCAAAATGAATAGTATTAAACCATCTGTCATTACATTTGTTATTATATTGCTTCATCTATTTGGATGTAGTTATCAAAATATAAATCTTATGGGACACGGAGAAAAGGTATTAATCATCGGACGACATGCCGATATGTTGCAAAGAATAACTGATATGTTACAACAACATGGTTATAATGCAATCGGCAAAATGACCAATGAAGAAGCAATTGCGGCATTCAAGTCAGATTCTATAGACGCAGTTATAATTGGAGGAGGAGTGGACAAAGAAAGTAGAGATTTGTTTCATCTAGAATTTCCAAAAATGCATCCAGCAGTTAAGGTGATTGATGCACATCCACAAACAGTTTTAAGTGATTTAAAAGCAGCATTTCCTGATAAGGGATAAGGGCAAGCTTTAACAAATTTTAGTAGATAATGTTTAATGCAGTCCTAGATTAATGTAAACTGCAGATAGAACCTTTAAGAAATTGTCTATTTTTTTTTAGCTCTTTGTTTGTTCAATTTATATTCTTTACCCCATTCCGCCATTGTGAGTATCACAGGTGACAATGTTAGACCAAATTCTGTTAAAGTGTATTCAACTTTAGGTGGAATTTCAGCATAAATTTTTCTTTTGATGATGCCATCATCTTCCAATTCTCTAAGCTGTTGAGTGAGCATAGACTGTGTAATGCCAATGACATTTCGCTTCAATTCGCCAAACCTTGCTGGAGCAGTTAAGTAGATGGCATTGATAAGGATTGGTTTCCATTTGCCCCCTAAAACCCTCATTGTGGCAGTTACAGGGCAATTATTTTCATCAAAAATGATATTTTTTTTCGACTCAATTGTTTGATTTACAGCATTAGTATTGTTTTTCATACTTACTTAGATTTAGTGTCCTACTTGTCTATATAATGATAACATTGAATTTTTGCACTACAAAAGTAAATGAAACAATTTAAAAAAATTCAAGATGGAAAAAATTTATGAAGCAGAAGTAACCACTCAAGGTGGTCGCCATGGACACGCAAAATCGTCTGATGGTGTATTAGATATCGACGTTCGAATCCCAAAAGAAATGGGAGGCACAGGCGATGCCACAAATCCAGAGCAACTATTTGCTGCGGCATGGTCGGCTTGTTTTGCAACCAGTATTGCAGTTGCAGCGGGTATTGAAAAAATAAAAATTGGAGAAGTAAGCGTCACCGCAAAAATTGGTATACTGCATTCCAATGGCAACTACAATCTAGGTGCACATCTTATCATAAAAATAGACGGAGTGGATACTGACACAGCAAAAATACTTGTAGAAAAAACCCAATCTATTTGTTCATATTCAAAAGCAACAAAAGGCAATATTGATGCTGTTTACGAGCTAGCGTAACAATTCAATTGATTCTAAAAAATCTCATAAAAAAATAAAATTTGATCAATATGGTAAATACACTCAACTGGTTCGAAATCCCAGCAACAGATTTCGCAAGAGCGAAAGCATTCTATTCAAACGTATTAGACGTACAAATTCAAGATGATCCCAATAGGCAATATGCTTATTTACCTTCAGACACAGACAAAGGCGCATTTGGAGGCGCAATTGCAATTGGAGAAAATTTTGTTCCATCAACTACCGGAACAACCATCTACTTAGATGGCGGCAACGACCTCTCCATACCACTCAGCAGAGTAGAAGCAGCAGGAGGAAAAGTAATTATAGCAAAGACTGCCATTGGCGGCAACGGCTTTATTGCACTTTTTATAGACACAGAAGGCAACAAGGTTGGTTTTCATTCAATGGGTTAATTGAACCTTTAATAAGATAAGTCAATTAACATTTCAAAAGCATTAAGAATGTGTCACACTATTGGTGGCACATTTTTTTTGATTCTTATTTTTTACTTTAAAAACTTAAGAAATAAGCATCATTATACGAAGGCAACAAGAGAGTTGCAATACAATTAAAGCAATAACATATTAAGAAAACGAGTTTTCAATTTCAATATTACTTGTAAGAGTATATGCGATTAAAGCCATTTGAAAAAAACTAAATATTTAATGCACTAGAAATAAATCATTTAGCTTTTCATGCATTAAAATCACCCAAAAGGGTGAGTGGAGTAATCGTTTTAAACAGATATACTTGCAGAGCTAAACATGAAAAATATAAAACTAAAAGTAAGGCCTGATTCTAATTGGGGGCTGGGTATAACGGGTATAATTTTAAGGAATTTTCAGGACGTAAGAGATGCTGGAATGGGAGAGGGGTGATGGGGAATTAATGGCCTATTTAAAAGAATAAAAATAAATAGAATTAAAAGATAAGAATATGTACAACTCAAAAAACATCACTAATCCAACATGTTTTTTTAGTAATTTGAGCCAAAATGTGGCTGGTATAAGTGAGTTATCGGTTATGCTATGACGACTGTGCAAACATTCAATAACAGACAAAATAAATGAATTTACAAGCTAACGCTTCGGCAAAAGCAAAAGAGCAACCAAGCCAACACACCAAGACAAAAGTAAATATGGACAGACAGGGCAACAATGGACAAAGAAGCACTACTAGTAACAGGCGTTTGACAAAAGTGGCGTTTCAGAGCTCCGTAGACAGTTTTGTTGTTAATCAAAGTTTGGTTCTCCGCAACAACATTTGTGGTAAAAATAGTCACCTTCGCCAAGCGCCAAACCGTTAGCTGTAATTATAGAACAACAGAGTTACAATAAATAATGGAATAGAAATAACAACTAAAAAAAAAAGAAATGGCAATTACAAAATTTTCACCTCCAGCGTTTATCAACGACTTAACTCCTGAACTTGAACAAAAGTGGAGCGACATTGTACAAAAATGGTTTCAAGATGCTATTAATTATCTTAAGAATCCAGATGGTTATGACATTAAAAAGCCTTTTCTATTTAGCCTGTTAGACCATCCAGAAGCAGAGAGTGGACGTAATAGGGAAATCCCATGGAACGGATATCCAAGAAAGTACAAACTTGCAATTCCTAACAATAGCCATAGATGGCGATTGACAGAATCTATCGTTAATGCAGACTTGGATGGACGGCAATTACCCTATTATTATAGCGTAAATGGTGGAGAAAGAGCCTCTGATATATACTTTAGAGACCAAGATGAATATTGTGAATGGAAAACATTTTACAATGAACAATCCAGAAAGCCAGAGAAAATAATTTTCACTTGTGAAAACCCTGAATATTGGAAATTTCTATCTGAAGAGGATCCTGAATTACTTCTGAGTAAGTATAAAGAATTAACTCAAGCAAATGTTCAAATGAAAGATTTGTTTTTCGATAAAGAAATATATTACCCCAATGAAGAAACGGGTGAAAATGAAAATCAATTCGGCAAATATAACCCCCATAATAAATGGAATACATCTCACGGTATAATTCATTTAACCCATCCTGCTAATTCACTTTCAGCAGAAGTGTATTTAGCAGCTGACGCAACAATTCTTAGGAAAAATGGTGATGGTCAATTTATTACTGATGACAAAGATTTAATTTGTTGTGCTGCTTATGGTGGTGTAAATAGGTCAAGCGACCCAACCATAGGTTCACGTATCAATATGTTGGTTAGAAGTCAATATTCTATAACCATAAATGACCCTGTAGGCCTTTACATACATAGTCTGGATAGTGCTGCTTTTGAGTTTCCCGATGGAATCTATATAGAAGATTGTTGGAAGGTTGTACGAGGAAAAGACAATATGATTCTGCGTGCAGAGTTCTCATTGCCAGAAGGAACAAACTATAATTTAGAAGATATCAAAATAGGAGGAGAGCCCTTACAATATGGGGGGCAAATTGCCGAGTATATTAATATGGTCATTTACGGCAAGGGCTACGATTTTCAGCAAGGAATTGCAGAAGACTTGCCGTGTACTCATCATTGTTGCGTAAAACCCAATTTCCCCAATATGTTGGTAACTACAAAAATAAACATTCCATGCACTCCACCCTTAGAAAGTTTGGTTCTTTCTACTCCTTGGGAGTTAATGGGATATAAAACTAGCAAAAGTGAATTTTATAAAGCAGAAGAACTGTATATAAGTAGAATACGAAAAAGAAATTAAATGCAAGCTACAGAACCAATACTCGATACACTGGATATACAGGGGAATATTGCTCCAGGTTTTAATTTGCCGCACCAACTATTTGTTGGTTTTTGCGGTAATAACCAAAGCATAGTGGCAGTTTTAGACTATCTATCAAATAATATTACTTCTATGCAAATGACTTTTGAATTTCATGAAGAAAGAAAAAATATTGCAAAAGAACATAATCAATTTGGACTAAAAAGTTATAGTCTTATGAAGCAACAAAGTTTCACTTGGTTTAATGTTGCCCTTGGCTACAAATTTCTAAACGAAATAGGAATTGATTCTGCTATTATGAAACATACCCCATTCCGTGTTGGAATGTATGAAAGGTCGTATCTTTTAGGGGACACGAAAGATAGTAACGATAAGGGACATAGAAAAAATTGGAAATTCGGAAATCCAACAAACGAATTAGACTTGCTTTTGATTATCGCATCTCCTCAGAAAGACAAACTTAAAGAAGAGTTTACATCTATATCAAATAAGTTCTCACATTTAATCACATTTAAAGAGTTTGGCGATAGACTACCAAATGACACTGAACATTTTGGGTTTAAAGATGGAATATCACAACCAAAACTTAGGGGCCTTATTGATGAACAAACTCCGCTATCTAAAAGAGAAGTTATAAATCAAAATTTTGGAGTAGAATATGCTTCATCGGGTTCGCCATTGGTTTGGACAGGAGAGTTTATTTTTGGTTACCCAACGCAAGACCCCAATCATTTCAGAACCCCGATTCCTGCTTCAGAAGAAACTCAAAATGATTTGGTTAAAAATGGTTCTTTTTTAGTTGTTAGAAGGCTTAATCAAGATGTTAAACTATTCTATGAAGAAACAAATAAATTATCCTCTAAACTGCAATCAAATGGACAATTTCAAGAATACGATCCAGAGTTTTTACGAGCTAAATTCGTTGGTCGTTACAAAAATGGTTCGCCTTTAGTTCGCAATGACCAAGCAGACGACCAACATGAAAATGAGTTATCAAACCATTTCAACTACAAAGAAAATATACCCGATATCACATTATATAATGGTGAAGTAATTAAGGGTTGTCCTGCTGATTCTCAGGGACTAAGGTGTCCTTTACCATCACACATTAGAAAAGTAAACCCAAGAGATTTGTCAACCGACCAAGGAGCATCAACGAACACAATGAAATTCCGAATACTGAGGCGTGGCATTCCATTTGGTTCACAGTATGATTTTAACAATCCTGACAACCTCTCAAATAATGTAGAAAGAGGCTTGTTCTTTCTTTGTTATCAAACCTCAATAGAACATCAATTTGAACTGCTTATTAACCGTTGGGTTAATTCACCTTTAAATCCAGAAGAAAACAAGGGGTTTGATATGTTATTAGGTAACAATAATACTTCTAAGGATAGAAAAAGGTGGTTTGAAATTCAGAATAAACAATTAGAATCCGAAAAACTTACAGCCATAAATAATTGGATATTTCCGACTGGTGGACAATATTTCTTTGTTCCGTCTATCAGCTTAATAAAAAAAATAACTATTGCCAACAGCGGCTTGGCGTAATTTCGGCTGCAGTGCTTCGTATGACAGTTTTGTGATAAGTTCAAGTGCAGTTTTTCGATTGAACTTTTTACCTAACAATCCGCCACTACGCCAAGCCGCAAACCGTTAGTAGAAATTTAAACAGACAAAATAAAAAAAATATGAGATTAATCTTGACAATATTAATTCTAACCTTGACTTTTATTTCTGCAAGGAGTCAGACTGTTAAAAATCTTGACACAGTAACAAATATCAAAATAGAACCGTTTAGTCAAATTTGTTATCAGGAGATTTATAGAGTTCGGAAATTTAAAAGAGATAGAACATATCAATCAACAGGTTTTTTGATTGCTCCGAATGTCGTTCTGACAGCAGGACACAATCTATACTCTGACATGTGGACCAAAGTAACAAACATCACAATATATCCCGGACGATATAAAGACAACTATTCATTTGATTCAATTGAACTTTCCGGAGAGTATTTATGTCAAAACTCTATTGTAGTTCATCCGAAATTCTATTGGAATAAGTCAGATTATGATTTTGCTATAATAATCATACCAGACTCTCTAATTAAAAAAACGAAGAATTGGCCTTCTAAATCCTGTTTTACACTCGACACGACTAATGTGCTTAAACAAGGTGATACTATTTGTGTCGCAGGATTTCCTGCAAGTCATGGATATGATGGCTCATTAATGACATTTGAAGTACAAAAGTGCGGCAATGTTAAAGATAAAACTTTCACTCACGATTTTGATACACAAACAGGAAATAGTGGTTCGCCAATTTGGTTAGAGACTAACGGACAGAAAAAAATAGTGGGAGTTCATACATATGCGGTAACGGGTACTAAAATTGATAAAGAATATATAAAGATGATTTTAAATTGGATTGACCAAAAAACCTTACAATAACAAGGGGCAAAAACTCTATTCGAACTCGAACTTCGAATAGAGTTTTTGGGAAAAATTTTAAGCCGCTATTTAAATTAACTTTTATCTGTAAATTCGCTTACTATCTCTTGCCCAGAACGTTTATGCCACTTTGAAACAACCCTATGAAAAAGACAATCTATATATTGACATTGATAGTTTTAAATTCTTGTAATTTAGACGATAGGAAGAAAGAAGTTTTAATGTCTGACAAGGACTTTGTTGAAAATGAAAGAGTGTATTCGCCAGACAGTTCTATGTTTATATTAAATTATTGCTTAGACCTCGGTGCTTATGATTATGGACAAGGTGGAGCTGCAATTCTAAAACTTACAGACGCAAAAAAAAATTTGCGAGACTATACTATTCCAAACACTTTGACAAGATTAACCTGGATTGACAATCAAACAATTTCAGCCAAATACGATATTTTACCTTCTTTAAGATCAGGAGAAAAATTGACCTTAAATGACGAAGAAATGAATGGTGTCAAAATCAAAGTTACGGCCTATGATTACATTGACAAAGATGACCATTTAGAAATAGAGCACCAAGCAATTTCTCCAAATAGACAATTTGAGCTCATAGTATATCGCTATTTGAAAGATAGGAATAATATGAAGTTTATTCATATTTCAGTTATTCCTGTTGGTGGTAAAATACCCAAATATGGCAACTATTTTATTGCTGATATACATTCTGACTATGTACTTAATGCTACTTGGACAGAAAGCAATGAACTCAAATTTTATTCGAACAGTAATTATTCTCACTTAATTCAATACTTTTTGGTTGAAGACAGAATAAAAATAGATTATAAAATTGTAACCGACGATAAAGCTTATGGAAGTAAATACTTGTGGATAGGGGAAAGTAACAAATAGAACGGCTTGGAAATAGTCGTTCATACAAACCTCAATTAAATCAATATTCAATCAGTATTTAGCTTTATTGCTAGTATTTAAACAATCAAATTGTCAATAATAACTTATGAAATATAATTATACCTAATGTTTGAGAAGGTCAACCAAATTATTAATCTGAATCATAGTGAGTCAAGAACCATTTAAAAAAAATTAAATATTTAATTCATTAATAATAAATAATTTATGTAAATGTGGATTAAAATCACCCAAAAGGGTGAGTGAAGTTTTACTTCAAAACAGATATACTTGCAGAGCTAAACATGAAAAAAATAAAACTAAAAGGTAGGCCTAATTCTAATTGGGGGCTGGGTACAACGGATTTAATTTTAAGGAATTTTCAAGACATAGGCACTGCTGGAAGGGGAGAGGAGTGTTGGGGTTTTAGGGACCTTTTTAATAGAGTAATAATGACTAAAATATGACCAATCCAATACATTTTGAAGTGATTTGCGCCAATATGTGGCTGGTATAAGTGAGTTAGCGGTCATTGTAAAGGACGACAGTGCAAACATGAAACGACAATAAAAAGAAAATGATACTTTTGAAAAACAGAAACCAACGCTTCGTAAAATTAAAAGAGGTGCAAGCCAGCCCACAAGCCGACACAATTGCACCACATTTAATTTTACCCAACGCACCTAAAACGCACAGACATGGCAATAATTGACGTATTAAAGTATGACGGGCCAAACAACGCTTTGGTTTGGAAATGGAGACCAAAAGTTGACAGCAAACGTGATGAAGAATTACGACTTGGGACACAACTCGTAGTTAACCAATCACAACAAGCATTATTTATTAAAGGTGGACAACTGCTCGACATTTTTGAGGCAGGGACACATACTTTATCAACTCAAAATCTTCCAATTTTATCAAGTTTAATTGGACTTGCATTTGGCGGACAAAGTCCATTTAAGGCGGAAGTTTATTTTATAAATAAAGCCGTTGCAATGGACACAAAATTTGGACTTATTCCATTTAATATGATGGAACCGAATTTTAGAGTTCCAATTCCAATTACATCAAGAGGTAGTTTTGCTGTAAAAGTTGCAGACGCAAAAACTTTTCTTAATCAAATTATTGGGACAGTTCCAGACTTTGAAGCGGACAAGCTAACACAATTTTTCAGAGGAATTATTACTGAAAATGTAAAAACTGCAATTACAAGAATTTCAAAAGAACAAAACTTAAATCCGCTTGAATTAGAAGCCATTGTTTCAGAAGTTTCAGGAGCAGTAAAAGGAATAATTTCAGAAGCACTTGCTAAATACGGACTTCATTTAGAATTCTTCAACATCGAAGCAATCCCAGTTGTTGACGAAGACCCAAGAGTTAAAAAAATCGTTGACGACTTCCATAGATTAATGTCGCAAGACATGGAAGAAAGAATGAGGTTGAAACGTAGAGCAGAAAATTTAGAAGTATATAAAGTTGAAAGAACATTTGACACAACTGAAAAAGCAGCCGAAAATATTGGTGGTGGAATTGGTGGAGAAGGCGGGATTTTAGGAACAGTTGTAGGACTTGGAATGGCAACACCTATTGCAAACACAATGGGCAACCTAATGAATAATACGACCCAAAATATTCAACAAAATCAAAACAACAATGCGGGAGTGAATAAAGATGAAGTATTGAAACTTTTAAAAGAACTTGGCGAATTGAAAACCGCAGGTATTCTTACTGAAGAAGAATTTACTGAAAAGAAAAAAGAACTTTTATCTAAACTATAAGCCGAATGTTAAAGTGTAATTCTTGTAAAAATCCAGTAGCAGTAACATCTATTCATTGTGAATGGTGCGGTGCTAAAATTGTTCGTGAAACAGAAAACCAAACGAATAACAACGGCAATAATTCTAATAGTAGTTTAGCCGACTTTATGAATAAGTTGAACGAAGTTGAAAATGAAATTGTAAAAGAAAATGCAAGTACTGGAACTTGGGGTGCATTAGATGGTATGCTAACAAGAGCATTTGGCAACTCTAAAATTGACAGCTTAAATCAAAAGAAAGCGACAATAATTCAAACCTATCCATTACCGAAAAACCCAGACGATTTGCTTGAAATAGCGAATATGGCAGCTTCAAATTTTAAAAATATCAAAGTTCACAAAGTTGCATTGACAGACAATGCAAGAAATGAAAATAAAATAAACCAACCAATAAAAAATGCATGGAAAACCAAGGCAGAGCAAGCCCTCAATCTGCTTGCTATTTATTCGAGGACGGATGATTTCATTCGCCAACAAATTGAATTATTAAAAAACCAACTTATCGAAGAGAAGAAAGGTTGGTTTAAATAATTCCCAAACTAAAGATTTAATTTTCACTAACAAATAAAACAAAAAAAGTATGTTATCAATCAAAGAATTAGTAACCGAAGAGCAAGACCCAAAAGTAATTGAGAAAGTTTTGCCAAAAGTGCAAGAGTATTGCACATCAAATGAAGAAGTTCAATACATCGCAGTTCAAAAGAAAACGCTTGGCGTTAACTTTTCGCCTGACTGTATTGCTTTAACAAACAAGAGAATTATTTTAATTAGACCTAAATCATTTGGTTTAAGTCTTGACTTCAAAGATTTTTCTTGGATGAATGTAGCTGATGTTCACATGAAAGAAGGTGTATTTGCAGCAACAATTACAATTAAAACTACTACGGGTCAAACAGACAGTATGGAAGACATTCCTAAAGCACAAGCAAGAAGACTTTATCGCTTTGCTCAAGAAATGGAAGAAACGAAAAAAGAAGAACGCAGACAACGTGACCTTGAAGACAAACGTGCTATTGCAGGTGGTGGTATTACTATTAACACACCAAGTCATCAACCACAAGCAACGGCAGCTCCAGTTGAAGACCCAATGGAAAAACTAACAAAATTAAAATCAATGCTAGACATGGGTATTTTAACGCAAGCAGAATTTGACGCTAAAAAAGCAGACATTCTTTCAAAAATGTAAAACAGCAAATAGTGGGGGCTTCGCCCCCGCTATTTATAATATGACTTGAAATGAAAAATTTATTACTAATAGCAGGGTTCATTTTAATTGTGTTAAACACATTAATTGGACTGATGATTTCAAAATATTCGCCATTCAATTATTTGATGGTAGATTTGAGTTTACTCATTTCAACAGTTCTAATTTATTTGTTTTCCAACAGCAATATTTCAACCGGTTATAAAATCGGCTTGACAGTTTTGTTTGCAATAACTGGACTTGCAAAAGTTGTTTGTAGTATAGTCGCACCGCAACATTTTCAAGACAACTTTTTAATTGTGGTTGTGTTAGGACTTATAAGTTTTGAAGCCTTATGTTTATTGAGTGCATTTGCAATGAAAAAATTTGCTTGACAACTCCAACGCATTTGCAGGCACATTTGCTTTTTTTTCATCGCACATATCAACGCTAAAAAAATCAAAAGAGCCAGCAAGCCAACACACCAAGACACCAATAAAATGAGCCGACACAGGACGACAGAAAAGAACAACGAACCGCTAACAGCACCTACCCAAAAGGCGGGGTTTCGTGCTTCGTATGACAGTTTTGTGGTTAATCAAACATTAGTTTTTCAAATCAAGTTTTGTGGTAAAAGTCCCGCCCTTCGGGTAGCTGCAAAACGTTACCTGCA
Source organism: uncultured Chitinophaga sp. (assembly GCA_964438995.1). Lineage (GTDB taxonomy): Bacteria > Bacteroidota > Bacteroidia > NS11-12g > UBA955 > JABMMZ01. Next base: position 124,514 of record CAYTMQ010000009.1, read on the forward strand.
AGCTTAACAGAACGACACGACAGAGAATATGACACCAGAAGAATTTGTAAAGAACTTCTATTTAGAACGAAAATCACTTATCGACTTATATTTAAGTTCTGATAACGAGACAGATATTTCTAAGTTAATTTCAGACTTACAGCTTGATGAACTGAAAACTGAAAAACTTCGACAAATTTTAAATTATGTTTTAAGAGACGCATTTTACACAACTTTGTTGGGACTTGACGGAGAAGCTCAAATTGGAGAACGACAAGAAACTTATAAAATTGAAGATGAAAATGGCAACGAACTGACAGGTGGCGAAATCGAAAGTTATGCATGGGAATATTTTCACAACAACAAATTTGAGTTTGACAAATCAGGCGCAGACTTTATTGCAACATTGTCATACAAGACTACTGAACACGGTGGAAGAAAGACAGCAGCCAAAACTGGTTATAGACCACAAGTGAAATTTGACTTTGATGAAATGCAAACTTCAGGACAACAAACATTCATTGACAGAGAACTTGTTTTCCCAGGTGAAACAATTGAAGCAGAAATAAAAATCCTTTCTGTTGACCATTTCGCAAACCGACTGACAGAGAAAATGCAATTTGAATTTAGAGAAGGTGCCGCAGTAATTGGGACAGGAATAATTAAGCATATAATCAATGACAATCTCAAAAAAGCCAGCAGGTAACAGGCGTTTGGCAAAAAAGCGGGTCCAGTGCTTAAATGAAGCTTTGTGCTTCGTATCAAATTCAGTGCTGAATGAAAGTTTAGTGCTTCGAAATCCGCTTCTTCGCCAAGCGCCAAACCGTTAGTTACACTTCAATTAAATTTTATATGGCAAAACGAATAACAACAAAAACTACTGACATTTCCACACCGACTGCTTTAGTAGTTGGACGAGAATATTTCAAAGAAGAAGTTAACAAACGCATCGTTTTGGGAGAAGAAATTTACGGCAGACAAATTCAAACTAATCGACAATTTGAACAAGCCAGGCAGGACTTCTACGACTGGAATGATTTTAATTCAGAATTGCTTAAGCAATCGTTTAATAAACAAAATAATGAGTACAAGGAAAGATATGACAATATAAATAATAAATTTATTTATGTATCTAAATCACCTTCTGAAGAACTTCAAGAGTTTATTGAAGACGTAAAAAACAAGGTAAATAATCTAAAACAACTTGTAGCAAAATTGTCGCTTATAAAAACAGAAATAAACGAGCCAATTATTACAAAAGAGATTTCAGGTGCAACTAACAAAGTTTTTATTGTACACGGACACAATAATGAAGTGAAAGTAAATGTGGCAAGGACAATTGAAAAGTTAGGACTTGAAGCTATAATTCTCCATGAACAAGCAAATTCTGGCAAGACGATCATTGAGAAATTTGAACAATATGCAGACGTTGCATTTGCTATTATAATATTGACAGATGATGATTTAGGAAAAAGTAAGAAAGATGATAATTTAAATAATAGAGCAAGACAAAATGTAATTTTAGAACTTGGCTATTTTATTGGAAAACTCTCAAGAAACAAGGTTTGCCCTCTATACCTTTCAGGAGTTGAATTACCCAGTGATTTACTTGGTTTATTATACATTGAGCTTGATGCAGAAGAAAGTTGGAAATTTAAATTGGCTAAAGAATTAAAGGCATCAGGACTTGACATTGACGTAAATAAAATTCTATAAAAATGTTGAAAGAAATATTAAATGGACTTAGTGTTATACTTGGTCCTATCGCCACAGCTTCAAGAGAATATTCTCAAATGAAAGATGGAGCACTTCGTGCAATTTGCACTGCATTGGATGAAACTTATCTCTATTATCGTGACATTGAAAATGGTCAGTTGCCTAATCGTGACAGAGAAGCAATGCTTGTTAAGTATTGGTCAGCAGCAGCTATAAGTCTAAGACATTTTGACGAAAGACTTGCAACAAGATGTGATGACAAAGCTGAGTATTGGGTTAAACCCGAAAATTACAGTGAACAAGATATTCAAAATCTTGAAATTGGCTTGAATAGTGTTCGACAAGCATATAAGAAAATGCTTAAACCAGACTTTAAAACATTTGGTAGAATTTGAACTGTTCCTTACCTAATATTGACATCAAACTGTCTTTCGAATAAACAATAAGTTTTGTGTATCAAATTTACTTTAGAAATATATTGAAACTTTGTTTACTCAATTCACCCTTATTTAAAACATTTACAGCAACAACCTGGAACAGTTGAAAAATTTTGCCGATAACCGACTTATTCGTGGATGCATTTATTGTAATGGATTGCCTGATACTCGTGACCATGTCCCTTCTAAATGTCTTCTTGAAAAACCCTACCCGGAAAATTTGCCTGTGGTTGGTTGTTGTTATTCATGTAATCAAGGTTTTTCAAAAGACGAACAGTATTTCATTTGCTTACTTGAATGTGTTCTTTGTGGTTCAACCGACCTAGAAAAAATAGAACGACTTTCAGTTCGTAGAATGCTAGAAAATACACCTTCACTTAGAAAAAGAATTGAAAACTCAAAAACTAAAGTCAATGGACAAATAGTCTTTATTCCAGAAATGGAACGTATTAATAATGTTATGTTAAAGCTTGCACAAGGACACTGCGCTTTTGAACTTGGTCAATCATTTAATGCAGAGCCAATCCATTTTTGGAGTGGTCCTTTGTTAATACTCTCTCAAGAAGAACAAGAAAATTTTAATGCAGCTCATTTTCCACAATTCTTTGGAGAAGTTGGATCTCGAAATATGCAACGTCTTCAGGTTATTCAGATTTCTAAACTTGATGAGAATGGTAAAGAGCAAATAACGGAAATGATATTTAATGATTGGATTGAGGTACAAAAAGATAGATATAGGTATTTGGCAATAGAAGAATTGGGGCAAATAGTAATTAGAATTGTAATATCAGAATACTATGCTTGTGAAGTAGCTTGGAATATATAAAAGTATGGTGCATTGACCAGAAAGTATTTTATTTTAAAATGTGAGATTCAAATTTAAAGCTTTGTGTGCTGATACATGCACAGCATAAAGCCAATTAACTTTATGCCAATAGTGTTATGGCCGCTCGTTTGACGATAGAAATACTTGAAATTTTATATTATTCTAAGACAATCCTTTTTGACAGGAGACCCAAATATTGAATTTATATGGCATCAAATCTTAAAACCCGAAATATAGCTTAAACAATGTTTTCTTTATTTTTCCCCATTTTTGAAATTCTACATTATTATTTAGATTTTCTAAATAATAGTATATCTTTGCTAAACAAACGTTAATTATATAGTATGACGATATTAGGTGAGATATTAACTAAAAAGTCAATTAAAAAAGCTGACGTCTCTCGTAAGACTGGCATTAGTACCTCAAGACTCAGCCAATTAAGCAACAATGAAACCACAAATTTAAAAGTTGAAGAGCTTTATCTTATCGCATTAGCCATTGACGTTCCACCCGTTGAAATTCTAACCAAAGTTTGTAATCATTTAAAATTAAAGAAAGTAAAATGAGCAAACTCAATTTCATAGATTTATTTGCGGGAGCATCAGGTATGTCTGAAGGTTTTATTAAAGCCGACCTAAATCCAATTGCTCATATTGAAATGAATGAGGAAGCCTGTTACACTATAAAAACTAGAGCAGCATTTCATTACCTTACTGAGAACAAAAAAATTAAAATCTACAACGACTATTTACAAGGTAAAATCACAAGAACCGATTTATACAAACAAGTTCCATCAGAAATCTTAGATTCAGTTTTGAATGTTGAAATCACTGACGAATCAATTAAATCACTTTTTGCTAAAATAAAAAGGCATCAACAAGGAAAACAAATTGACTTAATTATTGGTGGTCCGCCTTGTCAGGCATATTCTTTATTAGGTAGACACCAAAAAGAAATTGAAAACGACCCAAGAAATAAACTCTATATTCAATACGGTAGATTCCTAAAGGAATTTCAACCCAAAGCTTTTGTTTTTGAAAATGTCCCAGGATTGCTTAGTGCAAACAAAGGCGAACATTTCAAAAACTTAAAAATCTATTTCAAGAAACTTGGTTATGAAGTCTATCACAAAACACTTGATGCTTCTGACTATGGAGTTTTACAAGCAAGAAAAAGAGTAATCATAGTTGGTTGGCTGAAAGAAAATGATAACGGATTTCCCGAAATTGAAACACTTCCGAAAAAATATAAAGTTCAAGATGTACTTTATGATTTGCCAAAATTGCAACCAGGCGAAGGCGACAAAGTGATGAAATATGAAAGCAAGAAAAATCAATACTTGCAAAAATTTGAATTGAGAAATGGAGTTGACTTTGTAACTCAACACATTTCACGACCACACAACGAAAGAGATTTAGCGATTTACGAATTTGCAATTGAGAAATGGAATGAAGGAAATGTAAGAGTGAAATATACCGACTTACCGAAAGACTTGCGGACACATAAAAACATGACTTCGTTTTTAGACCGCTTCAAAGTTGTAAATGGCGAAGGTGTATCACACACAATTGTTGCACACATAGCCAAGGACGGACACTATTACATTCATCCCGACATTGCACAATGTCGTTCAATATCTGTGAGAGAAGCAGCAAGACTTCAATCTTTTCCTGATGATTTCTATTTTGAAGGATCAAGGTCTGCAGCATTTAAACAAATTGGTAACGCAGTGCCACCATTAATGGCTTTTGCGATTGCCCAAAAAATGAAAGAATTATTATGCAAGAAGAATTAAAGGAAAAACATTTCAAGCCAAAAGCTCACATACTTACTTTACTTGGTGAAGAGCTAATAAAAAGCCCTGTTATGGCCATTTACGAATTAGTAAAAAACAGCTATGACGCAGACGCTAAGAAAGTAGATGTTTACTTTAAAGATGTTGATGACATTGAAAAAGCAGCAATAATTATTGAAGATGATGGAATTGGAATGACTAGCGAAATTGTTGAAGATGTTTGGCTTGAACCAGGTTCTGATTTCAGAAAGCCGGTAAACAAATTGGGAGTACGAGAAATTTTTAAATCACCAATTTTTGAAAGAATTCCAATGGGTGAAAAGGGAGTTGGCAGGTTCGCTGTTCACAAACTTAGCACCAAGATATTGCTAATTTCAAGACCAATTATTATTAAATACAACAAGGATAAAACAGAGATAATTTCAAAGACCTTAGCTGATTATGAAATTGAATTGTTCATAAATTGGAAAGATTTTAATCAATCTAAACATCTCTCTGATATTCCAATTAAATGGAAACTTAGAAAGGATGAAAATAGTTTTAGGTTCAAAGAAAAAAGTGGAACATATATTCATTTAAGTGGCTTAAAGGAAACTTGGACTAAAGGCATGGCAAGAGACTTAAAGGGTCATACAATCTCTATGCTATCTCCAAAAGTAACAGAAAATAATTTTAAAATAAACCTCAGTTTTGATAATCAATGGTTGACAGATTTTCCCTCCGCAAGCGGCATATTGGAAGAATCGCCATTTAAACTTTATGCCTTAATTGATGAGAATTACAACTTGACTTTTGAGTATGAGTTCTCCTTGAAAAACAACCAAAAAATTGGAACGAGATTAATAAATGACAAGGAAAACTCCAACTTATTTGAGAAAAATGTAAAAGGAAATATCAAACCCTATTTACGTAGAGAACTTGAACAAAAAGAATATCCAAAAGATGTTTTAGAAAAGATGCTTCTTGAATTTGATGAGACGGATACAATTCCATTCGGAAGCTTATTGTTTGAACTAAATACTTTTGATTTAGATACTGATTCTTTAAGGGATTATGCATCAGAACCTCAGTTAATAAAAAAAATACTCAAAGAAAACTCTGGAATTAAAGTTTACAAAGGAGACCTGAGAGTTTTTGATTACGGTGAAAAGGGAAGCGATTGGTTAGGTATAGATTTGAAAAGGGTTCAAGATCCAAGTTGGTTTTCAAATAACCTTGTAATTGGATATGTTTATCTCGACTCTGAAAAATCTAGCCCACTTGTAGAAAAGACAAATAGGGAGGGTTTCGTTGAAAACAAATCCTTTATTCTATTTAAATATATTTTGGATTACATACTTACACAATTTCAATCAGAGAGAAGGAAAGACAGGGAAAGATGGTTTAGACTAAATAAAAAAGAAACCAGACTTCTTTTCGATGAAAAAATAAGTCTATTTAAACAAATTCTAGAAGATGCTGACCTTGACAATACCGAGAAGAAAAAGAAAATTTTAGAAGAAGCTGAATCGATTGAAAGAAAATATGAAGAAGATAAAAAGATTTTACTAATCCCTGCGGGTGTTGGCATGACAGCTTCGGTTGCTCTACATGAAATCGAAAAACTTGTTCCAAGAATGGAAGAAACCGTTAGGTCAACTCCTTTAAAAAAGGAATTAATTACAGACCAAGTTGAGGAACTAAAACAATACACAGAAGGAATAATTTCTGTTCTTAGAAAGGGAGGAGACCAACCTGTAAATGTTACTGAATCTGTAAATCGGGCATTCAATAATTACAAACTCAAATTGGCAGACCGTAAAATAGTATATACAATTGATATTGCTGATTCCGTTGATTCAATTAAATGTGACAAGAGATTTTTTATAACAGTCATAATGAATTTAATTGACAATAGTATTTATTGGTTGGACACTGTTTATAAAGTCACGAAGGGAATCTACCTAAAGGCAATTAGGACAAACGATTCAGTGACTATAATATTTGCGGATAACGGCCCAGGATTTAAGGACGATATTTCAGAACTAATAAGACCATTTTTTTCTCGGAAGTCAGATGGTATTGGTATTGGGCTATATCTTGTCGATACAATAATGTTGAAATATGGGAAATTTGAAATTATTACAAGTGCCGAGGATAAAGCTGAAATTGGAGTTCCAAGCAAATTTGATGGAGCAATCGTAAAACTAGTATTTAACAAAAATCAATTATGATAAATTACTTTGAACCAAGCGTAATAGTCGTTGATGATGTGCAGGATGAAATTAATGGAATTTTAGATATTTATTCTTCTAAGAATATTGGATGTAAACTTTTCAACCCAGACCTAATTGAAGGCGACACCATGCCTGAAAAGCCATTCGCAGATGTAACTTTAATCTACCTCGATTTGTTTTATTCGGACAAATTTGATGCTGAACAATCATGCAATTGGGTTAGAACAATTATTCCTGAAAAATCTTTCTATGTAATTGTATTTTGGACAAAAGACCCAAGCAAAGCAAATGAAGTACTTGAACTTTTAATCAAAAAAAACAGGACACCATTTCTGTATTTTATTGAATCAAAATCTGATTATTTGGAAGGGGCTAAAAAATATAATTTTTCCTCTTTAGTAAATAAAATTCAAAAAAGTTGCTCTGATACACCAGCAATTGAAGAAATACTTCTTTGGAAAAAATCAATTAAACTTTCAACCAACGAGGTTTTAGGGCATCTTGCTAAACAACCCAATAATATTGCAGAAAAACTAAAAAAAATAATCTTATCTCATGGTGGAAAATCAATTATTGGATTTGACGAACATCAGAAAAGAAACATATTATTTGATGCTTTAGATATTGTACTTACCTCAAATACAAAAAAAAATGTTTTAGATGATGTCAGCGAATTAAACAAAGCAAAATTGTATGATTTAACTGCACCTATTAAAGCAGAACCTGATAAAGAATTAAATAGTTGGTTTCATTTTAAGTTACAATCTGAAATTAAATCTGGTCATATTATTCCTGGGTTGATTTGCGAATTCCAAGAAAACAATTGGAAAAAACTTTATTCTATACAAGACGATAAAGATGTAACTGAATACATCAGCAAACAAAATGGTGAAAAAACAAAAATCAGTAACATTACTTTAGTGTTGTCTCGACCATGCGATATTGCACAAAAAAAATTCGGTAAAAACATTAAACTGTTAAGTGGGTTAAAAATTACTAATCCAGTTAGAAAAAACAATGAAAAGATGGAATTTCAAGGAGGTTCATCTAAACTAGATTCATTGAAGATATATGACCACCTCTATTTCACAGAAGAAGAGAATGATGTTACACTTATGTTTGATTTCCGTTATTCATTTTCAGTTCCCGAAGATATTTTTGCAAATGAATTCACAAGTATTAAAATATTCAACAAAGAGCTACTTTCTGAAATTCAAGTTGAATATAGCAGTTATTCCAGCAGACTTGGAATTACTCAAATAATTTAGTCTACAATTTTGTAAGAACAATTTAAAACTCCACATGCAAGCCCTAGTCTCGACCAATGTTTTTTAATGGATTTTGTAAATCCCACAATGATAAAAAATGGCATTTAAAGTGCTATACCGTTTAAGATTTAATAGAGTTTAATGGCTAATTACATTTTAAAACTAATGCTAATGATTCACATTTTATTTTAATAACTATACTGAAGACAATCGCCACCCAAACTTTGTTGAAAACTTCATTGGACTTTTTTTGTCCATAAGTTTTTTATTTTTATTTTTGGACAAGATTTGACCAATATGGCAACTATTAAAAAGACAATATCATTTGGAGAACAACTTAGGAATCTGAGAGAGGAAGCAAGCTTAACCTTGAAATTTGTTTCAGAACAAATTAATATAGACACTTCTCTTCTAGCCAAAATTGAACGTAATGAAAGACAACCAACAAAACAAATTATCAAGCAGGTTGCTGATTTTTTTAAAGTCGACGAAAAAGAATTACAAAATGATTTTTTAAGTGATATCATCGCTTATAAAATTCTTGATGAAGAAGCTGATGTAAGTATCTTAAAAGTAGCAGAGGAAAAAGTAAAATACCTTAAAACTGTGCATTATGGAAAATGAAATTAAAGTAGTAGAATTATTTGCAGGTGTTGGAGGTTTTCGTCTCGGGCTAGAAGGATGGGACGGGAAATCTGCTTCATCTGGGTATACAAGAACACTTAAATCGCCTTACAAAGTGGTTTGGAGTAACCAATGGGAACCATCAACAAAAACGCAACACGCTTCTTTGGTTTACGAAAATCGTTTTGGAAAAAACGGACATTCTAATGAAGACATTGCTCAAGTGGATGTTTCAAATATCCCTGACCATGACTTGTTGGTTGGAGGGTTTCCATGTCAAGATTATTCGGTTGCAACCACATTGAAAAATTCCAAAGGACTTATCGGGAAAAAAGGTGTTTTGTGGTGGAGCATTCACAAAATACTTTCTGAAAAGAAGAATAAACCAAAGTATTTATTTCTTGAAAACGTTGACAGGTTGCTCATTTCTCCATCGGGTCAACGAGGACGAGACTTTGCTATAATTTTACAGAGTTTAAATGAATTGGGTTATGCTGTTGAGTGGAGAGTAATAAATGCAGCAGATTTTGGGATGCCACAAAGACGTAGAAGAATATTTATCTTAGCTTACTTGAAAGGCACAAACGTTTATGAAAGTATAAAAAGTGTTTCTCCTACGGAATGGATTTTAGAAGAAGGAACTTTAGCTGAAGCTTTTCCAGTAACATCAGAAAACGCTTTACTGTCTACCGAATTTAAACTCAAAGGTGATATCGTTTCAATTTCTGAAAATTTCAACAAAGGCGGGACAGTTGGGCTTTTTGAAAATACAGGTATAATGATTGATGGGTTGGTTACAACGCTTAAAACTCAACCAAATTATAATGGGAAATACACAATTTTGAGCGACCTTATACTTAACGGAGAAGTAACATCTGATTTTTATATTGATAAAAACGACTTAGACAAATGGACTTATCTAAAAGGACCGAAAAAGGAATTGCGCACAAACGCACAAGGATTTGAATACAATTACTCTGAAGGTGGAATGATATTTCCTGATCCATTAGACAAGCCATCTAGAACAATTATCACAGGAGAAGGAGGGAAATCACCTTCTAGATTTAAACATGTTATTCAAACACCAAATGGTTATAGAAGACTTTCACCTATTGAACTTGAACGTTTAAATATGTTCCCAGACGACCACACAAAACTAGATGGAGTATCAGATACTAAAAGAGCTTTTTTTATGGGAAATGCTTTGGTAGTTGGAGTAATAGAGAAAATTGGGATAAAATTAAATGAAAAAATTAAAATATGTCAACCAGCAACTTTGTAGTAAAGGCAACTATTAATGATGTTTATATTCAACCTAAGAATAAGTATAAAATACCACGCTTTCAAAGACAATATACTTGGGAAGAAAAACAAATAGAAGAATTTTGGGATACCATTAATTCTGATGTGCCTGTTTTTCTTGGTACGATTATATTTAATGTAAATGAGAATGTCAAAAATAGCATTATTGAAATAATTGATGGTCAACAACGCTATTTAACTATTCAAATATTGGGTGCTGTAATCCGAGATATTATATTGAGAGATGGTAAAACTGAAAAAGATTCTAAGTTTCTTCAAAAAGCAAAAGGATTCAACACAAGAATTATTGGTGCACCAGATGTTGATGATGATGAAAAATTCGATGATTATTTGATTACAGGGGATTCAATAAAAGAGTTCTTTAAAAAACATATTCAAAATAATCCTCCAATTGCCATAACAGAGAAATTAGTTACATCAAAAGGTTCAGAACAGGATAGAGTTAAAAAAGCTTATTTAAAATTTCAAGAATTAATTGAAGATAAAATTGGCAATCTTGATTATTTGAAAAAATATGAATGGTTATTAAACTTTGTTGACTTTAAGTTAGGTAAACATTTTTTTGTCAAAATAGAAATAAATGACGAGAACCTTGCATATGAAATATTTGAATCAGTAAATGCAAAGGGTATTGATTTAAGTGTTGCCGATCTTATAAAAAATCAAATTTTTAAAAATGTAATTGGGCCAGATAATAAATTTTTTGATTCTGCAAAGGAAAAATGGGCTCTTATTTTAGAAAATTTAGATTGTATTAATTTCTCCTTAAAGGATTATTTAAGCTATTATTGGTCCTCTAGATATGAATATATATCAGACAAAAAATTATATTCAGCAATAAAGGAAAAGTTTAAAACATCTAAAAATGAATGGGGTAATTTTCTCGACAGTTTGGTTGATAATGCTGATTATTTAAATCTTATAATAAATGGTGGTTATGAAGATATACTCAACTTTTTTGAAAATGACAAAAGTGAAGCAATTAAAGTTTATAACAGCTTACGAGTTTTAAGAAATACTAAAGCTAAAACTTGGATTATTTTATATTTATGTCTTTTTAGGAACTTAGATTTTAAAAACCCCAATAGAATAAAATCGAATTTATCTAAAAGATGGCAGATAATAGAAAAGTTCACATTTCTATATTTTAATGTATTAAGTTTACCTGGAAATTGGTACTTTAATCAAATTTGTGATTTTTGTGTTAAGATTGAAGGGAAAATTCAAAAAAACAAATCGAATGAAGTGTTGAAACTTTTTGAGGAAGACCTGTATCATAATTTTAAATCTAAAATACCTTCATCTTTTAGTGATGATTTTATTGAAGGATTCAAAAGCATAGAATATAAAGATGATCAAAAATCAAGAATTATAATTAGATATGTTTTAAATGAAATTGAAGAAAAAATTGGGGGTAATGATACAGAAGGATACGATGAAGAGAAGGTAAGTATAGAACATATTCTTCCTCGCGATTGTAAAATTTGGAAAGTCACTAAGAAAGAAGCTAAACCATATATAAATACATTAGGAAACTTGACCCTAATTAGTAAAAAATTAAATGGTAAATTAGGAAATAGGATAATTTCTGAAAAACTAGACATGATAAAGGAAAGTAAATCAAATCTAAAATTAGTAAATGAATTAATTGAAAAAATTGAAGCAAAAGTTTGGGACTTCGATAAAATAAGAACCGAGAAGAATTTTGAGGCAATCATAAAGCGACAAGACTATATTACCAGAAAAGCTCATGAAATATGGTGTGTAAATTTAAAAAGTCAAATGGGTTTCTAAACATGCATTACAATCCGAAAGATAAAAAATCAGTAATTGATTATGCCCAATTGCTTAGAGGAAAAACTTTAAGAGAAATATGTGGCCCCGAAATTTTAAAACATAACTATACAGGGAAAGGGAATTTTGGGCAAATACTAGAAAAATACTACTTCGGTTACGACCCAAATTCCAAATCAGAAGCTGATTTCTCTGAAATAGGTATGGAACTCAAATCTTCTCCTTTAAAGCAGTTGAAGAATAAAGAATATCGCTCCAAAGAAAGATTGGTGTTGAGTATAATTGATTATTTAAAGATTGTTGACCAGTCGTTTGATGAAAGTGATTTAATGAGAAAAAATGCAAGTATTCTTTTAGTTTTTTATTTGCATCAAACAGGGTATGACATTCTTGACTATTTAATAAAACTTGTTGACGAATGGAGTTTTCCAAGCACAGACCTAGAAATAATAAAAAAGGACTGGGAATTAATAAAACAAAAGATTTCAGAAGGAAAAGCACACGAACTTTCAGAGGGTGATACCTTTTATTTAGGTGCTTGTACAAAAGGTGCAAACGCCAACTCAACTCGAAAGCAACCTTTTAGCGATATCCAAGCAAAACAAAGAGCTTTTTCGCTAAAACAGGGTTATGTGAATCACATTATTGCTTCAATTGCAAATGATTCAACTGCTATTTATGGCAAATTAATTCCTTCTGCAACTGTTGCCAAAGCACAGACTTTTGAAGAGGTTGTAATTTCAAAATTTAAACAATATTTCGGGAAGACAATTGAACAAATTCTTGAAACTACAGGCGTTAAATTAAATACAAAAGCTAAGAGTTTTTATGCAAATCTTACTAAAACAATTTTAGGTATTGAACTTGACAAAGAAGTTGAGGAGTTTGAAAAAGCTGAAATTATTGTTAAATCGGTAAGACTAAAAGAAAACGATTTACCTAAAGAAGATATTTCATTCCCAAATTTCAAATACGAAGAAATCGTTAATGAAGATTGGGAAGACTCTAACTTTAAAGATATTTTGGAACATAAATTTTTATTTGTGTTTTATCAGTTTGAAAACAAGAAATTGGTATTAAGAAAAGTAAGGTTTTGGAATATGCCGTATGCTGATATTATAGAAGCAGAAAAGGTTTGGACTAAGACAAAAGAGATTGTTTCAAAAGGCAAAATCGTAAAAGAAATAAGAGGTTCTAAACGTTACACAAATTTCCCAAACAAAAGATTTAATACAGTTTCGCATGTTAGACCACATGCCACAAATGCTGCAGACACTTATCCTTTGCCGATAAAGGACAAATTGACAAATGCTAAAGAATATACAAAACATTGTTTTTGGCTTAACAACACTTATGTGAGAGATGAAATTTATTTAAAATGAAAGATTCTTTTGATGGTGCATCTGTGTTTTATAGAATTACACAAAGAAAATTGTTAAACCGCTATCAAGCTGCTTGTAAAACTTTCAACTAATATTCCAAAATTCCCAATTTGTTTTCAAAGTTTTTTCTCATCAATATTTTCCGTAATATTGACTACTAAACATTTCCACTATGAACTGTCCTAATTGCGGTCAAGCGCTGCAAGCATCTGATATAAATATTGAGAAAGACATTGCCAAGTGCAGTCAATGCAACCATGTGTTTGTGGTGTCTGAGGCTTTGTTTAAAGTGAATACTCCGGTTGAAGATTTAAAAAGCTTTGATTTGGATGATGTGCCTAAAGGTGCTTGGTTTACTACCGATTTTCACAATACCATGATTGGAGCAACAACACGTTCGGCTATTGCTTTCTTTTTAGTGCCTTTTATGTTGGTTTGGTCGGGTGGGGCTCTAGGTGGTATCTATGGGTCGCAAATTCTGTCGGGTGAGTTCGACCTAATGATGTCTTTGTTTGGTATTCCTTTCATTGTTGGCTCTCTGATTTTTTGGACCTTTGCTTTGATGGCTGTGTGGGGCAAAGTTGAAGTGACTTTCGATAAAACTGGTGGTCAGGTGTTTACTGGACTGGGAAAAATAGGTGTTAAGAAAAACTTCCTTTGGTCGGAGGTAGATAGAATAGAAGAAAGCAATTTCAGTTTTAAATATCCCGGTAGTCGCGGCTACCAAATCGTGATGGAAGGGAAGAAGCGCATCTCTTTTGGTTCTGGACTAAACGAAGAACGACGCTACTATGTTTATATGGCTTTGAAAAAAGTGTTCAATGAAATCAAACGGTAAGTTCAATAAGATTAATAGAGCAGTATGATTCTACCAATAGTTTTCTTATTAGTAATCTTGGCATTATCTTCACTTGAATTTTTGTATTTCTTAGTTAGCAGTAAGCGTTTTAGTTTTCGTATAATTGATATTCCTGTCATATTGTTTACGCCTTATGCGTATTTGCTGGCGATTGATATGGATGTCAACGATTGCTGTTCTGAGTCGGCAACCTTTTCGCCTGAACATAAATTGAGTGTCATAGTATTGATTGTTTTAAATCAATTGGCTGTTATAGTTAGTGTTTTAAAGCCTAAAACGCTGTCACCTTTAATAGAGGTGCTGATAAATTGTATTTTGTTGTTGGGTTTAGGATTCAATGTGGTCTTGATTTTTCACGTCGAATCTTTGTACTTTTGGGTTGGCATATTGCAAATTATGATCGTAATCTTTTTTCAGTTGTATGGCAATCATATGCGGTTCATAGAGGACCATAAAACATCTGTACATGAATACAAGGGATTGCAATTGATGTTGTATAAAATATTGCTTGCTGATCCTTTTGTTAAATTCCCAATTTTACTGGTGTTGTGTCTACCTGTTTTTGTTGTGTTGACCATGGTATTAATGTTGTTTGGTCAGAAGCCAGATTCGATTGTGCGGGCATTTACAGACACCTACAAACATGGTTTGTCAGAATTGGATTACATGTGCAACGATGTGCAATGTGAAACTGGTCATTATCTCTGTACCATAGCAGCCAACGGTCATGCCGATGTGGTTAAACCATTGAGAACGGGTATTAGGCAGGGTAAAACCATCGTATGCAATAGACAGTTGTTGGTATCGAATGCGTTTGAAGAGTTGATAGAAGAGAAGTTTCCTAAACTACACAAATGGATTCGTAGTCAGTACAACAAAGTAGGTAAACAATTGCATCAGCATTACCATGTGTTCAACAAACAGTGGGTGTCTGATGTGGTGTATATTTTGATGAAACCATTAGAGTGGTTGTTTGTCTTAACCTTGTATACCTTCGATAAAAAACCCGAGAACAGAATTGCGTTGCAGTACACACAATTGGAACAACGAAATGCCATTAAAAAACAACTTTAAATCAATTATAAATTGTATAGATATGTTTTCAAAACATTATATCATTTGTCTTTCGGTTGGATTGCTATGTGCTTGTAACAACAACAATTCAACGGTCATAGATACAGAGCGACGCGATTCATCATCTAAACAAACAACAGACACGACTGCCTCTACCTTAGAATTTTTAGAAGCGTTTAAGGATCGTTATCCCAATGAGGTCAACCTAATTAGAATACCACAAATAGAAACCAGGATGCGCAAATTGATGGGTAAGGAGTACGACTATGTTATATCTATTTGGGAAGTTGAAATACCTATGGAAGTTCTCAATGGTGAGTTCTATGCTTGGGCCATGCAGGCTCACAGTGGGGGCGACCAAAGTGCCGTTTTAATGGCGGACATTAAAAAGGATAAATTATTTATGGGCGTCAGAAATGGCGCATCGGTTAAGTTGTATGCAGAGGATACTGCAGATATTCCAAAGCGCTTATTGGAGTGGGAGAAGGAAGGTAGAGGGGAGAATATTAAGTGATTTTGTTTTCTTTTTTTTTATTGAGGATACCATCAGATACATAAATTAATATTGTTTTCCCTGCTTATGCCGCAGGGGTGGCGATTGCTTTTTTTAGAACGAGTCACAAAGAGTCAAATTAGGTACATATGTAATTTTTCTCCCGCTCATGCCGCGGGAAATGGCAATTACTTTTTTTTATGGCAAAAAAAAGTAATCAAAAAAAGGCCACCACGGGTCAAAATTCCAACAATGGCTTGCCGCTGCATATCTGTCCTGCTCGAGGCTGCCATTATTGAAATTCTACGCACCCGTGGACTCAACGCGCATATTCCGTTTCAAAAACATTTTATTCTTATGGATAATTTAATATGATATTGGAAATGGTAATTTTTTTTTGTTTGGCCAACTTAGCGAAGCGATCTCATGAGTGAAACGAATAAAAAGTACCCTCAGCACTGCACGAGGGTCTACCGATAAAAACCCACCACGGGTCAAAATTTC
>CAYTMQ010000010.1:0-126269 GCA_964438995.1 uncultured Chitinophaga sp.
CTAAGTTATATTGAGTAGGTAATGTTACAGTGATGTAACAAACTTTTCTTTTTTCTACAGATGGACCAACATCATTTCTAGCAGTCATAACAACTGTATAACAACCTGGTACGTCGAATGCGAATTCTGGATTTTGAGAGAATTCGTCACTTCCGTTACCCCAAGGGTCAGAATATAAATCACCATCAGCTAAGTTTGGATAGTAACCTGAAGATGCATAAGTTGTTGAGTCATACACATCCCAAGTCCATTGCCATGGACCATTAGTTGAAAGGTCAAATAATTTCACAGATTGGTATTGCTCAATAGTTACTCTGTCAGCAACGAAATCCACTACAGGAACTGCAGTAGGAGCTAATACATTGAAACATTTTACGATTGAATCTTTACCTAAACAGTTAGTAGATCTCAATTTAACACATTTAGTACCTGGAGTAGTCCACATAAATTGTGGGTTCTTGTAATCAGCTACTACGCTTCTTTGCTCCCATGAACCATCGTTGTTAGCATCCCAAGCATGCTCAGTGTAACCTGATTGATTGCTGTTGATGAATTTGTTAACTGTTTTAATCCAAATAGAAGAAGGTGCTACGAAATTAGCAGATACACTAGTTGGCAATACTAAGTTAATTGAGAAGTCCATAGTTTCACCATAGTATGGTGCACCAGAACAAGTAGAACAACCATAAGATTGTGACATTGGGTAACTAGAATAGTTACCAACTACACGTAATCTAGTTGCACTTGGAGTGATGTTACAAGGAATTGTGAAAGTTCTTGAACCTAATGTTGAAGGTGTTTGAACACTTCCAGGAACTGTAAATGCTCCTTGATACTCACCTGCATCTAAAAAGTCTTTATCGTTGTTGTAATCAACGAAAACACCAATTGATCCGCCGTAAGCATTAGAGCCACTTGATCCACTTGCTTCAACAGTGTAAGTGTTACCAGCAGTTAAATCAATTGCTTTTGTGGTTGGATTAGCCAATCTCCACTCTGATCCACAGGTAGAACCTCCGCTAAATCCATCCGCCGGAACGTTGAACAACACAGTACTTCCGGAACTGATTCTTACTTGATCAAGAGCAAAAATGTAATTGCTCGATGAATAGTAAGTTGTGTTGTTGTACATGTGAAATCCGTCACACCACGGCGCTTGTCCACTCGCTGTAATGCCAAACAGTCCCAGTAGCGGGGCCGCGAGCATCATTTTGAGCGACTTTAAATTTGTAATTAATCTTTTCATAATGCGAATTTTAATAATTATTTTGGTCCAAAAATAAACAAGTTATCAAATAAAACAAATTTAATTTTATTTTAATGAGATAAAATGACAAAAAAATGATACTAGGCTTTTTTACTTAATTTAAAGGCTTGAAAATAAAGTAATAAATCTACTTTTTAATGACCAAAATCTGACCGACTTGTAAACTGTCGCTCTTTAAATTATTGTTATTTTTGATCGAATCGACACTTATATTGTACTTTCTACTAATACTATATAAGGTCTCGCCAGACTGAACTGTATGTTTTAAATCTGTTTCTGAAGTCGGAGGTGCTAAAGTAGATTTTTTTACCATCAATTTCTGACCGACCTTGATCTGATTGTTGTCTATATTGTTCATCGATGTCAACTCCTCAACCTTAATGCCGTAAATTCTACTTATACTATATAAGGTCTCGCCAGCTCCTACTGTATGATACTCCGCTTCTGTATTTAAAGGTTCTATTTCTACTCTTCCTGTGTCCGGTCTAGCATCAGCTTTGTGTTGAAGGTTTAAAACAACACCAGCTTTAGGTTCTGTTCCTGGCACCATCAAATTTTTCTTGTAAAGTGAATTGATTTTAATGGCATACTTCTGAGAAATGTCCCACATGGTTTCTCCATCAGCAACGACATGACTCTCGACGCTTGCTTTTCTTTTCTTAGGTCTTAAGTACAATACGTCTCCAGGTTCAATTTGTTTGTGATAGGTTAAATCGTTGTACTTCGCTAGTTTTCTCTCTGATTTGTCGTAAGCGGTTGCAATTGATTCGACACTTTGGTTGGGTTGAACAACAGTAGATGGCACATTGTTATATACAATCGCAATTTTAGCAGGTGTTTGTTTGTTGTATGGATTATAACCGCTAACAATCATACTATCATATGCGGTTAAACCATTTTTCTCTATGGTTCTTATCAATAACTCAGAGTATTTTTGATTTGTTGCATATCCAGCTGCAAGCAATCCAGCTGCCCAACCTTTATAATCGGTAATTTCTAATGTAAATAAGTTGGCATAACGCTTATTTTCTTTTAAAAACTTTGAATGGTCTTTGTAGCTTTCCTCGGCAGTTTTATAACATCTGAAACATTCTTGAAGGGCATCGTCGTCTTCTAATATGGTACAACCTGTCCAATCTTTTTTACACTTGATGCCAAAATGGTTATTTCCTTCTTTGGCCAATCTGCTGTTTCCACTACCGCTCTCTAATAATCCTTGAGCTAAAGTGATACTTGCCGGAATTTTATACTCCAACATTTCAATCATCGCTATATGTTTAAACGAGTCGATGTATTGCTTAGTAGTAATAGTTTGGCCTATGCTACCAATTTGTAAAAGCAATAAAACGGTAATAAGTAAAGCGATTTTTTTCATGTCGATTGTCACAAATTTATTACACAAGCAACTTTTTCACTTGAATTTTTGTCAACATACTATATATAACGCTGATACATCCCCTAAATTTTACCCTCAATCTTATTTATATTGATACTTCAATAATCATTCTTATTTTTGTAATCTTTAAGTTCAACATGAATCAATTTAAAATCCTTTGTTTATCATTACTAATACTATGTTCCATTAGTTTTTCTTTTGCTCAACAACCTGAAGAGCCAAAGCCACCTGTATTAAAAGTTAGTTTTAGTAACCCTAAACCTAAAACTGGTGATGTTATTGATGTCATTTTTAAAACTGATGTCCCTGCAGGAATGCATTTGTATTCTACTTATAACAAATGTGATGTTGGTCCTATGAAATTCATCATCAATTTTGATGATTCAAAAGCCTATTCTCTAGTTGGTGAAACATATAGCGTTGGTGATAAACATATAGTTGACGATGTGTTCAATTGTGAAGTTGGCGAGTTTTTTAACAAAGCTGAATTCAGACAAAAGATAAAAATTCTTAAAAACGATATTAAGATTTCTTGTACATACGAAGGCCAATGGTGCTCTGAAAGTACATGCTTTAATTTTGGAAATTTAACACCGTTGTCTGTTAAATCAAGCATCACTGCTAACGGCGCTGAAATTACCGAAGATTCAAAAACTACTGAAGTTCCAACTGAAGTAACACCTTTAATAGATACCATCAAGTCAAATATTGATTCTACATCTAAATCTAAAGATACCGGAGTATGTGCTAATTGTTCTTACAAATTAAATGGCCCTAATGACAACGCGCCTTGTGTTGAAAAAACATTCAATGGCGAATCTGCTTCAACTGAAAAAGAAGGTTTTGGTGGTTTGTTTTGGTTGGCATTTTTCTCTGGATTGGTAGGATTGCTAACCCCTTGTGTTTTCCCAATGATACCAATGACTGTGGCATTCTTTACAAACGATAAAAGGGGTAAAATTAAAGCGCGATTAACAGCCGCTTTTTTTGGTTTATCTATTATATTCATTTATACAGTTCTAGGTACTATAGTTTCGTTTGCTTTTGGTGCTGATGCTGGAAACGTTATATCAACACATTGGTTGCCTAATGTGCTATTCTTTATCATCTTCATCATTTTTGCTTTTTCATTTTTTGGTGCTTTCGAAATCGTGTTGCCATCTTCTATTGCTAATAAGGCGGATAGAGAAGCAGATAAAGGTGGATATTATGGCGCTTTCTTTATGGCGCTCACTTTGGCAATTGTCTCTTTCTCTTGTACCGGACCAATAGTAGGTAATGTCTTAGTTGAGAGTGCAGGTGGTCAATTTGTGCGACCAATAGTTGCCATGTTTGGATTCGGATTGGCTTTCGCTTTGCCATTTACAGTATTTGCTTTATTTCCTTCTTGGTTAAATTCATTGCCAAAAAGTGGCGGCTGGTTGAACTCTGTTAAGGTGTGTATTGGTTTTGTTGAATTGGCTTTTGCTTTAAAGTTCCTAAGCACTGCCGACCAAACTTATCATTGGCATTTATTAAATAGAGAAGTATATCTGGCATTATGGATCATTATTTTTGGTTTGATGGGATTGTATTTGTTGGGCAAGTTAAAGTTTGCACACGATTCAGATTTCAAATTCTTAAAAGTGCCAAGATTGATGCTGTCAATTCTTGTATTGTCTTTCGTTGTTTATATGATTCCTGGTCTTTGGGGTGCGCCATTAAAATATTTGGCAGGTTACTTGCCTCCAATGAGTACACAAGAATTTGATATAAATAGAAGCATTAGAGAAGCCAACGGAATTAGTGGCAATGTTACCAAAAAGCCTTCTTATGCCAATGAATTGCATATTCCTCATGGATTAAATGGATACTTCGATTATGATGAAGCAGTTGCTTGTTCTAAAGAACTTAAAAAACCATTGTTTATTGACTTTACTGGTCATGGTTGTGTAAATTGTCGTAAAATGGAAGAAATGGTTTGGAGCGACCCAAGAGTATTGAAAATTCTAAGAGAAGAATATGTAATTGCTTCTTTGTATGTTGATGACCACAAAATAAAATTACCAGAATCTGAGCATTTTGTAGGTAGATACAGCAAAAGAAAAATTACCACTTTAGGTAAGAAAAATGCTGAAATAGAAATTTGCTATTTTAATGCCTCTTCTCAACCTCTATATTGTCTTTTAGATTTAAAAGAAAACTTGTTACAAAAACCTGTTGGTACAGAAATCAATAAGAAACAATTCGACAAAGATGAGTTTCTTAAATTCCTAGAAAACGGTTTAGCTGAATTCAAAAAGAGACATCCAAAACCATGAGCAACATCAAACAACACTTTTTCGAAGCTCAAACAATTCTAAACCAGTTTTTAGCCGATGAAAACAACTTCATCCAAATAGAAAAAGCTGGTGAAGAAATGGTCAAATCCATCAAAGCTGGTGGTAAAATATTAAGTTGCGGCAATGGTGGTAGTCTTTGCGATGCCATGCACTTTGCTGAAGAATTAACAGGAAGATATAGAGACAATCGTCCTGCCATCCCTGCTATTGCAATATCAGATGCCAGTCACATGGCTTGTGTAGGCAACGACTATGGTTATGATTTTGTTTTCTCAAGATACATTGAAGCTCTAGGCAATAAAGGCGATATATTGCTAGCAATTAGCACCAGTGGTAATTCTAAAAACATCCTCAAAGCCATTGAAGTGGCTAAAGCCAAAGGTATGGTTGTAGTAGGTTTAACTGGTAAAGATGGTGGCGCAATGGCCAATATATGTGATGTAGAAATCAGAGCACCGCATTCTGATTTTGCCGATCGAGCTCAAGAAATTCACATCAAATGCATCCACAGCATCATTGATTACATCGAAAACCATTTATAATATTCGCATCTCAATTTTCAATATTTTCTTTATAAACTCTGTGATGTCGCTTGTCCGCCTCAAGGGGATGATTCATCAAAAAAACTTGAAAAGTTATACTTCATTGCCAAATTTTACCGCATAGAACAAAGAAAACGCTCTGTGCAAACTCAGTGTCCTCTGTGTCTCTGTGGTGAAAAAAAAGCTTGAAGAGCATCACGAATACTTTAAAATACAATATATCATCCACCCATCCCTTAAAATGCAAAAAGACACCCTTCCGAAGTGTCTTTTGCATTTTCTTTATGAAAAAATTTACTAATCTACACCTATATAGACGTCGATTTATTCTAAAATGCTGCAAAAAATGAAAAATATTTTTTAAAGGGCCTATTATTCTTTGTAAACACTAGCAACTTTCATTCTTTAAATTTCTAGTTTCGACATCTAATTTTATGTTTATTAAAGCTTATGGTTCGGCCGTTTACGGCGTCAATGCCTTTACAATTACAGTAGAAGTTAATGTTACAGCTGATGGAGGAAAATTTATTATGGTAGGTTTGCCAGACAATGCTATCAAAGAGAGTTGGACCCGTATTATGACAGCATTTAAAAACAACGGTCTCAACTTTCCAAGAAAGAAAATAGTCGTTAACCTTGCGCCAGCAGATATCAAAAAAGAAGGTAGTGCCTACGACCTAACTATCGCCATTGCCATACTTGCAGCTGATAGTCAACTCTTAGATTCAGATGAAATTAGTGAATACCTCATCATGGGCGAACTTTCAATGGATGGAACAGTATTGCCCATCAAAGGTGCTTTACCTATTGCCATACAGGCTTTAAAAGAAGGATTTAAAGGATTTATATTGCCCAAAGAAAATGCAAAAGAAGCTGCCATAGTAGAAGGGTTAAAAGTGTATGGTGTTTCAAACATCAGCGAACTGGTTGATTATTTTAAAGGGAAGGCTGATTTAGAACTATCACCAAATACTTCCATAGAAGAGTTTCAATCGGCGGCCCAAGAATTTGAACTCGATTTTAGTGATGTTCAAGGTCAAGAAAACATCAAACGCGCCATGGAAATTGCCGCAGCTGGTGGACACAACATCATACTTATTGGTCCACCTGGTGCCGGAAAAACCATGTTGGCCAAAAGACTACCCAGCATACTACCCCCATTAACTTTACAAGAAGCTTTGGAAACTACTAAAATACATTCTGTAGCAGGAAGATTGCTTAATTCGAGTGGCCTTGTTGTTCACCGACCATTTAGATCGCCTCATCATACCATCAGTGATGTTGCATTAGTAGGTGGAGGCAATTCACCTCAGCCAGGAGAAATATCGCTTGCTCACAATGGTGTACTTTTTCTAGATGAATTACCAGAATTTAAACGGACCGTTTTAGAAGTAATGCGACAACCATTAGAAGATCGAAAAGTCAATATCTCAAGAGCCAAATTTTCGGTCGACTACCCTGCCAGTTTTATGTTGGTTGCGAGTATGAATCCCTGCCCCTGCGGTTACTTCAATCACCCCGATAAAGAATGCACATGTGGCTCTGTCAATGTCCAGAAATACCTCAGTAAAATAAGCGGACCACTATTGGACAGAATTGATATTCACATCGAAGTTACACCAGTTAGTTTCGACGAGTTAGCCTCAAGAAAAAGAGCCAACGAGAGAAGCATCCATGTAAGAGAACGCGTAATTAAAGCAAGAGACATTCAATTGGCAAGATATCTGGGCAGAGATGGTATCTATTGTAATGCTCAAATGCACAGCAATCAAATTAAAGAACTATGTGCTATTGATGATGCTGGCAATCTACTGCTCAAAAATGCTATGCGCATTCAAAACCTAAGCGCCAGAGCCTATGACCGCATTTTAAAAGTTGCGCGCACCATTGCAGATTTAGACAACTCAGTTGACATTAAAACGCACCATTTAGCAGAAGCCATTCACTATAGAAGTTTGGACAGAGAAGGTTGGTCTGGAGGCGGATGACGAGAGGGAGAGGGAATGCGGGGTGCGGTTGATTTTGGCCAAAAGTATATCCAATTGATTTATTGATATTTATATTATTGTTACCTTGTTATTTTAAAGTATTGATTTAATATTTACCTTGTTATTTTAAAGTGATGCTTTAATATTTACCTTGTTATTTTAAAGTTGATGTTGATTAATTATCACAAATAAAGCGTGAGCTAGAGTGCAGTAAGTTAAGAAAATTCTATTTATCATCACTCTTCAACCACCACTCCACTACAAGCAAATTTCCTACCCACCCCAACCAAGCAACTATTCTATATGTATCCATAGGCGATGGTTCTATAGTAGAAGCTATTACCCACTTCCAAAGTCTTAAACTGATGGCTGATAAAGTCAATGCATAACTGCGCCACATGAAACGTCTATGTGCTTGTATATTTCCTTGCTTAATTTTTAAAAATGATTGTACCGTAAAGTATAGCCACAATACGCTTAGCAACATAAATGAAATAGATGATATCCATCCCCCGTTAGCGTGATAACCCATGATAAATCCCGAAGGAGCCGAAATCAATACTATCACAATAATATACAAATAACCACATGCTCTGTGAAATGATGGAAAATGATGTCTGATTACAATACTAAATTGTATAAAGCCTGGCAACAACGCAAACATGGATGCGTAGACATGACTAAAAAATGCCACTTGATAATAACTTTTCCCAATCACATCTTGCTTAATGGCTAGGAAACCAGCTTGAAAATTCATTGGAATGTATTGAACGGTAATCAATACCATTAAATAAGAAAAATAAGCTAGCAACACATACCACACAGCTCGCTTCAAAAATGGGTATTTGTTTGTCAAATATTGTATCAAGAAATTAAGAATAAATCACCAACTATCTACCAAACACATCGTAAAATTCTTCTGCATACTTCTCGTGTTTCAACATGTTTTTGATATTTGTTTTTTCAATATCTGTAAGAAAAGGTTTGATGTCTATGTATACTGGCATATACCAATCCAAATCATCAAAGTAATTTCTCAATGATCGCTTTTTAAAGGAGTATCCATGCTTAGCATAAATGGAATTTCTAAGAATAATCAAATCGCCTTTGGTCAATTCTCTTAATTCAGACTCTGAAAGTATTACTTTACTTGGATTATAATCAAATATTTTCTGTGTGCTTGATAACATACCGTTATCTAAATACTCTTCATCTTCGTCATCGTATGCTTTAATAGATTTTGTTTTAGATTGATCTCTGTAAGTATACTCTAATACTTGGTCAGGGTTGTATGTAAAAAACTTCTTTTTAACTTCAAAAGTTCTGAAGGATGTTTTAATTTTATTATAGGCGCTCCAAGTACCCTTCATTACCGAATCTCCTTTAGTAATACTAAATAAAAAAACACCATCATATTGATTGTCTCCCGGTTCTTTTACTTCAAAAGAGAACAGATTCTCTTTTTTCTTTTTTGTCCCAACAAATGGTCTTCTCAATCCTGCCACTACACTGTGTCCAAATACCTCATCTCCTGCAAAACTATCTATAGAAATATTGATTTTATTTGTTTCATCATCTTCCATATTTTCTTGGTAATCATCTCCCAAAATATTTAAATCTGGCTCAAAATCACCTACCCAATATCCATATAAGTCATCCTGATTCATGACCACTCTAGCACTTGTAAAAAGAATTGGTTCTTGCAAATACAAAGAGCTTACAGTTTCTGTGTCTTCCTTGCTTACAGTTTTTGATGGATTCTTAACAGCATTTGTACATGATGATATCGCAACCAAAAGAGCAAATAATTGATGATGGAATTTCATAATTTAATCACACAAACATACTAATTTTAAAAATATTTTTAATTGGTTTATATGGGTTTCACCTAATTACTCCCCATTTTTTTTGTTAATTTCAAAAATGTTGATACATTGCATCTGCATTAAGCAAATTAGATGTATAAAATACTTGATTATATCCCAATCCTTACATCTTTACTGGCTTTGTACTTTAGCTATGAAGTGCTGAAAATTTATCTGACTTACAAAAACAAATTTGTTCTATGGTGGACCATAGGTTTGTTTGTTTTTGCTCTTGGAACGATGTCTGAGGGTATTAATGCAGTGTTTGGGTGGAATGTTGCCAATTTTAGATTTTGGTTTATCTGCGGAGCTCTTTTGGGTGGTTTTCCGCTAGCTCAAGGGTCTGTCTATCTCCTCATGTCTGAAAAGTTTGGAGATATCAGCTCTGTCGTTGCCATTCTTTACATCATCATCGCCTCCTTTTTTGTGATTTCCTCTCCCATTGTTTTGCCTACCGATTTTAATGGTAAGTTGAGTGGTGAGCTACTTGAATGGCAATGGACCCGCAACTTCTCCCCTTTCTTAAATATTTACGCGTTTATATTTCTCTTTGGTGGGGCAGCGTATTCGGCTAATCAATACTTCAGTCTCATTAACAAAGAAGCTAAATTTATTGCTTGCCTTTACATTTCTTTTGGCGCATTATTGCCTGGTATTGGCGGTTTCTACATGAGAATAGGCTACAACTACGCGCTTTATGTCGCAGAGTTTATAGCCATATTGCTCATCTACAAAGGTTTTAGAATTTTTGTCAGCGATATCAAATCAGATATTGATATGCCTCCAAAATTAGATCAATCAGCCTGAAATACTCCTTTTTCATTGAGTTTAAATTGTTTGTTGTAAATAGAATTATCATTAATATCCAACTCATCTCTTTCTATCTCTCTTCTGTTTGTATCTTCAAATAGTCCATCACAGCTTCTGTCAATTATAAATTTCTGATCTAACGGCACCGCTATAACAATTTTTACTTTTTGATTTCTCCATAAGTGTGGCTCTCCTATTGTAAAATAATCATCTAAAATTATCGTGCTATCGCTCATATCAAAATGGTATTTGATGCGTTGTGCCGTTTCAAATGAATTACTTTTTGTATCTCCACATGCACGTTTGATGACACTCATTTCTACCTGATTGCCATAAGCTCTCGTTATTTGTAATTCCACATTTCTACCAATCTTATCATCTAAAAATTCTTTTAAATCATCTTCGCTTTGAAAATGGCTGTAGTTAACACCGTTAGAGCGGAATTCAAACTCCATATCTCTATCTGTGTTTCTTGTCTTGATGATCAAAGTCTTATTCTTAACCAATGTCAATGTATCATTATCACTTAATGATGTTGTATTAGAAAATTGTGAACCAATGTTATACGTGCTATATGCCAACATACAAAAACCTATAAACCAGAACACACTCAAAGTAATACCAATACCTTTGTTCATTGGCTTGGTTTTAAATAAAAATTGAATGATTTTAAATGTCAGACTCGCCAATGGAATCAAAACAAATAATACAGCACCAATCAGAATAATGAATGCCTGTGTCTCGGTCAAAAACATATAACTACTTAAAACTGGCAAAAACCAAGAGATAACGCCAATCGAAGTAAACAATCCAAATGCTGTAGGAATAATTATTGATAGTATAAAAACAAACAATACTATTCCACCTATTTTAACCATCACCTCTATTACCTTCTCAAATCCGGTTTTTACACCTGGTTTGTATCTGTCATAAGCGTCTTTTATGTCTTTTTCTATGGTTTTTCCCAAGTTGTTAAAATCTACTGGTTCTCCCATCATTTCTAGCTTCTCTGATGGTGTTAGGGCCTTCGGAACAACTATCATTAAAAACAAATACAACAAAAATCCTGTGCCGAAAACAAAGAATGATATCGCAAACAAAATTCTTACTATCATTGGGTCTAAATCAAAGTAAGCTGCTATTCCACTACAAACTCCACCAATCATTTTATCATCTTCATTGCGATACAAGCGTCTGTATTTTCTTCTGTTCTGAGCTTGTTCTCTGGCTGTTTCAGCTTGCTTCTTTGATTCTTCTTGCTCTTCTTGTGCGAATTGTTCTGGTTGACCAATCTGTTGAATGATGTCTTCAACATCTTTGTTCAATATAGCCTGTGAGCCATTCTTTAATTTATAATCAAACAGCTCGGCAATGCGATTTTCAATATCCGTCATTACTTCTGCATTCTGAACCTTAGAATGCATACTATCCAGATATTGTCTCAACTTATCGTAAGCAATCTCATCGATGTTGAATATAAATCCATTGATGTTGGCGCTAATTATTTTATTCATATTATGTGGTGTTTATGGTCTTATTTGTTTTACTGCAGAACTCAGCTCATCCCAAGTTTCTGATAATTCTTTAATAAAGTCTTTTCCTTCTTTTGTTAGTGAATAATACTTGCGTGGTGGTCCCGATTTGCTCTCCTCCCACTTGTAATTCAATAAACCTGAATTTTTTAATCTGGTTAACAATGGATACAATGTGCCTTCAACCACTATCAATCTTGCCCTTTTCATCTCTTCAATGATATCTGAAGCATAGCATTCCTGCTTATCTATGATACATAGAATACAGTATTCTAATATGCCTTTTCGCATCTGCGACCGTGTATTCTCCAAATCCATGGTGCAAATATATAGTAAAATTATAGTACTATGCAATACATAGTACCTTATTGGATGAAATTATTGTCAGAATCGATGAATTAATTTGAATAATCTGGGTTAATACATGGCTTTCTATTGCCTTAATTGATTAATAATCATTAATATAATGAGATATAAAAATGAAAATAATAAACGAAATACAAAATTACTTCGCCGTCTCAATATGTAAGGCACAGCAAAATGATACTATGTGCGTTTGTAAAAAGAAATATGTGATCAATCCACAATTACATGGAACATCTAATTATTTTATTGAAATGCTTCAATAAGATAAATGATTGTTAAATATTCTATCTCTTCCACTCAGGCATTCTTCCTGGTGTGTAAGGAAATTTATTCTTATCTAATTCACTATCTATTTGCTTAGACAAATTATCAATCTCTTTTACTTTACTATACACCTTTTCGAAGTCGAGCATGGCTTTATCTAGTTTTTCTTTATATGTGCTTGTTGGCATCTCTGTTGTTGCCCAAAGATTTCCAACGATACCTTCTACCACGCCATACAAACCTGGCAAAGTTTCGAATTCCCTTGAAGCCAAAGTACCATCTCCATGCATCATCAAATTGTATTCTTTGATGGCCTTTTCTAAATTAGCAATGTTGGTTAATATGCTTTGTTGTGTAATTTGATTTTGTCCTTGTTTGATGTAGTTAAGTTTGTTCTTAATTTCATTGCAATAGGCATCAACACTTGAAATGGTTCTTCTAAACTCTGCCAAATCCTCATTGAACTTCTTGTCAATTTCGATAGTATAAATAGGATTCAATTTGAATCTCACTGCTGCAGCTAAATCTGTTATGACATAATTGTTAACCAGCTTCAACTCTACAGAATATTCTCCAGGAAGAGCCATTTGACCTTGGTCCTCTCCTTCATAAGGATTGTTAGGGTCAGGAGTATAAAAAGTTATCGGACTGCTGCGTTCGATTCTACCATTCCATACAAATCTATGAAAACCCTTCTCGGCGCCGTGTTTGTATTGTCTTACTACATTGCCTTCTGCATCTTTAATGATGGCTAATATGTATGTTTCTGCTTCGTTGTCCTCTAATCTTAAACTGTCTATGCTTGGATAATAATCGTTGACTTGCTTTTCTTCTTTTGCTTTTCTTTTATTCTTGATGGTTTTGTATTCATCTCTTACATTATAAGATATTGTAGCCCCAATAGCAGGATTATCAGCTACAAAGAAACTCTCTCCTTGAAACGATTTTCCTTTGTGTCCCAATGGCGTCGATTGTATATACATGATGCCATCCTTAACAGGATAAATCACCGCTGGTTTTGAAGTCAAACTTTCAGAAACTGCATCAAAATGTTGCAATGGTGTGTAATCATCTAACACGTAAAACCCTCTTCCAAAAGTTGCCAGCACTAAATCATTCTCTCTATCTTGTATGGCTATTTCTTTAACACAAATGGTTGGCAAATCGCCTAACTTATTGAAAGAACTACCACCATTTCTGCTTGCAAATACACCAAACTCAGTTCCTGCAAAAATTAGATTTTTGTTCTTATGATCCTCGGCAATACATTGCAATGAACCTCTTTCTGGTAAATCCGTTTTAACCACCATCCAAGTTTTACCTTTGTCAACCGACTTGACTAAATACGGCTTAAAGTCTCCATTTCTATGGTTGTTTACAACTGCATAAAACACATTGGCGTCGTGTTTTGAAGCATACACATTTTGAATCAAAGATTGATTTGGAACTCCAGCAATACTCTCAGTTTTGCTCCAATTTAAACCTCCATCGGTTGTAACGTGTATCAAACCATCATCGGTTCCAACAATTAAAATATCTTTGTTGAGTGGTGATTCTGCTAATGCAGTAATGTTGCCATAAATGCTGGTTGATTGGTTTTTAGCAACCGCATCAACACTCCATACTTTTCCCATAACAGGCAATGTATTTCTATCCAAGCCTCTTGATAAATCTCCGCTAATCACTTCCCAAGTATTGCCCATATCATTGCTCTTAAACACTTTTTGGGCAGCAAAATACAAGGTCTTATGATCAAAATTACTTAAAACAATTGGCGCATCCCAATTGAATCTATACGCCGATTCACCAGGTTTTTCTTGAGGTTTGATGTCGAGTGCCTGACCAGTTTTTCTGTTGTATCTAACCAAGCCTCCGTATTGCCACTGAGAATAAACAATGTCAGGATTTTTTGTATCTACCACAGTCTTAAAACCATCTCCTCCAACGGTTACAAACCAATCGTAGTTGTGAATACCGCTGGCACTAATGGTTCTAGATGGACCACCAAGTGTGTTGTTGTCTTGGGTCCCTCCATAAATATTGTAAAATGGAAATGCATTGTCAACAGTTACTCTATAAAACTGAGTAATCGATAAATTTTGTTTGAAATGCCAAGTGCTAGCAGCATCCCAACTTTCATATAATCCACCATCACAACCCATTAAAAAATGAGAGCCATTGGTGTTATCAACCCATATCACGTGATTATCGACGTGCTTATTTTTCTCTCCAATCCCTTTAAATGTTTTACCTCCATCTTCACTTACCATTGCCCAAGTATTCATTGAATATACTTTGTTTGGATTAATAGGATCAGCAAAAATTTCATTGTAATAATTTCCTGCTGTCGAGTGAGTAGATTGCTTAGTCCAACTTGCACCCCTATCAGTTGATTTATAAAATCCGCCTTCTCCATTTGCTTCTATAATCGCATAAACAATGTCTGTATTCGCAGCTGGAATAGCCAATCCAATTCTGCCAATATCTCCTTTAGGTAAACCGTTCTCAAGCTTGGTCCATGTAATACCGTAATCATTGCTTTTATATATCGCTGATTCTGGTCCACCACCTACATACGTCCATTCATGACGTCTTCTTTGATGAGCAGTAGCATAAATAATGTTTGGATGTTTTTTGTCAATATGAACTTCATTAAATCCTGTGTTTTCACTTACATTTAATACTTTAGTCCAATTGGCGCCACCATCAGTGGTTTTATAAATACCTCTATCACCACCTGGGCTCCAAAGTGGTCCATAAGCCGCAACATATACAACCTGACTGTTGTTAGGATCTACTGCCACCATTCCGATGTGTTCGCTGTTCTTTAAACCCATATTTTTCCAGGTTTTACCACCATCTTCGGTTTTGTAAATACCATCGCCATAGCCTACGCTTCTTTGGTTGTTGTTCTCTCCAGTTCCTACCCACAACACATTGCTGTTATTAGGATCCATAGTGATACACCCTATAGAATAAGAACCTTGTTTTTCAAATATTGGCTTAAAAGAAGTGCCTGCATTATCCGTCTTCCAAACGCCACCGCTACCTGCAACAATATACCATTGAGATTTGTTGTCAGGATTGACGCATAAATCTACTACCCTTCCCGATGTTACAGCAGGACCAATACTCCTAAACTTCAATCCAGATGCTACATCTGTAAAATTCTGTTCTATTGGAGATTTAGTGGTAGTTGCAGCAGTTGGCTTACTGCTCTTTTGAGCCAATAAACTGCTTGAGAATAAAATAATACTGAAAAGTAAAGTATGTTTGACCATGGTTTAAACATCCAAATTAAAACCATTATTTCGGTATTATCAAAACTGTTAATACCCTTTTGTCGAATGTTTTCTATTAATTCTGGTTTTTCGACAAACAATTCGAATCTTCATCAGTGAGTTGTTTGTAAACTTCCTCATACATTGGAAGTATTTTATCGATATGAAACTCTTGTGCCCGTTTTAAGGCATTGGTTTTAAACTGTAATAAGACATCTTCGTTTTGTAGTATGGTTAAAGCGTTTTT
This sequence comes from uncultured Chitinophaga sp., assembly GCA_964438995.1. Classification (GTDB taxonomy): domain Bacteria; phylum Bacteroidota; class Bacteroidia; order NS11-12g; family UBA955; genus JABMMZ01. Next base: position 15,880 of record CAYTMQ010000010.1, read on the forward strand.
AGCCATGTCATCAACATCTCCTACATTGCTCATAAAACCAGTCACTCCATGAACATTCACCTCTGGTATACCACCCGAATTTGAGGAAATCACTGGTACTTCACATGCCATAGCTTCTAAAGCCGCCAATCCAAAACTTTCTGTCTCTGAAGTCAGTAAGAACAAATCGCACACAGACAGTATTTCCTCTATCTGTTCTTGCTTGCCTAAGAAAGTAATTCTATCACTAACGCCCATTTCTCTTGCCATTAATTCGATGTTCATTCTTTCTGGACCATCTCCTATTAACAACAATTTTGAAGGAACTTTATCGGCTATTTTGGCAAATACTTTTACGACATCCTCTACCCTTTTCACTTTTCTAAAGTTGGATGTATGTACCAAAATTTTTTCATCGTTCGGTGCTATCGCCTTCTTAAAGTGTTCCTTTTTTTGCTTTGTAAACCTTGAAAAATCTATGAAGTTTGGAACCACAAAAATCTCTCTTTGAATGTGGAAATTCTTAAATGTATCTTGCTTCAAACTTTCTGAAACTGCAGTTACAGCATCAGAATGGTTGATAGAATAGGACACCACTGGCTCGTATGTAGGATCTTTACCAACCAAAGTTATATCTGTACCATGCAAAGTGGTTACAATTGGAATAGAGATACCTTGTTCCTCTAAAATATTTTTTGCCATCAATGCAGCTGATGCATGTGGTATGGCATAGTGCACATGAAGAATGTTGAGTTTATGCTGTTTTACTATATCAACTATTTTACTTGCCAATATCGTTTCATAAGGCACGTATTCAAATAAAGGATATTTATAAATGGATACCTCGTGAAAGAACACATGTGGATTAAAGAAATCCAGTCTTGCTGGCTGACTATAGCTAATAAAGTGTACGTTGTATCCCTTTGCTGCTAATGCTTTACCTAATTCTGTTGCTACAACTCCACTACCTCCAAAAGTCGGATAACATACTATGCCTATATTCATTTTATAATGTACAAAAATAGGAAAGTTTTGTTTCGTTAATTATCATTTTACTTTATTAAAGTATTTAGAAAGCTGTCCAAGGTATTTAATGGCTGAGGCAATATAGTGTTTCCTGTCTCCCAATGAAAAGATTTGAATGATTTTCCATTTTTTTTCAAATTAATAAACGATGTCATATTGCCAAATTTATCCAAATTAATTTTCGACAATGTATCAGCATTTACAAGACTTTTCAAGTATGTCTGTTGTGTTGAACTAATACTTTTTATCAGACTAGAATCCTTGTTCAAAGAACCAAATTTATACAACTCACCTTTACTCTCAATTCTATAACTGATGGTTTCTCCTGTGAAACCTCCTCCACTTCCAAACTCAACAACAATTGGCGCTTCAGAATTTTCAATTTTCTTTGTTTTACATGATACTAATACTAGAAAACATGCCACAAAATGAATGATCTTCATAACAACAAATGTACACTTAATTTCGGTTTTGCGCCACTTACCGACTTTTTTTGTCGACTTACCTATTTTTGACGACATCTACCTACTTTTGCTTGTTGCACATTGAATCTTAGTTTTGTTTTGCATCATTAAATATCAAATATTATGTCACTAAATATTAATGAAACAGACTTCAAAAAACACAACAACGGCAAAATTATGGCCGGTGTTATTGTGGTAGTAGTAGGTACATTGTTGCTATTGCGCAAACTAGGGGTGTTATTTCCAAATTGGTTGTTATCGTGGCCAATGCTATTGATTGCAATTGGATTCTATACAGGCTTTAAACACCAATTCAAAAACAACGGTTGGTGGATAGTAACCTCTATTGGCGTGTTTTTTCTTTTAGACAAATTCTTCATAGATATGCCTATGCACCAGTATTTCTGGCCGGTTTTAATCATCATCATTGGTTTGACCATGATATTCGGTAGAAAAAATAAAAAATGGGACAACTTCGACTGGAGAGACCATCACGATAAAAATGCTTTTACTTCTGAAGAATATTTAGATTCTGTGTCCGTTTTTGGAGGTGTAAAAAAAAACATCGTTTCTAAAGATTTTAAAGGTGGATCTGTAGTATGTGTAATGGGTGGCGCCGAAATTAATCTCTCTCAAGCCGAAATTAAAGGTCAAGTTGAGATGGATATGGTCAATCTTATGGGCGGTACCAAACTCATAGTACCTGCCAATTGGGAGATTAAAACAGAAGTAGTGGCTGTTTTTGGCAGCATTGAAGATAAAAGAGTTCAACAATCAATTATTCCTACAGGTGAAAACGTTCTTATTCTTAGAGGTACTTGCATTTTTGGCGGTATTGATATTAAAAGTTTCTAAATACTATGTATTGGTGCAAATTGGTCTTTAGTGTTAATAAAAATGGTGTTGCAATGGAACAAGAATGTCAAGCATTTTTAATACCATCTGACAACTACAACGACGCTACAATACAGCTAAAAGGCATTATCGATCGAGTTGAAACTGACTTTGTAAACGATAATGGTGATTTAATGTCTTGGAAATTTATTGGAATCCATCAACTTTTGCAATTGTCTCTCGATTCAAACCCTATACATTTGTGCACAGAAACCATACATTTGAACCAATACCAATTAGAAACTTTAACCCCTTTAAGTTGATTTAAAATGAAAGCGTTGACCAAAAACTTCCAAATTCTATTTGGCCTTTTCTGGCTAATTTGGATGAGTTTGCACGTTTTCTTTTTACTTGAAGCTGGCATTAATCTTCAATCTTCTGTTTTAGATTCTGTTGTATCTAATTTGAGTTTGTATCTGCTCGCGGTTATCATCAACAACATATTGATATACTACCAACCTGGAACCGGAAAAGCTTGGTACATCATCGTTTGGTGTTTATTGATAAATTTTCTTTGGTTCAGCATCATCAATTTTGCCATCCCAACTATATTGAAATATGATGTGGTTTTTACCAAAGTTTTTGAATCTGTTAAATTACTAAGGTTTATACTTGGATTTTTTCTATTGCTCATTAGCGCTCTGTCAATGTGGATGACTCAGTTGTCCATTTTCAGAAATGAAGAAAATTCAAGAAGACTTGAGCTTCAAAAACTTGCAAAGGATGCCGAACTTTTGGGTATACGCCAGCAGTTTCAGCCCCATTTTTTATTCAATAGCCTGAACTCAATCAGTGCTTTGTCATTTATTGATCCAGAAAAATCAAGGAATATGATACAACAGTTATCAGATTTCTTACGTGGAACTTTGCGCAAAGATTATAACAAACTCATTTCAATTACCGAGGAACTAGACCATTTAAAAATTTATTTAGAAATTGAAGTGCTCAGATTTGGTCACAGACTGAACACTGAAATCCAAATAGACGATGCTGCTAAAAACAGTTTAATACCTCCGCTTATCTTGTTACCTATCATTGAAAATGCTATTAAATACGGGCTTTATGAGTCATTAGGAGATGTTACAATTTCTCTAAATATCCAACAATCCGATACCGATTTAATCATAGAAGTGTCTAATCCATATGATGAGTTATCCCTTTCTAAAAACAAAGGTGTAGGCTATGGACTCAGCGCCTTGTCAAGAAGATTGTTTTTAATTTATGGTAGAAACAATTTGCTCAAATACGATAAAGATACTGCAACATTTACCACCACCCTTCAAATTCCTCAAAACATCGCATGAAAGCATTGATTATAGACGACGAACCTTTAGCAAGAACCCTTATTAAAGCCTATTTAAAAGACTTTCCCGAATTCAACGAGGTGTTCGAGTGTGGCGATGGCTTTGAGGGCATAAAAATGATTAATAACATCAAACCTGATTTGGTTTTTCTTGATGTAAGAATGCCCAAACTTAATGGATTTGAAATGCTGGAAGTTCTAGAAGAATCGCCTTCCGTAATATTTACAACTGCTTTTGATGAATACGCTTTAAATGCCTTTGAAGCAAATGCTATTGACTATCTGTTAAAACCTTTTCCAAAAGACCGCTTTAACAAGGCTGTTAAGAAATTTCTTACGACAGAAAAAACCAGGGTATTATTAGAAAACAATCAACTTTCAAACCAAATTGAAAACAGCGAATACTCTAATAGAATTGTTGTAAAACACAATGGTGATGTACTGATTGTTCCTACCAAAGATGTCATGTATTTAGAGTCTTACGATGATTATGTTAAAATACACACTGACTCACATGTGTATTTAAAAAAGAAAACCATGTCATCTTTTGAAAATAGTTTGTCACCAAAAGAATTTGTAAGAATTCACAGGTCTTATCTGGTAAATATTTCGTTTATTAAAGAAGTCAAAACTCTAGATCGAGACAGTGTTGAGGTGGTACTAAAAAATAGCACATCCTTGTCTGTTAGTCGTACCGGTTATTCGGCTTTAAAGAGTCTATGGGGTATTTAGAATTGCTCTAAAAATCTAACATCATTTTCAAACATTTGTCTGATATCTTTGATGCCATAGCGCAACATGGTGATGCGGTCTATACCCATACCAAAAGCGAAACCAGAGTATTTTTCAGGGTCTATACCACAATTTTTTAACACATTAGGGTCAACCATTCCGCATCCTAAAATTTCTAACCAACCTGTCCCTTTTGTCAATCTTTTATCTTGCTCAGTCTCGGTTCCAAGATAGATATCCATCTCTGCGCTTGGTTCAGTAAATGGAAAATAGGAAGGTCTAAATCTGATTTCTCTTTCGCCAAAAAACTGTGAAACAAAATAGTACAATGTTTGCTTTAAATCTGCGAAACTTACGTGCTCATCAATGTACAAGCCTTCTACTTGATGGAAGAAACAATTTGAACGTGCCGATACATCTTCGTTTCTATAAACTCTACCAGGCATCAGAGCCCTAATTGGAGGTTTAGAGTTTTCCATTAACCTAACCTGAACACTACTGGTGTGGGTTCTAAGAGCATAGTTTCCACGAGGTTCTTTTTCCACAAAAAATGTGTCTTGCATGTCGCGCGCTGGGTGATTTTCCGCGAAATTTAAAGCTGTAAAATTGTGCCAGTCGTCTTCTATTTCTGGACCATTTTCGGTAGTAAAGCCAATTTTTTCGAAAATAGAAAGTATATCATTTTTTACAATTGAAATAGGGTGTAATGATCCGATGCGGTTCGCATTTGTGGTCAAAGTATCATCCGCGACAGCGGAAAATTTTTTTTCTGAGCTACTAAATTTTTCTTTAGCTTCAGAATACAATGTTTCAAGGTGTTGTCTGAGTGTGTTTATGTGTTTTCCGAGCTCTTTTTTTTCTTCACCAGCAACGGTTTTGAATTGTTCGAATACATCATTTAATCCACCTTTTTTTGATAGAAACTTTAAGCGGAATTCTTCCACTTTTTCGATATTATCGATGATGAATTCTTTTGATTCATTTTTTAAAGTCTCTATTTTTTCATGGATACTCATACTGCAAAAGTAATTTAAATTTTTCTATGTCAAATACTGCCTTGTTCACACACTAATAATAATATATAAATTTAAAAAGAAATATATAGTATTTATAATACTGTGTTGATATCGTGATAACTTCCTTTTTTTCTATTTTTTAAATTGATTTTTTTGATGTCTTAGTTTTTTGTCAACTAATTTATTGTAGCGAAACTACTTGATTTTACTAGTATTATTATAACATTTAAACAAATTAACATTGTTGTGGATTACTCGTAAACCCTTTATTCATAATGGTGATAAGTGTGTATCTTATTCTATTTTTTTGCACTTTATTTGAGGGTTCTTGACAATAATTTTTATCATATTTTTTGTTCCACGTAAAGTACTAAAAATAGACATAGGATGTTGTTAATTATGTTGAAAAATTACTTCAATTTTACACTTAATATTTCATCCCAAGATGCCTTTAAAATCAAGTCTTTTGCGTATATTGGAGCATTAAAATTTTTGTACTTAAATGGATCAAATGGGTTAGTATAACTTCTCTGTAAAATTTCAACTTTATACTGTCCAGGTTCTAGATAAAAATCGCAGTTTCTATAATCAAACAAGTTGACTATTATTTTATCATCTTTTTTAATTCTAATATCATACAATTGTTTGTATTGATCATCTATTTCAATTTTTAAATATGCAAGTTTAGAATGATCAATAATTGGAACATTTTTTAAGTCAACAGAATCCAATCTTTCTATTCGTGGAACATATAATTGCATTTTAGAAGGAGCTGTAGTATAAATGGTTTTATCTCTATAGATTTTCATAAAATTTTGATAATCTTGATAAATTTGTGGTTTGTTGAATATTATGAAAACTTGGCTCTTCATTTTAATGTATTGAATGTTATTTAAAATGATGGATTGTAATTCTGTTAAGTATTGTATTTTTTTAATTGTATCTGTAGGATATTGATATTTTAGATTCTTTATTACTGCGCTATCTTCATTATAATATTCTGCGTTTTCTAATTGATCTCCGAATAGTTCTCTTAATTTATATTGATAGTGGTTGGTATGAGTATAATAGACTTTAGAGTATTCACCATCTGTTACAATAGATGTAATTCTAAACTCATTGTTCCATTCATTGATTTCTAGATTGTATGTAGTATCAATTGATGCATCTAGAATAAAATTAATGGGTTGATACCAATCTGGTTTGTTATCAGAATTATTATCTGTGAAAGCGTAAATATTGTATTTTGTATTTTTAAGGCCGTAGAATTGATTTAAACCACTTTTAACAACATAACTATAGTTAGATTTAAATTGACGCAAGCTATCGGCTGGTAATTCGCTTAAAATTGCTATTTTTAAATTTTTAAACGTTTTATAATTTAAAATATTAATAGATAGTATACCACTATCTAAAATATTTCCGGTACTAAAAGAGTAATTTTTAGAATAGAGATTTCCCGCATTAACATCCTTTACACCGTTATTTATTTGTAATGTATATGTTGTATTTTGTTTAAGTGAAGAATCTAATTTGATTATCAGCTTCTTTTTTGAAATAGATGTACTAAGGGTGCTATGTTCTGGAAATAATTTAATATTCTCAGCAGCATTATTAATTTCAATATATTCATCGAACTCTATTTCAATAACTTTAGAATTAAAATTGGTTTTACTGATATTATCCCTGAGAGGTTTGGGTGGGGTTTTATCTTCTTCTCCGCCAGTTAAAGTTCCTATATTCGCACATGAATTAAGAACTAATAAAAAAATAACAACTAAGTAATATCTCATCTTCCCAAATGTATTAAAAGAACAGAAATATCAGAAGGAGAAACGCCACTAATTCTTGAAGCTTGACCAATACTTTCTGGTTTTATTTTGTTTAATTTTTCTCTGCTTTCTATACTAAGAGATTTTAGTTTACTGTAATCAAAATCTTTATTCAATTTGTAGTTTTCTAATTTCTGTAATTTCTCTGCAGTTTGTTTTTCTTTTTCTATATATGATTCATACTTGATAAGTAATTCAACTTGTTCTTTTATTTCAGTTTCTGTTTCTGATAAAGTATCATAAATATTATTGAAATCAAGTATACTAAGTTGCGGACGAAGAATAAGTTTATCAAATTTTACTTTTTGATCTAAAAGTGCTGTTTCTTTAGTTTCAAGAATTGTGTTTACTTCTGATGGATCTACAGATTTGTTTTTAATATAATTTGTAAGTTCATTGATTTTTGTTCTTTTCTGATTTAATGCTTCTAATCTGTCTGTTTTCGCTAATCCTATTGAGTAACCTTTTTCTGTTAATCTCTCGTCGGCATTGTCTTGTCTTAAAAGTATTCTGAACTCTGCTCTTGAAGTAAACATTCTGTATGGCTCTTCAGTTCCTTTATTAATTAGATCGTCTATTAAAACGCCAATATAAGCATCAGCCCTACTTAGAATAAATTCATCTTTTTCTTGAACTTTTAAAGCTGCGTTGATACCTGCCATCAAACCTTGACATGCAGCTTCTTCGTATCCAGTGGTTCCATTTATTTGACCAGCAAAATAAAGACTGTCTATCAATTTTGTTTCTAATGTATGTTTCAATTGGGTAGGAGGGAAGTAGTCGTATTCAATGGCATAACCTGGTCTGAATATTTTGGCTTTTTCAAATCCAGGAATTTCTTTAATGGCTTTATACTGAATATCTTCTGGAAGTGATGTAGAGAAACCATTGATATACATTTCAATAGTATTCCATCCTTCAGGTTCAACAAATATTTGGTGCCTTTCTCTTTCAGCAAATCGATTGATTTTATCTTCTATAGATGGGCAATATCTTGGTCCGAGACCTTGAATTCTGCCATTAAACATAGGTGATCTATCAAAACCTTCTCTTAGTATATCATGAACGGTATCATTAGTATATGTAATAAAACAGGACCTTTGTTGTTTTAAAGCTTGTGTTTCATTAGAAAAGGAGAATTTTCCTGGGTTTTCATCACCTTCTTGTTCCTCCATTTTAGAATAGTCTAAAGAACGACCATCTACTCTAGGTGGAGTTCCTGTTTTCATTCTACCAGCTTCAAAACCATAGCGTATTAGATCAGCTGTTATACCCACACTATTACTTTCGGCCATTCTACCACCACCAAAGTTTTTGGTACCTATATGTATCAAACCATTTAAGAAAGTACCAGAAGTAAGAACGACACTTTTTGATGGAATTGTATATCCCATTGATGTTGTTACTCCTTCAACTTTGTTGTTTTTAACAATAAGAGATACTACATTGTCTTGTAAAAAGTCTACATTTTGATTTCTCTCTAAAGCCAATCTCCACTCTTCTGAGAACCGCATTCTATCGGATTGTGCTCTGGGACTCCACATAGCAGCACCCTTTGACCTGTTTAACATTCGAAATTGTATCATTGTTTTGTCTGTAATGATGCCAGACATACCACCCAACGCGTCAATTTCTCTTACAATTTGACCTTTTGCTACTCCGCCCATCGCCGGATTGCAACTCATTTTTGCTATTGTTTCCATATTCATGGTTATTAATAGCACACTAGAACCCATACTTGCAGCTGCATTTGCTGCCTCACATCCGGCATGACCGGCACCAACCACAATGATATCGTATAATTTTTCCATCTATTTTAGTTCCACGTGGAACTCCTTATTAAAAATTTTAATGTATTTATCTTCAGCTTGTCTCATTTTCTGAGACTCAATTTTGGTTTTATCTTTGTATCCAACATAATGCAATACTCCATGGAAAATAACCCTTAATAGTTCCACGTGGAACTCGGTTTTAAATTTCATGGAATTATCCTTTACTCTATCTATACTAATGTATATTTCTCCTTCAATTGTATCTCCTTCTGAATAATCAAAACTGATAATGTCAGTATAGTAATCATGTTTCAACGCCTGACGATTGATTTCAAGAAGTGTTTCATCGTCCACAAAGTTATAATCAATTTGATGAAGTTTAAACCTGTGGTCACTTATTATTTTTTTAATTGTTTTCCTTATAGATGTGGAGTAGCCCTTTATGTGTTTTTTATCTCCGTTGAAACTTATCATCTTATTTTAATACTGTTATTGTACCATCAAAATACAGTACTTTTCCATTTAACCCTACTATTTTAGCTTTGTATGCATAAACATCGCTTTGCACAAAGTCACCATTAGCTGATCCATCCCAACCTTTTGATATATCATTTGTTTCATATAGTATTTGACCCCAACGATCATATATAATAAAACTACTTTGTGTATAATCAATAAAGGCGCCTTTGGGATAAAATACTGTATTAAACCCATTAATCTGAATTGCATTTGGGAAGTAAACTATTGGGTCGGATGTTACACATTCAATATTGCTATAGGATGTGTCTTTTCTGTTGTAAGTTGGATCAGGATTGTTTTCTATTGCACGTATGCAGTAACATATTATCTGTTGTGTTGAACTTAAAACTGTATTATCAGCATAGGCATTGGTTATGTTGCTGGTAGTGCTTAAAATGTTCCACGGGGAACTTTTATCAAAGTTTGGGTCGTTGCTTAACAATACTTGTTGATTTTCAGTCAGTTTAGCAAACTTGTCGTATAAATTCCAAGATAATTGCTGGTCGCCTGGATTAACAAATACAACATTTAAAACAATTGTTGTGGCAATCTGACTGGTATCAAAGATTAAGTTACACGGACCTTCAGTTGTGAAATAGTAAGAATAAGTATATGTCCCGACTGAAACGTTGTTGTCAATCAGGTTGACTATGCCTCCTGTTGTGTTTTGTGTTTGCCATAAAGAAAATGGCCCAGATCCAGTGGCTTTGTAAATGTTTATTTTTTGTACAGATGTGCCAGTAGGAGTAACAAGTACTAACTCTACGAGACCTCTTTGAACTGAAGCTTTGGCAACATAAGAATTTTTAGTTGCTACAATGCTGTTGGTATTTGAACAACTTACATTCGAAGAAGATGTAATATTTGAACCTTGCTTTTTGGCTCTGATAAAGAAACAGTAAGTACTTCCAAAGGCATTAAAATTATATGTAAATTGGTTGATGTTCGCTACAACAGTGCCAATCTTTGTATAGTTACCAGCATTAATTTTTAAATAAATATCATAATCTGAAACCGTCCACCCAACATATGGTGTCCATTGTAAACTAATGGTTTTATTACATTGGTCGTAGTTACTGCGCAATTGCATTGTTGTGTGTGGAACACTAATAAGAGAAGTATTGTCGCAACTGTCAAATGCTGCAATTCCATATTTGAAAGGAGCTGTGCTTGGATCCCTATTAATATCTATGTCTGTATAAAATAGTTTATCTGTTGAGTTTATAATAGAATTTGTTCCAGTAATGTAATAAATGAAATAACCTTTAACATCTGTGCTAGAATTCGTACTCCAGCCAATAATGGTTTTCTGAGTTGCTAAGTCAACGCTAACCGAATCAATGTCTGAATTGTTTGGAGCGGTGTTGTCTATAACCACTGTATCGCTATAAATACTATCTATTCCATTACAAGCTTTGTGATAAACTAAATAGAATTCCCAGCTTTTTAAATTTCGTAGTTTTAAAGTTATATTATTGATAGAGAACGTGTTAACCGTTCCCATAAACTCAAATGGATTAAGTGTATTGTCTCTTCCATAAATATTAAAATGCGTAAATGTTCCACAATTGTCTGTTGGCGGATTCCATAGTAAATACAACGTAGAGTCGGCTCTGTTTAAACAAGCTCTGCGCATTTTAGGACGCGTCTCTACACTATGGGCGACTTGAACAAACGCCAATAATAGAAATAACCACGATATTTTTAGGTTAAATTTCACCAGCTACACAATACTTAAACGTTTTTATATCAAAATAATTGTTTGCACAGGCTTGTAAATCCAAGGCTGTAATAGAGTTTATGGCCGAAATGTATCGATCGTAGAAATCTTTTGGAGACTCAAGTTCTAAAAATCTCTTATAGCGCTCGCTTATGTTAAAAGCACCATCAAAATTGCGCAACATGCTTCCTAATAAGTAATTCTTAGCGGTATCAAGTTCTTCTTGTGGAACTAATTCCTGCTGTAATTGTACTATCTCTTTTTCTATTTCAACTTTTACAGTTTCTGTCAATGTGTTGTTGCATTCTGAACTTATCTTAAAAATACTATAGGTTTTGAATGGTGTTATTGATGAGTGTATTCCATAGGTTAATCCCTTTTCTTCTCTGATGTTTTTCATTAAACGTGATCCAAAATAACCACCTAAAACCAAGTTAAACAATGCAATGGTAAAGTAGTCTTTTTCCAATCTTCCAGGTAATACTTTGCCTAACCTAATGGAGTTTTGCGTAGAACCTGATTTGCTAATCTTTTGAATGTCATTTCCACTAGTAGGCTGAATCTCTACCGAACTTCCTATGATTCTTGAATTGCTTATCTCAAAGCCTGTATTTGTAAGTGATTTCTTAATATCATGTTCTGATGGACCTGTGAAAATAAAGTAAGGATGCTTCAAATATGAGCCCTTAAATTTTAACAATTTTTCTGAGTCGTATGAGTGAATTAAATCTTCATCAGAAATTGAAGAAAAAGGATGATTTTCTCCAAAAATTTGAATGTTAATTGAACGATTTGCAAGAAAATTTGTCTTATTTAAGTTGATGTTTAATTCACTGACTTTTCTATTTTTGTATATGTCTAGTTCAACCTTTGGATAAATACATTTTTCGATTGATGTATTTACGATATGTAGTATACTTTCTATATCAGAAATCAAACCGTATACTGTCACAAAAGAATTATAGTAATCAGAACCTTTAAATACATACGCTCCTAAAGCATCTATTGCTTCTGAAATATCTGTTGCGCTTTTTTCAGCCGTTCCGTTTAACAATAAATCCATACCAAATAACGCAGCAAATTTGTCTTCAACCATACCAAACCCTGAGTTTGGCCATATGATTTCAAGCTTGAAGACACCTTCTTCAGAAGCAATTTTATAAATATTGCCCTCAGCTTCAGTGAAACCGGTATGTATTTTTGTTATTTTTGATATATCTGGTGCTAATGCTCTGTTCATGATTCTGATTCGTACTTTAATAAGCTATAATTTTCTTTGCATAAAAAGTCTTGACAAACCTGCCTAATAGTGTCTGCATTAATGGCTTTCATTTGTTCAACTTCTGTGTTAATCAAATCAATATTGCCAATTCTATGTGCATAACATAGTGCCATAGCCTTATTTAAGACTGATGTCTTTGCAAATAGGTTGCTTGTAATGGCTTTGTTTTTTACTTTGCTAAGTTCATTTTCGTTAATTCCATTCTTAGAGATATCAATTAATATCTCCATAATAGACGCTTCAGCCTCTTCAAAAGTGATATTTTTGTTGAGTTTTCCTTCAATTACAAACAAACCTTCGTCTATATCTCCTGTGATGTAAGCGTGTATGTGCGAAAATATTTCTTTTTGTTTGACCAAAATAGTCATGAACCTGGACGATTCTGTGCCAGATAGAATATCAGAAAGCAAATCAAAGGCAAAATACCTTGGATCTGTTCTTTTAACCATATGAAATGCCAAATAAATAGCATTTTGAGGCACATCGGCTTTTACGGTCTTAACATGCTTTTCAAGTTGAATAGGTTCAGTAGGGTAGATGTTGTTGTTAATCGGACCAGCGGGAATATCACCAAACCATTTTTTACAAAATTTCTCGGCATTTTCTAAATTGATGTTTCCGGCTATACAAATGACTGCATTACTGGGATTGTAAAATTTTTCGAAAAAAGCAATCACATCGTTAAGTTCAGCGTTTTCGATGTGAGATATTTCTTTACCAATTGTTGCCCATTGATATGGATGGGTAGAATATGCCAAAGGTCTTAAATGTAGCCACGAATCACCATAGGGTTGATTGAGATAGCGTTGTTTGAATTCTTCAATAACAACTCCTTTTTGTACAGAAAGTGATTTTTCTGAAAAATCCAATCTCAACATCCTATCGCTCTCTAACCACAAAGCAGTTTCGATGTTCTCAGAAGGCAAAGTGATGTAATAATTGGTAATGTCATTATTTGTAAAAGCATTGTTTTCACCACTGGCTTTTTGAAGAGGAGTATCAAAGCTCGGAACATTAACCGACCCACCAAACATCAAATGCTCAAACAGATGAGCAAAACCAGTTTTATTTGGATTTTCATCACGAGCACCTACATTGTACAAGATGTTTGTAACACAGAGATTTGTATTTGTGTCTTCATGGTGGATCAAAGTTAAACCATTGTCAAGTCTTCTTAATGCGTAGTTTATCACATTACAAAGATAAGTCCATGCTCACAAATCCATATATTTTCTATAGTTATGGCGATATTTACAAAACTAATTTTGTTAATAATGCTGTTTAAAACATCACATTTTTTAAACTATTTTCGTCTATAGTGCAACAAACACACAACAATTTCTATTGTAGACATTGATGGACTTTATAAATAAATTATCATAAATTTGAGTACTTTTAAAAACCTTTTACCTATGAAAACCACTATTTTTTCTCTTATTACCCTTTTTTTTATTGGATGTTCTTGCTCACCCAAAGCTGATAAAATTACTGTTATTGGTTTAACTTCTAATACTGATTCTAGCTTTAAAAAGTCGTCAAGTTCAATATTTAGATCTGGGTTTTTAATAAGCACAAGACGTGAAGAGGCTAACAAAGGTCTTTGTCTTTCATATACCAAAGAGCAGCCTATGCCCATAATTAGTAGTTCAATAATTGCTAGTACTCTTAGGGTTTTCAGCAATCAAGATATCGGATCAATTAAAGCAGGACAAAATTTAACAGTGATGAAAACTTCTATTGATGACAAACTCGATCACAACGATAAAATTACTTTTACTATCCCAAGTTCTGATTTAGAAGTAGGCAAACGCTATATGTTTTCAGCAATTGCAAGGACAGTTGACAGTCTGCAATTCGAACACCATTTCGTGGTTAATGTTCAACCTTAATCACACGTCGTTGCCCCAATTTTCAAGTTCGTCAGAAGTCCAAAGTTCGGGGAAGAAAATACGTCTTTGATATTTTGGATGCATGTATTTTTTCCAATCACTTCCACCAGTTGCTTCTGCTTTTTTACCCGAACTTTCTAGATATTTTTCAGCTGCATAATAGTGCGCCATTACCCAAGTGACATTGACTGTTCTATCATAATGTCTCATGGCTTTTATTAAAGTCTCATCTTGTTTTACTTCAGATGGCAATGACTTAAATTTTGTATACAAATTTCTAGAGTTGTAATGTTCCATTTTTCTCAAGAAATCTTCCTTGTATTTGCCTTCAAACAATCTAATGAGCGTATTTTTTTTACCTGTGCTGTGGTCTTTGCCTGCAGCTTGCCAATACAAATGTTCATAGGCGTGTTCGTATGGGGTATCTCTATCAATGGTCTTTCTATATCTGTTGTCAATGAGATTAATGAGCTCGGTTGATGCAAATTCAATCAATCTGTATTGTGCACTTTGAAATCCGCTTGCTGGAGTTAGAGTATTTCTAAACTTCATGTATTGATCTATTTCCATACCGTCTCCCATAATATCAAATGAAGATGACAACATATCAAAATAGCGACTAATACGTCTTAATTTTTCAGAAAAGAATTTTGCATCAATTGATTCAGTATTGCAAACTTGATCGATTTCCCAAAGCACCATTTTAAATAACAATTCATTGATTTGGTGGTACATGATAAACACCATCTCATCTGGCAAAGTTGTTCTTTGGATTTGTAAATTTAAAAGAGCTTCTGGTTGAATATAATCCCAATAAGTAATAGGTTTAGCCCAAACCAAACCTTCTAAATGGACATCCGGGTTTTGATCAATTGATTTGAATTTTTCTTCTATTCTATTTAATATTTCGTTGGTTATTTCTGACATGTTATACTAAAATTTCTTTTCCTAAAGATTTGTGAATGATTTCATCTAATTCATGTTCAGATGTAGTGCTTGAAATACTGTTGCTTAAAATAAAAGTTTTCATTTCTTCATCCTGAATTTTCCCTTTTTCCAATGCAGTATGGTATTCAATATCGCTAAAAGAAACCATTGAGTATAAAGGCAAATATTGGTCAGGATACAGTTCATGAATGCGTTTTTCAACTTTTTGCTGAAGATTGAATTCTGGGTCATTGATTTTATCCCTCATGATTAAATAGTTTTGAAGAGATAGGTCTTGCACCGCATCACCATTGGGTTTTCTCAGTCTTTCATATTCTTCAAAACAAGATTTCCAATCTTCACCATGTTTTTCCATTAAGCCGAACATAACTGTACAATCTTCAAATCCGGCATTCATTCCTTGACCATAAAAAGGCACGGTAGCATGTGCAGCATCACCCATTAAAACGGTTTGATTGTGGTGCCATGGGAAACATCTTATTATAGCTAATGAAGAGATAGGATGTTCGTTCCATGTGTCTGCTATTTCTGGCATCATGTTATAAAAATCGGGAAACATTTCTTTGAAAAAATCTATAATATCTTGCTTAGTTTTCAAGTTGTTAAAGCAAAATTTATGGTCTTCAAAGGGCATAAACAATGTACAAGTAAACGAACCTTCAATGTTTGGCAATGCAATCAACATAAAACGACCTCTAGGCCAGATGTGCAAAGCGTTTTTGTCTAGTTTAAAACTACCGTCATTATTAGCAGGTAGCAATATTTCTTTGTATCCATCATCAATGTAATTTTGACTATATGAGAATCTGTCAAGTTTTTGCATGGATTGATATCTAACGGTAGAGAAAGCTCCATCGGTTGCAAAAATGGCATCAGATTTAATCTCAAATTTTACCCCGTTAACACTGTGTTCGAAATAAGATATGTTTTTGTTCATGTCAATTCCGGTACAGCTGCTATCAAAGTATATTTCGGTCAAACCACTGGCTTCTGCAACTTCCATAAGTTTTTTGTTGATTTCTCCTCTTGACACAGAATAAATGGCTTGGTTGTTAATACCATAAGGGTGATATGAAGTGCTGCCATCAATATGATGCACAATCCTACCAGTCATAGGTATGGCTGATTTTCTAATGATATCACCAACGCCAACTGCATCAAGGGCTTTCCAACCCCTATAAGAAATAGCTAGATTAATAGATTTCCCAGCTGAAATGTCGTGTGATCTCATGTCTGGGCGCTTTTCAAACATGCTAACTTTGTAGCCAGCTTTGTTAAGGTAAATAGCCCAAAGAGACCCTACCAGCCCTGAGCCAATTATTGTTGTTTGTTTCATGCTTCTTGTGTTTTTAGTTGTGGGGGTTCCATGATAGTACCACATTTTTTGCAAGTTCTCAATTCCAAGTTATCGTAAAAAGATTGCATTAGAACTGGTAATTGTGTTACTATGTTATTTAAATGAAAATCGGCTTTATACAAGAGATTGCTGCAAGATTCGCAATACCACATACATGAATCGATTTCTTTAGCTTCTCTTTTTCTCTCAATAACCAATCCCAAAGTGTTGGCTTTTCTTTGTGGAGAATGTGGAATTCTTGGAGGCAATAAAAATATATCTCCTTCTCTAATGTCTACTACTCTTCTAACACCATCTTCAATGATTGGTAATTGCATATCGCCTTCTAACTGAAAGAAAAATTCTTCACCCTCATTGTAGTGATAATCTTTTCTATTGTTCGGTCCGCCAACTACCATAACAATGGTTTCGGCATCTTCATAAATAACTTGATTACCAACAGGTGGTTTCAACAAATGTCTATTGTTTTCAACCCATTGTTTAAAATTGATTGGATTTAAAATTGCCATAATATTTTATAAAGTTCCTCTTCTTGCTTGTTCTGCTTCAATGCTTTCAAATAGAGCTTGGAAATTGCCTTTACCAAATGATTTCGCTCCTTTTCTTTGGATGATTTCGAAAAACAATGTTGGACGATCTTCCACAGGTTTTGTAAAGATTTGAAGTAAATAACCTTCTTCATCTCTGTCTACCATAATGCCCCATTTTTTTAATTCTTCTAAATCTTCTTCAATGATGCCCACTCTTTCTTTTACTGTGTCGTAATACGTTCCTGGCACGTAAAGAAACTCAACGCCTCTTTTGCGCATTTCAGAAATAGTAAACACGATGTCGTCTGTTGCTACAGCAATGTGTTGGCATCCAGGACCATTATAAAAATCCAAGTATTCTTCTACTTGTGATTTTTTCTTTCCAATAGCAGGTTCATTAATAGGAAATTTGATGTAGCCATTGCCATTTGTCATAACCTTACTCATCAAAGCAGTATATTCAGTTGAAATGTCTTTGTCATCAAAAGTTACTAGATTGGCAAATCCCATTGTATTGGCATAAAATTCTGCCCATTTGTTCATAGAGCCGAGCTCAACATTCCCTACCATATGGTCGATATATTTCAAACCAGTTGGAATTGGGTTGTATTCTGTTTCTAATTTCTCAAAGCCTGGTAAAAAAAGTCCGTGGTAGTTCTTGCGTTCAATAAAAATGTGCACTGTGTCGCCATACGTATGAATGCCTGAGCGACGGATAATACCATCTTTATCTTCTATGGTTTCTGGTTTTAAATATGGTTTTGCACCTCTAGATACTGTCTGTTCATAAGCATCATAGGCATCATCAACCCATAGAGCAATAACTTTTACCCCATCACCGTGTTTCATTAAATGTTGACTTATTTCACTATTTGTATCGAAAGGTGTTGTAAGTACCAGTCTAATTTTGTCTTGTTTAAGCACATAAGAGGTTCTATCCTTTAAACCTGTTTCAAGACCGGCGTAGGCCAAATCTTGAAAACCAAGAGCTGTCTTATAGAAGTGGGCTGCTTGCTTCGCATTTCCGACATATAACTCTACGTAGTCGGTACCATTGATAGGCAAGAAATCTTGTGCTTTATCAAATATTTTTTTTGTTTCAGAATAATTAAAATTCGTTACACTTGTTAAATCTAATGTACTCATGATATGTAAATGTTTTTAGATAATTGCTGTTTCTTTTTTTGTTGAGCTGATCCAAGATTTGTAGTAATCTGGCAATTCAATTTTCATGGCTTCAGTAGTAATTTTTACTGGTCTAAATGGGTCGATCATTACTGCTAGTTCGTGTGTTTCTTTTTTACCGATACTGCGTTCGATAGCTCCTGGGTGTGGACCGTGAGGAATGCCTCCTGGATGCAAAGTAATTTGACCTTTTTGAATATTGTTTCTACTCATGAAATCACCATCTACATAATATAAAAGTTCATCGCTGTCAATATTGCTATGGTGATACGGTGCAGGAATGGCATCAGGATGGTAATCATACAAACGTGGAACAAATGAGCATACCACAAAGTTATTGGCCTGAAAATGTTGGTGAATTGGCGGTGGCATATGGATTCTACCAGTAATTGGTTCAAAATCGAAAATAGACATAGCATAAGGATAGCTGCATCCGTCATAGCCTACAACATCAAAAGGATGTGTCTCGTAAGTGTATGGGTAAATCAATCCGCGTTTTTTGATATTGATTTTAAAATCACCGGTCTCATTGTGTGTCTCTAAACTGTGTGGTAATTTTAAGTCTCTTTCACAGAATGGAGAATTTTCTAAAAATTGACCATATTGATTTCTGTATCTATTTGGGGTTTCAATCGGACTAAATGACTCGATGAATAGCAATTTGTTGTCCTCGGTTTCGAAATGGATACTATATACTGTACCCCTTGGAATAACAATATAATCGCCATACTCAAAATCAATCTGACCGTACATGGTTTTGATATTACCAGATCCACGATGGACAAATATGAGTTCATCTGCATCAGCATTTTTAAAGAAATAGTCTTCTGTTCCATTTGTCGGAGAAGCTAGTCCAATATGTAAATCATCGTTAACAAAAAGTACTTTTCTACTTTGAATATAGTCATCTTCAGGAGCCACTTCAAAACCAGTAAAACTTCTCGCTTGTAGGTTGTCTTCTATAGCTATTTCTGGTCTAACACTATATGGCTTGCCATGTTCTTTTACCATGGTTGGTGGGTATAGATGGTAAACTAAAGATGAAACTCCAGCAAAACCTTCTGTACCAAAAAGCTCTTCATGATATAATTCTCCATTTGGTTGACGGAATACAACATGTCTCTTATGTGGAATTTTTCCGACTTGACGATAAATAGGCATAAGTTAAAAAATTTTAAGCAAGTTTAGCTTAGGCCTTACAATCAAAAACTGACTAATATCAATATAGTTGTAAATATTGGTTCAATACTGACCAATATCATAATGAAGAAAGAGCAAACTTACTCCTCTATAAATAGAAATACATTTTTAAACGACTTAAAATACTCAATCGGCAATTGAACTTTGATATCAGATTTTATCATTAAGTCGGAGAAATATTTATTAGATTCAGGGGTTTCTATTTGATTGGCTTTGCCAAACAATAGAATATTCTCTGCATTTTTAAAGTATTTTATTGGTTGAATCTCCGAACTAAAGTTTAAACAATTGGTGCCAACTTCAAGTTTAGCAAAGCTACAAAGAATGGTTTTGTCTAATTTATCAATCTTTAAATAAGCAACTTCGTTGTCAGTAAATAATTTTAAAAGAAGGTTTTCATCGATGGCCATTTGACCTAATTGGTAATTAAAGCACGTGTTTTTTAATTGGTGCAATAAATCGTAATAGCCTTTATAAACGCTGAAGAAGAAACCATTGTCAACCCAAGTTTTAATAAAAGTTTCATCAACTTGTATAATAGGGCTTTTTAATAAATCCTTTTCAAAATTTAGCAAAGGATATTTGTTTGGTAGCGGTTGTACCAATCCTTTTCGGATATTTTTCAACAATTGCTCTTTTGGAGTAATTTCAAACACGTTGTTTTGACAATAAATTCTACATTTGCAAAGAAAATCAAATCAAAACTAACAAAAAAAAATATTTGCAAACACACAGGAACGCCATATTAGACACTATTAAGAGCATCAAACTTTTGCTTGACAAGCAAAGTTTATCAAAGGGCAAACGATTGTTGTTTTTTACAAGTTTGGTTTCTATTGCAGATGTAATCGCATTGGCAGGAGTAGTGCCAGTTTTAATGCTTGCAGTTGATGGAGATTTTTTAGAGAAAAGTAGAAAATTGCGCTATTTATACAAATTATTTGGTCTTGAAAATGAGGCGAAATTTTTAATTGCAATGATCTTTTCAGTAGTATTTTTCTTTGTTATTAAAAACATTTTTGCTGTTATCATACAGAAAAGTGTTCATAAACTTTGTACCATGCTGGTCCAAAATTTTACTGAAAGCACATTCTATCATGTCATCAATCAACCTTTCGAGACAATCGTCAACAAAGGCACAACAGATTTTTTAAATAAAATTCATTTCAACTCTGTCTATTTTGCCACTGGAATTCTAATTCCATTTGTAAATATAGTTGGAGAAAGCCTGGTGATTTTCTTCATTCTGGTTTTTATAGTTTGGTTTAATCCAGCAGTATTCTTTATGATAATACTCATAACTGCGCCTGCTTTCTATTTTATCAATAGCACCATCAAACAAAAGATTTATGAGTTGGGTGAAAAAACAAAAGGTAGGAGAGAAGACACTATCGAGAGTTTAAATATTGGAATGAATGGACTAGTGGATGTTAAAGTAAACCATTCAGGAGGTTTTTTCATTAAAGATTTTTTAGTGAAACAGCGCTATTTAATCAACTGTGACTTAAAATCGATTTATTATCAGGCTATACCAGCTAGGGCTAATGAAATAGTTGTTTTGGCTGGCGTCATCATTTTGGTGATTTATGGATACTTTTTTTCAGAGAATCCCGCTGGTTTGAGAGCGCTTGCAGCGGTTTTTGTGCTTTCTGTATTTAGATTAGTGCCTGCTTTAAACAGATTGTTAATTGGTGTGATGAAGTTGAAATTGCATCAACACACTATCGAGTTTTTATACCACAACAAGACCAATAATAAATTGCCAAATCTGCATCAATTACATTTCAATACTTCCATCAAATTGAAGAACATAAGCTACCAGTTTAGCGATGCTTCTTCTCCAATCATACAGGATGTTGATATTGAAATCAAGAAAGGCTCTGTGTTTGGAATTGTTGGTAAAAGCGGAAGTGGCAAGAGCACTTTGATGAAAATTATTTCTGGTTTAATTGGTACACAAAAGGGAGAGGTGTCAGTAGATGATGTGGTCATTAATTCTGGAAATGTTCAATCTTGGCAAAATCAAATCGGATTTGTCCATCAAAATCCATTTATTTTCAATAAGACATTGCAAGAAAACATTACCCTAAGCATTGGTTGTGACAGAGAAAAATTGGAAAAAGCCATTCAATTATCAGGATTAGCAGAATTTGTAAGCTTATTGCCCAATGGTATTGAGACCACTTTGGGTGAACAAGGCTCGAAAATAAGCGAAGGTCAAAAACAAAGAATTGCCATTGCTAGGGCATTGTATAAAGAAGCAAGTTTGTTGTTGTTTGACGAAGCAACAAACTCTTTAGATATTGCAACCGAAGACATCATCATTGAAAGTTTACAAAATTTGAAGAAACAAAATGTAACTATCATTATTATTGCACATCAGAAGCGCATTTTGGAAATTTGTGATTCTGCATATACTATAGATCAATCAAATAATAAGAAAAATGAGCATGAATAATCCTATAAAATTTGCTGTTATCGGCAGCGGATACATTGGGAAACGACATGCTGAAATGATTGTCAAAAACCAAGATTCAGAATTGGTGGCTATGTGTGATGAGAACCCTTTGATGGAAGATACCATACAAGAGTTTAAAGTACCTTTTTATAAAGATTTAGAATCACTGTTTGCAGCTAACCTGGATTTTGATGTATTGTGCGTTGCAACACCAAACGGTTTACATGCCGAACATGCCTTGGTAGGATTGCATCATAAAAAACATGTTGTGATTGAAAAACCTATGGCACTGACCAAGTCAGATTGCGAAAAAATCATTTTTAAATCACTACAGGTTTCAAAGCAGGTGTTTTGTGTGATGCAGAATAGGTATTCACCTCCTTCAATTTGGATTAAGGATCTAGTTGAAAAAGGATTATTGGGTAAGATTTATATGGTTCAAATCAATTGTTATTGGAACCGTGACAGTAGGTATTATTCGCCTGAAAAATGGAAAGGTAAAATGGCTTTGGATGGAGGAACATTGTTTACTCAATTCTCCCATTTTGTAGACATCATGTATTGGTTATTTGGTGATATTTCTGATATACAGACAAGATTTGAGGATTTCAATCATGAAGATTTAACCGATTTTGAAGACAGTGGATTCGTGAATTTTAAATTCAAGAATGGAGGTATTGGATCTATTAATTATTCAACAGCTATATGGAATAAAAATATGGAAAGCAGTATCACTATAGTGGCTGAAAATGGTTCTGTAAAAATTGGTGGTCAGTATATGAATGAGGTAGAATATTGTCATATAAAAGATTATAACATGCCTGTTTTGCCGCCATCAAATCCACCTAATGACTATGGTATTTATAAAGGTTCGGCTTCCAACCACAACTATTTCTATCAAAATGTCATTGATACTTTAAGAAGTAAGGACACAATAACAACTAACGCACTAGAGGGTATGAAGGTCGTAGAAATCATAGAGCGCATTTACGAGCAAAACCCATATTTAACATCGAAAAGAAAATGAGCTTTAAAACATTATCCATAATTATCCCAGCTTACAATGAAGGAAAGACCATTCATTTGATCTTGGATAAGGTAAAATCAGTCGATTTAATTGATAATATTCAAAAACAAGTTATTATTATAAATGATTGTTCTACAGATAATACAGAAGACTCAATTAAACAATATATTGAATCAAATCCAGAATTGAAAATTGTGTATTTCAAGCATGAAATTAACAAAGGAAAGGGAGCTGCTATTCATACTGGTATTAAGAAAGCCGAAGGCGATTTTATCATCATTCAAGATG
Source organism: uncultured Chitinophaga sp. (assembly GCA_964438995.1). Classification (GTDB taxonomy): domain Bacteria; phylum Bacteroidota; class Bacteroidia; order NS11-12g; family UBA955; genus JABMMZ01. The sequence goes on from CAYTMQ010000010.1 coordinate 39,301, forward strand.
CTGATTTGGAATACGATCCTCAAGAGTACAATTTACTGCTAAAACCAATATTGGATGGTTTTGCAGATGTTGTATATGGCAGTCGATTTATGGGAGGAAACCCACATAGAATATTGTTTTTCTGGCATTCAATAGGCAATAAAATGCTGACTTTTTTGTCGAACATGCTTACAAATCTGAATCTAACGGATATGGAAACATGCTATAAACTCTTCAAAAGAGAGGTTATTCAACCAATCAACTTTAAAGAAAATCGCTTTGGTTTTGAACCAGAAGTAACAGCTAAAATTTCTAGAGTGCCAAAAATTCGTATTTACGAAGTTGGAATTTCTTACTTCGGAAGAACATATGAAGAAGGCAAAAAAATCAATTGGAAAGATGGATTCAGAGCCATTTACTGCATCTTGAAATACAACTTATTTTCTAAAAAGTAATTTCTTGAAATTTGAAAGGCTAGTTTTTAATAGCGACTTTCAATCAATTTGCCAACTAAAAATTCTAAAAAACAACTTCTTTTAATACACATTGTTTTGATAAGTTGTTCTACTTTCTAAGCTCAAGTTTACTAATGTTGTATTATAATTTTTAGGTAAAAATAGCTATTATTATACTATTTTTGATGATGTTATAATAATATCTTAAAAAACTGAAAATTAATAAGATACATTAGCCTACTCAGTGAAAAAATGGGACTGAGGGGGCAGCGCTTTGAAATATGACTAAGAAGGATATCTGGTATGTCATTTATACAAAATCTAGACACGAAAAATCTTTGGCAGATAAGTTGACGGCCTTAGGTTATGAAGTGTATCTTCCATTGGTCATAAAAAATTCTCAGTGGTCGGATAGAAAAAAAGTAGTTGAAGTGCCATTGTTCAACTCGTACATATTCATAAAAAACATCTGCGAAAAAGACAGATTCAAAGAGTTAAAAGGATTTGTCAATTTTCTTCAATTCAATAATTCTGCAGCAAAAGTCACCCAGAAAGAAATCGACACACTCAAATCAATTATCAAACTAGGTTATGATGTTTCTGAAGTATCGGATGTAAGTTTGTTAGAAACAGGTTCAGATGTGATGGTGATGGCTGGCCCACTTAAAGGATTGACAGGAGAATTGATTTTAAAAGCAGATGATGAATGGTTTTTAATCAGTTTCGAACAATTTGGCAATAGCATTCAAGTGAGAGTGCCATCAAAAATTCTAAAAAAAATATAATGTCAAATCATACAAATCACACTTTTGTTATTAAGCCAAAACGATCTCTTTTGGATATCAATCTAAGGGAAATATGGCAGTACCGCGACCTCATGATGCTTTTGGTAAAAAGGGATTTTATCTCTGTATACAAACAAACCATTCTCGGTCCAGTTTGGTTTTTCATTCAGCCTCTTCTAACTTCATTTACCTTTACTGTCATTTTTAGTATGTTGGCGCATTTGCCAACTGGCGGTATTCCACCTGCTTTGTTTTACCTGACCGGTGTTACTTTTTGGAACTATTTTTCTAGTTGTTTGACAGCAACATCAAATACATTTGTATCCAATGCTTCTGTTTTTGGTAAGGTGTATTTTCCAAGACTGATAGTGCCATTTTCTGTTGTAATTTCTAATTTGATGAAATTGGCAATACAGTTTATTTTACTGCTAGTGATGTGGTTCTATTACCTGATGTTCACTGATAAAATTCATCCACAATCAACCATCATATTTATGCCTGTAATTTTATTGATGTTTGCTTTAATGGGCTTAGGTTTTGGATTGATTTTTTCAGCTATGACAACCAAGTACAGAGATTTAACATTCTTAATTGCTTTTGGTGTTCAATTATTGATGTACGCCAGTGGTGTTATATATCCAGTATCTGGCGTTTCTCCTGAACATCAATGGATATTATTTTTGAATCCTTTGATTCCTTTGATGGAAGCCATCAAATATAGTTTTCTTGGAGAGGGTATCATGAATTGGTATTACATCGGATACAGCGCGATATTTACAATTGTGGTGCTCATATCAGGGGTGTTGATTTTTAATAAAGTTGAAAAAGGTTTTATAGATACAGTTTAATGAGCAATACAGTAATTAAAGCCGAAAATATCTCCAAGCAATATCGACTTGGATCTATTGGTACCAGAACTTTGGCCAATGATTTTAAACGTTGGGTTTACAAGGTTAGAGGCAAAGAAGACCCATTTTTAAAAATTGGTGAAGTTAACGATAGAACCAAGAAAGGTAGCTCTGAATTTGTTTGGGCATTGAAAGATATCAATTTCGAAGTGCAACAAGGTGAAGTGCTTGGAATCATTGGAAAAAATGGTGCCGGAAAAAGTACTTTATTGAAAATACTTTCAAGGGTTACTTCTCCAACCACTGGTCAAATTACAGTTAACGGAAGAATGGCGAGTTTGTTAGAGGTTGGGACTGGTTTTCACCCTGAACTTACAGGTAGAGAAAATGTGTTTCTCAACGGCGCAATCATGGGAATGAGTAAGTCAGAAATTCGTTCGAAATTTGATGAAATTATTGATTTCTCTGGCGTAGAAAGATACATTGATACCCCAGTTAAAAGATATTCTTCTGGAATGTATGTACGATTAGCGTTTGCTGTAGCTGCACACCTTGAACCAGAAATACTAATCGTTGATGAAGTATTAGCAGTTGGTGATGCCGAATTTCAGAAAAAGTGTTTAGGTAAAATGAAAGATGTAAGTGGTCAAGGTAGAACGGTGCTGTTTGTTAGCCATAATATGGGAGCCATACAAACCCTTTGCAGTAAATCGATTTACTTAAAGAACGGCACTATTCAGCAGGTTGGTCAAACCGATAAAATCATCAACTATTATTTGAGTAACGAATTGAAAACTGAGGACGAATTGAATTTAACTTTCAATCCAAATATACCCTCATGTATTACCCACATGTCGTTACTCAATACAGAAAATCAAAAAACAAAATCATATCTATCAGGTGAATCTTTAAAATTTGCTTTCGAAATAGAAACTACCGATATTGGAAATTATCAATTAGGCATTGGTATCGCTAGTGCTTTGGATGTCAATATTTATTCAGAATTTTCAGGCACATTAAATCTAAACAAAGGCAAAAACAGCATAGTTTATACCAATAATCAAGTGAAATTGGCACCAGGCAATTATGCTCTAACCTTCAATTTGCTATATAATGGAAAGTCTATCCAATATTGCGAAAAGGTCATCAATTTTGAAATACTTGAGATCAATAAAGAAGGCGAAACTTACGCCTTGGGAAGTGGGGGAGGATTTTTAATCACGCAAGGAATATTTACCGTTAATTAATGGAATTATATATAGGAATTAATTTTTTTGGGCACGACTCGGCAATTTATGTCATCGACCCACAAAAGAAAGATGTTTTCGCTATCTCAAGCGAACGTATTACAAGGTTTAAACATGATACCATCTTTCCAATTGCAGCAATTGACAAGTATATTGAATACTCAGGCATTGATGCTTCAACTGTAAAGAAACTGGTATGTGCCAATGCACGTCTTGAACATAGAAGTGCTAAACTCGTTTCAAATCTTTACGATAGAACGGTGTTTATGAGAAACCTTCTTGAAGAAAAATATCTTAAAGGGTTTAAGGCAAAGGAACAAGAGTTTAAGGCAATGTCAGAATTCAAAAGAACCTTATTTTTAGCTAAAAAAGGCAAGCTTAGACAATACCAAAACATTGTCAATTCTACAGAAAAAAAATATCAGAAGGAGTTGTTAGTTGATATTCTGAAACAGAAATTTCCAAAAGCCGATTTAGAAATTCAATACCATGATCACGAAGAGTGTCATGCTGTTTCAAGTTATTTTACTTCAGGATTTTCTGATGAAGCATTGTTGGTGACAATGGATGCTCAAGGCGACCACAATAGATTTAGCAGTGTTTACACGGTTAAGAATGGTCAATTAAAAATGTTTAGTTCATCAATTGCTCCAAAGAAATTTTACACGTTTGGCGGTAAGTATGTCAACATAGATTATTTTGAAAGTTCTGTCGGTGGAATGTATACTTATTTCACTTACATGTTGGGTTTTACGCCCAATGCAGATGAAGGTAAAGTAGAAGCACTTGCCGCCTTTGGTAAGTATGAAAATGAAATATATGATAAGTTATGGAAATGCTACTCTATCAATGAAAGGCATGAAATAATCAATCATCAAGAAGAAGCTGAATTGCTGTTTTCAATAGATGAGTTTGATCGTTTTATGAAAGCGTATAAGAAGGAAGATATTTGTGCTGCTATTCAAAAATTCTTAGAGGAATTTATGTTGAAATACCTCAAACAATTGATTGATGCTACTGGAATTAAAAAGCTGTGTTTCTCAGGTGGAGTTTTCGCCAATGTTATTCTAAATCTTAGGGTATTTGAAGAATTATCAAAGGAATTATACATTGTTCCGGCAATGACAGATGAGGGTACTGCAGAAGGAGCGGCATATTTAGCCTATTTAAGCCATTCATCCATTTCAGATTTAAATTGGTTGAAAGAGCGCTATATGCCATATTTTGGAACTTCTTATACCAAAGAACAAGTGCTGAATTATTTGAAATCAGCAAGTGGTATTCTTTATGAAGATATTGAAAGCAATTGGCCTGAAAAAGCTGCTCAACTTGTGGTTGATGGTAAAGTTGGTGCAATTTTCCACGGTAGAATGGAGTGGGGTCCAAGAGCTCTAGGAAATAGAAGCATAATTGCAGATTGTAGAAGTGAGGAAATTACAAAAAAAATCAATGGCTCAATCAAAAACAGACCATTGTTTCAACCGTTTTGTCCCTCAATTTTAGAAGAAGAAAGAGATAGATTGTTTGATGTTTCATACCCTAACAAACACATGACATGTGCTTTCAGAATGAAACAAGAACACCGCGATAAAATACCTGCTTCTGTACACGTTGATGGAACTGGAAGAGCTCAGTTTGTAGAAGAAAAAGACAATCCTAATTATTTCAGATATCTAAAGGAAATGAAACGATTGACAGGATATGGAGTAAGTATCAACACGTCTTTTAATAAACATGGAAGAACCATCGTTGAAACACCTGCAGATGCTGTACTCGACTTTTTAGAAACCAACATGGATTTTGTCATTATAGAAGGCTACTTAATCACAAGAAAGTAATGATCATTTCGAATCTTAATGGTGGCTTAGGAAATCAAATGTTTCAATATGCATTAGGCTTTAAAATGTCGAAGGTATTGAATACAGAATTAAAATTGGATATAACTACCTTAAGTACAGATTCTTTAAGGCATTTTGCTCTCAAACCTTTTGGAATTTCAAATCAAGTTTTAGATAAACAACCTGAAGAAATGCCAATGGTAACAAGGCTTCTAAAAGGTGTGCCTAAAGATTGGAAAGTTGTTAGAGAGCAGAAGGAGTTTCAATATGATGAACAAATTCTTCAATCAAAAGGGAATATAAAACTCTATGGGTACTGGCAATGTCCAAATTACTTCAACGACATTCGTCCAATGCTGCTGAATGTGTTTTCTGTGGAACAACCAAGTGTTGAATTTAAAGCCAAACAAAAGCAATTAGCAGATTGTAATTCTGTCTCAATTCATGTAAGACGAGGTGATTATGTTAATGTTGAAAGCACCAATAAAATTCATGGCACTTGCAACATGGATTACTATCAAAGAGCCATGCAACTAGTGAAGGAAAAGGCAGGTGATGATGTGGAGTTTTTTGTTTTTTCTGACGATATTGAATGGTGTAGAAATGAGTTTAAACAATATGACAATACAACTGTAATGGAATCTATTAGCGATTGCGAAGACATGTTATTGATGAGTTCATGTAAACACAACATCATAGCCAATAGTAGTTATAGCTGGTGGGGTGCTTGGTTGAACAAAAATGAAAATAAAATCGTCATTGCACCAAAGAAATGGATGAACGATGCAAATAGAAATACTGAAGGAATTGTACCTGATAGTTGGTACAAAATTTAAAATTATAAAAACATGTTTGGAATAAATAAGATAAAGCAACTGTTTAAAAAACAGGAAGAAGTAAAAATACCTTATGAATCAGAAGATGATATCGTATTACGTATGCAATTTTACTCATCTTTGATTAAAAAGGATGGGTTGTTTTTCGATGTAGGGGCAAATATTGGAAACAGAATCACGCCAGTATTAAAAATTGGTGCAAGAGTAGTTGCCATAGAGCCTCAAGAGTACTGTCAAAAAATACTGTTGAAGAAATTTGGATCTTCAATAACGCTCGTTAAGGAAGGTCTTGGAGACAAAGAAGAAACAAGAGAGTTCTTTATATCAGATGCAACAACCATTTCTTCTTTTTCAAAAGAATGGATTGATGCTGTTAAGCAAGATCGCTTTAAGGAACACAATTGGAATACTTCTCAAAAAATTAAAATGACAACTCTAGAACATCTAATTGCAAAGTTTGGTGTTCCAGACCTTATAAAAATAGATGTTGAGGGTTTCGAATTAGAAGTACTTAAAGGATTAAAGTCTGTGGTTCCATGTATTTCTTACGAATATACTACACCAGAGCAAACCGATAAGGCCTTAGAGTGTTTGGATTATTTGGCTCAAATTAGTCCGAGAATCGAATGCAATTATTCTGTTGGAGAAAGCATGAAGTTGCAAATGGACAATTGGTTGTCCTATCAAGATATGAAAAATCTTATTGCTTCGAATGAATTTGTTAATACAGGATTCGGCGATATTTACATCAAAAGTTATTCTTCTTAGTGTCAACTGAAATTTCAGTCATTTTACCTATCTACAACGCTAGTTTGTATCTAAAAGATGCAATTGACAGCATTTTGAATCAAAGTTTCAGAGATTTTGAATTAATAGTTTACGACGACGGCTCAACAGATGGTTCTAGAACGATAGTTGATAGTTATCAAGATGACAGAATTATTAAACGCTACTTCGACGACAATCAAGGATTGATTAAAATCCTCAATCTTGGATTTAGTGAAGCAAAGGGCAAATATATTGCGAGAATGGATGCTGATGATATCAGCCATCCTAATCGATTTGAGATTCAAAGAAATTTTCTTGAGTCGAACCCTGAAATAGGGATATGTGGAACTCAGCTTGAACTAATTCATACTGGTGAATTGCTTGAAAGACCAACTGAAGACGGCGATATTAGATGGTGGATTTTTAAAGGCAGTCCTTTTGCCCACCCTTCAGTAATGATCAGGAAACAGGTGATTGATGACCATAATTTAAGGTTTGATCCGAAAGCTTATGTGGTTGAAGATTTCGATTTTTGGTGGCATCTTGCTTTCCATACCAAATTGGCAAACTTAAACCAAACACTTCTAAAATATAGGGTACATGAGCAACAAGAAAGTACGGCAAAGCATGCTATTCAGATTAAGAATTTTAAATTAAGTCAGATAGATTTTATTCAACATCTAGGCATAGATTCTGAAGAGTTTACACCTGATATTATCAATGATATATTATCAAGAAACTTAAATATTACACCTGAGAATTTAATTAAAATTTCTTCATTTTTTAAAGCATTATCTGAATCAAAAATTGCAGTTAAATTTTTCGGTGAAAAAGTCATTGAATCACAAAGAGATCAACAGATTCAGTTTGCATTAAAAAGCATCGATTATTATAGTCCAAAATTGATTCAACTCATCTTTACTAACGGATTTAAATCTAATTTGAATAAAACAGGTATGAGAATTAGTGCGTATTTGTTAAAATCACTCATTAAATGGAAGACAAAAAAAGACGATTAGAACTTTCTGATAACATCTATTCCAATTTGGTTGAACATGAATCAGAAGCAATGAATTCATGGAGATCTCACGAAAAAGATATCAAACTTAAAGTTGATAATGCGCCTACAATAGACGTTCTGACGTGTGTTTATAATGCTGAAAAATACATTGGAAATGCAATCGAATGTGTATTGATGCAATCGTATCCCAATATACATTTGGTGATTGTAACAGATCCATGTACAGACAAGACAATTGATATCATTAAGGAATATCAAACAAAATTTCCAAACATAACCTTAATTGAAAACCCAACACACGAAGGCATTATACCATGTTTTAATACGGGATTAAAGCACTGTAAAAACGACTTTATAGCGAGAATGGACTTGGATGATTTGATTCATCCAATGAGATTTGAGAAGCAAATGGATTTCTTGAATGCCAATCCCGATATTGGCGTTATCAGTTGTTATATGCAGATTTTTAATGAGAAATTTGAAATTAAAGATGTGACATATAGAGAAGATTTTGATCTTCAAAAAATCACTATGCTGTTTTATTCTCCATTGTCACATGCAGGGTCAATATTTAGAGCTCATGTGATTCAATCTGTTGGCTATAGAGACGATTATAAATATGCAGAAGATTTTGATTTGTGGTTCCAAATCATGAATAGATATAAAACGGCAGTATTACCAGAGTTTTTGTATTTATATCGCACCCATAGCAATCAAGTAACCAACGAAAGGAATCTGAATATATTTAAATCAAGTTGGTTCAGAATCATGCAAAATCTATTCAATGTAATGGGGTTAGAACATACAGACGATGACATTAAATTTCACATAGACCATGTCCTTCTGATCACTGATTTTGCAAATGAGGAAGAGTGGACCAAATACCACAATTGGTTGAATAAAATAGTTATATCGAATGCAAAAACCGGATATTTCAATCAAGATAAACTTGTTAATTTTATTTACAATGGATATTGGCAAACGCCTTTTAGAAATATATCCAGTAAATTGGGTATTAGCACCTTTGTCAAACATACATTTTCGCCATTGAATCAACAATCGGGGATACAAAAAATAAAAGACATCATTAAACAAATCATTAAAAAATGAATTTAGCTGGAAAAAGGGTTTTAATTACAGGAGCGGATGGATTTATAGGTAGCCATTTAACAGAGGCTTTAGTTAAAGAGGGCTGTAAGGTAAAAGCGTTTTGCTATTACAATTCTTTTAACTCATGGGGTTGGTTGGATTCTATTCCTGAATCAACTTTAAAAGAAATAGAAGTATTTACGGGAGATATTAGAGATCCAAATGGTGTAAGAAAAGCAATGGAAAACATAGATGTGGTTTTTCACTTGGCAGCATTGATTGCTATACCTTTTAGCTACCACTCGCCAGACAGTTATGTTGACACAAACATCAAAGGTACTTTAAATGTCTTGCAAGCCGCAAGAGATTTGAATATAGAAAAGCTATTGGTGACATCTACATCTGAGGTTTATGGTACAGCATTGTATGTACCTATTGATGAAAAACATCCTCGTCAAGGTCAGTCGCCTTATTCTGCAACTAAAATTGGAGCCGACCATTTAGCAGAATCTTATTTTAGAAGTTTTAATTTACCAGTAACGATAGTTAGACCATTTAACACGTATGGTCCAAGGCAATCAGCTAGAGCCGTTATACCTACCATTATTACTCAATTGTACAATGGTTCAAAAGAAATAAAATTGGGGTCTCTACATCCTACTAGAGATTTACTTTTCGTTGAAGATACAGCAAGGGGTTTTATTGAAATTGCAAAATCAGATTCAACCATAGGTGAAGAAGTGAATATTGCTACTCAAAGTGAAATATCTGTGGGTGATTTAGCAACCAAACTCATTGGTATTATTGCGCCAGATGCAAAAGTAATATCTGATGATATAAGACTTAGACCAGAGAAAAGTGAAGTAGAAAGATTGCACGGAAGCAATCAAAAAATAATGTCACTCACCAATTGGAAACAACAAGTGACTTTAGATGAAGGATTAAAGAGAACTGCAGAATGGTTTTCAAATAAAGACAATCTAAAACTATATAAATCTAATATTTATAATATTTAAATTCTATGATTCCTTTTGGTAACAGATTAATTCAAAAAGAAGCCACCATATTTGATGCGCTTACAGTGCTCAATAAAATTGCAAAAGAACCCATAGCATTTGTTGTAGATAAGGATAGGCATCTTTTAGGTTCTTTAACAGATGGTGATATCAGAAGAGGAATTCTAAAAGGCATGGACCTAAAGGATTCTGTTGAATCAATTATACAATCAAATCCAGTTTACATAAGTAAGACAAACTATAGTGTAGGTGATATTGTAGATTATAAAAAACGCAACATCATGGTTTTACCAGTAATAGATGACAACATGAAAATTGTCAATGTTATTAGTTTAAGACATTTGCGTTCTTATTTACCTTTAGATGTTGTAATAATGGCTGGCGGAAGAGGAGAGCGTCTACGTCCGTTAACTGATACAACACCTAAACCAATGTTAAAAATTGCAGATAAGCCAATAATAGAGCACAACATTAAAAGATTGTCTGAATTTGGTGTTGATGATTTTTGGATTTCACTTAATTACCTCGGCGAACAGATTGAGAATTATTTTGAAGATGGTTCAAGTAGAAACATCAATATCGAATATATTCACGAAGACAAGCCTCTTGGCACTATTGGTGCAGTATCATTCATCAACGACTTCAAGCACGAACATGTTTTAATCATGAATTCAGATATATTGACCAATCTGGATTACGAGCATTTTTTCTTAGATTATATCAATGAAAAAGCTGATTTATCAGTGGTGTCTATTCCTTATTCTGTCTCAATTCCTTATGCGGTTCTTGAGAATGATGCAAGATCAATTACTGGCTTTTCTGAGAAGCCTACTTACACCTATTATTCTAATGGGGGTATTTATTTGGTTAAGCGTAGTATGATAGAGCAATACGTACCAAAGGGTGAATTCTTCAATGCTACTGATTTGATAGAAAAAATGGTAAATGATGACCATAAAGTGATTTCATATCATATGGCTGGATATTGGTTGGATATTGGTAAACACGACGATTTTATCAAGGCAGAACAAGATTATAATAAAATACAGTTTTAATGAGTAATAAACGCAGTATTCCAATATTAATAACAAGTGTTTTAGCATTTGTTTTATTGATGTGGAACGCTGTGTATGTTTGGAATTGGGGTGATGACTATTTAATAAAGGTTAAGTTATTAAATCAAACTCCTTTACAATTTTTAATCAACGATTATCTAGTATTTGATGGCCGTTCGCTTAATCTAGGATACTTGATTTCAAGGTATTGCTTGTATACTCAAGAACCATATATCGCCACAATCATCGCAACAATTTTATATTTTTCATCTGGCATTTTGTTGGTTGTATTGTTTAAGAGATCAATTGGTCTTAGAATCATAGATTCTTTTGTTTTGGCCGTATTCTTTGTTTCTATTTTATGGATTATGGGTTTCTATTCTCACTCAGAAACACTATACTGGCAAACTGGAATGTTGTATGTTGTAGAAGTATTTCTTTTGTATTTGTCATACACTGTCTCACATTCTGATTCTAGTAATTTGGCATTAAAGAGTATAATTTGTTTTATAGCCGGTATAGCTTCACCAGGCGCTGTTCTGTCTTTAATTGCAGTGTTTGTATTAGAAATATGGTACAAAAAGAATTCTAGCTTAAAGTTGCCAGCAATATTTTTGTTCCTAGGATTGTTGGTTGTTTTGTTAGCTCCGGGGAATGCCAATAGATTAAGAATTGAAGGTGGAATAGATAAAGTAGCCTTTAGTAATATTCACGAACTCTATTTCAGATTACATCAATTAATGGATACGTTCTTCTATTTGAATAACCCCTTGGTTTGGGTTATAATATTTTCTGGGATATTGATGCTTCTATATAATAACAGAACTCAAACAAAAACTCTGCTCTCTAATTTGTATAATTTTAGATGGCTTATAGCTGCATTTTTAAGTATACTTTTTTATCTACCTAGGCTAAAGTACTATATCACCTTGCCTCGTTTAAACATTCATTTTGTGTTTTTTACAATGATGTTTTTTGTATTAGAGCTAGCAAAATTTGTAGCTGAAAAGCCCGAATTTCTCAATAGATATTTCTCCTATTTTTATTTTCCAATAATTTCATTGTTCATCGTCATCGCCTTTTATCAATTATGGGGTGCTGCATTTTGTTATAAAAAGATGATGGTTAGAGAGCAGTTGTATAAAAAAAATGAAGGCAAAAGTTTGGTTTTAAAGGCAAACGATATAATTGGTCCGCCTGCTACAAGAGAATTCATTGATATTGATACCGATTCGACAAATTTTTTTAATGTATCTGTAGCCCAATATTTCAAGTTAAAAAGCATTTACAAATTACCTTATAGATGAGTCAAACCAAAAAACTTCCGATTTCAGCGTTTATTGCATCCTGTAATGAAGGTCACTTATTGGAAGATTGTTTAAAATCAATAGATTTCTGTGATGAAATAGTTGGTGTTAACTTAGAGTCGACCGACAATACTAAGGCCATTATGGAGAAGTATTGTACCAGATATATTGAACATAAGAGAGTTCCTATAATTGAAGAAATACATCCGATTTTTATACCTGAACTCAAAAACGATTGGTTCATCGTAATAGATCCAGATGAGAGAATATTACCAGCCTTAAGAGAGGATATTGAGAAAGTAATCGAAACAGCTGGTCCCGAAATTGCGGTTGTGAGAGTGCCTATGTTTAATCACTTTAAAGGCAAGAAACTTGATTATACCGTTTATGGAGGTTTAATTTCTTTCAGGTTGTTGTTTAAAAAGCAAGGTGTGTCTTTAAGTGATAATATACATACTGGTATTGCAATGAAAGAGGGTTACGACAGAATGAAAATTGCGTTTACTGGCGAAAATTATGATAAACATCTATGGTGTAGTGGTTGGGATCAATTATTTGAAAAGCATAAAAGATATCTGAAAAAAGAAGGCATTGCGCAATACAATAGCGGAAGAAGATACTCTTTTAAAGAACAATTAAAGCAAACACTAATTAGATTTTATTATTCATACAAGGGACTTAAAGGATATAAAGATGGATTAAGAGGTTTTTCTTTAAGTGTTTTTGCAGCTTGGTACGAGTTTTCTAAATGGAACAGCCTTAAGAAATATCAAAAGACATTAAAACATTAATGGGTTTAATTACAGAATTACCAAAATCTAACAAAAAAGGCTGGCCTTGGTCTGAAGAAGTAGATCCAAAAATCTATGATTCAAACTTGAATTGGCCAAAAATTAGTATTGTGACTCCGAGTTACAATCAAGGTCAATTTATTGAAGAAACCATACGTTCGATAGTGTTGCAAAACTATCCAAACATTGAATATATAGTGATGGATGGCGCAAGTTCGGATTCTACTATAGACGTATTGAATGCATATAAACCTTGGATAAGTACATGTGTGTCTGAAAAAGACAAAGGACAATCGGATGCCTTAACTAAAGGATTTGCTATAGCTAGCGGAGCATTTATGAATTGGATTAATAGCGACGATATACTGTGCAAAGAAGGCTTATATAACATTGGCAAAACAATCATAGAACATCCAGAAGTTGATTTTATACATGGGAGAAATGGTATCATGACCATCGATTCTGAGATATATTCTTATATGCCACATCCAAATGATTATTTAGATGAACGTTATATCTGTGAAATGCCTTATGGTCAACAAGCTTGTTTCTTTAGTCATAAAGCATATTATGAATGCGGCGGTATAAATAGTGTTTTAAGATTCTCAATGGATTATGAACTGTATTTAAAAATCCATTTATTGGATGTAAAATCGGTTCAAATTGATGCTCTAATCGGCAGTATAAGAATTCATGACAATACTAAAACTGCGCAACTAGAAAGCATTATGCACCTTGAAAATGGAAATTCTTTCTTAACTTTTTTAGAAAGCATTGGCGACCAAAAGAAAGCCAAATTTTTTAAAAATATTGGTCATGTTGCATACTCAAAATACAAGATTAAACTCAATCTAAGTAAATCATTTGTCAATAAAGTTTTTGTAAGATATCTAAAGAAGAATATTTGGTATTACTACAACATCAATCAGTTTAAAGTGGCCAAACAAATGGCTATATTGATTATTAAAACAGATATGACAAACATTACAAACAAAGACTACCTAAAAATAATAAAGGATGGTTTTAGTAGAAGACAATAGTCAAAAGAATTATAAATATGTTGATGCATTGAGGGGTATAGCCATACTAATGGTAATGGCTGTTCATATTTCACAATCAAATTCATTAGATATTTCTGATTTGGCTAAGTCAGTACTAAAATATGGGTCTAAAGGCGTACAACTGTTTTTTATGGTCAGTGCTTTCACTCTATTTTTATCATTAAATTCAAGATATGAAAAAGAAAAGCGACCGTTTTTAAATTATGCCATTAGACGCTTTTTTAGAATAGCTCCAATGTACTACATCGCTTTGGTATTTTACACAACAGTTTTTGTTATGTATTCTCCTACTAAGGAAGGTATAATATTAAACGCTTTGTTTTTACATGGATGGAGCATTAAATGGTTAAACAATATTGTGCCAGGGGGATGGTCAATTGGAGTAGAAATGATGTTCTATGTCGTTTTACCATTTGTGTTTTTAAAAATTAAAAACTTAGATCATGCCATTAAATTTTTAATTTTATCAATGGTTTTCAAAGCCATTTTAAACTATTTTCTTAGTATATATCTGATAGTTCCGAATAAAGAGGAATTTGATTTGTTCATTACCTTTTATTTGCCAAATCAGATGCCCATTTTCGCTATGGGAATAGTATTGTATTTTATCCTTGAAAAAAAGGAGTACAACTTCGACCAAATCAATCAATCAACTCTTATATTATTGGTTGGTACTATCTTGTTTACACTGCTTTTTGAAAGCAGATACTTGATCGATAATTTCGTTTGTTTTGGTTGTATGTTTTTAATTTTATTTGTTTACATGAGTAGGGCAAAAGGACTGTTGTTGAATTGGCCTTTACTTCAGATTGGAAAATTTAGCTTTAGCTTGTATCTATCTCATTTTGCAGTTATTCATCTATTAGAGAAAATGGACTTGTATTATATAAAAATAGGTGGAATTTTTGATTTTGTTTATAGATACATTTTGGTACTTTTTATAGCATGCATAATATCTGCTATAACATACCATTTAATTGAATCAAAATTTCAAATGTTGGGTAAGTTATTGATTAGAAAACTGAGTATAAATTAATGGGTTTTATAAGATTTATTTTAGCTGTTTCTGTTGTGATTGCACATACCAATCCTTTTTTTGGAATTACAATGGTAGGTGGCCAAATCGCCGTGGAAGCTTTTTACATTATTTCTGGATTTTATATGTCATTAATTCTGACAGAGAAATATATTGGTAAAAATGGGTCATTTTCTCTGTTTATTTCAAATCGATTATTGAGATTGATGCCTATATATTGGGTGGTTTTAGTAATCTCTTTACTATTTTGTCTTTTCAGTAGTCAAATTTTAGGTGATTCAGGTTTCGCTTTAGATTTGTATCAGAAGTTTTATGTCAATGCAAAATCTTTGATATTCTTAGTCATTACCCATTTGATTGTAATTGGTCAGGATGTAGTTATGTTTTTGGGATTGAATCCTGATGGTTCTTTATTTTTTACTAGCAATTTTCAAACGACGAATCCTCAATTACATCATTTTTTATTATTACCTCAAGCTTGGACTATTGGCATAGAAATTTGCTTTTATCTAATTGCTCCATTTGTATTAAAGTTGAACTGGAAATGGATTTTAACGGCACTTTTGGTTTCATTTGGAATTAGAATGTACATATTTTATGGTGTTGGATTGACCAATGACCCATGGACATATAGATTTTTCCCAAGTGAATTAATGTTCTTTTTGATTGGCTATTTTTCATATAAGATTTCGGTATTTTTAAAAGATAAAAACATATCAAAGTACATAGTATGGACCAATTTAGTGATTATTGTTTTCTACACTTTGTTTTTTTATGATATACCAACATTTGGATTGTCAGATTCTGTTAAAGAAGTAATTTATTATATCTATCTAGCACTTATAATTCCAATGTTGTTCAATTATTTCAAAAAGAGTAAGCTAGATAATAGTATAGGTGAATTATCTTATCCTATCTATCTTTCTCACAGTTTGATCATAATGGTGTTTGCAGTTACAGGTATCTCTTTTTCTAAGCAAGGCTTGTATGTAGTTCCTGCAACAATTGCATTTGCTTATTTACTTAATATTACAATCGCAAATCCAATAGAAAAACTTCGACAAAAACGCATAAAAATTAATTAATATATAAAAATGGAAAAATTAAAGTATTACAGCCAAGTAGGCCAAGATAAATACATTTATGAACACTTTTTTAAAGGCATTGAAAAGGGTACTTTTTTAGACATTGGAGCCCATGACGGTGTCAATAAAAGTAACTCTTTCTTTTTTGAAAAAACATTGGGTTGGACTGGCATTTGTGTTGAACCTATTCCCGAGGTTTTTGAACGTTTAAAATCTAACAGAAATTGCATATGTGTCAATGCTGGAATTTCAGATAAAAATGGTGTTTCAAAATTTTGGAGAATTGAAGGTTATTCAGAAATGTTAAGTGGAATTGCCGATAACTATAATGATAAACACAAAGAAAGAATTGAAAAAGAAATTAAAGAACACAACGGTAAAAAAACTGAGATAGACATTAAAATTTATGATATCAATACTTTATTAAAGGAGTACAACTTCTCTCATATTGATTATTGTACTATTGATGTAGAAGGAAGTGAAGAAAAAATATTATCTGTATTAAACGAAAAGGAATTTGATATCTCAGTATTTACAGTTGAGAATAATTATCAAGATAAAACTCTTAGAAAACTAATGAAATCAAAAGGCTATAAATTACAATCTATAGTAGATTTTGATGATGTATATGTGAAGAGAAAAAAGTGGTGGATTTTTTAGTCGATTTGTATGTGCGGGATTTCAGGAATATATAATTTAGATGGTCAGCCAGTAGATACCGAAGAGCTGAAAGTCTTTACCGATGCAATGACGCATAGAGGTCCGGATGCATATGGTTATGAGTTTTTGGACAAATCAACTTTAGGCCTTGGTCAAAGAAGATTGTCTATACTAGATTTGAGCGAATCTGGTAAACAACCTATGTATTATGCTGAAAACCGATTTTGTATCACATACAATGGCGAAGTTTTTAATTTTCTGAGTTTGAAAAATGAACTGTTAGGTTTGGGTTATCAATTCAAATCTGACTCTGATACTGAAGTAATCTTAGCTTCATATTTGCAATGGGGTCCCTTGTGCTTAAAGAAGTTTAATGGCATGTGGGCTTTTGCAATTTGGGACAATCTTAACAAAGAACTGTTTTTGGCAAGAGATAGATTTGGTATCAAACCATTGTACTATAATTATGATGAAAACAAACGATTTATTTTCGCCTCAGAGACAAGAGCATTTAAGTTTTTAAAATCATTTAAAAGGGGATTTAATCAACAATTATTAAATTTAAATTTGATAGATCCTTATGCCATTGAAGGATTAGGCTATACCATATTTGACAACGTTCTTCAATTGTTACCAGGTCATTTTATGACTGTAAAACGCAATGAAAAAGTTGTTCAAAGAAGATGGTGGAATATCAACGATTGTCATCCTGATGTACCAAAAAAATTTGAAGAACAAGCCGAAAAATTTTATGAATTATTGAGAGATGCTTGCAGATTGAGACTGATTAGTGATGTACCGGTAGGCACAGCTCTAAGCGGAGGATTGGATTCTACAGCAGTATACTCGACAGTTTATGACATCATGCAAAATGAAACATTAGGAAGAGTTAACAAAGATGCTCAAAGAGCATTTACTGCTGTCTTTCCAGGTTTGCCTCATGATGAAAAAGAATATGCAGCTCTTGCTGCTCAATATACTGGTGGAAATATTACATACATAGAACCCAATGTAAACAATCTTGCAAGTAAAATTGAAAGGGAAACAGAGTTGTGTGATTTCCTTGGAAATGCCCCAATTTCTTCTATTGCCTCTGTATATGAAGGCATGAGAAAAAATGGAGTGGTAGTTTCAATGGATGGCCATGGTGTTGATGAAATGCTTTATGGATATAGAGATATGGTATATGCAATGTACAACGAAGGGTTGTGGAATCAATCTTATGCCAATGCAGTGTCTTATAAAGATGTTTTGATCAATTTGTATCATCCTGATCAAAGAGATGAATTGAGAATTAGATTGGATAAGCAATTAAGTGAAAAGAAACAGAGAGAATCATCTCTGAAATTTAAAGTAAAGAAAGTCCTTAAAAAGCAGATAGAAACCTCAGAATTTTTGCCTGTTGAATTGCCTCATTTAAGTGATAAGCCATACATTTTTGATGAAAAACCAATTGAGCAAAGAATGGTTTACAACGAATTTTTTCAGCATACTTTACCAGCTTTGTTACGCAATTTTGATAGAGCTGGTATGATTAACAGCATTGAAATTCGAATGCCGTTTATGGATTGGAGGTTGGTGTCATATGTATTTTCTCTTCCAACATCAAGTAAGATTGGTGATGGATTTACTAAAAGAATTGTGAGACAAGCCATGAAAGGTAAAATGGATGAATCGTTGCGAACGCGAACTTATAAAGTTGGTATTGGTAGTCCTGTCGATTATTGGTTAAATGGCGATTTGAAATCTTGGGCTATGGACCATCTAAAAGATGTCGATTTGAAAGAGAAGGCAGAATCTGAATGGAAATCAAATTCTAAATGGTCGCCCAAAACAGTTAAAGATATTTGGCAAAACATCAATCTTGATTTAATTAGTAAATGAAATTGATTTACGTCTTCACATCTGCAAGTGTTAATTCTGGTTCGGTTCAAAAGAAAGTCATTGAACAGATACAAGCACTTAGATCGAATGGTGTAGAATGTAAAGGATTGTTTTTTACCACCGATGAATTTGACAATAATGCCACTGAATGTTTTGAATTTATTAGTGTACCAAAAGTACCAAAAACATATTTCAGATCTGCAAAACAACGCATAGCATACCATCAAACTGTTTGCAACTATTTCAATCAACACAAAATTGAGACAGATTATATCTATGTAAGATATCCAGGTGCTGGAAAGTATATAGCAAAATGGGTCAATGAATGGGGCCATAAAATATTTTTTGAGCATCTAACATCAGAAACATTGGAAATTAGGTTGTACGGCAGAGAAAACCCTTTTAAATGGAGCCTTTCGAGTGTATTAAGTAGATTAGAATTTTTATATTGGCCATTGTTCAACGAATGGAGATATGGTAAATTTATAAGAAATAATGCAGCATTTGGCATTGCCAATTCTATGGATATAGCCAATTATGAAAATTCAAAAGCAGGTAAAAACTATGTTAAATTGATCAATGGAGATGCAGTCAATACAGGTAATTATAATGTTGTAGATAAACCACTGTTCAAGAACCAATTTAACATGGTATTTCTCAAAGGCGCGGTAACACAAGCTGATTTTAATGGTTTGGATAGATTGTTTAAAGGAATGGCCAAATACCAAGGACCAATTCAACTTCATTTGTTCCTATATGGGAAAAATTTAGAACATGAAAAGCAATTGATTCAATCGCTAGGTATACAAGAATTGGTCACTGCAGGTGATTTTATTGATAAAGCTGAAATTGACAAGTTAATGCCTTCAATACATTTAGGCATTGCGGCACTTGGTGTGCATAGAAAAGGATTAAAAGGCACAACTACCATCAAGTCAAGAGAGTACTGTGCTAGGGGCATCCCTTTTATTTATGGGCACAATGACCCAGATTTTTCTGCTGTTAAAGTGGCCGAAAAATTTTGTAAAGAGTATCCAGCAAATGATTCTGATATCAATATGAATGAATTAATTGAATGGTATAAGAACATTTCTAACAATACTAATTTGGGCTTGGAAATGCATAATTTTTCTAAGCTGAATTTAGACTATAATTCAAAGATGAAAAAACTTAAAGAATTCTTGAGTACATGGAAAAACTGAGAAAAATTTTAACAGACAAACCTTATGAAACCATATCTTTTGTGGTTTTACTGTACTTTTTTTCTCCAATATTCGTGTTCCAAAATGATGTAAAATTTTTGATTCACGACAACATGGATGGATTGGTTCCTCTATACACCTTTATGGGTCAAAAAGATGTTTTCTGGGCTAACTCAGATGCTCGAATTTCTGGTATCATGGATACCTTACCACGAGCTTGTTTACCGTCAGTATTTAGTTTTTTTAGATTGTTGTTTTTAATATTCTCACCCCTTCTGGCGTATAGCATTCATTATATATTTCAGCATCTAATAGCATTTATCGGAATGAGGTTATTGATCAAAGATTATATCAATCAACAGGATGTAGTGTATAATTTGGTTGCTTTAGCCTTCGCTTGTTTGCCATATTGGCCTGGTGGTGAATTGACTGTTGCTGGATTGCCATTGTTGGTCTGGTCATTTTTATCTATCATCAACAAACGCTCGAATTTTCTGCATTGGATGATAATTGTATTGTTTCCATTCTTCAGTTCATTAACATTTGGCAATATGTTCACGTTTCCAATGTTCTTTGTATTTTATCTTATTGTATTGATATACTCAAAGACAGTTAAATTCTCGATAGTTGCTTTATTGCCTTTCGTGTTTTTAGGCATCACAACAATTGTAAGCGAATGGAACATGTTTGCTTTATTTGCCGAAGGATTTAAATCTAATAGAATTGAAAATCTAGGAGAAGCTGGGATGTTGAATTTTAAAGGGATATTAGGTGTCTCTGTACTGGCCTTTTTATTTGGCCATTACCATTTTCATAGCTATCATTTGCCTATAGTTTTTGTTGCAATTTTTGTTTTAATAATTGCAATAAGAAATAAAGATAAGAAGGCATCAAAACTCATATTTATGGGTACATTGACGATTGGTCTAATGTATTTTCTAACGGTTTTTCTAAACAATATTGTATTGATTAAAAACTTTAATTTTTCAGTCAGATTCTGGGCTTTAATGCCGATTCTGTGGTATGCATTTTTAGCCTACTTATTATTACAAATTAAGAACGACTTTGCTAAAAAAGCCCTTTTGTTTGTTCAATTACTATGGGTGGTTTGTATGTTGTATCCTAAAGATTACTATGGTTCGGTGTATGCTGAAAATGCTAGCTTCTACAATTATTTCAATCAGGAGGATGAAGACCATCAATCATTTCAATCCTATTATAAAATTGATGCATTTAAAACTATAAAAACAAATTATCCAGAAGTATACAAGGGCAATGTTGTGAGCATTGGAATAAGTCCTGGAGTTGCATTGTACAATCAGTTTAAAACCTTTGATGCATATTTGAATTTGTATCCACTAGAAAAATGGCAATCTATAAAGAAAATTAATGCCAAAGAATACGAAAAAGCCAACTTAAAATACTATTCCAATAATCGAGCATATTTGTTTTCAGCCGACAATCTGAATGGCAAGGAATTGCACCCTGAATGGGATATCGAAGAAATGGCGCACAACAACATAAAAACCATAATCTCATCAAAACCAATTTTTGGTCAATATACTCTCATAGGCTCAATCGAGAACATTTACTTATACCATGTCAACTACAATCAACAATAACACAACTCCACAGATCATTTCTTTTAAAAGAATAGGAGAGTCTGGTCTGGGCTATATATCCATAGCAGAGATGCACAATCAAATACCATTTGAAATCAAAAGAATTTTTTGGACGTATTATACACCAGAGGATGTGACTAGAGGCAGACATTCGCATTTTGATACAGAAATGGTTTTAATTGCTGCAGCAGGTAAAATTGATGTGACGACAGAAATGACAGATGGTAGCGTTCAAGAATTTGTGTTGGATAAACCAGATATTGGACTGTATTTGCCAAAAATGTGTTGGCATACCATGAAGTATAGCCATAACGCAGTTCAATTGGTTATAGCATCAAGTTTATACAACGAAAAGGACTATGTTAGATCTTACGAAGATTTTAAAAAAATTAAATCATGAAATTCAATAACCGAAACGTTTACATCAGCGAGAAAGCTAGAATTGGCAACAATGTGAAGATTGGCGATAACACAACTATTTACGACAATGTGATTATAGAAGATGATGTTATTATTGCAAATGATTGTGTGATTGGTGAACCTTTAAATGACTATTATTATAAGTCATACGAAAATCCTACAACTCTTATTGGCAAGGGGTCATTGATTAGAAGTCATGCCATCATATATTCTGGCGTTACACTTGGTGAAAATTTTTCTACTGGTCATAGAGTAACAATAAGAGAGCAAAGTGTATTCGGTAAAAATTGTAGAGTTGGAACACTTTCTGACATTCAAGGCTATGTAACATTTGGAGATTATTGTTGGTTGCATTCGAATGTTCATATTGGTCAAACATCTAGAATAGGGAATTATGTTTTCATTTACCCTTATGTTGTATTTACAAATGATCCAACACCTCCATCTAATATTTGTAATGGTCCCACTGTTGGAGATTATTCACAAATTGCAGTAGGTTCAGTTTTATTACCGGGTACTGAAATAGGAAAACACTGTTTGGTTGGAGCTGGAGCAGTAGTTGGAGGTACAATCAACGATTACAAATTGGTTCTAGGTAGTCCAGGCAAAGAAGTTAAAGATGTTAGAGACATCAAAAATAAAGAAACAGGTTTTTCGCATTACCCTTGGCCTGAGAACTTCGAAAGAGGAATGCCTTGGGAAGGTATAGGTTACGAAAATTGGCTAAAATCACAATGAACATACAATATCTCGATTTATTAAAAATCAATCAATCAATGAAGGCTGAATTGATGCAAGCTTTTGAAGCATCATTTGATTCAGGATGGTACATTCTTGGCAGTAAGGTCAAAGATTTTGAAAATGAATATGCAAACTATTCAAATACCAAATCATGTATTGGTGTTGCTAATGGTTTAGATGCATTGATTCTATCGTTAAAAGTACTTGATATAAAAGAAGGTGACGAAGTTATAGTTCCATCAAATACCTATATTGCTTCCTGGCTTGCAGTGTCATATGTTGGTGCTACACCAATCCCAGTTGAACCAAGAAAAGAAACCTGTAATATTGATCCAACTAAAATTGAAGAAAAGATTACTTCTAAAACTAAGGCCATTATGCCTGTGAATTTGTATGGTCAAGCCGCCGAATTGGAATTTATATGCAACATTGCTAAAAAACACAATCTATTTGTTATTGAAGATAATGCTCAAGCACAAGGCGCATATCACAAAGGCAAAATTACTGGTAGCTGGGGTCATATAAATGGAAGCAGTTTTTATCCTGGAAAAAATTTGGGTGCTCTTGGAGACGCTGGCGCGATTACTACAAACGACGAACAATTGGACTACAAAGTTAGGGTGCTTAGAAATTATGGTTCAGAAAAGAAATACTATAATGAAATAAAAGGTGTTAATTCTAGATTGGATGAGGTTCAAGCGGCTATGCTTTCTATCAAATTAAAATACTTGGATGCTCATAATCAAGAAAGACAAAGATTGGGTAAATATTACGACGATGGTTTAGCAAATGTGGGTGATATCATATTGCCAAAATGTGCAGATGATTGTAGTACTGTTCATCACATATATCAAATAAGAACCAATAGGAGAGATGAACTTCAATCTTATTTATCACAACAAGGAATAGGCACCATAATTCACTATCCAGTGCCACCGCATTTACAAAAAGCTTATAAAGAATTGGGGTATAAAAAAGGCGATTTTCCAATTGCTGAAGATATCGCTGAAACAACCCTTAGTTTGCCACTATATCAAGGTATTCCAGAATCAGATTTACTGAGAGTAATCGATACAATAAAAACATTTTACAATGGCTAAAATTTCAATTATCATTCCTTGTTATTACAACGAATTAAACATTCCAGAAACTTCAAAGGAATTGATTGCAAATGAACTGAATTTTCCTTCAGGTACTCAGTTTGAATATGTTTTAGTAGACGATGGTTCGAAAGACAACACCTTTGAAACCCTAAAACAATTCAAATCCCAATATCCTGATAAAGTTAAAATCGTGAAACTTTCAGGAAATTTTGGAAGTTACAATGCCATACTTGCTGGTATGCAATATGCTACAGGAGATTGTAATATTATTATTTCGGCAGATTTACAAGACCCTATTGATTTGATGCCAAAGATGTTTGAACATTGGCAAAAAGGCATAAAGTTGGTTATGGGCAATCGTCAAGATCGAGAAGATCCACTTTTGTCAAAGTTATTTGCCAATACCTTTCAATTTTTGGTTAGAAAATATGCATTGAAAAATTTACCTAAGGGTGGATTTGATTATGTATTATTTGATAAACAATTAAAAGACCAATTGCTATCTATGGATGAAAGAAATTCCAATAGTTTGTATCTTTTAATATGGATGAAATATGAGTATGTAACTATACCTTATTCGCGTGTTAAAAGAAAAGCAGGCAAGAGTAGATGGACATTATCAAAGAAAATCAAATTGTTTGTTGATTCATTCGTTGCATTTTCATTTGCTCCTATTAGAATCATTTCTATTTCTGGTTTAACTCTCGGACTAATTTCAATTGTTTACGCTATTTTTATCATGTACAATAAGTTGGTAGGAAATATAGCAGTAGAGGGCTGGACCACCATGATGTTGGTGTTTTTATTTGTGTCTTCTTTTCAAATGATTTCACTTGGTATCATAGGCGAATATTTATGGAGAACTTTAGATGCAAGTAGAAAACGACCAAACTATATTATTGATAAAGTCATAGAATAGCATGTTAAAAATTGCCCATAGAATCAATACCATCGAACAATTGAATTCTACTCCAATTGAGTATGGTGTTGAGTTGGATTTAAGACCAGATGGAAATAACATCATCATTCACCACGATGCTTTTCAAAATGGAGAAAATTTTGAAGAATGGCTCAAACATTATCGACACAGTTTGATAATTTTAAATACTAAAGCTGAAGGCATGGAAGAACGCATCTTAAATTTGATGGAGCAACATCAAATTGACAATTACTTTTTTCTCGACCTATCATTGCCATTTCTGATTAAATATATGAGAAAAGGTATTACCAAAATGGCAGTACGTTTTTCTGAATTCGAACCTATAGAATTTGTTCAAAAATTTGCAGGAAAAGTAGATTGGGTATGGGTAGATTGCTTCACAAATTTGCCACTTAACAAAGATAATTATAACATCTTAAAACAACATTTTAAACTTTGCTTAGTATCTCCAGAATTACAAGGCTATGATGTAAGTAGAATTGAAGAATTTAAAGTACAACTGATCGGAATGGAGATAGATGCAGTGTGTACTAAGCGACCAGATTTATGGTAATTAGCAATTGGAAGGAAATTGATTTGACAGGCATTAAAGCTGTTTTGATGGATTTGGACGATACCATTTACCAATACGAACCTGTTCATCAAAAATCTTATGAAGCATGTGTTAATTTGGCCTCTACTAAGTACCAAATACCTGCAGAAGAGTTTAAACGTCTATGGAAATTGTCGAGAGATAGAGTGCATCATGACTTACATAATCAAGGCGCTTCGCATTCAAGATTGTTATATTTACAAAAAATATATGAAAGTTATTTTGGTTGTACAAATGCCGAGTTTGCTTTAGAATTGGAAGCATGTTATTGGAATACCTTTC
Organism: uncultured Chitinophaga sp.; assembly: GCA_964438995.1. Taxonomy (GTDB): domain Bacteria; phylum Bacteroidota; class Bacteroidia; order NS11-12g; family UBA955; genus JABMMZ01. Next base: position 64,964 of record CAYTMQ010000010.1, read on the forward strand.
TAGCCTCTATGCAATTCAGAAATGGAGTAATTGAATTTGTATCTCAATTTAAATCTTTAGGTCTAAAAGCCGCTATAGTAACAGATTTAACGGCTCAAATTCAACTTCAAAAATGGCAAACATTAAATTTAAGTAAGTACTTCGATTTTCTGGTTAGCTCTGAAGAAGCTGGAGTTGAAAAACCCAATCCAACTATATTTAAATTGGCATTAGAAAAACTCAAAGTTGAAGCAGATGACGTCATCATGATTGGAGATAGCAAATCAAAAGATTATCAAGGGGCCTTAGATATGGGCATTAGAGCATATTTAGTTACAGATTCTATAGAATAAACCAGATGTCAATACTATTAGATAAAAGAGGAAGAAGTAAAATCCCACTAGGTAAATCTAGATTGTTTTGGGCAGGTGTAGTCATTAAATTGACCATTGCAGTCATGTTTTCTTCTGCATTTATGCGCGATTTGTTTGCACCATTTGCCAATTATTTTATTGAATCCGGATTCGATGATCCTTATACCTATTTTTACATCAATGGCAATGGAAATGAATTCCCATACCCACCAATGATGTTATGGATATTCTCATTGCCAAGAATGATTGTATGGCCCCTATTTCCAGGCAATCATGAGGTTTTTACAATTATAGATAGTTTGATTTACAGATTGCCTTTGTTCTTTGCGGATATGGTAATTCTTGTAGTTTTAATAAGATGGTTAAAAACCAAAACACGACAAGTTCTAATATGGTATTGGTTATCTCCAGTGTTAATATATATCAATTACTTCCATGGGCAATTAGACGTTATACCAATGGCAGCATTGATTGCTTCTTTGTATCTACTATTTAAGAACAAATGGATATATGCATTTTTATTGCTCGGTATAGCTATAACATGTAAAACAAATATGTTGCTTGTTTTGCCTTTTTATATGTTGTATTTGTATAGGGCAAATCAAGTAAAGTTAAGCACTATTGCTTTGTCTTTTGGAGGTTTAATAGCAGTTGTAGCTATCGTAAATGCTCCATTCTTAAACAGTACTGGCATGTTAAAAATGGTATACGACAATCCTGTTCAACAGCAAATATTTGATTTGTTTTATCAGTTTAATGCCAATCTGAAAATCTATTTTATACCGGCAGTTTATTTCACGCTGATATTGTATTATTTCACATTTAAATTCGTTAACCGAGATCAATTGATCTTGTTTTTAGCTTTTACTTTTTTAGCATTGACATTGATGATAGCACCCATGCAAGGTTGGTACTATTGGATACTCCCTTTACTGGCTTACTTCTCAATCAAGCACACCAATAAAGAAAAATATATGCTCGTACTATTGTCGTTTTTGTATTTTGCTTATTTTGGTTTGATAAAGGATTCTGACTATTTAGTTGCATTCAATTTTGGAGAACAATCTAATTATGCAGAAGCATCAGGAAATTTTGACAAGCTTCTTAATATTGTTTTCACTTTGCTTCAAACTACTTTATTGTTGATGGCTTATTTGGTGTTTAAAAATGGTATTGGCAACAACATACAAACAAAGTTCTTATCACAACCTTATCTTATTGGCATAGGTGGAGATTCTGCCAGTGGTAAGTCGACCTTAAGTAATGCTCTTTCGAGCGTTTTCGAGCCCTATAACACTAGTATTATTAGAGGTGATGACATGCACAAATGGGAAAGAGGAAATGAAAATTGGAATGTGTATACTCACCTTGACCCAAGGGCCAATAAAATTCATGAGGATTTAGCACACGCAAGAGAATTGAAATCTGGAAGATCCATTAAGCGGAGAAACTACGACCACAGCACTGGAAAATTCACTTTACCTAAATTTATTAAACCTAATAAATTGATAGTGTTTGAAGGTTTACATTCGTTTTATCTGAGCAATCAAGCTAGTGTCTATGATTTGAAAATTTTCATGGAACCTGATGAACAACTTAGAACCTGGTGGAAAGTTCAAAGGGATGTAGCTAAGAGAGGATATTCGCCCGAAAAAGTGCTTGAACAATTGAAGATGAGAGAAGAAGATTCTGAGAAATACATCAAATCTCAAGCTTCTCATGCCGATATCATTGCAAAATTTTATCCTTTAAACGACATCGACCCGCTCAATCAATCAATTGAACCAGAAATTGGTTTGAAAATTACGATTTCAAATGAAGTGGAACTAGATGCACTTTTAGACCATGTGTCAAGTATAAAAGGATTGATCATTGAACATATGTATGAAAATGACAATCAACAAATTATATTTAAAGGGGAGATTTCAAAAGAACAAATAGAAAATGTTTCAGAGAGATTCATTCCAGAATTGGAAGATATTGGAATTTATAGCCCAGATTGGAAAGATAATTTTGAAGGTATATTACAGTTGATAACAACGTTTGTAATTTTTAATAAATTGAAAAATAAGGAAATACATGCAAGAGGCTAAATCTGAACTTTTAGAATTAACAAAGCCTTTTATAAAGCGTCCAGATTTGATTCAAGGACCAGGTGGAAACACGTCTTATAAAAATTCTTCTGGTGAAATGTTTATTAAAGCTTCTGGATTTAGATTCGAAGAAATGAACTTTGAGAAAGGTATTTCAGCTGTAAATTATTTAAATATAAGGAATTATTTCTATTCAGTTAATCCAGTAGATAAGGTAATTGAAGAGAAGAATATGCTTGAAATTATTCAAGAAAATATTTTGTCGGATGCTTTTCAAAATAAGTTTCCAAAACCTTCAATGGAAACTGGTTTTCATGCAGTTTTAGACCGTTATGTCGTGCACACTCATTCTGTATGGACCAACTTAATCAATTGCAATAAAAACAGGACCCAATACATTACTCTTTTAAAAGAAATATTAAAAGTTGAAATGGCTGAAATCCCTTTTGTAAGTCCGGGTTTCGGACTTTCATATTTGGTTACATCAGCTTTAAAAAAGGCAGAATCTGAGGGAAGACAAAAACCTAAATTGTTTTTCTTGGCCAATCATGGCATAATAGCTCATGCAGATGATGCGATAGCATGCAGCAACTTATTATTTGATTTGGATTCTGCCATTCAAGACTTGCTTAATATTGAGTCAGAATATCCAAATACTGATATCATCAATATTGGAGACAATTTCTGGAAACCTCAAGATGAATTTGTCAATGCATTGCTTTTGAAATACAAGTCAAAAGCCGCTTTTTTCGAACAGGTTTTATTTCCTGATCAAACAGTATTTTTTAATGATCAGATTGACGATTTAGATGGGTCTTCAGATAAGAAAATAGCCATTTCTCAAGCATTTTCAATCAATTATAAAGGTACTTATAGAGAAGCAATATCTATACATGAAACCATGACAGCGTATCTGTTTTTATATGACTATTTAATACAGAATGAAACGACTATTGACTTTATTGGTGGCAGTGAAATAGATTACATCAATAATATGGAAATGGAAAAACACAGAAAAAACATTCAATAAAGTGAAAATTGTAATTCCTCTTTCAGGCCTGGGAAAACGTTTTGCAGATGCAGGCTACCAAGATATTAAACCTCTTATTAGAGTGCATGGAAAACCCATTATTGAATGGGTACTGAGCATGTTTCCGGGAGAGAATGATTTTATATTTATTTGCCGTAACGAACATTTGGTATCCACAAACTTAAAAAGCGAACTTAACCGTATATGTCCAAATGGTAAAATTATTGGTATTGAAGGACATAAGTTTGGTCCTGTTTACGCCGTAACCAAAGCATTTGATGACATACATGATGAAGAAGAAGTAATAGTAAACTATTGTGATTTTTATCAGATTTGGGATTTTGAGGATTTTAAACAAACTGTAAAATCTTTGAAATGCGATGGAGCAATACCTTGCTATACTGGGTTTCATCCTCATCTTTTACATCCAGAAAATCTTTATGCATCATGCAAAAGAGATGAAAATGGTATGTTGTTAGAAATTAGAGAAAAATTTTCTTTTGAAAACGATAAAACCAAAGCGTTTCATTCTGGAGGTACCTATTATTTTGGCAAGGGTAGTCATGTTAAGAAGTATTTTCAAATGATGATAGATGAAAATGTCCATTTGAATGGCGAATTTTATGTTAGTTTGGTTTACAATCTTATGGTTAGAGATGGTTTAAAAACATTGGTTTATGATAAAGTTCCATATTTCTGCCAATGGGGAACACCAAAAGATTTAGAAGAATATTTAATGTGGAACAACATTATAACGTTTTACGAAAACACACAAAAATGATAGCATTAATTCCAATGGCTGGAGCTGGGAGCAGGTTTTCTGAACAAGGTTATACAACACCAAAGCCTTTATTGCCAGTGTTGGGTTTGCCAATGGTAGTTAGCGCTGCTAAAGCTTTACCAGATAGCAACGATTATGTATTTGTTGTAAGAGATTTTCAAATTAAAGACTTCCAAATTGATCAACATCTACAAAAGCATTTTAAAGACCCTAAAATAGTTGTATTAGATCATCTAACAGAAGGACAAGCTGTAACTTGTTTAGAAGCCAAAAACTTCATCAATAACGATGAAGAATTGGTTATAGGAGCAAGTGACAATGGAATGATATACGACAGAAATCAGTTTGACACTGTTAAGAATGATGTTGATGCGGTGATTTTTACATTTAGAAACAACAATGCTGTTGTTGCAAAACCTCAAGCTTATGGATGGGTGAAAGTTGATGACGATAATATCGTTCAAAACGTTAGTGTAAAGGTTCCATTAAGCAATAAACCGTTAAACGACCATGCTGTAGTAGGCACATTTTGGTTCAAAAAAGGTCGTTATTTTGTTGAAGCAGCAGAACACATGATTGCCAATAACAAACGTGTCAACAATGAGTTCTATGTTGACGAGTGTATGAATGATATGATTGAACTTGGCTATAAAGTTAAAGTATTTGAAATAGAGCATTACGTGTGTTGGGGTACTCCTAACGATTATGAAACTTTTTTATATTGGGATAAGGCTTTTAAACAAATACTTTCATAATGTTGTTATCTGTTATTTTACCTTGCTACAATGAAAAAGATAATCTAAATGCTTTGTTTGAGCGTTTAGACAGGCTTTATGAGAAGAGCAGTAATCTTGAAATTATTTTGGTAAACAATGGTTCAACAGATGGTTCAGATGCAGTGTTTTCAGACGAACTTTCAAAAAGAGACCAATCCGTATTTAAAGTCGTAAAAGTTGAGAAAAACATCGGTTATGGATATGGTATTTTAACTGGATTAAGAGCTGCTAGCGGAGAAGTTTTGTCTGTTACCCATGCTGATAGACAAACAGATCCTTTGGATGTTTTAAAAGCATTTGAATTGTATCAAACCTCAAACAATGACATGACTCTTGTTAAAGGTTTTAGAAAAAATAGGAAAGTTTCTGAAGCAATTTTTTCTTATGGAATGGGCATGTTGGCTTCTTTGGTTTTAGGTACTAGATTAACAGAAATCAATGCTCAGCCAAAAATGTTTAATAGAAATTTTTTCTATCAATTTCATGAGCATGCCCCACACGATTTTTCTTTGGATTTGTACTTTCTTTACTGCGCTAAGAAACATGGAAAAATCATTGATTTCCCAGTCTATTTTGCTAAAAGAGTTGCAGGTGAAGCTAAAGGTGGCAGCGGAAGTTCTTTTAAAACCAAATGGAAACTGATTAAAAGAAGTTTCAATTATATTTTCGAACTCAAACAAAAATTAGGCAAGCAATAATTTATGCAAAAAATATTCAGTAAGTATTTACCAGAAACTGTCTTTACTATTGCTTTCGCTATAATTTCAATAGTATTAAATCTTCAATTTTTAGATGGTTCAAACATCAATACCGTTATTGCTGGTCATGATGAGTACATAGCTGTAAAAGAAGTCTACTCAATCATACATCCTGTATCGTTCAAACACTTTTTTATGGCGGTTATAAGTGGCAATGCGTTGTATTATGGAAGAATCATGTTCTATTTGGACGCATTAATTGCCTATATTCCATTTGTAGTGTTTGGTGTTAAAGGAATGGTTCTTACCATTAGATTGTTTCATGCGTTTCTAATTGCTGCATCACTGATTCTATTAGCCAATACTTTTTTTGAAAAACAATGGCAAAAATGGTTGTTGTTTATTTCTGTAGCTCTTTTATACTTTACCATGTATTTTATCATGATGCCAAAACCTGAGCCATTGCAGTTGTTTTTTCTGACCTGGTTTTTTAAGCGTTTTAAAACCAACAACTATAAATTTTCATGGTATTTTATTTTATTAGGCATTGCTTATGGTATTAAGTTTAATGTGCTATTGATGCTGCCAGTAATATGCCTAATTCCATTCTTACAAGATTCAAAATTTGAACTAAAATCCTATTTAATGCCATCCATTAAGGCAATTGTTGGATTTGTAATCGGACTGATCATAGCTGTGCCTTGTTTGGCACTTTCAGTTGTACGACCAATTTTTTTGCAAACATACTTGCACGAAACATTTGGAGGTACTGAAAAAGGATATGACAATGCAAATTTAGACGTACTTCATTGGATGGATAGCGGTTTAGGGGGTTCGTATTTGGGAGTGGGAGCACTTGCAATTCCTTTTATTGTGTTCGTTGGATTTCTGTTGTTTAAATCGATAAAACACGAGATGAAAACAAAAGATTTTGCCGCATCACTTTTATTAGGAATGGGATTATTAATGGCCTTTGTTATCATGATTAAAACAAAGAGACTATGGCCACACTATTTATGGACTGCCTATATTTTCATGGTAGTTGGTTCATTGATAAGTATCGCACAAATAGAAGCAAAACGTCAGAAAACAGTATTGATAACGTATTTGATGATATTTATAAGTTCATCTGTATTTTTCTCTTTAACCAGAGAAATGCCTTTATTTTTACAATTAGCAAAATCAGAAGAGGTAGAAAAAAATACAAAATGGAGTAAACAAGCCATTGGTTATATCAAAAACAAGTACCCAAATTCAAGAGTTGCTACCGATGGCTCTTTGCTTTATCCATTTGAAGACTTTGTAAAAGTAGACATTTACCATCCATTTGAAGGAAAATCCCAAGATGAGACTAGCACTGCATTTTATTGGTATAGTGATAAGCCAGAAAACATGTATACCGAAAACAACGATGTATTGGTGTTTTACAAACGCTTACCTGAGCGAATGTTAAAAGAAAAACCAAATATTTATGTTGGGCATCAAGAGGAATTGTACAAACAATTCAATTCAAATATTCCTTCTATTTATCAGAGAGATACTAGTTTTGGTGAGATAATCATTTTCAAAAAAAAATAAATTGAGCTCTACCTTAGTATATTTTGTAGAAGACACAGAAACATCATTTGTTATCAATGATATCAGAGAGCTTGCTTCAGAATATGATGAGGTGATTTTATTGTCAACTGAGAGCATTGATAACAAAAATGATTTGCCTAATAACGTCAAAGCGTTTGAATCATTTATCAATTGGAAAAACCTGAATCTAAAGAAGATATTGATTCAAAATTTCTTTGGCATAATAATACGATTTGTATCTGAATGCTTAGCAACTGGAAAATTGTTATCACTTAAGCAATCTATTGCAGTTATTGGCTCTAATTACTATAAGGCCAACGAAGTGATGAGGGTGCTGAAAGCATATAAAGACATCGACTATAGCAATGTGCCATTCTACGCTTTTTGGTTTTACGATTGCATCTATTTAGCTAGGTTAAAGGAAATAGGATTTACTCAAAAAATATTCAGCAGAGCACATGGCGGCGATGTGTTTGAAGAAAGAAGTTCTCTTTCAGGTAAAGTCTTGTTTAGACATTATCAACTTTCATTTCTAAATGGGGTATTTTCTGTATCAAAAGCTGGAACAGAGTATTTAAAGCAGAGATACAAAAAATACGCTTCAAAAATACAAACAATCTATTTAGGTTCATTTTATCACGAAAAAATGAATCCATTTGTTAAAGATGAATTGGTGATAGTCAGTTGTGCTAAGATAAGGGATGTAAAGCGTATACATTTGATTGCAGAAGCATTAAAATACATTGATATTCCTTGTAAGTGGTTTCATTTGGGAGATGAAAATTTGGATGCAAAAAATGACGAAACGATTCCAAAGTACATCAAGGCAAAAGAAGAACTTATCCATTGTAAAAACATTCAACACACGTCTATGGGAGCAATGGATAACGAAGATATTTACAAGTTTTATGAACTGACCCCCATAACAGCTTTCATTAGTGTTTCAGAATCTGAAGGGATACCTGTTAGCATGATGGAGGCTATCAGTTTTGGCATACCAGTCATTTCGACAGATGCAGGAGGATGCAAAGAAATTGTAACTCCTCAATCTGGTGTTTTGATTCCAAATGATTCAAGTCCAATTGAAATTGCAAAATCAATTATTGACATGTTTGAATCCGAAAAAAACACAAATGATTTTAGAATAAAAGTAAGAGATTATTGGATGAAGACATTCAATATGGAATCGAACTATAAGCATTTGTTTGAGACACTTCAAAAAGGTGTTTAAAAATGTATGCATTCGATGAAAATTCCCTTGAACCGTTGAAAAGAGAGTTTTAGTATACAAGTATTTGACAGTACATTTGCTCAATTAATTTAATGCCTAATCAGTCGTCTATAGAAATCATAGCTGAAATTGCTCAAGCCCACGATGGAAGCTTGGGAATTGCTCATTCGTATATAGATTCTTTGGCCACTACTGGAGTTGATACTGTAAAGTTTCAAATGCATATAGCATCAGCTGAAAGCAGTGAATTTGAACAATTCAGAGTAAATTTTAGCTACGAAGACAAAACACGTTTCGACTATTGGGCAAGAATGGGATTTACGTTTGACCAATGGGTAGGATTAAAAACACATTGTGAAGATAAAGGTTTAAGATTCCTTTGTTCACCATTTTCAATTCAAGCAGTAGAATGGATGGAGCAATTAAAAGTAGACCGTTATAAAATTGCTAGTGGTGAGGTAAACAATTATTTGATGTTGGATAAAATCTGTCAAACAAAAAAGCCTATTTTGCTTTCAAGTGGCATGAGTAGCTTTGACGAACTTCAAGCAGCGTTTGATTTTATAAAAATGAAAGGTGGAGTTACAGATGCGGTTTTTCAATGCACTACTGCCTACCCAACTCCAGCAGAAAAATACGGCTTAAACGTTTTAAATGAACTAAAAAATAGATTTGAGACCAAAGTTGGTTTAAGTGATCATTCTGGAAAAATATATGCTGGAATAGCAGCAGCTACCTTGGGTGCCGAATTGATGGAAATGCATGTTGTATATGATAAAACCATGTTTGGTCCAGATGCCGGCTCTTCTTTAACCATTGCTGATTTTAAACAATTGGTGGAAGGTGTAAGAAGTATAGAAACAGCCTTAAAAAATCCTATTGACAAATCGGTTTCGTCTCAATTCATCGAATTAAAAACCATGTTTGGAAAATCGTTGTCGATTAACAAGGATGTTAAGGCTGGACACGTGATAGCTATAGATGATCTAGAAACTAGAAAGCCAGGAGATAGAGGAGTAGTTGCACAACATTACATGGACATTGTTGGTAAGACACTCAACAAAGATTTAGGCTCAGGCTCATTTATCAATTTAACAGACATTAACTAAGAATGAAAAAGCGCAAGATATGTGTCATTATAACGGCTAGACCAAGTTATAGCAGAGTAAGAACAGCTCTTAAAGCCATTAAAGATCATCCTCAACTCGAGCTTCAATTGGTTGTTGCTGCATCTGCATTACTTGATAGATACGGTTCAACAGTTAATTTCATAGAATCGGATGGATTCGAAATTGCAGAGAAAGTATATATGGTTATAGAGGGTGCAACCCTTACAAGTTCTGCTAAAACTACCGGTATTGGTATAATGGAGCTTGCAACCACATTCGATAATTTAAAACCCGATATGGTTTGCACTATTGGAGATAGATATGAAACTATGGCAACCGCAATAGCAGCCAGTTATATGAACATTCCTTTGGTGCACATACAAGGTGGAGAGGTAACAGGTAATATCGATGAAAAAGTTAGACACGCTATTTCTAAACTTGCCGATTTGCATTTGGTATCTAACGATGATGCAAAACAAAGATTGATTAAAATGGGCGAGTATGAGCACAAAATATTTATCACAGGATGTCCAAGTATAGATATTGCTAAATCTGTTAGAGACCATTCTAAAATGGACTTTGATCCATGTAAAAAGTACGGAGGGGTTGGAAAATTGATAGACATCCATGAAGATTATATTGTTGTGATGCAACATCCTGTAACAACTGAGTTCGACGAATCTAAAAGACAAGCTGAAATACTGGTTAATATCATACATGAATTAAATATTCCAACATTCTGGTTCTGGCCAAATCCAGATGCTGGTAGTGATGGAACAAGTAATGCTTTGAGATCTTACAGAGAAGAAAATCCAAACAATCAATTGAGGTTTTTCAAAAATATGGAAGGAGGAGATTTTCTTAAATTATTGACGCATGCTAAATGTCTAATTGGCAATAGCAGTGTTGGAATAAGAGAATGTTCTTATCTTGGTGTTCCGGTTGTCAATATTGGATCTAGACAAAACAGAAGATTAAGAGGAATGAATGTCATAGACACTGATTATGATAAAAACAACCTCATGAATGCTATAAAAACTCAGATAGCACACGGGCCGTATCAAGAAGAACATCTATATGGAGATGGCTCTGCTGGTCAGGCCATTGCAGATGTGCTATCAGTAGCACAAACTGAAATTAAAAAGGTCATCAGCTATTAATAAATCAAAAAATATGTCAAATACACTTCACGGTTTACCAGAACAAGTCATTTTTTGTAAGAAATGTTGTATCTCAAACCAACGCCCAAGTACCAAAAGAGAGTTTTCTAAAAAAACAACCAAAGACACAGAAACAGTTGGATTTGGAGATGACGGTATTTGTGATACTTGCAAATGGTTTGAATTCAAGAAAACCATTGATTGGAATGAAAGAGAAAAGCAATTAGAAGAGCTTTGTAACAGATTCAGAAGAAACGATGGCAGATACGATGTGATAGTGCCTTCAAGCGGTGGTAAAGACAGTTTTTATGTTGCTCACCAATTGAAACACAAATATGGCATGAATCCATTAACTGTAACTTGGGCACCTCATCAATACACAGAAATCGGCTGGAAAAATTTCCAGAGTATGATTGATGCTGGTTTCGATAACATCTTAGTGACACCTAATGGTAAAGTGCACAGAACGCTTACCAAATTGGCATTCGAAAATCTTGTGAATCCATTTCAACCATTCATCATTGGACAGAAAAATGTGGCTCCAAGAGCTGCTTTGCAATACGATGTACCATTGATTATGTATGGTGAGAATCAAGCAGAAGCTCATAACAAATTTGATGAAAATTTAAGTCCGTTAATGGACAATTCACACTTCTGTCAAAAACCTGGTGAGGATTTGTATTTCGGAGGTGTTCACATCAAGGATTTAAAAGATTATGGCATTGAGGATAAGGATTTGTTCTTATACAAGCCATTGGATGAAACAGAAATTAGAAAAGCTGGCATAGAAGTTCACTTCTACAGTTTCTATAAAAATTGGTCACCTCAAGAGAATTATTACTATGCCATGGAGCATTCAGGATTTGCTTCAAACCCTGACGGTCGTAGCGAAGGAACCTATACAAAATTTGCCAGCTTAGACGATAAAATTGACGGTCAACATTACTATACCATGTTCATTAAATTTGGTCAAGGAAGGGCTATGAACGATGTTAATAGAGACATCAGAGATGGATTTATTTCAAGAGAAGAAGGTATAGAATTGATCAATAAATATGATGGTGAATTCCCTAAAAAGTACTTCCAAGAAGTATTGGATTATATGGGTATCACAGAAGAAAGATATTGGGAAATCATTGATAAAGCACGCTCACCACATTTATGGGAAAAAGTAAATGGTGAATGGACACTAAAACACAAAGTGTCTTAATAGAATAGACAATGAAAAGAGTCATAGCAAGATTAGATATTAAGGGTCAAAGATTGGTGAAGGGAATACATCTTGAAGGATGGCGATTTTTAAATGCTCACCCCAATGATTATTGCTTCAAATATTACGAGCAAGGCGTTGATGAGATAATATATGTTGATGCAGTAGCAAGCTTGTATGATAGAGATTCTCTAAAAGAAATTATTAAAAAGACAACAGACAATGTATTCGTGCCAATAACAGTTGGTGGAGGTATTCGTTCTGTTGAAAATGCTTTTGATATTTTGAGAAGTGGAGCAGATAAAGTAGCCATTTGTTCACAAGCTGTAAAAACACCTCAAATCATTTCTGAAGTTGCATCAAAATTTGGCAACCAGTGCATGGTATTATCTATTCAAGCAAAAAGAAACAAAGACAATTCTTATTCTGTTTGGTATGATGTTGCTCGTGAGAAAACAGATATTGACGTAGTTGAGTGGGCTCAAAAAGGTGAAGAGTTAGGCGCCGGCGAGATATTACTGACATGTATCGATCATGAAGGTTTGGAAAAAGGAATGGACACAGAATTGATAGAACGTGTTTCAAAAGCTGTTTCTATTCCAGTAATAGTAAGTGGCGGCTACGGCAAACCAAAAGATTTTGTGGATGCAATCAACAGTGGTGCCGATGCAGTAGCCGTTGCAAAAGCTTTGCATTACGATAGAACAACAATTTCAGCAATTAAAGAAGAAGCAAAAGCTTCAGGAATTCGAGTAAGATAATGAGTAAGTCGGTTTCAATTATAGATTATGGCATGAGTAATCTGCTAAGTATTACCAGAGCATTCGAACATGTGGGTGCTAAGGTTGATATTGTAGAGACACCTGAAGCAATCTTAAAATCTGATTATCTTGTTTTGCCAGGTGTTGGTGCTTTTCCTGATGGTATGGCTGAACTTAATAAAAGACATTTGGTAGAGACCATCAGAGACTTTGTAAAAACTGGAAAGCCTCTCTTTGGTGTTTGTTTGGGCATGCAAATGTTGCTAAGCGAAGGACATGAACATCAATTAACCGCAGGCATCAATTTGATAGAAGGCAAGGTATTGCCATTGCCAAAAGATATGCAAGGATTCAAAGTGCCTAATATCAATTGGCACAGTATATATCCTCCTGATGCCAATAAATGGCAATCAAGTATTTTGAAGGATACTGAACCAGAATCTTGTTTTTACTTCGTACATTCTTACTATGCTCAGCCAAGCAACCCCGATAATGTACTTGCTTTAAGTAAATTTGGAACTTTAGAGTTCGCTGCATCCGTAATCAATAACAATGTGATGGGAACTCAATTTCATCCTGAAAAAAGCGGGGTTGATGGTCTGCATTTACTTCAAAAATTTTTAGAATTATAATATTGGTATGAAAATTCTTTGTGTTATTCCAGCAAGAGGAGGTTCTAAAGGAATACCTAAAAAGAACATTATTGATGTTAGTGGTAAACCTTTAATATCTTACACTATTGAACCAGCATTAAGTGTAATGAAGCAAGGTTTAATTGATAAAGTAATAGTGTCAACAGATTCACAGGAAATAGCTGATATTTCAATTAAATTAGGCGCAGAAGTACCTTTTTTAAGGCCCGATGACATATCAGGAGATAAAGCAAAATCTGTAGAATTTATGATTCACGCTCTTGATTATTTCAAACACCAAGGGATATATTATGATGCCATTTTGTTGTTGCAACCCACTTCTCCAATGCGAACCTCAGATGATTTAATTGCAGCATTAAACATGTTTATGTCATCTAAAAATGATAGCTTAATTTCAGCTTACGAAGAAGAATACATCAACGATTTGGTTATTTATAAATTAGATGAAGATGGTAAAACTTCAACACCTGTAAGTCCCTTACACAACAAGGGAGTTAGAAGGCAAGACCATGGTTCTACATATGTAAGAAATGGATGCATTTATATATCAAAAGCAGAGTTGATATACAATGGATTTGTTATTGGTGAAAAGCCATTAATGTATGTGATGGATAAAAATAAATCTGTTAATGTTGATACAATGGAAGATTTAGAACTTTTGAGAAAGCTACTATGAAAATTGGTATTTTAGAACCGTCAGATTTCTCAAGTAAAGCCATCAAGAGACTTACTAAATTAGGCCAAGTTAGCCTATTTGATGGCAAACATTTGGACACTTTTGTTAAGGATAAGGAAGTTCTTTTTGTACGTTTAAATTTTGATATCAATAAAGCACTTTTGTCTAAAGCTAAAAAGCTTAGATATATTTGTTCTCCAACAACAGGATTAAATCATATTGATACTGTCTATTGCAACAAACATGGTATTGAGATTATTTCTTTAAAAGGTGAAACTGCTTTTTTGAGAACAATTAGAGCCACACCAGAACATACATTAGGTGTATTGATTTCACTTAATAGGAATTATAAATCTGCATTTTTAAATACCAAGAATTCAGTTTGGAATAGAGAGCCATACAAAGGTTTTGAAATTTATAATAGTAAAGTTGGAATCATTGGCATGGGAAGAGTTGGTAGCATATTATCCAAATATTTAAACGCTATGGGAGCAAAAGTTGGTTATTACGACATCAATTCTAAAATCAAAATAGATAATGCTAAAGCATATAAAACTAAATCAGCACTAATAAAATGGGCAGATTCAATTGTTCTATCAGCTAACTTTGACAGTAATCAAGGTGAAATTATTGGATCTAAAGAGTTAGAATTGATGAAAGGAAAAACATTTATCAATACGGCTAGAGCTGAATTAACAGATGAAAATTTACTTGTAAAACTTGCTTCAAAAGGACATTTTAAAGCTTTGGCTTTAGATGTTATAAGAGAAGAACAATCTTCACAAAAAAACTTAGAAACTATACTGAAAGCTACACAGAAGTATAATATTATAATTACTCCTCATATAGGTGGAGCAACATTTACTTCTATGGAAAGGACTGAAGAATTTATAACTAAGAAGTTAGTAAATAAAGTTGACTAAGTACAGAGTTTTAGCAGTAGACGTTCTTGACAATATACATCTTGAGTATATACAGTCAAAACAGATCAATAAAGTTGTTTGTAATGAAAGTAAATTAAGACAACTGGTTGATAATGTGGAAATTATTAATGCTGAAATTTTTAGAGTGGAGGGTACTTGGCAAGCTTATCGTTTCAATGAAAGCATACTTGACAGTTTGTGGAATAAAGCATCAAGACATCTGAAAATAGATGGTATAGATGTTAGACCATCTGCTGCAAAGTTGATGTTCTGGACGAATTATAGAATTGGTGCTATTAAGCATTGTCTGGAGACCAATTTTAAAGGTCATGAGATACACGATCTAACGAGTTATACTTATGGCAGTAAATTTCGAGGATTGCTAAAATACTTCAAATTGTTTTACGACAATAATTTCAAAGGGAAATCCGGCACAATTGAAGACAATCAAGCGTTCAGAAATTTAGGTGAGAGTGTAGGAATTCTGGTTAATAATGATTTTGAATTATTGTTATACCAATACATTATTGAAGAATTGAAATCTGAAAAGATCATTGTTTTTCATTATGGTGAGATTTCAAAGGACATAAAGTTTCATATAAGAGAAAATATCACTTTGATTAATTTATCAAAGATTTCGTATACACCAAAACAGTCACTTTTCATCCCTTTAAATTTAAATAAGGATGAGTTATATATGGCCAATTTGTTGTATCAAAACTGGCATAATTTAGGTTCAGAAATACATCGATTTAAATACATCAAGTCAACCGGAATTAAGAAGATATTAATTAATGTTGGTGAGAATCTTCCTTTTAGAAATTTGATGAAGCCTATCTTTGGTGATGATATTAAAGTCATTAATACAATGAATGGTATCAAAGCTGGGGAGGCACATGATGCTGATATTAATTTTGATCAGTGGTATGTATGGGACAAGGAACTTAAGCAACTATTGATTGATAAATGTTTTATTCCTGAAGAGAAACTGATAGTGACAGGGCATCTAGCTGAGGATCATATCAGGTATCATCAATTTGGAAACTCAATTCAAATTGATTTAAACATCATCAAAGAAAAGAAGGTTATATCTGTATTTTCAGTAAGAGGAATGAGAAAAGAGAAAGTTGATCTTTTTAAATTGCTTTATGAATTGATACAAAAAAGAGATGATTTAACCATTATAATTAAACCTCATCCATTAGAAAAAATAGATGATTATATACGACCAGATTTTGAAACACAAAATGTAATATTTATAGATGAAAGTCTGAAAAATTCAAAAACGGCGCTATATGATTTATTGCATATTTCAGATTTGAGCATTGTGTTTGGATCTACTGTAGCCTTAGAGTGTAGTTGGATAAAAACGCCTTGCATAACATTTGAATATAAATCGACATCATTAATTCATACTTTGGAATCTGACTTTATTGAGCATATTAGTAAATTGTCAGAATTAGAAGAACATTTAAAAACTTTGCAGAAGAAGAAAAGTATACAGAATATTGGAGAAAACGATAAAGTCTCAGAAAGAATTGTAAAAAACTTAAAAAACTATATAAACTAAGATGTTAATTGGCAGTAATTTTATTTCTCGTAAAATGTATGACAATGCGAGAAGAAGTGGTGTTAATGTATTTCTTTTTAACGAAATAGATTTTATTCCTCCAGAAAATACAAATGAGAGATTTTTTAATTGTACCAAGTATAGAGTAGAAAGCACTTGGTATACTTGGGAAGAGAATGAGAAAATCATCCATTCATTTAAGGAGAAATTTCCTCAATTGTTTGTTTTGAATGGATATGACATTAGCTTAGCTATTAAGAAAGCGATGTTTTGGTCAAATTTTAAAACAGGTTTCTTATGGTATGCCAAGAACCGTGAATTTTCAAATGTAGAAATAGCTAGTATTGAGGGACTGCATAAGTACTCAAAGAAATCAGTTGTTTTAAGATACTTTAGAACCAGGTATTCTGTATCTAAGAAACAACATTCGAATAGAATCAAAAATACACATACACCAAATAAAGTTATTCATATAAAAAATAATTTCCAGTTAGGGTTGTACGAGAATATAATTAATGAGGTAGAAAATTATAATGATTACAAAGTTTTTATCGATTCAAAAGTTGATAGAAACATGCTCAATGCAATTCGAAATAAGAATATTGAAGTTGTTGAAAAGAAAACTATAAATTATGCTTTGCCATCTATCAATCTAGCTAAAGTGCGAGGAAATGATTGGTTTGTGTTAAATATCATTTTATTGCACTGGAATGAAATAAATGATTGTTTACATACGGCTGAATTTCTTTTGAATTACAACCCTAAAGTAGCTCTAATAAACGAAGCAGAGAATGGTATATACGGAGCAATAATCTCAGAAGTTTTAAGGAAAAATCAAACCATCGTTTACAATACCATGAATGGTATTAAATCTGGTGAATCGCAAGATGGGTTTATAAATTTTGATAAGTGGTTTATTTGGGATGAACAAATGAAAAAACTACTAGTTGAAAAATGTGGTTTGCCTCAAGAGAAATTTATTATATCTGGTCATTTGATTGAAGATTTGGTTAGAAATTACAAATACCAGAATTCTTTGGAATTAGATGCCGATGCTTTAAAAGATAAAAAAATAATATCGTTGTTTTCGGTTAAAGGTAAACGTTTTGTTAAGCTGGATACTTTAACCTTCTTGTATGATTTTATTAAAAATAATCCTAATTACTTTCTTTTAATACGTCCTCATCCTCATGAGAAGAAAGCTGATTATATTTTGCCAGATTTTGAATTGAATAATTTTAAAATAGTAGAATACAATCCTTCTAATTTAAACGATACTCTTCATGATCAATTAAGTATTTCTGATATTTCAATTGTTTTTGGCTCTACTGTTGCCTTAGATTCAAAATGGATGAATGTGCCTTGCATAACTTATGAAAGAAGAGAAGAATCATTGGTATACAACATTGACAATTCTAGTATTTTTCATGTAAAAAGTAGGTCAGAATTAGAAAGTAAGATCATTGAATTATTAAATCAGCCAAAGCTGCAAATTGCAAATGATAGAAAAAAAGTTTCAGACATCATCTTAAACGAAATCAATCAAACATTTGATGCAATACTTCAAGCATAAATATCCTCAAAATCTTTGGGCTAAAGAAATCAATAAATCGCTGGAAGCCTTGCTAACAGAGGTTTCCGATGCATCAAAAATTGTTGACGCGCCGTGTGGAAATGGCATAATTGCTTATTTCGTTAAACAACAATTTAAAAACAGAAGTGTTTTAGCCTTTGATATCAATGAAAATATTAAAAAGTCAACCTACTTGAACAATATTTCATTCCCACCTGAATACAAAGTGGAGGATATTTTCAAAAATATGGTAGAAGGAAAGGATAATATTTGGCTGTTAATAAACTCATTATATTGCTTACCATTCAAAGAGAAGTTATTGGATATTCACAAAGAAAATTATCAGTATATAATTGGCGTATTTCCTGATATTGAAGCAGATAACTATAAACATTTTGTTAAAAAGAACCCTGAGTTTGAAAATCCAAGTGCCATGAATTTAGCGGAAACCAAAGAGTTTTTTCATAAGAAGGGATATAAACAAATAAAAAGTCTTGGAATTACCAATTTGAAATTTCATATTTGGAACGACAAGTTATTGTTCCGTAAGCTAAATCCTGGGTTGAGAAATATAGTTTACACTTGTCTTGATAGAATTTGGGTGTTTAATAAAAAGCAGTATGCTTTCATGATTTTTAAAAGGTATGAATAAGATTATTTTATCTTTCGACTATGAAATTTATTTCGATGGTGGAAATAACTATGAAGCCCTTTTAGAGAGCACAGATAAAATTATATCTATATCAAAAGTTCATCATGCCAAGTTGGTTTTTTTCGTTGATGTTTTATATTTCGTTAAATTAGAAGAAAATGGATTGAACAAAGCACTTTCAACTTTAAAAAATCAAATTAATGGTTTGATTCAAAATGGGCATGAAATTCAGTTTCATTATCACCCTCATTGGATTAATGCAAAGTACAATCAGTCGGAAAACAAGTGGATATTTGATAAAACAGAATATTCTTATGCAGACATTCTAAAAAAGTACGGTTCGCAAATTGCGGAATCACACTTTAATAATGCTTATAAAAAGTTTGTTGAGTATTTTGGCATTCAATCTAATACCTATAGAGCTGGAGGTTTGTCAATAAATGAATCTCAAAGTGAATTGATAAAAGTGTTGTTGCTAAACAATTTTAAATTTGATTCTAGCGTCATGCCTGGATTAAAGATTACGGGCAATTACTTAAATTTAGATCACACTAAAGTACCTAGCACAAATACTTGGAATATTTCAAGTTCTTCAGGTTTTTTTGCAACTGAATCTGGAAATGAATCAGTTTTAACCGAAATCCCAATCATGTCTATTAATAAAAATAGAATAGGTATGATTAAAAGGGCATATACCAGTTTCAAGTATAGAATTTTAGGTATATCAAGTTCAAAATCTGGTAAAGAATCTGGTAAACCATTTGACCTTGAAATTAAAGAAACAATTTATCCTACGAGCATTACTTTTGATAAATCAACAAGTGCCGACATTGTACTTTTGAAACATTTTACAAATGAATACTTTGATTTTAAAAATCAAATCATGTGTATTCTTTCACATCCAAAAAGCTATCTTGATCAATCTTATTCAGTTTTTTCAAAGTATCTGAAATGGTTGAATAAAAACAAACAATCATACTCTATAATAGGGTTTTCAGATTTATCTTGAGCACCAAAGTTTTATTTATTGCTTATCAATTTCCCCCAATGGGTGGCCCTGGCGTTCAGCGCAGCACCAGATTTGTGCAACATCTTCAAGAATTTGGATATGAGCCAATCGTTTTAACAATTGATGAAAATGAAATTAAAAAGATGGGCTCAACTTATGATGAATCTTTGTTGAATTATTTACCAGAAAATTTAGAAATTGTAAGAACTTCTTCTGGTATACCTTTTCAATTTATAAAAGTGTTAAATTCTTTGCGATTATATAGATTGTTTTGGTTTTTCCTATATCCATTTTTATGGGAGCGTTCTGCAATGTGGCCCCAAAAAACATTTAAAATCGCAGCTAGCCTTGTTAAAAAGCATAATATAAAACTTGTTTATACTTCTTCTGGTCCCTTTTCAAGTCTCATACTCGGCAAAAAACTTCAATCAAAATTAGGTGTTAAATGGGTTGCAGATATGCGCGATCCATTTACAGATGCTTACGCTTGGTCTTATCCTTCAAAGTTGCATTGGTATGTTTGCCGATACTTTGAGAAAAGAGCTTTGAATGCATGTGATGAGTTGATTGTAAATACAAATGAAGTTAAAAAACTATACTTGAGCAGAGGTATACAAGGGCCCAATAAAATTCATGTTATAACCAATGGATACTAAACAGATTGTTATTGCCTACTCAGGTAGTTTAGATGCATTTCAGCCAGTTAAAAAAGGTGGATTTTTTAATGAAATAAAAAAGTGGTTTTGGACTTATAAACATGATACTGTAGATGCCTCTACTCGCTCAGCTTATTATTTGATAAGGGCAATTGAAATATTGAAAAACAATTATGGTATTTCATCCAATCTTTTATCCATACAGCTTTGGGGCAACATCAATCCCATCAATTTGAAACAGGCCAGAGATGCGGGTGTTGACGATTTTTTCAAAATAGAAGGCTACAAAGAAAAATCAAAGTCATTGCAAGATTTGCAAAAAGCAGATATGCTTTTTCTACCCTTAGAAATGTCGAATACACCTGAATTTGGTACATTGTTTATACCTGGTAAATTATTTGAGTACATTCATGCTAAAAAGCCCATTTTAGCACTTTGTGAGGCATCAGATTGTAGGGATATTTTAGAGCAATCTGGGATGGCAATAATAATAGAACCAAATCAACCTGACAAGATAGCTGTAAAGCTACTTGAAATCATCCAAAATCCTAGCCTGCTTCAATCATTTGTTCCCAACTTACCTTATATAGAAACTTTCAACTTCAAAAACAAAGCAGAAGAATTGTCAAAAGTATTTGATGCTATGAACGTCAAATGAAATTGACACAACATGTTTTGATGTGGATAGAGTCTACACATATTGACATAAATTTGAATCGAATAATTTGATGTCATATTAGATGATCTCAAATTGTATTCAGCGTAATAAAAAATGAAAAAAATCTTAGGTATATCAGCGTTTTACCATGATTCAGCAGCTGCAATAACAGTAGGTGGCAAAGTGGTGGCAGCGGCTCAAGAAGAACGTTTTACAAGAGATAAACATACACCAGATTTTCCTAAAAAAGCTGTTGAGTATTGTTTACAAGAGGCAGGATTGACCTTAAATGAACTTGATGCTGTCGTATTTTATGACAAACCGTTTTTGAAATTCGAAAGATTATTAGAAACATACTATGCTTTTGCTCCAAAAGGTTTTTTGTCGTTTATTAAAGCTATTCCAGTTTGGTTAAATGAGAAGATATTTCTTAAAAAGCTCATCATCGACCACCTGAAAGAAATTGGTCCGTTTGAAAAGAGAAAAGTTAAGATATTGTTTCCAGAGCATCACCTTTCTCATGCTGCTAGTACTTTTTATGTATCTCCATTTAAATCATCTGCTATTTTAACCATTGATGGTGTTGGCGAATGGAGTACAGCATCCATTGCATTTGGTGAAGACAATAGAATAAAATTACTAAAAGAATTAGATTTTCCCCATTCTGTAGGGTTGTTGTATTCAGCATTTACCTATTTTTTAGGATTTACAGTCAATTCAGGTGAATATAAATTGATGGGTTTAGCTCCTTATGGCGATCCAGAAGCTGAGGAAACATCTAAATTCATTAAAATCATCAAAGACAATCTAGTGGATATTAAAGAAGATGGTTCAATTTGGTTGAATCAATCTTACTTCAACTATGCCACTGGATTAAGAATGGTGCATGACGACAAATGGGAAAAGCTTTTTGGATTTCCAAGAAGAGATGACGAAAATGATTTGAAACAACACCATTGCAACTTAGCTATGGCAATTCAGAAAGTGACAGAAGATATTGTTATTAAAATGGCTAAAGAGGCAAAACGAATAACCAATAGCGACTATCTGTGTATGGCTGGAGGCGTTGCCTTAAATTGTGTTGCAAATGGAAAATTATTAAGAGAGAATATTTTTAAAGAGATATACATTCAACCTGCAGCAGGTGATGCTGGAGGAGCATTGGGCGCTGCGCTGGCTGCCTCAAATATGTACTTCGATGAGCCTAGAGTTTACAATACCGAGCATCCTGAATTTGATACGATGTCTGGTTCATATCTTGGACCAGATTATTCTGATAAGGAAATAGAACAAACCTGCAGATTGTTAAAAGCTGTTTATACGAAATATTCTGATAATACTGAATTGTCAGATTATGTCGCTTCTAAACTTGCATCTGGTGCAGTTGTTGGTTGGTTTCAAGGCAGAATGGAATTCGGTCCAAGAGCATTGGGAAATAGAAGTATCTTAGGTGATGCTAGAAACCCTGAAATGCAGAAAAAACTCAACTTGAAAATAAAATATAGAGAAGGTTTCAGACCATTTGCTCCATCTGTTTTGGCTGAAGATGTGAAAGACTATTTTGATTTGGATTCAGATTCTCCTTATATGCTGATAGTATCTCCAGTCACGGAGTCTAGAAGAAAAACTTTACCTGAGAATTTTCATTCCAAGGACTTGTGGGACAAGCTATATTATCAAAGAAGTGATGTGCAATCCATTACGCACCTAGATTTTTCTGCAAGAATTCAAACAGTGCATAAAGAAACAAATCCAAGATATTACAATTTAATCAATGCATTTAAAAAGCAAACTGGTTATGGTTTGGTTGTAAATACAAGTTTCAACGTGAGAGGAGAGCCAATAGTATGCACGCCTCATGATGCTTTTAGATGCTTTATGAGCACTGAAATGGACTATTTGGTAATCAATGACTATGTCTTTGAAAAAACCCAACAAATAGATTGGGAAAACAAGGAAAAATGGATGGTGAAGTTTAAAAAAGATTGATATGTTTTTAAAAAAGCTGTTAACAATTTTTATTGCAGTACTTGTATCTCTTGGCCTATGTGAAATAGTGCTGAGAATTTACAACCCATTTCAATCAAGAGTCAGAGGGAATGAAATCATTCTTAAAAGTAATTATAAGAAAACTGTGGTCATTGATCCTCCAGTGAGTGGATTAGATAAAAGCATTAAATATTCAACCAATTCAATCGGTTTTAGAGGCCCTGAACCTCCAAAGGAATGGGACAATGCCTTAACATTTATTACTGTTGGTGGCAGCACTACAGAGTGTTCGTTGTTAGCAGACGACTCTACTTGGGCTGCTCAATTGTTTTCGAAAATTAAAAAAGACCACTCTAATGCATGGTTGAACAATGCTGGTATAGATGGATGTTCAAGCTATGGACATATTATTTTAATGCGCGATTATGTAGCAAAACTTAAACCTGATTATGTACTTTTCTTAGTTGGAATTAACGATTTGGTGAAATCATCTTTCAAGCACGAAGACGGATTTTTAATCAATAGAGAAGAATCTTTTTGGAGAAAAGTGCTTAAGAAGTCTGAATTATTTACAACAATTGCGAATGTCGTTGAAGCTGTTAAATCTCAGAAAGCCAATGTGGCCCATGGAAGCAATCCAAATGATTATAAAAACAATGAACTCAATCAAGGCGATTCTAGTTATAGAGAAGAGATCAATAAAAAACTAGAAACAATGTTGCCACAGTATAATGATAGAATAGCTCAACTGATTAAACAATGCAAAGATGCAGGTATACAACCAGTGTTTATAACCCAACCAAAATTCGACGATACTGCTAGTTTTTCATGGCAAGTTATGCAAAAATACAACGATGCCATGATTGCAACATGCAAATCAAATTCAGTTGATTTTATTGATTTGGGCAGAAGCATGCCTAAACAAGAAAATTTATACTATGATCAAATACATTATACCAATAGAGGAGCTGCAAAAGTGGCTGATATTATTTATCCTGAATTAAACACCATCATCAATAAAACATCAAAATAAAAATGGAATTTTTAAGAGACCTGATACAATTTATGAAACAAAGAAAGAAGTTTTGGTTGATACCAATTATTGTCATTCTTCTTTTGTTGGGTATTTTGCTTGTAGTGGGCGGATCAAGCGCAATAGCACCATTTATTTATACATTGTTCTAGGAATATGAAACAAATGAAAAGCAATCCGTCAAAGACGGCGCTCACGATTACAATTGGTTTTTTAGTATTGTTTTTTATTACAAAAATCAATTGGATGCTAACAGTAGCTGCATGTGTTGGTATAGCTGCCATTCTTTCTGATAAATTGGCATATTATATAGAATGGGCTTGGATGAAACTGGCGTATATTTTGAGTTTAATTGTTCCCAATATCATACTTGGAATAGTCTTTTTCTTATTTCTATTGCCTCTATCAATCTTATCAAAAATCTTCAGAAAAGAAGATGCTTTGAAGTTGAAAAACAATTTCGCAAGTGTTTACAGCGAAAAAAACAAAGAATATGATAAGGCTCACTTCGAAAATATGTGGTAATTTTGAAGAACTGATTCAAATCAATTATTTACCTTAAAACCTAATTTAGCTTTGCAGACAGAAAATAACTTTGGTATGCAACACTTACTCGAAGGTCATCCTTACATTCAGGAGGTATTAGCTTTAGAAAAGCAATACACCGATAGGAAAACCTTTCACAAAAAAGCAGAGCACCTGTTAGCTAAAATGGGAGCCGACGATGAGTTTCTAAAGCTTGTCATAAAAAGGAATTTGTTGGATAAAGGTTTTCTTGATCAGAAATGGAGCTTGTACAATATTCCATTTTTTTACATTTATGAAACCGCTGATTTCTATTTAAAAATACATTTTTTTCCAAGTATGAAGAACTATGTGCAAGGAACCGCAGCACATTGTATCCATCATCATAATAATTATATCTTAACCACTGCAGCCATTTTTGGTTCAGGTTACGAAACCTTGTTGTTTGACAAAGATGTTAAAATAGATTCTAAAACTCTGGATGCTAAACTTAAAATTAGCAAACATTTTACACAAAAAGAACATCCCATACATTGTATTGATGCATGGGAGCCGCATTTGGTGTTTAATCCAGAAAAATTTTCCGCAACGCTTCAATTGTGGACGCCTGACCAAAAGAGGGTGACGGATAATCTTAGGGTTAATCCTATTTTAAAAGCTATTAAGGATCCTCTTAGAAAATTAATTTATGCGTTTGGAATGGAAAAACAATTTGGAATAGCTGCTCAACATACCTATCAATGGTATCCAGAGAAAGACCATTTCAAAGCCATTGAAGAAAACGTCTATTTCGAACCAACAAGAAAAGCTGTTGGTCCTGAAGTTAACAATTACAGCATTCAAACCATTTGTTATTTCATTCAGAACAGACAGTTGGTTGATGCAGAAATGTTGAATGAAGTTATCAATAACACCATCACACCATCGTATTATAAGCCATTTTTGAACGATTTAATTTCTGGTAATACAATACCAGAAACCTTCTGTAAAGAAACCATAAATATTCCGCAAAAAACGTATATGTTAGCGGACGTATTTGAAGCAGCTAAATAGCTGTAGATGTAAATGAAAATTATTTATTATTCACCGCACCCTACTCATGATATTGTGAGCGAGGTAGGGTATGCAACCCATCAAAGAGAAGTAATCAATGCCCTAAAAAAATTGGGCCATGAGGTGCTGCCTGTCATTATGGGAGGAACCGATGCCTCTACTTTAAGTCCGTTAGCTAAAGAGACTTACAAACCATCGGCAATAAAATCTATTCTTAAAAAGATTGTTCCAAAAATACTTTGGACAAGCTTTAACAATTACAAACTTTTACAACACGATAAGTTAGCGGGTCAAAGATTGGAAAATGCAATTGTTTCATTCAAACCTGATTTGATTTATGAACGATCAGAATATTTACAGGATTCTGGGGCTAAAATGGCCACTAAATATAACTTAAGGTACTTTATTGAGGTGAACGCACCTTTTGTTGAAGAAATGCGCGCATTCGAAGGCTATTCGCTTTTTGAGTCAAAAGCCCACAAAGCAGAAAGAACCAAAATTAAAAGAGCCGATAAAGTGTTTGTAGTCTCATCAGCTCTATCAGATTTTTTGGTCAATACATATCAATGTAAAAGAGAAAAGATTTTTATACAACCTAATTGTATTGATCCAAATAAAATTACACTACAAGCTCATTCTGTTCAATCAATTAAAGACAAATTTAATTTGATAGATAAAAAAGTGATAGGTTTTGTTGGTTCAATGTTCCCATATCATGGTGTCGATATTCTTATCAATGCTTTTTCGAAAGCTTTAAAACTCCATTCAAACATCAAATTAATGATAGTAGGAGATGGTGTAATTATGGGTGAATTAAAAGCTCAAGTTGTATCACTAGGTATAGAGAATGATGTTATTTTTACAGGTAAAATTCCGCACTCAGATGTCTTTAACTATATCAGCACTATGGATATTTGTATTATGGCTAAATCCAATTGGTATGGCTCTCCAGTTAAGATATTTGAGTATGGCTTGATGAACAAACCAATCATTGCGCCAAACACCGCACCGGTTCTTGATGTGATGGTCAACAAAGTTGACGCTCTTATCATCAACGACAACGAAGCAGAATTGAGCACAGCTATTCAACAACTGTTGGACAATTCAGAATTGTCTTCTTCTCTGGCATCTACATTTCATTCTAAGGTTTTAGAACTTTATACATGGGAGCATGCCGCAAATAATATTATCGAACAATGCGTATAGCTATAGTTTGTGACGGAGTACATCCATATGTCATAGGTGGTATGCAGAGGCATACCTTTTATTTGGTTAAGTACCTAAGCAGATTGGGCACAAAAATCACCTTGGTTCATTTTAATGATAGCAATTTGGACATTCAACGTTTAGAGATTTTCTCTGAAACAGAGCGATCAAACATTGAAAATGTTGTATTGACCTTTCCTAAAGGGGATGGATTACCTGGTCACTATGTTAGAGCATCTTATAAGTATTCCTGCATGGTTTATGATGCCCTAAAAACGAGGATCCATGAGTTTGATTTCATTTATTCTAAAGGTTTTAGTGGATGGAGATTGATAGAAGAAAAGAAGAAAAACCCTTCTGCTTTCCCTCCAATTAGTGTTAAATTTCATGGTTATGAGATGTTTCAGAAGCAAGCAAATTTTAAGAGCTTTCTTCAATCGCTTTTACTTAGAAGTCCAGTTAAATGGATAAGTAAACATGCAGATTATGTGTTTTCTTACGGCTCAAAAATTACTGATATCATTAAAAGAATAGGCGTTCAGGATTCATCAATTGTAGAAATACCTGCAGGTATAGAAAAAGATTGGATTAGAGATACTGAATTGAAAGTAAATTTGGTTAAAAGATTTGTCTATCTCGGTCGGTACGAGAGAAGAAAAGGGATAGAAGAACTCAATAGAGCACTGACTGAATTGATGACATCTACCACCAATTTTGAATTTCATTTTATTGGCCCGTTTAATGACGATCAAAAAGTTGTTGCTGACAACATCAAATATCATGGTTCTATAACTGATAATTCTGTTATAAGAAGTATTTTAGACGATGCTGATTTTCTTGTTTGTCCTAGTTGGAGCGAAGGAATGCCAAATGTTATATTAGAGGGAATGGCAAGAGCTTGTGCAATATTGGCAACTGATGTAGGAGCAACTTCTATCATGTTGGGTCAAGATAATGGATATTTTCTGGAAGTAGGAAATGTCAATCAGATTAAACAAACTCTCTTAAAAGCTATAGAAACGAATGAAGAAACCGTCTTGTCTATGAAACACAATTCACTGAACAAGGTAAAAGAAAAATTCGTTTATGAAAAGATTTTAGATAAATTCGTCAATTCAATTCAAAATATATTAAAAAAATAATGAAGAACATTTCACAGCTCAATTTAAAAGTACTTATTATATTTGTATTATTGACATTTCCGATGTTCTATTTTGCTTATAAGTTCGGAGTGTTATTGCAAGGATATAAAGATGCTGAATCGTATTTGAAATTATATGCAAACTTAAGTTCACCTGATGTGGAGGCTCCTTTTAATATGCGATTGATCAGTGCCAGCATCATACATTTTATGGATAGTTTGGGCTTAATGTATAACACTGAATGTGCCATTGACGCTTACCCCCAGTTTGATAAAAGTTTGTTTTTTAACAACATATTTTTCAACTTTATTTGCTTGGCTTTGACTGGTTATTCATTGTTTAGAATCTTTACCAAATTAGGTTTTAATCAATTGGTTTCTTTTCTTGCTGGAACAATATACTTGCTTGGATTTGGCACTTTGTTTTATTTGATCATGCCTGGTCCTGATGCTTTATCAGTATTGATATTCACATGGATAGTGTATTTCTATGTTCAAAAAAGTTATTATGTAGCTCCATTGTTTGTTATGTTGATTCTACAAAGGGAGTATTTCTTTTTATCGTTTATGGTGATTTCTTTCATGGACTATTTTAAGCATAAAAACAGGTATTATATTTATGTGTTTGCAATAAATATTGCTTGTTTTTTGGTGTATTTTGCTTTAAGAAAAACCATATTTCACACCATTCATTGGAGCCATCAAACTTCTCCAAAGTTCTTACTTACTACTTTATTCAACAGCGATTTACAATTAGTTCCATTGATAAAGCAGAGTTTGATGACCATGAATGTGTACTTGATTTACATCTTTATATTAATTTATAAAAAGTCAAAGGGCTTGACCATTAATACCCATCACTTATTTATAACTTTATTGATGTTAGCAGAAATCACAATTTTAAGTTATGCTGCAACATTTGGAACAAATAATGGACGGTATTTCTATTTGAACATTCCGTATTTCTTATATTTAATGTTATTGGAATTACAGCCGTTTTACAAGAATTTATTGGCTTACAAAGAAACAGAAACTACCTCATAGAGCGTTTTAGTTGTTCTTTTTTGTAGTAGTCTTTGACAATTTTATTGCTGAAATAGTATAAGAAAAAGAACAGGAAAAATCCATTTCCAAAATAATTACCGGTTCTTACCAATCTTACAATAAACCAAATAAAAATACTTTGATTGATCAAGGTATAGTCTCTTAACTGAGGGTCATCGTATCCTTTTTTCCTTATGAAGTTCTTGAAAAGAAAAGTAAAGAACATAATCAATCCCATCAATCCTGTTTCAGACATCAGACGAACAAACATAGAGTTCGCATCTGCGGTGTTGAAGACCCCATATCTTACAACGAAATCCTGGTCAAAGTACTTACTAAAGTATTTTTTGTAATTCGCTTCGTGAGTTCCTAATCCAGTACCAGTTAAGGGTCTATCATCAAACGAAGCTTTTGCAATGATATAATTTGAATACAAAGCGAAACTACTTGTATTCAATTGATTGATGTCTTCTTTTTTTGTTGAATTGGAGCTAAAGGCTTTAAGCGTGTGATTGAATTTGATGTTAAATTCTTTCCACTGTTCTTGCAAGTTGTTAAACGAAATGACAAACAATGCAAGAAAGAATGGTAACAATAGAATTTTCCAGCTTCTAAGAGACAAATAATTTTTGTCATACAACCAAAAGAAGAATATGCCACCAATTCCCAAGAATCCGGCAGAAGAAAATGTGAAAATAAAGCAAGTGAAAATAGAGACTACAATCAGAATATTAGAAAACTTGGTATTGATCCGTTCTCTAAGTGTCATTTTGTAAAACACATAGAACATCGAAGGTAGCAAAATTACAGCAAGGAAATAAGGCTCACCAGTAATCCCGAAAATACGATAATAACCTGAGGCTGTCACCCTCATTTTTTCATTGATGTGAATGCCATTTAAGTTCAGGATTTCTTCGAGCAATCCTTCAAAAGCCACAAAAATTGCCAAATACACATACATTCGAAATATCCGTTTGACTTCAAAATTGTTGTACGCGAGAAAAGTGTAATAAGCAATTGAAGTAAATAGAACACCTACCAATTGTTTCGTAACAGATAAGTTGTATGTCCCGTCGTAAAGTGTAAGCGCAAGCGTTGTAACCAAAAGGATGGTGATTGAAATACTGAACCATTTTGGCAATAAATTCAATGAACCAGTTGTTCTTATGTAATACACAATACTCAGAAAGAAAACCAAGTAATACCAATAGAAATCGAAAGGTAATTGGTATCTTAAAATAATAAAATCATCCATGAAAACAGAAGCTACCATCGCCCAGCTTATGAAGTTTTTGAAATTCATGAATTAAATTTAATCTTTGCAAAAGTATAAATTTTGCGCGTATTAATTCTATATACAGAGCTTGCAGGGTATGTTCTCGGCAATATTAAACGATTTTTAACTGTTAATAACGGTGCTGAAATCATGATAGTACATTACCCTATCAACAGTGAAGCACCATTCAATTTTTCGGCTTTAGGAAACGCTAAGTTCCTTGTGTATTCAGTTGATAACAGTACCCACATTGAAAAAGAAATTCAAACATTTAAAGCTAATGCAGTCTTGTGTTCGGGTTGGGGTAATAAAGACTACATTAAGTGGGTAAAGCAATTAGACAAATCTGTTAAAAAGGTAATTTGTTTCGATAATCAGTGGAGAGGTATTCTCAAGCAAAGAATACTTTCTGCCATTTCTAAGTTTACTTTTTTAAATCAATTTAAGTATGCGTGGGTGCCTGGATTGCCTCAAAAAGCTTATGCTTTAAAACTTGGTTTTAAAGAAAATGCCATATTTACTGGATTGTATCCGGCAGATTCGGAAATGTATGCTCCTATCGGAAAAGAGAAATTGCAACTCAAGGGCCAAGATTACCCAAAAGTATTGATAAGTGTTGCCCGTTACATTCCTCAAAAAGATCTGCCTACACTTTGGAGGGCATTTATTTCAGCAAATCAAACATGCGGTAATCAATGGCGATTAGATTGCTATGGATTTGGTGAGGATTTTGATAAGAGAATTCAAAATCCCAATATTGTTCATTACGGGTTTAAACAACCAGAAGAA
Organism: uncultured Chitinophaga sp.; assembly: GCA_964438995.1. Taxonomy (GTDB): domain Bacteria; phylum Bacteroidota; class Bacteroidia; order NS11-12g; family UBA955; genus JABMMZ01. The sequence continues at coordinate 96,170 of CAYTMQ010000010.1, forward strand.
ATCATATCATTGGTTAAAGAAGCAGGTGTATATGTTTTACCGAGTATATATGAGCCTTGGGGAGTAGCTGTTCACGAAATGGCCTTGTGTGCATTACCATTAATATTAAGTGATAAAGTTGGTTCTGCTGATATGTTTTTAGATGCATCAAATGGGTTCAAATTTTCTGCAGGAGATGAAGAAGGATTAACTAGGATTTTGATACAATTAATGAATATGTCTAATGATGAACTGTGGAAGATGGCAGAGAACAGTTATTCAAATGGATTAAAACTGACAAGTGATACCTGGGCAAATACCCTTTTAACAATTCTTAACAGCTAAATTAGGTGGAAGAAATAATCATTTTTACAGATTGGTACAAACCGGGTTTCAAAGCTGGCGGTCCAGTGCAGTCGGTTTACAACTTATCTGAATTGTTGAGTAAAAACTATAAAGTAAAAGTTGTTACAAGAATAACAGATTTAAATGATAGCGAACCATATAAAGGCATTAAAGCAAATGAATGGTTGACCATAGAAACCAACCACCAAGTGATGTACTTAAGCGCTGAAAAAGTTGGTTTAAAAATTATTAAATCATTAGTTAAGGAAAATAAAGATAAAATAATATTAATTAACGGAATATATTCATTTTATTTTAGTTTTTTGCCTGCTCTATTTTGTGTTATTTTTTCAGTTAAAAAAGTATTTATAGCAATAAGAGGTATGCTTCATGCTTCTGCTTTAAGCGTTAAGCCTTTAAAAAAGCAAGTGTTTCTGTCATTTGCTAGAGGATTTGGTCTGTATAACAAGGCTACTTTACTTGCTACAAATGAAGAAGAGGTCAGAGAAATCAAAAGAACTTTTTCCGAGTCTACTATAAAAATTGCTCCAAACATTCCTCTGGTTTACAAACCTATAAATTCAATTGGATACGCAAAAAACCGTGTTTTTACTATCGCATTTATTGGTAGAATTGCTCCAGAGAAAAATCCATTAACTGTTGTTGAGGCATTGGCAAAATTGGATGTACCTTGTAAAGCCATTTTTTGTGGTGGGAGTATCAATAAAGAATATCTCGAAACCTTTAAATCATTATTGAGTAAATTGCCATATACAGTTAAACATGAGTATCATCCAAATGTACCACATCATCAAGTCCTTGAAATAATACAAAGCTTGGATGTAATGGTCTTACCAAGTTTAGGAGAGAATTTTGGGCATGCAATTTATGAGAGTTTTGTTAAAGGCGTCCCAGTGATAATTGGCAATAATACGCCTTGGAAAGGTATTGAATCCCAAAAAGGTGGCTTTGAGATTGAACCTACAGATGCCAATGCTCTTTCAGATAAATTGAAGTTTTTTGCTTCTTTGGATTCTGAGACTATGTTGACTTGGAAAATGGGGGCTAATTCCATTGCAAAAGACTATTGTGAAAAGAATAACTTCGAACAAACGTATTTAAATCTATTTTCTTAATATATTTGCCTAGTTAAATGAAAAAGACTGTTAGCTTAGGTCAATATAACAACGAACACTACAACCCTGGAGCTGGAAGTGTAAAGCGTGTACTTTGGCATATCATTAACGCTATCTTTTTCAACTCATTCTTTCATTTTTATGGATTTAAAGTATTTCTTCTCAAGATATTTGGTGCTGAAATAGGGATTAATGTATTAATTAAGCCTCATGTAAACATAAAGTATCCTTGGAATTTGATTATTGGAAACAATGTTTGGATTGGAGAAAATGTTTGGATTGACAGTCTTGACAAAGTACAAATTGGCAACAATGTATGCATATCACAAGGTGCCTTATTGCTTTGTGGTAACCACGATTATAAAAAAACCACCTTTGATTTGATCACAGGCACTATCATATTAGAAGATGGTGTATGGATTGGTGCAAAAAGTATTGTATCCGCCAATGTGATCTGCCATAGTCATAGTGTATTAAGTGTAAACAGTGTAGCCTCAAAAAATTTAGAACCATATACCATTTATAAAGGAAATCCGGCTGTTGCCATAAAAGAACGACACATTGAATAAACCTAAAGTATCCATCGTTACAATTTGCTTTAATTCTTCAAAAACTATTGCAGATACTCTATCTTCAGTAAAGAATCAAAGCTATTCAAATATTGAGCACATTATTGTTGATGGTTTGTCTACCGATACTACGATGGATATAGTTGCAAAGCATATGCATCCTGGTATGGTTGTTAAGAGCGAAAAAGACCATGGATTGTATGATGCATTGAATAAGGGTTTTTCTATGGCTACAGGTGATATTATTGGTATATTACATTCTGATGATTATTTGTCCAATTCAAGTGTTATTGAACATTTAGTGGGCATCTTTCAAGCCAATCCTAATTGCGATGCTGTAAGTGCTTCTGTGAATATATTCAAACCTGAAAATCCAAATAAGCCTTTTCGAGTATACAATGCTACAAAATTTAGAGTTTGGCAATTCAGACTGGGAATGCAACCTCCCCACCCAGGCTTTTATATCAAAAAAGATGCCTTCAAAAAAGTTGGATATTTCAATTCAGCCTATAAGATTAGTGGAGATTTTGATTGGTTGTACCGTGTAATTGTTGAAGAGAAAATGCAAGTTGTTTTTTCAGATTTTTCAATAGTTAGCATGAGAGATGGTGGTATTAGTTCACAAGGTTTTTCAAGTAAAAAATTGATGAACAAGGAAAATCTAAGAGTGCTTAAATCTCATGGTGTATACAGCAATAAATTGCTGATTTTTATCAAATACTTCTTCAAAATATTTCAGTTAAGATTCTAATTTACTTAGATTTTACCGAAAGCTTATCTTTTAAAAATTGTCCTGTAAAACTGGTTTTACATTTTAACAATTCTTCTGGAGTACCTGAAAAGACTAAATTTCCTCCTTCATTACCACCTTCTGGTCCAAGATCTATTACCCAATCTGCACATTTAATAACATCTGCATTATGTTCAATGATTAGAACAGAGTGTCCTTTGTCTATTAACGCATTAAAACAATACAACAATTTGTGAATATCATTGAAATGCAGACCTGTTGTAGGTTCATCAAATATAAACAAAGTATGTGCTTCTTTGGAATTGCCTTTTCCTAAAAAGGTTGCCAATTTGATTCTCTGAGCTTCTCCACCACTTAAAGTGTTGCTAGATTGACCAAGTGACACATATCCTAATCCAACGTTTTGTAGAGGCGCAATTTTACTGCTGATAGCGGTTTTATCACTGAAAAACTCCATTGATTCATCTACAGTCATCTCAAGAATTTCAGCTATGTTTTTGTCTTTGTAGGTAACTTCAAGTATTTCGTCTTTAAAGCGTTTTCCATTGCAAAATTCACATGGTAAAATCAAATCTGCCATGAATTGCATTTCTATGGTTACTTCTCCTTCTCCTTTACAATTATCACATCTGCCGCCATCCACATTGAATGAAAAATGTGAAGGCTTTAATTTTTTAGCTTTAGCACTTGGTAACTCAGAATAGAGGTCTCTAATGCTATCATAAGCTTTCACATAAGTAACCGGATTACTTCTACTCGATTTTCCAATTGGATTTTGATCCACCATTTCTATGGCTTTAATCAAGTGGATATCTCCAGAAATTTTTTCGTGTTTGCCAGTCTTTGTTCCAGTATAGTTGCCAATAATTTTGTTCAATCCTGGATACAAAATGTTTTTAATCAAAGTGGTTTTACCACTTCCACTAACACCAGAAACACATGTAATTACTTGCAAAGGAAATCTCACATCTACATTTTTTAGATTGTTTTCTCTTGCTCCAAAAATGTCAATACTGTTTTGCCACTTCCTTCTGCTACTAGGAACAGGAATTTGCATTCTATTGCTTAAATATTTTCCTGTTAAACTGTTTTCGCTGCTAAGAATGTCTTTATATGTTCCACTAAAAACTAATTCACCACCTTTTGTTCCGGCTTCCGGACCAATATCTATCAGTCTGTCTGCTGCCAACATCATTTCTTCTTCGTGTTCTACAACAATAACTGTATTGCCAATTTCTTGTAAGGTTTTTAAAACACCAATTAATTTTTGAGTATCTCTTGGGTGTAATCCAATACTTGGTTCGTCAAGTATGTACATACTGCCTGTTAAACTGCTGCCTAAAGAGGTAGCTAAATTGATTCTTTGAGATTCACCACCACTTAAAGTATTACTTAATCTATTTAATCCTAAGTATCCTAATCCCACATTCTTAAGAAAATTAAGTCTATTTTTTATTTCAGTAAAAATTCTTCCACCTATTTGCATGTCTTGATCAGACAATTGCACTTGTTCAAAATAGCTATTGGCATCGTCAATTGACATCAAAAGGATGTCTTGAATACAAGTATGTTTTGGAATATTTTTGCTTGCATTTTTTGCAATCAGCTTGACATAAGATGCATCTTTTCTCAAACGCGTGCCTTTGCAATCAGGACAAACAGTTTTCCCCCTGTATCTGCTCAACATCACACGGTATTGAATTTTGTACGATTGCGACTCTAAATAGGTGAAAAATGCATTTAAGCCCTGAACTTTTTGATTGCCTTCCCATAGAAGTGATTTTTCTTTATCGTTCAGTTCGTAGTAACTTCTGTGAATTGGAAAATCATACTCCATAGCCATTCTTAGAAATTCGTCTTTCCATTCGCTCATGGTTTCGCCTTTCCAAGGTTGAACACATCCTTCATAAACACTTAAGTTTTTATCAGGAATTACCAAATCTTCATCAATTCCTATAACTTGACCGTATCCTTCGCAGGTTTTACAAGCACCTAATGGGTTGTTGAAACTTAGAAAGTCTTTTGTAGGTGTTTCAAAATTGATTCCGTCTAATTCGAATTTATTTGAAAAATCGTGAAGATTTTCATCCACTTTGATAAAGCAAGTGCCGTGACCTTCCCAAAATGCGCTTTCTACAGAATCAGCTGCCCTATTCAGTAAATCTTCATCTTTAGAATCAATCACTAATCGGTCAATCACCAAGTACACTTTTCCTTTTATGTCCTTTTTGACATCAATATCACCAATTTTTAATATACCTGCATCGGTAAGTATTCTTACGAAACCCTGCTGCATATACGTGCTTAGGGTGTCTTTCTCTTTACCTTTTTTAAAATTGATTTGACTTAGGACAAGAACAGTTTTTTCATCTTCTAAAGATTGAATAAAATTGACAACATCATCTGTTGTATGTCTAACTACTTCTTTGCCGCTGACTGGTGAAACGGTGTGTCCTATTCTAGAAAATAGGAGTTTTAAATAGTCATAAATTTCAGTACTTGTAGCAACAGTACTTCTAGGATTTCTAGTATTTACCTTCTGCTCAATAGCTATAGCTGGCGCCAATCCTTCAATTGAGTCAAGCTCAGGTTTATTCATTCTACCTAAAAACTGACGTGCATAACTGCTTAAACTTTCAACGTAACGTCTCTGACCTTCAGCAAATAATGTATCAAAAACTAAACTACTTTTTCCACTTCCAGATACACCAGTAACGACAGTAAAACTCCCAGATGGAATTTCAACATCTATGTTTTTTAGATTGTGTACTCTCGCACCTTTTATAACGATTTGTTGTTGTTTACCCACGGTTTCAGACAATTTTTGCAAAGGTAGTTATTAAGTAGCTAAAAAGTTATGTTACCTAGATTTTTAATCAAAATAATTCTATTGTCATGAAATTCGATTTTTACAATTTTTTAACTTAATATAGCGTTACCTATCTATGCCTAGAATTGTATTAATTTCTCTGATTGTTATTGTATGTTGTAACAATACAGAAAAGCATCATTCTGCTACTAAAGTAAACTCTTTGTCTCAAGTAAGTTTGATGGATTCTAACAAGATGGTTGTATCTGAAAGGTATTTGTGTCCCGATTCATTTTTTAGAACACATTACGATACAAATTCCTTTGAATACTACTTAAGTCATTTGCAGTTAAAGCCAATCGATGCAATGGTTAAGATGTACGATGGCACAATAAAATACAACAACAATGTATATTCTTCTGTTGTAGACATGGAGATTTCGGCTGTGGATTTACAACAATGTGCCGATGCTGTTATGAGATTACGGGGCGAATATCTGTTTACAACCAAACAATATAGTAAAATAAAATTTAGGTTACTTAAAAATGGTGAAATGTTATCTTATTTAAATTATACTGGTAGCGATAGATCTTACAAAAAATTTAGAAAGTATATGGATTATGTTTTTTCATATGCTAACACAAGCTCATTACACGATCAATTGCATGCAGTTGCTTTTTCAAATATTCAAATTGGAGATGTCTTTATACAAAAAGGTAAACCATATGGTCATGCAGTAATTGTTGTAGATGTCTGCAAAAACAACAAAGGAGAGAAGCAATTTATATTGGCTCAAAGTTATATGCCAGCCCAAGAAACTCAGATTTTGCAATGTCCTTATACCAATTCTTCATGGTATACGATGACTAAAAGTCCAATTTTACAAACTCCAGAATGGCAATTTGATACAACCGATTTAAGACGTTGGTAATATAATTGTGTATTTAACATAAGCTCTTTATCTTTGCCAAGCAATTATCAAGAAAAGACGGAGGGAATTGGTCCTGCGATGTCTTGGCAACCCAACTGGAAGAGTCCAGTTAAAGGTGCTACATCCTACCCTGATAAAGGGGAAAGATAATGGCGGAATTGTAGTGCGAACACAAATCTTGTCCTGCTTTGTTTGATAGTTATTGATTATGAGCAGAACCATTCATCCTTATTTACGCCTAAGTGGACTTGAACCACTTACTCAAACCCCAGACACTAATTTTATCAATATTGGTGAACGAACCAATGTTACTGGAAGTAAAAAATTTGCTAAACTTATTTTAGAAGATAAGTATGACGAAGCTCTGTCTATCGCTCGACAACAAGTTGAGAACGGTGCACAGGTCATCGATATCAATATGGATGAAGGGATGTTGGATGGCAAAGCTGCAATGGTAAAATTTCTAAACCTTATTGCTGCTGAACCAGACATTTCAAAGGTTCCTATCATGATAGATTCATCTAAATGGGAAATCATAGAAGCTGGTCTGCAATGTGTTCAAGGTAAGGGTATAGTTAACTCTATTAGCTTAAAAGGCGGCGAAGAAGAATTCATCAGACAAGCCAAGCTCATTAAAAGGTATGGCGCTGCTACAGTAGTAATGGCCTTTGATGAGCAAGGTCAAGCCGACTCTTACCAAAGAAGAATAGATATCTGTAAAAGGGCATATGATATACTCGTGAATACAGTAAAATTTCCTGCTCAAGACATCATTTTTGATCCAAACATTTTAACTGTTGCAACAGGAATTGAAGAACACAATAACTATGCTGTAGATTTTATTAAAGCTACTAAATGGATTAAGGAGAACCTTCCTTTAGCAAAAGTGAGTGGTGGGGTTAGTAATATCTCATTCTCATTTAGAGGTAACGACGGCGTCAGAGAAGCAATGCACTCAGCCTTTTTGTATCACGCCATTAAAGCTGGTATGGATATGGGAATAGTAAATGCCGGTATGCTTCAAGTGTACGATGACATTCCGAAAGATTTACTAGAAATGGTAGAAGATGTGCTGTTGAATAGGCGCTCTGATGCAACCGAAAGATTGGTGAATTTTGCAGATACTATTAAATCTAAAGGAAAAGTAAAAGAAGTTGACGATTCTTGGAGAAGAACGTCAGTTGAAGAGCGACTGAAACACGCATTAATTCACGGTATTACAGACTTTATTGATCAAGACACAGAGGAAGCTAGACAAATGCTTAAGATACCTTTACAAGTTATTGAAGGTCCTTTAATGGCAGGTATGAACGTGGTTGGAGATTTATTTGGCAGTGGTAAAATGTTCTTACCTCAAGTAGTAAAAAGCGCTCGTGTGATGAAGAAAGCGGTCGCTTATCTTGAACCATATCTTCAAGAAGAAAAAGCCAAAAATGCAACAAGTACAACAACCAATAAAGGTCCAGGAAAGATATTACTTGCAACTGTGAAAGGTGATGTGCATGATATTGGTAAAAACATTGTTGGAGTAGTACTTGCATGTAATAACTACGAAATTGTAGATATGGGCGTAATGGTACCTGCAGAAAAAATATTGGATAAAGCAAGAGAGATTCAGGCCGATGTGATAGGTTTAAGTGGATTGATAACACCTAGTTTGGATGAAATGGTAAATGTGGCCAATATGATGGAAAAGCAAGGCTTTAAATTACCTTTGTTAATAGGCGGTGCAACTACTAGTAGAATACATGCTGCCGTAAAAGTAGCCCCTATGTACAGTGGCTCTACTGTTCACGTATTAGATGCGTCTAAATCTGTTCCAGTTGTCTCAAATCTCTTAAGTGAAGATTCTAAAAAAGAGTATGCTGAATCAATCAAGAAAGAATATATAAGACTAGCAGAAGATCATGCAAAAAGACAAAGTGCAAAAGATATAGGAAGCATTGAAGAGGTTAGACAAAATGCCTTGAAAGCTGATTTTACTAATATAGCTACTCCTATTCAATTGGGCATTCACCATATTCACAATTTTGATTTGGCTCAATTAAGAGAAGTAATAGATTGGACACCGTTTTTTCAAACTTGGGAATTAGCAGGTAAGTATCCTAAAATTTTAAAAGATGAATTGGTTGGTGTTGAAGCAACAAAATTGTTTAATGATGCCAATGAAATGTTGGATAAAATTATCTCTGAAAATTGGCTGACTGCAAATGCTTCCTATGGCATTTTACCAGCAAATAGCATAGGAGATGATGTTGAGGTATATGATGAAAGTGGCCAATTGAAAGAAACGTTTTGCTTTTTAAGGCAGCAAAGAAAAATGGGAAAAGGTGTTCCAAACTTATGCCTTAGCGATTATATAGCACCTAAATCTAGTGGTAGAATGGATTACATGGGCTTCTTTACTGTAACAGCTGGAATTGGCATCGATGAGCATGTTAAGCGTTTTGAGGCCAACCACGACGATTACAGCAGCATTCTAATTAAAGCTTTGGCTGATAGATTGGCTGAAGCTTTCGCAGAAAAATTGCACCAATTGGTGAGGACAAACTATTGGTCGTATAGCAAAGACGAAAGCTTTAGCAATGAAGATTTAATATTAGAAAGATATAAAGGCATTCGTCCAGCGCCGGGATATCCAGCTTGTCCTGATCATACAGAAAAATCAAAATTATTTAAGTTACTTAACAACGAAGTGATTGGCGTTCAGCTAACCGAAAGTTACGCCATGATGCCAGCTGCTGCGGTATCAGGATTCTACTTTGCTCACAATGATTCTAGATATTTTGGAGTAGGTAAAATCAATAAAGATCAGGTTGAAGACTACGCTAAACGCAAACAATTAAGTGTAGAAGATATTGAGCGTTGGCTAAGGCCAGTATTGGCTTATTAATTTTATTTCTTTTCAGGCGTTTGTCCAGAAGTCTGAGCTGCAGAGGCTTTGTATTTCTTAACAGCATGAAAAATGGCATTAGCCATTACAGATTGACCACTGTCTTTGCTTAAAGTTTTTCTATCTCCTTCATTGGTTAAGAACCCAGTTTCAATAAGTACTCCAGGCATTGCTGTTTTCCATAGTACCAAGAAACCTGCTTCTTTAACACCTCTACTTTTTAACTTGCTCTTGGTTTTGAATTCTGATTCAACATAACCCGCAAACTTAATACTTTGGGCTCTATAGGCGTTTTGCATCAGACTGAATATGATATGAGCAGCAGGAGAATTTGGGTCATATCCATTGTAATCTTTGTTTGTTTTGTAATCTTTTTCTAACAAGATTACATCGTTTTCTCTTTTAGATACTTGAAGATTGCTTTCAAGCTTATGTAAACCCATTAGATATGTTTCAGTGCCTGCAGCCTCTTTGTTGTCATTTGCGTTGCAGTGTATGCTAATAAAAAGGTCGGCATTGTTTTTGTTAGCTATATTGCTGCGTTCGCTTAACTCTATGAATTTGTCTGTACTTCGTGTGTATACAACCTTAACATCTTTGAGACTATCAGAGATGAGTTTACCTAATTTTAGAGCGATAGATAACGTAACTTCTTTTTCTTTACTAGAACCACCATTGCAGCCTGGGTCATGCCCACCATGTCCGGCGTCTATTACTATAACATCAAATACATTTTTTTCTTCAACTGTATTAAAAGATGTAATAAGTACAGTTAGAATTCCTAAGCTTACTATCAAATTCTTTTTGTTCATCTTTTTGATTTTTTTACCGTTAGTATTTATTATAGTTTTGCGCAAAATTCGGGATATTAGTTTGTTTAACCTTTTTATAAGAACGAAACATCTGCATTGCTTGTTGTGGATAATACAATTATCGTGCTGCATTTTGTACACGAATACCGCAAGGGCGCAAACTATTACTCCTATAGATTCTGTACCCAAACAAAAGTTGGATACTTTCAGAATTTCAAAAGATGGTATAGAATCTATCATTGAATATAAAGCTAAAGACTCTACATACTTTGATTTAAGTGGTAAAAGAGCTTTTCTGTATGGTGATGCAGAAGTTGTTTATGATGGTTTGAATTTAAAATCTTACTTAATAGTTGTTGATTTTAACAAAAGAGAAATGTATGCTAAGGGAAGAATAGACAGTTTAGGCAGATATGTTGATAAACCACAGTTCAACGATGGTGAGCGTGAGACCGAAGCTGATACCATGATATATAACTTCAACACAAAAAGAGGAAGAACCTATGGAATTTCGATGAAAGAAGGTGAAGGATTTATTCTGTGTAATAAGGTGTTTCGCGATAACGATAAAAGCATATATAGCGATCAAGGAAAATATACCACCTGTAACAATAGAGAACACCCTCACTTTTATCTGCAAGCTAATAACCTAAAAATCATACCTGAAAAGAAAATCATTTTTGGTCCCTCTAGCCTATTTATCGAAGGCATTCCAACTCCATTGGTTATTCCATTTGGTATTGTTCCAACAAATACTAAAAAGAAGTCTGGATTGATACCGTTTGAATATGGTAGCAGCGGTGCTTATGGACCGTTTTTAAGAAATTTGGGTTACCACTTGGCAATAAGTGAAAAATTTGATCAGAGTTTCAGAGGCGATATTTATTTCAGAGGTAGCTGGAGATTGGCTTCTGATTCAAGGTATAAAGTTCTATATAGATACTATGGTAATTTGAACATTGAATTCTCAAAATACCTCAATGGCGAAAGAGAAGATATCGACTTTAAAACCAATAATACTAGGACATTTAGAATAGCATGGCAACATTATCAAGACCCAAAAGCAAATCCAGGTTCTGTTTTTTCGGCAAGTGTTAACATTCAAAAAAACAATGCACAACGATTGAATTCTTATAATGCCACTCAAATTACTTCGAATGAGTTTGGTTCATCAGTCTCTTATTCTAAAAAAATCATTAAAGATAAAGTGGATTTGCGCGCAAGTGCTCTGCATAGACAAAATACTCAGAATAAGGATTTTTCTATGACTTTGCCCAACTTAACCGTAAGCGTACAAAGGATAACACCATTTTCTAAACCTGATGCTTTAGGAAAGTATAAATGGTACAAGGATTTTGGTATTAGCTATCAGATGGAGATGGAAAATAGAATCACTACAAAGGATAGTGTGTTTTTTTCGGGAAAACCTTTAGAGGGTTTTATTCCTGGATTTTCAGTTAATGTCCCCTTTAACATTGGTCCGAATGATAAATTTAAACAAGGCATCATACACACAATCCCAATCACTCTTGGTTCTTATAAATTTATTAAGCAACATTTTTCGTTTACGCCAACTGTAAGTTACAAGGAGTTTTGGTATTTCAATTCGATTGAAAAAACTTGGAATTCAACATTAAAGAAACTTGATACAACCTACCAGAATGGTTTTTCAAGGGCTAGTGATTATAGTGCATCCTTTGTTATTAGTACCAACGTATTTGGAACCTTTCAGTTAGCTAGCAAAAAAGTAAGTGCTATAAGACATACACTAACTCCAAACCTTGGAATGAGTTATAGACCAAATTATAAAGATGAAAAATTTGGCTATTATAAAACTGTACAATCCGATACTACAAATAAGAAATTTGAAACTTACAGTATTTACGAAAATGCTATCAAAGGCTTTCCAAGTGGCGGTCCAAGTGGATTAATCAATTTTAGACTAGACAATATTTTACAAGCCAAAGTCCTCAAAAAAACAGATTCATCTACAAGCTATGTGAACAGCACATGGTTAGAGAACTTTACAATAGCAGGAAATTACAATTTGTTGGATACCCATTTTAATTTATCTAATATATCAGTAAATGCCTTTACTACGTTATACAAAAAAGTAAGGATAAATGCCAATGCCAACCTCGACCCATATGCTAAGAATGGCAATACTAGAGTCAATACTTATCAATGGAAGCAAGATAAAAGAATTGGTACGTGGACTAGCGCTGGATTTTCTATGGCAACAGGCATCAATGCTGATATGTTTAGAAAGAAGAAATCTTTGGACACCACAGGAAAAATTAAATCACAGAATGACTTAGATGAATACAATGATATGAGAATGAATCCTGACGGTTATGTTAATTTTGATTTACCATGGAGTTTAGATTTGAATTATTCATTTAATTATACCCGAAGTTTTTACCAAACCAATTACATTCAGAATTTAACTTTAAGAGGTGATATTAATCTCTCACCTAAATGGAAAATAGGTTGCAGTACAGGTTATAATTTTAATGAAAAGAAACTTGCTTATACACAGTTTGAAATAAGTAGAATGTTGCATTGCTGGGCTTTAAATTTTTCTTGGATACCTGATGGATACAGAAAGAGTTTTGTTTTCTCTCTTAAAGCAAACAGCAGTATTTTACAAAGTTTGAAAGTGGATAAGAAGCGCTATTGGTTTGACCAATAAATTATCTAATCACATGGATGACTCCATTGATTCTTTGGTTCCCAGTTTTAGAATTCTTGCTTTCAACATCAATGATGTAATAATAAACTCCTGAAGGTACATTTGCGCCTAAATTGTTTACTTTTCCATTCCAGCAGTTTAAAGGCAAGTTCCCTAGAAAAACTTGCTCACCCCATCTGTTGTATATGGTAATTTTTATAACATCACAATTTGGTGTAATGCCCCCAACTGTATAACAATCATTTGTATTATCCTCATTAGGTGTAAATACATTTGGAATTTTTATGGACGTTAAAGGATCACCATGCAAGCTGATAATAACACTTTGAGTGTCGACGCAACCACTTACAGGATGTTTTACTTTTAGTACCGTTTTGAAGTCGCCGTTTTTAACAAATTCATGTTTCGGATTGTCTTCAAAAACTGGATTTGTAGTATCGCCAAAATCCCATTCTGGATTGCTAGCATTTTCAGATTTATTGGTAAATTCAAATTCTCTGCTGCACTCTTTGGTTGAGTATTCAAACAATGCTTTAGGCATTTCAAGTACTTCAATAATTGTTGAATCAGACTCACTGATGTTGCAAGAAAAAGAATCAATTGTGGTTAATTTTACTTTGTATTTTCCTGGTATAGTGTACGTATGAGCAGGATTTCTTGAAGTATCAATTGGCGAACCATCTCCAAAATCCCACAAATACACTCTTGCTTTTTTACTTTTATTGATGAAAGTTACATTCAAAGGTTCACAACCTTTTTTTGGTGTTGCAATGAATTCTGCATCTACATCAAAATTGATTTGAAAATCTATTTTGAAAGAGGCATTGCTGCATCTCGGACTTAAATTGGTTTTAAAGGGAGCGTTTGCTGTTACTGGGAAATCGTTGAAGTGTTGATTCGGTCCGGGACAGCTTGAACAAACAGATTGATATACTACTCCTCTTTTATCAAACCTTGAAGTACCTCCATCAACATGGTCTTCCGTTTGATTGCCTCCATAATATGTAGCATATAATAGGTTTGTAGCATCTTTGTTAAGTACCAATAAATAAAAGTCTTGATTGTCTGTAGTACTCTGCAAGGCATCACTGGTAACTTGTAAATTTTCTGTTGTTAGAGGATGCAAAGTGCCATCGGTAATAGGACTTCCCCAACCAGAAAAGTAAATATTGTTACACTTATCTACTAAAAAAGCAGATGGTGAAATTTCTGGATCGAATGTTTTATAACCAAATGTTGTCGCTAGATTGATATTTGAAATGTTAGGCGAGAATCTTACGATAAACTGACCAGTATTGTTTTTGCCATAGGTATTTGCAGTTCTATTTATACTGCCTTCGGTCTGACCAGCGGCGTAAATTTGACCATTGGCATCAATATCTAAGAAATAGATTTGATCGTATTGAGAAGTGCCGAAATAACTGCTGCCAAGCAATACACCATGCTTGTCCATTTTAGCAACAAAACCGTCGGCATCTCCACCTAAAAAAGAATTTTTATGACCATTAACTGAAAAGGCCATTGCATTGCTAACAGTTCCGCCGCCCACGTACACAAAAGTATCATACAAACGTATAGAATACATTGCATCGTCATTGTTGCCTCCCAAAAATGTACTGAACCTCAAACTATCGAGTTCACTATTTAAACTGAAAACACATCCATCTTGAAAGGAAGATCTCGATGACTGTATGGCATTTTTAGTAGGAAAATTGACACTGTAGGTTGTTGATGCAACATAGACATTGTCATCTTTATCTACTACAATGTCGCCTCTAAAATCGTCAGCATAATTGTATCTAAGTGACCGAGTATTTAAGCCATCAAACTCGCTTCCACCCATTAATGTAGAAGCCAGTAAATCAGAACCATCTTCTTTTAACTTAATTATGAAAATGTCAGTTTTACCATTAAAAGTCAAATCATATCCAACAGTATCCATAGGAAAATCAGGAGAATAGCAGGTGCCCATAACAAGTAAGTTGTCTTGATTGTCTACAACCAAAGAATGGGGATATTCGTCTCTACTACCTCCTAAATAGGTGCTATAAAGTAATGTTGTTCCAGCACTGTCGTATTTATTGATACCAATATCGCATGGTAAATTTGCAGGTGATTGCCCTATACCTCCTGCATAGGTTACCTGAAATGCACCAGTGGTAACAGGAAAAGGTCCTCCGTTGGTTCCAGTTCCTCCATCAACAATTCCACCTGCATATAAGTGCGATTTTGAATCGTATGTGGAAGTAAACCCAAAATTATCACCAAAGCTCCCACTATATGTAGAAAATACAAGTTTAGGGTCAATAATTAAATCATAAGCAGGGTTATAATTGCCAAGCTTAAATGATACAATCTGATTTTTTGATTGGTTGCTAAGTTTGAATGCGCAATTCACTTTAATGGTATCCCCATTGATGATTTGAAATGCATAAGGCTCTTCCTCCTCAATAGTTCCAAGAGAAGTGGTTAGCACCAATTTTTTATTGATGATTTTAAGTGAATTTAGATATTTGTATTGAATCTGAATGTTGTCTGGATTGGCGCCTGTCTTAACAATATAGTTGTGCTTGACATCATTATATCCTGCAAATATTTGCCAATCGATACCATTGTAAAAGTTCTTATATGTGATTTGGTAGTAGGCATTCAATCCTAAAGCCCAATCTTTTCTATTGTTCCCTTTGTAAAAGTTATAGGTTGTTGAAGACTTGTATTCTGGTAGAATGTCACAAATATTGCTATTGAGAAATTCAATGTCAACTCTGTGGTATTTAAGTGTAAAATCGTGTTTAAGGGTTTTATATCTGTGAAAATGGTGCCAAGCACTGTCCATAGCCACTTGATCTTTGAACAACAATGTCAAGCCATTTTTGGTGTAATATGATGTTGTACCATAAGATTGTTTGGTATACGTAACGAAGTCGGGAAGTCGACCTTTGTTCTCTAAAAGGAGTGCTTGTGCCCTTGAATTTTGAAAAATACAAATTAACAGAGTGAATAAAGCACTCTTATAGAGAAAATTAATATTGGTCTTTTCCTTACTCAATCTATGTTTAGGTACCCTTTTACATACAAAGATACAGAATTTAATATTTTAGTTGCCTTTAGCCATTAAAAAATGACGAATACAAAGTATTTTTGCAGTCCAATTTAAAATTTAATGTCAGAATTAAACGAACTTCAATTACAACGCAGACACAAATTAGAAGAAATCAAAGCTATGGGTATCAATCCATACCCTGCAGAATTGTGGGATGTAAATGCCACTGCTGAAGAAATACTATCTCAATTTGATGTAGAGAAAAACAACTATCAAGCTGTATCAGTCGCAGGTCGAATAATGAGCTTGCAACCAAAAGGTAAAGTTTGCTTTGTGAAGATTCAAGACTATACTGGCAGAATTCAATTGTATATTGGCAGAGACAATCTGTGCCCTGAAGAAGACAAATCAATGTTTGATCAATTGGTGTTGCATCTTTTGGATATTGGTGATATTGTCGGCATTAAAGGAGAAGTATTCATAACAAAAACCGGCGAAACTACTATTAGGGTTAAAGAACTGAAATTGTTGTCAAAATCGCTAAATCCTTTGCCAGTAGTGAAAGAGAAAGATGGCGTTTTATTTGATGCATTTAGCGATCCTGAGTTGAGGTATAGAATGCGTTATGTGGATCTGATTGTAAATAGTCATGTAAAAGAAACATTTATTAAGAGAACTAAAGTCGTTCAATCTCTTAGAAATACATTTAATAACAGTGGTTATTTAGAAGTGGAAACCCCAATTCTACAGGCCATTCATGGCGGTGCAGCAGCTCGTCCATTTGTTACCCATCACAATGCATTAGATATGCCGTTGTTTTTGAGAATTGCCAATGAATTGTATTTAAAAAGACTAATAGTTGGTGGTTTTGATGGTGTATATGAATTCGCTAAGAATTTTAGAAACGAAGGAATTGACCGAACACACAACCCTGAATTTACAGGCTTGGAAATATATGTTGCATACAAAGATTACAATTGGATGATGGATTATACCGAAACCATGTTAGAAAATGTGGCAATGGATGTTAATGGAACTACTGATGTAAAAGTAGGAGACAAAGTAATCAGCTTTGCTAAGCCTTACAAACGTATCACCATGTTTGATGCTATCAAAGAACATACTGGTATCGATATTTCTCAAATGGATGAAGATGCTTTGAGAGCAACTTGTCAAAAGCTTGGTATTAAAACAGATGCCAGTATGGGTAAAGGCAAGTTAATTGACGAAATTTTTGGTGAGAAATGCGAGAAGCATTGCATACAACCTACTTTCATTACCGATTACCCAATTGAAATGAGTCCACTAACTAAAAAGCACAGAAGTGTTGAAGGTTTGGTTGAACGTTTTGAATTGTTTGTAAATGGCAAAGAAATCGCAAATGCATATACCGAGTTAAACGACCCTATCGATCAAAGAGAACGTTTTGAAGAGCAATTGAAATTGGCAGGTAGAGGAGATGATGAAGCAATGCCATTAGACGAGGATTTCCTAAGAGCCTTAGAATACGGCATGCCTCCAACTGCTGGTTTGGGTATCGGTATCGACAGATTGACGATGCTTATGACAGATCAGGCTAGCATTCAGGAAGTATTGTTCTTCCCTCAAATGCGCCCTGAGAACAATTAATCTTTCTGATTAACTTCTAAATTTTATGGCTCAATAATACTATGATTTTTTAAAGGTCTTATCATTATTGTTTCCGTCTTTAAATGTTCATTTTCAAGAGTAAATCAATTATTCAATTCACACTTGAAATAAGAAAAGATTTTAAATATGTTGGTTTATTTTTCGTATGCCCCAATGTCTGGAGTTGAACCTCTAGAATTTTCCTCTAAATCTGTAAGGGTTGCTGTAACAGGGTTAGCTTTATCAATAGCTGGTGAACCTGCTTTCAACTTTAAATTCAATCTTGAAAGGTCCTCAAACATCGGATCTTTATTTCGAATGTTGGAAGTTCCACCCAAATCTGCTTTTGATTTATAAATAGAGAATTCTAAGTTAGATTTTTTAACTTGAGAATCAGCCGTTACATCAAAACCGATCTCACTGTCTATTGGTCCCCAAATGATGGAATTTTTAATATCAAAACTTAATTCATAAGTTTTAATGATTTGCTTTTTGTCGTTTCTAAGGATGTTGTTATAGATAACATGAGGATCTCTTCTGCCATTGCCAGGATTGTAAAAGGTACAATTGTTAATGAGATAATCTCCGCCATAATAACCAATAAAGGTATACAGTCCGCAGTTGCCTATAACTGAATTTTCCATGAGTATGGATGCAGTCTGTCCAAGAACACCATAAGCACTCATGTTTTTTATAATAGTATTGCTTATTACTAAGTTTCTAGTGCCACTTTCTGGCAAAGAATCAACAACAATTCCAACAATGGCATTTTTTATTACAGCATGCTTTATTTCATTGTTTACACTGCCTCTATAGAATCTTAAACCTCGCCACTGACCGGGTTTATCTTGAAAATTGTTATCCAATCTATCGCCTTCAAAAACTACTGGGTCAGATTTGGTGCCATTGATTTTTAAAGTTCCTAGAACATTGATAGCACTGATGTTAAACTTCTTTTTTGCTGTATCAACAAACACAGAATTAGTGGTACTGTAAAAATGAAGTCCAGGTCCAATATTTAATATTGCACCATCATCAACAAAGATTGAGTTGACAATGACATAAGGTTTGTCTTTTAAATTCAAAGTGGTATTGCCTTTAAATACACTATCTCTAAAATAATAGGCATCCCAACCATAAGCAGCCAATTGCACATACTGTCTATTGCCATTGGTCTCAAACTCTATACTATCTCTTACAATTGCTGGTTGCGTTTGATTGTTTGCATCTAGACTCGCTTCTACAAATACCCAAGCACTATCTAATGGCAAAACTTCAATGTCTTTAATTGTTCTGCCAGTCATACCATCAACATTGATTTTAAAAGAAGAGGTACTACCTCCCATTAATCTAGCATTGATAATAACTTTTTCTTTGTAAGGATTCCTTAGCATAAATCTTTTATTGACAGATCTAGGATAAGAAGAATTGGGCAATCTGGTGAAAATGGTGTCGAAATAAACTGTGTCTTGAGAGAAATTTAAGGTACCTGGATCAGAAAGAATTTTGTCATCTTTTCTGCAGGCAACTAGTCCTAGTAGCAACAATAGAAATAATGTGGTCTTGTTAAACATTAAAAAACAAAGATAAGTAAAGTATATAAATTACCCCACTTGAACGTATGTGTCGCTTAAAAATTGTTTGTTTTAATTAGTCTTACAATAAAATTACTTTTTCGGTCCTTTAGGTTGAAGAGGCCTTACCTCTAAATTCACTTGATGAAAATTGTCAGGCGTCTTTAAAGCGTATAGCATCATGCCGGCTACGTCTTCTGGCATCAGCATATAATCATGTGGTTGAATGTTCGGACTGTTTCTAAAAAAGTCGGTTTTAACACTGCCAGGATAAACACAAGTTACTTTGATTTTAAAATCTCTTAGCTCTCTCCATAAACTTTCACTAAAGCCTTTAACAGCCCATTTTGTAGCACAATAACCACTAACCATTGGCATACCCTCTAAACCAGCTGTACTTGCAATATTGATGATGTGGCCTATGCCTTGATTTTTCATTGCAGGTACTGCTAATCGTGTGCAGTAAAACATACCATTAACATTGGTCTGCATCATTTCGTCCCACTCGCTTAAAGGCAAATCTTCAACATTACCAAAATAACCAAGTCCAGCATTGTTAATTAGAATATGTATGTGTTGATTGGTCTTTGAATATATTAGGTCGAAAGCAGCATTTACTGATTCAATTTGCCTTACATCAGTTGGAATAAAATGGTAATTAGAGTGATTGGTATTGAAATTATTTCTCCCTAATCCAAATACTATTGCACCTTCGTCTAATAACTGTCTGCAAAGGGCCTCACCAATACCTTTGCTTACACCTGTCACAACTGCTATTTTTCCTTTTAAATCCATATTAGTTCAAAATAAATTTAGCGCACACCCAGTTTTTCTTCATTTTATTTTCAAGAAACTCTAAGCCGTGTTTTGCACATTCAATTTTAATGTCATTTAAATCGTCTAAATAAAAGCCACTTAATAAAAGGGTAGACCCCGTTTTCATGGATTTTACATAGTATTTAATATCAGCGAGTAATATATGTCTATTGATATTGGCTATGAAGACATCGAAAAGTTTATCATAATTTTTTAGCATACCTGCATCACCCAAGATCATATCAAAATTTTTAATGCCATTTTTTTCAATGTTTTCTTGAGAATTTTCATAACACCAGCCATCATTATCAATACCAACCACATGCTTGCAACCAATCATAGAAGCTAAAATACCAAGTATACCAGTTCCAGTACCCATATCCATAACTTCTTTATCCTGTAAATTGATTTCTAATAGGTATTCTGCCATCATGCTAGTGGTCTCGTGGTGACCAGTGCCAAAGCTCATTTTAGGGTCGATGATGATCTCATATTTGGCTTTGATATCTGTATTGTGGAAGCTACTTTTTATAAGGCATTGGTTGCCGATAAGAATAGGTTGAAAATAATTCTTTTCCCATTCTTCGTTCCAGTTTTTAGGTTTGATGACTTCGATAGAATAAGCATCAAAACACAATCCTTTTTCTATTAATTCTTCAACAATGATTTTGATTTCATCTGCAGTTTTTTCATCTTCTTCAACATACGCTTTGATGAATTCATCTTCTGCAGTGCCTTCGAAACCAAAATCTCCTAAATAGGCTGTAATGATTTCTACATTTTCATCAACAGGTTCGCAGGCTGTTAAGCTTACTTCTATATAATTTTTCATTTTATGCATTAAACGATTGAAGTATCTGACCAAATCTAAATATATCCTCGAAAGAATTGTACAAAGGCACTGGAGCCATTCTAATTACATTTGGATTTCTCCAGTCAGCGATTACCCCATTGTCTGTTAAATAATCAAATATTTGTTTGCCATTATCGCCTGTAAGTACGCTGATTTGACAGCCTCTTTCAGGTGCTTTAGGTGTTATAATATTGAATTTAAGAGCTGGGTTTTTTATCATGGCCTCTTCAATAACGTAGTTTAAATAAGCATTTAATTGTTTGCCTTTAGCAACTAAATGACTCATGCCTGCTCTGGCAAAAATTTCTAATGATACTTTATGAACAGACATGCTTAATACTGGTGCATTGCTTAATTGCCATCCTTCAGCGCCCATCATGGGTTTAAAACCTTTGAGCATTTTAAATCTCACTTCTTCATCATGGCCCCACCAGCCTGCAAATCTTGGTAAATCTGGATTGTTGGCATGGGATTCATGTACAAATACTCCACCTACACTTCCTGGTCCGGAATTCAAATATTTATAAGAACACCAAGCAGCAAAATCTACTTTCCAATCGTGTAATTGTAAATCAATATTTCCAGCAGCATGTGCTAAATCAAATCCAGCAATAGCGCCAATCTGATGGGCTTTTTCAGTAATGTCTTTGATATTGAAAACTTGTCCAGTATAGTATTGCACGCCACTAAAGAAAACTAATGCTGTAGTATCTTTATTGTCTTCAATCGCTTTTATGATGTCTTCATGTCTTAGTGCATGTTCATTTTCTCTAGGTTTAAGTTCAATGATTGCATCATCTGGATTAAATCCATGAAACTTAACTTGTGATTCTACGAGGTACATGTCACTAGGAAATGCGCCAGCTTCCATAATGATTTTATAGCGTTGAGCGTTAGGTCTATAGAAACTCACAAATAAAAAGTGAAGATTAGAGGTTAATTGGTTCATGACAACCACTTCAATTGGTTTAGCACCAACAACACGAGCGGCGTTTTCTGTTAAGAATTTGTGATAATGAAACCAAGGGTTTTTGCCTTGAAAATGTCCTTCTACACCTAGATTTCTCCAATCTTCAAGTTCTGTCATGAGCGCTGATTCAGCCGCTTTTGGTTGTAAACCTAAAGAGTTTCCAGTGAAATACATGGTGTCTTTACCATGGTGTTTTGGAATATGAAATTCATTTCTAAATTCACGCAAAATGTCATTAGAGTCCAATTCTTGCGCAAACGATAGCGTATTCTCAAAATTCATGGCGCAAAGGTAAGAATTTGAAGTGTTATAGATAAATCAATTTAGTCGTGTTATAAACACTCTTATTCTTTTTTCCGTTTCCAAAGAATCACAATGTTTTCATCAACTTTACTGATGCTGTCAATTTTTTGATAGTGTTTATTATAGTATTCACTTTCAGGGAAAAACCACGAGAAATAAGCTGTGGTATATGTAGTAATTAAGAAGTCTGGCTTTTGGTCCATTATCTCCTTGTATATTCGTTTTCGGTTTTCTAATCCAAATTTATCTTCTTTAAAATGAATTGGTAAAGCTACTGGAACAAAAGTAATTGGAACTTTCTTCGCTTTGATATAATAGTCTGATTTATCTACATAATCAACAAACAAAGTCTTACTTGGTGATTGTTTCAAAAGTTTAGTAATTCTGTCTTCTTCATATTGAACTAATTCGAATTTTAGTTTACCACATTGCAAATAATTGATATTATAGAATGCAAAGGCACTGATAATGATCATAGGCCATTTTAATTCTACACCATTGCGCAATAACAATCCATATATAGAAGCTATTGAAACAAAGAACATGACAAATACAGGAAAATAGTAATGTCCAAAGTTGTGGGGTGAAATTATAACTAGTGCAATTGAGGTAAAAAATAATAGGAGATATAATATAAAATCTAACTGGGCAGTTTTGTATTTGTAAATGATGGTAACGCTGTATATTAAAAAGAAAATCAGTGAGAGGTTGTGATATCCAAAAAGTACATAAAAATCGTTGAATTTGACTTTCAATGAAACTACTTCGCTTTGAGACGCATAAAACAAACTGTATTCTAGCATTTCAACAAATGCAGTTAAAGAACCAGTTATATATAGAATAGATAAAAATAGAATAGAAGGTAAGCTAAAAAATACCACATATTGCCATAGTTTCTTGCGAACTTGAATTTGTCTTAGATGAATGATTGAGGCCACTAAAGCAATTAGTATATAGGGCTCTCGAAACCAGAAGCTACAACCAAAAAATACCAAGGGCAGAAACTCTGTTATTCTTCTTTGATGGGTATTGTAAAAGGATGATATTGCAAGACCAACCATTATAAAGAGTATACCATATATTTCCGTATATAATCCATCGCCAACATTGTTTTTATAAATGGTATAAGCTAAAGCAATTGAACCGAAAATAAGTGTTAATGACAGTGATTTGAATTGATTGAAAAGATAAATGTAAATTGATGCACTCAAAACCATTAGTGAAATATACACCATAAAAAAGAGCGCATAAACTTTGTTTGGAATTAAAATTAGGAATATTTCAATGTAGTAAAATATCCCAGGAGGCTTGTTTTCCCAAGCATCTACATACAAAGTTCCACCTTTTAAATCTTTGTATGCAACTGCACTGAAGATACCACCGTCGGTATACATAACACCAGGTTGTATGAAATACAAAATTAAGCCTGTTGCTATGATCAAACATGCTATAAGTCCGAAGTAGAATTTTTTATTGTCTTCAGTTTTAGGAAGATTTGTGAAGGAA
The DNA here is from genome assembly GCA_964438995.1 of uncultured Chitinophaga sp. Taxonomy (GTDB): domain Bacteria; phylum Bacteroidota; class Bacteroidia; order NS11-12g; family UBA955; genus JABMMZ01. The sequence continues at coordinate 119,781 of CAYTMQ010000010.1, forward strand.
ATAAACAAGGTCTTTTGTAATTATATTTAACATTTCAAAAACATCATCAAACTCTTTTTGCCCTCCAAAATATGGGTCTGGCACAATTTGATTTTTAAATTCAGGGTGGAAATGGGTAAGTAAGTTGACCTTATGTGCCATTTCTGGTCTAATGGCTACAACATTGCTGTAATTGCTATGGTCCATAACTAAAAGATGGTCAAATTCATCGAAATCAGTGTGCTTGATTTGTCTAGCCTTGTGGGTCAATTCAATACCGTTTTTTTGAGCAGTTTTTCTCATGCGAGGGTCTGCAAGTTCGCCTGCATGCCAATCGCCTGTGCCACAAGAATCGATTTCAAAAATATGATCCAATTGAAGTTCAGAAACATGATGTTTAAAAAGTCCTTCTGCTAGCGGACTTCTACAAATATTACCAAGACAAATGAACAATACTTTCATTCAATTTAATACACTTTAAAGCATACAAATTTAATGAAAATGAACAGATTATTACATAGTGCCCATATCTGTTGAAGTGCCTCTGCTTCCGTTGCATTTACGAGCCCCGCCGCATGCAGTGATAAAAATGGTACTTAATACAAGTAATAAAACGATTGCCGATTTGATGTTCATGATTGAATGTTTCTAAATTTTATAACGCAATATACAAACAAAAAGTATATGGTTTTTAAAATTAAATTAGTCAAGTATTTGTTTGTTTATAGTGTACTTACAATATTATTTGACCTATAAAGTTTAACACATAGAATTCAAGCTATTTATTTATTTTTGTAATCAGGTCAAAAATGCGAATCCTTATACCAATTTTAATTATAGTATGCCATTTTAGTATAGGTACTACTAATGGATTTGCACAGGTTTATCGTTTAAACATTCCAAATAATCCTCTTAATTTCAAATATCCAGATAGATTAGACAGCACTCAAATAAATAACTTTACCTACCGTTTCGCCAATCAGTATAAAGTTAAAGGGTATTTGGCAGTTTCGGTAGATAGTATTTCATGGAGCAAGGAACAAGTAAATGTGTATTTTTATTTTGGACAAGTATATAAAATTGGCAATATCAAAGTAAGCAATGATTCAAATACTGGAACCTTTAATCAAATCGGACTTAGGTATACAAACAACCTTGCAGATTCTTTAAGCGGTTCTAAAATGGCTGATGAAGTATTGGTTTACCTCGAAAACAATGGTTTTCCTTTTAGTAGTATCAAGGTTGACAATTTGCTAAATAATGATAGAATAGAATATAATCTAGATATAAGAAGTGGGCCCTATTTTGTTTACGATACCTCTCAGATTGATGGCGACCAGTTACTTAACAAAAAGTTTTTAGCGGCATACACTGGTCTAAAACCTGGTATGCCATTCAATGAATCAGTGTTTAGAAAAGCTCATAGTAAACTGAATCAACTGCCATTTTTAACATCAGAACGTATACCACAGGTGGCTTTTATTTATGGCGGCAAGGCCAAACCATTTTATTATTTAAAAAAGAGAAGTTCAGACCAAATTAACGGTATTGTAGGATTAGCGCCTAATACAACTACAGGCAACAATCAAAGTAGTGTTGTATTTACAGGCGAATTTTTACTTAAACTCAACAATCTTTTCAAAAGCGCTAAAACTTTAACCATTAACTGGAGGAGTTTTAAGGCACGATCTCAAGAATTAAAAACGGCTTTTAATTATCCATACATTTTAGGTAAGCCTATAGGTGCAGATATCGGACTTGAACTAACTAAATTTGATACATTATACACCAACATTCAAAGGTTAATAGGCCTTCAATACTATACTTCAGGTATTAATGGGTTGAAGTTCTTTTATCAAGTCAATTCAACTAATTTGAATTATGTTGATACCAATTTGATAAGAAGTACCAAGCAGTTTCCTGCTATCAACGCTGTTCAAATAAGGCAATATGGTATATCTGCAAATTTTAACTTACTTGATAATAGATTCAATCCTTATAAAGGATGGTTTATAGATGTCATGATGTCGGCTGGTAGCAAGAAAATACAGAAGGACAACACCATTTCTGAAATCAAGTTCGGCAATGGATATACTTTATATGATTCAAATGTGTTAAACAGCAATCAGTTTTTATGGAAATGTAAAATCGAAAAGTATTTGCCAATCTCAAGTAGTTCCACTTTAAAGTTTGGAGCAATGTCTTATCAGATTTCGGCACCAAAAATTTATTTCAATGAATTATTTAGAGAAGGTGGTATAAATTCTCTCAAAGGATTCAATGAACAAAGTATATTTGCAAGCAATTTTAATATGCTTGAGTTAGAGTATAGATTCATCATTGGAAGAAATTCTAATATCAGAGCATTTTGGAATGGCGCTTATTATGAAGACAAAAGTTATGGACGAATAAACAATGTCTACGACTTTCCTTGGGGATTTGGGATAGGCGGTAATATTGAGACTGGAGCTGGAATATTGAATATCATCTATGCATTAGGCAAAGAGAAAAACAACGGCTTTGATTTAAGAACAGGTAAGGTACATTTTGGAATAAGTAGTTATTTTTAGGAAGTTATACATAGCGTTTTTTGTGCTGACGGCCATAACTGGAAACATAGCCGCACAAGAAGATACAACCATGTCTCTGAAAGAAATGGATAGTATCAACAATCTGTTATACAACCAGTATATAGGAGATACAATTGTTAAAAAAGATACATTAACTCCACAGAAGTTTGTACCCTACGACAGAATAATATATAGAAATTCTAAAGCTAATTTAAGAAAATCTTTAACAGCATCTAAGAATCCTAACTACAGACAGAATCTTAATAATTGGATAGTTTTTGTGTGGGGTATGATAATTTTACTATTTGTAATTTTTTTTAAAACAAACTTTCCTTTACAGTATCGATTGTTGAATAAAGCATGGTATAGTCATATCAGTTTCAATGAATTTTTCGATACACAAACTTCTGTTTTTAAAAACAGCAAATTGTTCACTTGGTTGATTATTAGTCAAGTTATTTCTATTGGTGTTTACATAGTTATAAAGGTGATTATCAGAGAGGAAAATTTGAGTATCAAGTTAAATGAAATATCATTAATCGGACTTATTTCACTATCTGTAATAGTCCTATTTACGGCAAATCAGTGGTTGAAAAGTGTATTTGCTTTTTCATTTTATCAACCTGGATTAAGCCATGATTACGCTATTATTTTTAGAATTCAAGCCTATATTTCATCAGTGGTTTTATTGCCCATATTGTTAATGATTTACTATAATGGAGCGCCTAATATGAATGTTATAATTATTATAGTATTAATTGTTTACATATTGGTAGTATACGCTAGCAGTTTGATCAAATTTATCTTTTCAGGTCGCTTTTTACAAAACCAGTCAAATTTCATTTTAATTTTGTATCTTTGCGCCTTCGAAATTTTACCTCTGTTGGTGTTGGTAAAGTCGATAACCCACTTACTTGAATATGACTAAAGAAGGAAAAGTTAAAACGATACTTATTTCTCAAAACAAACCTGAACCTGGCAAAAAATCTATCTTTGATGATTTAGCAGCTAAGTTTAAAGTTAAAATTGATTATCGTTCTTTTATCCAAGTTGACCCAGTTCCGGGGAGAGAAGTGAGAAGGAATAAAGTAAACATTCTGAACCATACAGCTATAATCTTTAATTCTAAGAATGCTGTTGATCATTTTTTCAGAGTAGTTGAAGAACTTCGAGTTGAGTTACCTCAGGATATGAAGTATTTTTGTTTGACCGAGGGAATTGGGATGTACATTCAAAAGTACATCTTCTTAAGAAAAAGAAAGGTGTTCTATCCGAAAACCAATTTAGAGTCTGATTTTTTGAATTTGATTTTGAATCATAAAACAGAGAAGTACTTATTTCCTTGTTCTGATATCAGAAAATCGACCATTCCAGACTTTTTCAAAAAACACAAATTGAATTTTGTTGAAAGCACAATGTATAAAACAGTTTCAGCAGATTTAAGCGATTTGGAAAATGTGTTTTATGACGTCATCGTGTTTTTCTCACCTGCAGATATAAAGTCTCTTTTCGATAATTTTCCTAATTTCAAACAAAACGATACCAGATTAGCAGCATTTGGTGAGAGCACTCAAAGAGCCATTCAAGAGCACGAATTATTTTGTAACATTCCAGCTCCAACAAAAGACAATCCATCTATTGTAAAGGCTTTAGAAACGTACATTAAAACAGTAAATTCTTAGTTGATTTTTTTACAATGGTAAAACAATGACTTACCATTTGAAGGCAAAACAAAGACATAGTCATTTCCTCCTTCTTTTACTTTTAATGATTGCCTAAGTTGTTCCGTAGAATAGTTTAAGCCCCTGACTTTTAAATTGATTTGAGTGATTGAATTCTGCTTTAAGTACTTTTGGAGCGCTTTAGAGCTAAATTCTGCTGAATGGTTGATAGTAAAAATTCTTCCAATAAAATTATCCAATAAATTTGAAGAGGTAAAATAGGGTACTTTGTTGTCAATTTGATTTAAGCCTAATAGAGCCGCATATTGATTGAAGTGTCTGACTTTTACAATACTGGCACCAACTTCATAGAAATACTTATCTTCAGTTTGACTGTCTTGTAATTTAATTGAAGTATTAGATTGTTTAAATCTAACTGTATTAATAAGAGAGCCATCGCAATCTGTACAAATCAATTCGAAATCAGTATTTTGAGCAGCATTACATTCAATTAGGAGCTCTTTCATTTCACCTTTTCTACTGATTGAATAAATTCTATTTACATGAATTAATTCTTTAAATGACATTTCATAATCATATAAGGGTGAACATTTAATAAGTACGATATTTGATATTTTTAGAAGCTTTGGAAGTAGTTCTATACTGTTAGGTTGGTGTTCAGACAAAAGGATTTGTCGCTTGTCTTCATTTCTTCTGTCAGGATCGATATAAATTAAGTCGTATTGATTGGTATTTGAACCTAAAAAATCTTCAGCATTTGAGCTTATTCTATTAACATTATGAACGTTCAATTGCTTAAAATTAAAATTACTAATTAAGTTTAGTTCGATATTGGGTTCAAGTGATGTTACGGATTTAAAAGTTCTTGAAAATGCCCAATCATCAATGCCTAGACCACCTGTTAAATCTAAAAGTGAATTTCCATAGTACAAACTAGCTTTATAATTGGCGATGTCTTCTGAGCTACATTGTTCAAAAGACCTTCTATTGATGAGACAGCTAGCCCTGAAATGTTCTGGTAGCTTGTCTTTAAATGATTTGTTCAAAGCCAAGGTTTCTGCAATATAGGACGCTATGTATCCCTTATTTTTCAGATGTTTATATAAAAACCTATCAAAACCAAGGGATTCAGCCTCCTGACGTAGAAAAATTATTTCGTTATCTAAATTATTTGAGTTAATTTTGTATATATTTTAGTTCGAATGAAAAATTATAAATTCTTATTAGCAGTAATTGCAATTGTAACATTGGCAGCTTCTTGTGGTGGTCGTAAAGACAGATGCCCTTCAGTTGGCAAAGTTATCTCAGAACAAACAACTTTCATAGCATAATTCTTAATGAACTGGAAACAGTTAGCAAAGCCTGAACAGCTTCAAGAATTGTTCGATATGCCTTCTAATGAGGCCATTGTTATCTTTAAGCATAGCACCAGATGTAGCATCAGTAGAATGGCAAAAGATAGGATAGAAAGAGAGTGGAATGAATCTATAGATTTGCCCTTTTACTATTTAGATTTACTTCAATACAGAGAAATCTCAAACTCTATAGCTGAGCAAACTGGTGTTGAGCATCAATCTCCTCAAATTATAGTTTTAAAAGGTGGTAAAAGTGTTTTTACTACTAGTCATGGCCAAATTTCTTTAAAAGCCATTCTTGAATCAATTACTTCTTAGAGAAAGTAATTTCAATATTTTGTTTTAGTTCTGGGTGTAAACTCAATGAAACAGGACAAGTTCTTGCAACTCTTTCTAAAATTATCCTTTGTTTTTCATCCATCTCTTCTGTTGTTACAATTTCCAGTTTAACATCAATTCCGACAATTCTTCTTGGCCCCTCACTACTCATTATTTTTGTAACTTCTGCATTGGTGCCGCCCATGTTAATGCCATTCTTGTCTGCATGTATACCTAGTACAGTAATCATACAAGAAGCTAATGAGGTTGCAGCTAAATCAGTAGGAGAAAATGCTTCACCTTTGCCATGATTATCAACAGGGGCATCTGTAACAATAGAATTATTTGAAGCTAAATGTGTTGCACTTGTTCTCAATTCATTTAAATATATTATCTTTGAAGTAGCCATTTTAAAAGGATGTTAAAGTGCAGCAAAAATACAAAACTATTCAAGACAATCTTATGTGTTGTTTCGACATTTTTTTGTGTTTTAAATTCTAGTTCTCAAGAATCATACGACATCACTTTCGAAGATCAGTCAATGAAAGGTGGTATTTGCGTAGGTCCTAATGGTTCAGGTATATT
>CAYTMQ010000011.1:0-116772 GCA_964438995.1 uncultured Chitinophaga sp.
AAATGATGGATTGCACAAAGCCATCTCTCCAATCGGTATTGTCTTTTAAAATGTTAACCGTAATGAATAAATCTTCATTGTTTATGGCTATCATCGGATAATCTGTCCATTGAGTGCCACCAAAAGGTCTGCCATTCAATTGGTAAACATTCCATCCATCAAGAGGGTTGGATGTTTTGCTAAAACTGACGATAATTCTCGTATCAGAGCTTTCAGAACCTTCTAAGAAAACAATGATAAAACGATTAGCAACAGGATCAAAAAGCACTTTTGGATCGTATGACCTGTTAAGAGCAGTAACACCAGAACCTGGTTTAGTTGCCTTTGGGTCGGTAGGGAAAAACTCTAATCCCCAATTTTTTCTCAAAACACCAGACGTGTTATACACCCTGATATAAGTATTCCAAACACTAACAACCAAACTATCATTGTTAATTGCCATGTTGTTATCATTAGGTGTACCAGAAACATGAGCGCCAGAGAAACCTGACACCAATTGAGGCATCATAGAAGCTCTTTTACTTGAATTTGGTTGTTCATAACGGTTGTGTTTAAGTTGCTCTCTCATGGCTGTAACGGCATACTTAATTTTAGGATCATAACTTAAATGAGCAGGAAAAGCCTTTTCAACAGCGAAAATTCCACTTTGAAATTTGTACAAACTATCTGGTTCAAACACATTGATAAGGGGCACAGAGCCTTTTGTCAATTTCACTTGATCTTGAGCAAATACTTGCGAATACAAAGCACAACAAATGAGTAGAGCTAAATTTCTCATGTTTCAAAAATACAATAAGAAAACATAAAATACATACAAAAAAAATGTTCAACAATAGAAATCAACAGAATGACGTTGTAAGAATAAGCCTATCACTAACACCCCTATTCGCCTATGAAATTGTGAGTACAGTATGTTCAAAACTCCTTTTGTTAACCTAGCTTGCATTAGTTTATTTTGCATAAGATATACGAATAGAATGCGTTTTAAAATTATATTGTTTCTGATGCTGATGACTTTGGGCAATGCTTATGGACAGAAGACTGCAGCCTTTGAAGACAAAATCAAGCTCTACAACACAGCAATTGAATTGTACGACAAACAATTGTACAATGCTGCAATATCCAATTTTATGGAATATCTGCCTTATGCTGGAGATGCTGTAAACATTAGCGATGTGGAGTATTACATTGCAAGTTGTAAATTGAAATTGTTGCACAACAATGCATTGTCAAACATGCTCGATTTTATGGAGCGTTATCCTAACAGCAGAAAACTCAACAATGCCAATTTCGAAGTTGGAGATTACCACTTTAACACTGGTAAATACAAAACTGCTCTTACTTATTACAAAAAGGTTGTGTCTACCAATCTCAAACACGATGAAAGACAACGTTTATCTTATAGATTAGGGTATTGCTATTTTAAAGCCAACAAATTAAAAGAAGCCAAACAAGCTCTTCAACCTCTTGCTAGTTCAGACAATCCATACCGCAAAGAAGCAACCTATTACTATGGTTATGTGTGCTATTTAGATAAAGACTACAAAGAAGCTTTGCGAGCGTTTAAACAAATAGATGATGAAAATCTTGGCGCGGTTAAGTTGTACATCGCAGAAATTTACTACTTGACTGGTGAATATCAAAAGTCTATTGATTACGCATCTGCTAAAGATTTTGCCGAATTAAATGACAAACGCGACTTGTTGATTGGCAAATGCCATTACCGTTTGGGCAACTATGAAAAAGCGCAAGAGTATTTTGACAAATGCCATTACAAAATTGATGAGTTAAGCAATTCTGAAGCATACGAAATTGGTTACACTTATTACGCCAACAAGAATTGCATCAAATCTTCTCAACTGTTTGAACGCATTGCAAACGCGGGAGACGCCATGGCTCAGAGTGCTTCTTATCACTTAGGCGATTGTTTCCTAAAAGTCGGCAAAAAACAAAATGCCTTTAACGCATTTTATGAAGCTCAAAGAACAGAGTTTAACAAAGACATTCAAGAAGAGGCTATGTTTACATACGCTAAACTGGCTCAAGAACTAGAATATTCTAGCAAAGCCATCGCTGCTTACCAAAAGTTTATTGAATACTTTCCAAAATCTCCTTATAAAAATGAAGCTAGTAAATTATTAGCGACATTGTTGTATTCTTCTAGCGATTACAAAGCCGCAATATCAGTGCTAGAAGGCATGACCATTTCTGATGAGTCGACAAAAGAATTGTTTCAAAAAATCCTCTTTTTAAGAGCTCAAGAATTGTATTTGCAAAAGGCCTATGTTGATGCTGAATCAATGTTTAAAAAATCTATCGCCAATCGCGTTGACAATGGTATCGTTGGTCAATGCCAATATTGGTTAGGTGAAATAGAATACATCAGAGGCAACAATGACAATGCGCGTTCTTATTATCAGAAATTCATTGATAATGCAGAATCTAAAAAGACCAAATATTACCCTGAAGCATTGTACAGCATTGCTTATACGTATTACAATCAGGAAAAGTATGCTGAAGCAGCCAATTATTTTAACCGTTACAAAACTAGTATCGGTTACACATTGCCTGAAAACATGTTTCACGATGCAACATTGCGATTAGGGGATTGTTATTTTGCAATAGCCAATTACAACGCTGCATTAGACGCTTATACCTATATCATCAGCAATAAAAAAAGTGGTGCTGATTATGCCATGTACCAACAAGGGATGATTTATGGCTTGCAAGGTAAAGCGGCTTCTAAAATCAATATTTTAAAGAAAATTACTAGAGATTTTCCAACATCTATTTATGTACCAGATGCAATTTTTCAAACGGCAGAAGTGTACCTTGGACAGGAAAACTTTGTTGAAGCTGAACGCCAATTAAAATATTTAATTGAAGATTATCCAAACCACAAATTGGTAAAAGATTGTCATGTTAAATTGGGTAGTATATACTTTAGACAAGCTGATTATGATAAAGCCATATCAGAATATAAATTTATTGTAAAAACTTACCCTGGAACTCCTGAGTCACAGAAGGCCATGAAAAATGCTGAAGCAGCATACAAAAAACTTGGTCAAGTTAAAGAATACCTCGATTGGGCTAAAACAGTTCCAAACGTCAATATCAGCACCAGTAAAGAAGATTCTTTGTATTACGATGCTGCATACAAAAAATATGAAGCAGGCGATTGCAATGGCGCAATTAAAGATTTTAAAGAATACCTCAATAATTTTAATACTGGATTCTTTGTTTTAAATGCCAACTACTGTGTAGCCATGTGTTATTTGAAATTAAAGGAAGAAGACCAAGCTATTCCTTATTTGAAGTACGTTGCCGACAACCAAAATTCTGAAGTGAAAGAAGAGTGTATCTCTAAATTGAGTAATATTTATATTGCACGAAAAGACTGTGATAATGGTTTGCCTTACTACAAACTATTAGAGAAATATGCTACCAATACTCTTTCAGTAAGAAAAGCACTTTACCATCAAATTCTTTGTTACAATACCGCTAAAAACACCTCAATGGCGGCTGAAAAATCAAAACAACTATTGAAATACGACCAGTTAAGTAACGCTGAAAAGGGATTGTGTAACAATACGATTGGCAAAAATCTAGTTGATAGCAATTATCTAAATTCTGCCAAATTCTATTTCAATAAAACACTTAAAAATCAGCAAGACGAGTATGCTGCCGAAGCGAAATACTACGAAGCATACATTAGATATAGCCAAGATAGCTTAGATAAATGTAAAAAGAGCATCATGGAATTCACACATCAGTTTTCGAATTACGATTACTGGTTTGGAAAAACGTTTATCCTATTCTCTGATTACTATGTTAAGAAAGGCGATATTTTCCAAGCTAAAGCCACTCTGAACAGTGTTCTTGAAAACTTTGATATTCCAGAAATTTTAGCCATAGCCAGAGAGAAACTACAAGCACTTGAAGGCAAAAAAGAAGAAACTCCAAGCGACGAATAGCAAAGTTTCTAAACACAATGGCTACAGAACTCGAATTAAAACTGCGACCTGAAAAGGCTTTCGATCACGACTTCATTTATGAGTTGTGCGCCCAACAGTTGCGGATTAAACGGGACGACATTCAATCTGTACAATTTTTAAAACGCTCTATTGATGCCAGAAAGAAGCCTGTCATCTATGTATTAAAGGTAAAAGTGTACCTTTTGGGTGAAACTGAAGATGAAACAGAAAAAGGATTTGAGCTTCAACATACCCAATTAAATCGCCGTGTGGCTGTTATTGGTTTCGGTCCCGCTGGCATGTTTGCAGCTCTTCAATTAATTGAAAAGGGCTTTTTACCTATAGTCATTGAACGAGGTAAAAAAGTGAAAGATAGACGTCGCGATTTAGCACAACTGAACAAAGAACTACTTGTCAACCCAGAGAGCAATTATTGTTTTGGTGAAGGTGGTGCTGGTACTTATAGCGATGGTAAATTGTATACCCGAAGTAAGAAACGAGGAGATATTAGAAAGGTTTTAAAAACCTTCGTCGACCATGGTGCAAACCCCGATATCCTTGTCAATGCCCATCCACATATTGGGACCAATAAGCTGCCTCAAATCATTGAGAATATCAGAGAGTATTTGATTGAGTATGGTGCAGAAATACATTTTGAAAGCAAATTAACAGATTTCGACATTTTGGATGATAAGATTACGGCCATTCAAATCAATCAAAACAAAAGTATTTCTGTAGATGAAGTCATTTTAGCTACTGGTCACTCTGCAAGAGACATATTTGAATTGTTAAATAAGAAAAATATTACAATTGAGGCTAAGCCATTCGCATTAGGCGTAAGAATAGAACATCCTCAGTCGTTAATAGACAGCATGCAGTTCGGAGTTTCAGAGAGAGGAGAATATCTTCCACCATCTTCGTATAGTTTGGTAACTCAAGCAGCAGGCAATGGTGTATTTTCTTTTTGTATGTGTCCGGGTGGTATAATTGCTCCAGCCGCTACAGATCACAAAGAAGTTGTAGTCAATGGTTGGAGTCCGAGCAAACGCAATGGCAAATTTGCCAATAGTGGCATGGTGGTTACGGTCAATCCAGAGCATTGGCTGCCATCATATGGAGATTCGCCTTTGGCTGCTTTAGAATTTCAAAAAAACATTGAACATAAAGCGTTTTCAGTGTTTAATAGCATCAAAGCACCGGCTCAGCGAATGGATGATTTTATCATTAATAAGGCTTCAAAAGATTTACCAGAATGTTCTTATTTACCGGGTGTTGGTAGCACCGATTTACATCAAATATTACCTAAGTTTTTAAGTCGTTCTCTTTCAGAGGGCCTTGCTCATTTTGGTAAAAGTATGAGAGGGTATCGCACGAACGAAGCTATTTTAGTAGGAGTAGAAAGTAGAACGTCTTCACCTGTAAGAATACCGAGAGATAAAGAAACCTATCGCCATTTAACAATCAGCAATCTTTTCCCTTGTGGCGAAGGAGCAGGATATGCTGGTGGGATTGTAAGCGCTGCCTTGGATGGTATGGCGTGTGCAAATGCGATTGGGTGAGTGAGCAGCACGGCTGCGGGATTTTATTGGACGATTGACCCCGCGTCGTAGACTGTGGGGCTACCGAACCGAACCGAATAGGAAAAATTGAAGTTACGATTAATTCGTTTCATAATGATTCCGAATTTCTTGGTTTCATATTGATTTCCCTAGGCGCTGCCTGCAGGCTACCGAACCGAACCGAACCAATATAAAAGATTCCGAATTACCTTCTGAATATATTCGTATGTGCGACTCTGTCGCATGCTATTTCAAATAACCAATAACGAATAACCAATAACCAATAACCATTAACCAATAACCTTTAACCAATAACGTCTACCTCAATAAATAAAACGTTTGTTCGAAGGTTTTCATGGTGCCTTTGAATGGTACTATTTGGACGCGGCAAACATAAACGTCTTGCATACACAATGCGCCTTGGTAATAACCGTCCCAACCTTTGTTGATGTCGTCTGATTCGAATAGTTTTTCGCCCCAACGGTTGAAAATCTCCATCTTAAATTTGTATGCAAACAAACTGCCCTCTCCTCGGTAAACATTGTTGTGAACATCTCCGTTTGGCGAGAATGCATTCGGTAAGAAATAGGTAAAGTCTGGTATGATTTGTCCTGTACTCAAACTAAATGTATCTGAACATCCTTCGTTTGTAAATGACACCAATGTTACTATCCATCTTCCTGTATCTTGGTATATGCCGATTGGGTTCTGTAATGAGCTATTCGTGTTATTGCCAAAATCCCAATAATACTTCGTTGAATTGCTTGATGATAAATTGTTGAACTGTAAACGTGTTTGGTCCTTGGCAATTAATGGCAACTGATCAAAATCAAAGAACGCTTTTGGCTTGTCTTGAACATTTGCCGCATTGTTGATGACCAATGTATCTCTGCATCCATAATTTGAAACTGCTTGCAACCTTACATTGTACAATCCAGATGATGGATAATTATGCAATGGTGCTGCTAATGTTGATTGTTTTAAGTCGCCAAAATCCCAAATATATTCATCAATTGTACCTTTCTTAATGCTTGATGTATTGTTGAATAATACTGGTTCTGGATAACAAACCGCTTGGGCGTTGAATCCTGTTTTTGGATGTGGATGAACCACAATTAATTTTTTAATGGTATCTAAACACCCTAAGGCCGACTCGGTGCACAACAACATGGTAAACTCACCGTCTGTATTATAGCGCTGTGTCAATGGCGTATTCAAAAGCGACTCTTGTCCATCACCATATATCCATTTGGTAGTGGTATAACTCACTCTAGGATTATTTTTTTGATTAACAAAGTTAAATGCATTGCCTTTCCAACATTGTGAATCATTATCGCTTAATATTATGCTAGAATTCTGAACATTTTCTAAATACACTCTTTGAACAACAGTATCTACACACATTTTATCAGTAATAACCGACAATTGCACTTGATGGTATTCTGATGTTGCAAATGTTTTATTGTTAACCTGCAATCCAGAAGACGTTGTGTTGTCATCGAACCACCAAGAAGGCGAATAAGTCCCTTTGGATAGTGTTGTTTTATCTGTAAAGTTAAAGGCTTGCTTGTTTAAACATTGAAGGCTATCATCGACGCTAAACAGCGCTTTTGGCGTTGCATAGAACCCAATGATAGAAGTGGTAGAATCGGCACAATCATAATTGGTCGTTGCTACTAATTTTATGGTGTAAGCACCTTGGACAGTGTATTTTTTAGTTGGATTTGTCGACGTGTCACTTGTGTTGTCTCCAAAACTCCAACGGTACTTCATAGTTCCAAATTTAACAGCACTGGTATTAACAAACACAAACTTGTTGTATCTGAAGCACTGTGAATCGTTGTTTACCGTATACTTCACATTAGCATGTGGTGCAGGAATCACAGTTTTGTATAGTGTGTCGAAACAGTTGGTTAATGAAGAATACGAAATCAATCTAACATCGTAAAGATCAGGCTGAGCATACACTGCAGTTTTAGGCATTTTTCCGACACTGGTATCACCATTATCATAATCCCACCAATAGCTTAGTGTATTCATGGCACTGAATGATGTTGTGTTGGTAAAGCTAAACAAATGCCCTCTGAAACATTGTATCGAGTCGTTGATTTCAAAATTAGAAACTGGTCGCTCTAACAGTACAATTCTGTGTTGAGCCGAATCAGAACAGCCATGCTCAGATACAGCTCTATACTTTATAATATATGAGGCTGATTTATTAGCGTATTTTTTAGTTGTTGGTGTAAATTGGTTTGAGAAGGTATTGTCTCCAAAATCCCAAGAGTTTGTTAAAGTGCCGTACTTTAACTTAGTTTGGTTGTTGATGACGAAGAAGTTCTTTTGCCAACATTGACTGTCGTTTGGAATTACAAATTTAGCAATTGGTTGTGCAAATGTGATGGCTGGCTTGATTAAAGTATCGTAGCAATTTTTGTCGCTCAAAGTAATCAATTTCACCTTAAAAGTATCTTCACTTTGGTACTTGTAATTGCTTACAGCATAGTTAGTAGACGTGTTGCCATCTCCCATTTGCCAAGTATATGCAACTATTGACCCTTTGCTGATATTACTTTGGTTGCTAAAGTTGAATGTATTACCTCTGAAACATTGCTTGTCTTTTTGAATGGTATAAATGGTACTCGGACTAACATTCAAAACCACAACAGAATTCATGGTGTCTTTACAATTGTTTTCGCTTGATGCTATCAATCTGATTTTGTACACCGAGTCTTTTGCATATTTCTTGGTATAGTTGGTATCTGAAGATGTACTGCCATCTCCAAACGACCAGTTATAAGTTAATAATCCTCTCTTTATACTTGATTGATTGGTGAAGACAAATTTTTGTTGATTGAAACATTGTACATCGTTGTTAACTGCGAACAAAGCTTTTGCTTGTGGGTGAACAACCAATTGTTTGAAAATTGTATCAGCACAGCTTTGATCCGATACTACTATCAATCTTGTGTTGAAAGTATCTTCTATTGCATAACTGTGTTGTGTGTTTTTTAGAGTATCTCCATTGTTATCGGCGAAATCCCAATAGTACTTAGAAATTGTACCACTAGCAATTGTTGAACTCGAATTCAAAGCAAAGTTATTGCCTTTAAAACATTGTTTATCTGAATTCACTGCAATTCCAGCTTTCGGACTGGCATTAACGGTTATCAGTTTTACTGCTGTGTCTCTGCAGTTGTGCTCGGTATTGCTTATCAACAACACATAATACGTACCATGTGTACTATAGGTTTTTAGAGCATCTTTGCTTGTTGCAGAAGTATTATCACCATATACCCACTTATAGTTTAAAGTACCATATTTAAGTGTTGATTGATTGGTAAATGTGTAACTATTTTGGTTGAGACACTGTGTATCATTATTGACCACATAAGAGGCTTTTGCTTGCGCAAATGTCACCACATTTTTATAAGCGGTGTCTTTACAACCCAAATTACTTGTTCCAATCAATCTAACAGTGAAAGTATCTTCAGAGGCATATTGGTAATTAGCAACATCATTGGTGGTAAAACTTGCTGAGTTGCCTAGGTTCCAATTATAGGTTGTAATACTACCTTTGTTGATGGTAGATGTATTGGTAAAGTTAAAACGGTTGTTTCTATAACACTGCGTATCTTGATTGACACCAAATTGAACATTAGGATATTTTCCTAAATAAACCATTCTAGTTTTAGAGGCATTACAACCAACACTTGTAGTAGTTGCAAGTTTCACTGTGTAAGTTGAATCTTTTACATATTGTTTATTCAAAACATTACTATCAGTTGAAGTAGTAGCATCACCTAAGGTCCATGAATAGTTTAAAGACCCACCTGAAAATTTGGTAGAATTCACAAAATTGAAAGCATGTCCGTAGAAACATTGGGTATCTTTATTAATTGAGAAATCCACGACCGGAGTTTCATTCACAAATAAAGTTTTAATCAAACTATCTCGACAACCTGTTGGAGCACTTACAACTAATTTAGCAGTATTATTTCCCTTAGAGGTGAAAGCTTTCTTGAGTGACGAATCTGTGTTGGTGGTATTATCACCCCATGTCCATTTGTAACTTAAAGGTTTGATTGCCGATGTTGATGTACTACTAAAACTAATTGAATCTAGTGTGCAATAAATAGCATTTGGATAGGTAAAATCAGCTTTTGGATTTGGCACTACAGTCACATTTTGCTTCATTGTGTCTATACACCCATTCCAGTTTTCATAAATTAGCATGACCTTATAATTTCCTGATGCTGTGTAAGAACGAGGACCAGGATTGCTATTGCTTTGGACATAGCCTTCGGTAAAATACCATTTGTATCGACGATGGTCGTTTTTGTTGATGACCGTATTATTTTTTAGTTCAATTCCATTGGTATTGAAACAAGTATCTTTCTTTGTAAACGTGAAGTTTGCTTTAGGAGAAGGCAACACATCAACTACCATGAAGGTATCGTGGTAACAACCGAATTTGGTTTCGGCTCTCAACACAATTGGGTACATGTTGGCTTTCTTGAATTTGTGATACACCATAGTGTTGGTGTCTTTGGTATAAATTACTGTATCACCAAAATCCCATCTAAATTGCTTGATGCTATCTTTAAACGATGAGTGATTGGTGTATTTTACATTGATATTTCTATTCAAACAAAACGAATCGTCAGAAATTTCAAAATTGGCTTTAGGAATTGATGAATTGGTTATAATCAATGAATCTCTAAACACACATCCATTGCGCTCTTTAACCTCCAGCCAATAAGTCCCAGGATTTTTTACGGCCCTATAGTATACATTATGACCATCGTTCCATCGGTATTCGTTATCTATGTTAAACCCTTTTGAAATGACGATAATATTGACTGGTCCGCAGATTGCAGTGTCTTTATTAAACAGAGATTTTATTTTGGTATCTGCAACATACAAACTTTTTGTGACCGAGTCTTTTGCATTGGTCCGTTTGTGGTAACAATACATTTTAACGGTGTACCATCCAGTATCTGCGTACTTGCGCTTAACATTTGGACCTGTAGCTGTTCCGCCATCACCAAATGTCCAAGAATAGTTTTGGAAACTATCATTTAATATGGCCTTAAAACTTACAGTATCTTTTTTACATTGCGCATTGACAATGACATAATTATTTTGAATTGGCTTGAAATTGGCTGCCGCTGCATAAGCATAACCTTCGTACCATCCATATCCATACACATAAGACAAAAAACCTTTGGTACTTCTGATGTAATGAGAGCCAGTGTCAATTTGTACTTGAGCGAAATGATAACCAGAAAAATTTGGGGCAGTTTTCCATTGGTTTACCTTAAGTTTTTGGTTGTTCCAAAAAAAGTAAGATGTGTCAGTGGTTTTGGTCATGACATTGATGTAGTGCTCAGGAGAATTCTGTTGCCACCACCAATTGTTGTTCCACCACCACCAAGGCGTTTGAGATACTGTGTTAACTGTTGCTGAAGTACCAAATTGTTCGTCAGGAAACAATTGCACTTGTGCTGGATCTCCAATCCACGATTTTGTAGGGTGATTTTGACAAACACCCCCGCTATAACCTCCTCCAAGAGCGAATTGCGCGACTGAAATCCTATTATTAGACGTAATCCTTACAATGGTGTCATTGTATACTTGATGAACATAAAAATTTCCTTGATTAAGTGTAGTTGTATAAGCTCCATTAATATACAATGCTGTTGAATTTTCGGCAGCAACAATTTTTAAAGTATATCCTTTTATATTGTTCTTAAAAGGAACGGCTGTGTAATTTTGACCCCAGTTAACCGTAGGCATCATTTGCTCGTAGTCGTGGTCCCAACTGCTCCAACAGGTTTGATTATTAATGCTCCTATTGGTGTAAGTTTGTCTATTACCAGCAAAGACAGCAAACTTAGAATATATGTATTTGGACCTAATAACTGAGCCTGTTAAATCCATATCGGTGGTCATATATTGGAAGGTCTCACCTTTCTTAAGTGTAATTTGGAATGGGACTCCTGCGACACTAAATCTCGACGAGGCCCCAGTTGGTACTATTTCTATAACAGAAGAATCTGCAATTCCAACAATTGTAAATTCAGGTGATTGCAAATTTTTACCATTGCAATACCAACCCCAATTGTAATTGTCTTGGTAGGTGGTTATGAAATATTCTGGAGAATACACAATTGACGTAGTAGGAATGACTACTGTAGCTCCTTTCGACCACCAATATCTGTTTACTGCGTAAACGTTTATTGCAGTATCAGCAGTTATATGAACACCATTGGTGGTTACAGAATCTGAATAACGACAAACAACCTCACGCGGCAATCGAACCATTTTAGTGATATTGGGTTGTAATGTTACCGATGTACTAAAACTTTGCCCCGGAGCAGTAATTGACACATTAGCAGCGTATTGAGAAGACAAAAACAGCTCAGCTGTATCGTTGTTGTAATAATAGTTGTTGTAATAACAACCCCAATCTTGAGCCATAAAAGCAACCCAAAAATCCTTACCTGCAGTACCTTGAGCGCTTAATTTTAAGCCACTTAAACTCAAAAATAGGAAAAATAAGATAATGCGTTTCATGTTTAATCTTGAGTTCATATAAGGTTTTTATCTATAAAATCGTTAATTTTGCACAAATTTAAGTATTTTTACTTAATTCCAAAACTATTATTTTAACAATTCGATAAGATGAAAACTGCCAGTTCGTACGCCAAACAAATATTTTGTATTGAAGGAGATTGGCACCCTGATTTACGTCAGAAAGACACCATCGAGAATGCGTTAAAATTTATGGAGACAGCCAGTGGTATGAAAATTAAATACATCCACAGACATTGCAGTACTTCTCACGAATTACAAAACAGAATTGAAGAGTACAGCAAAAGGCGTTACGACCAGTTTAGCATCTTTTATTTGGCCTTTCATGGCGTTCCGAATGGTTTGAAACTTAGTCAGAAGAACATACTCTCACTTGATGAGTTAGCCGAAATGGCAGAAAACAAACTCCAAAACAAGATTTTACACCTTGGCAGTTGCGAAACTTTAAACGTTAGCAAACATCAAATAAAAAAATTCTTAAGACAGACTGGCGCTTTATGCGTAAGCGGCTTCAAAAAAGAAGTTCCATTCGTGAGTTCAACCATTTTCGACGTTTTGTACTTCGAGATGTGCCAATACTACAAACAAATGCACATCATCGAAAAGCATATGAAAAACTACTATGGCAAATTGATGAAAGAGCTTCAATTCGTAATGGTTTACGAGTAAAAACCCAACTTTCAACCTGTACATTTCAACCTTGTAAGGTTGATTTCCTGAAATTTTCAACCTTGTAAGGTTGACGACCTCCGATGTTGAAGATTACAAATTGGTTTCTAAATACTTGGTAATTTTAGTGAACAAATGCAACCTGGTTTTGCCGCCTGCAATACCGTGGTTTTTGTTTGGATAATATTCGGCGTCATAAGCAATGTTCTTATCGTTCATAGCTTTTACCATTTCGGCAGCATTCTGGAAATGCACATTGTCGTCGGCCGTTCCATGTATGATCAAATAATTGCCTTTAATTTTGTCGACATGCGACAATGGTGAGTTGTTATCGTATCCCAATGGATTTTCATTAGGTGTGCGCATGTAACGTTCAGTATAAATATTGTCGTAAAACCTCCAATTGGTTACTGGTGCCACAGCTACGGCAGTTTTAAAATAATCTGCTCCTCTTGTAATACAGTTACTGGCCATAAATCCGCCATAACTCCATCCAAAAATTCCGATTCTCTTACTATCAACATAAGACTGTGAGCCGAAGTACTTAGCTGCTTCAACATAATCTTTGGTCTCTAAATTTCCCAAATTTAAGTAAGTCATTTTCTTAAACTCCTCTCCTCTACCACCACTACCTCTATTATCAACGCTAATCACTATATAACCCTTAGCTGCCATGTATTGGTACCACAAATAATTTGCTCCTCCCCACTGATTTTTCACAGTTTGGTAACCAGGACCGCCATACACAAAAAACAGCACAGGATATTGTTTGCTCGCATCAAAGTTTGGAGGTAAAATTTTCCAATAATCCAACTTCACATTTTCAGTCGTTGTAAAGCTTCCAAATTCTACCTGACCTAAATTCAATGTTGCTAATTTATCTTTTAAAGCTTTGTTATCTTCCAAAACCCTTATAACCATGCCAGCTGCATCTTTTATAGCAAAAACAGCCGGATTGGTTAAAGTACTGTAATTGTCAACAAAAAACTCGAAACTGCTATTAAAACTAATGGTATGCCAACCTTTCTCAGTGGTAATTTGTTTCATTTCACCAGTTTTTACATTAACCGAAAACAACTGCCTTTCTGAAGGATTGTCTTTACCTGAAGTGAAATAGGCTAATCCATTGTTGTATCCGTTCACAACATCAATTTCCCAATCTCCTTTTGTTAATTGAGTAACTTTATATCTCGAATTCATGGCATATAAATGCTTATATCCACTTGCTTCTGATGTAAACAAGGCTATAACATTGGTATCTTCACCATTGGTGTAAGTCCAATCTTCTATTTCTATGTAGTACTTATTAGTTTCAGTGTATATCACTTCAGCTTTGTTGTAGAAATAAGAAAATCTCAATACTTCCAATTTGTTTTGCAATCTATTTAAACGCTGAACTGACAAGAAGTTTTGACTCATCCATTTAATTCTTGGTAAATATTGATCGTTTTGCGAACCAGTCTCGCAGTAGACATCTTTTTTCTTTCCAATTTTGTGGATGAAAACATCAACCTTACTATTAGGCTCGCCGGCTTTAGGGTACTTCCAAGTTTCTTTTTTGGGATACAAATCGCCATACAAATCCATGCTGAAATACGGCACCTTTGATTCATCAAACTTATAATAGGCAATAAACTGCCCATCAGGACTCCATTCGAATCCTCTGCTCATGCTAAATTCCTCTTCATATACCCAATCTACAGCTCCATTGATGATGTGGTTTTTTTCTCCATCTTTAGTAATTTGGATGTCTTTCTTTTTAATGACATCATAATAAAACAAGTTGTTATCACTCACATATGCCACTTTGGTAGCATCCGGACTTAGAGTCGCATACATGATTTTCTTATTAGAGATTTTCACCAAGTTGCCAGTTCTTATATCGTACAAGTACACATTACTTTTTCCACTGTGACGGTAAACCGATTCAAAGCCATTGGTGATCAAAACTTTCGTTTCATCTTGACTGAAGGCATACGATTCAATCTGAATTGGCATTGAATCAACCAAAATCTTATCCGTAGAGAACAACGTACTCAATTTATTACCTGTTTTAAAATCATATCTGTTACAGGCTCTTGATTTATCAGGATTGGCGTCTAATTGACAATATGATTTTCCATCGTTTAAAGAATTAAATCCAGGAACAAACTTAGAAGCGAATTCTCTGCTGTTCCAAATGTTTTCAAGACTTAATTGAGCCGATGCTTCTCCAATTAATAAGCTGAATATGGCAATGATTAACACTCTCATAATCGGCAAAAATACATAAAAATACTTGGGTTCAATCATCCGTTTTTAAATAGAGATGATTCATTACTTTGAACGTATTTTTGCAGAAACGTAACAAATTGAGAAATTTTGCGTTCTAAAAGTAATCAACAAGTATGAAACGCTTAATAGTATTGGTATTGCTCTATCCTTTACTCTCTTGGTCACAAACAGAGGATAAGTCTATCTTACCAGAAAATTTCCACAAAATCAGCTCCTCTAAATTGGATATGAAATATTTAGATGGCAGCTATATAGTGCTTGAAATGGGCTTTAATGGCTCTATTCCCAAAAACAAACTTGAAAAAATTCAGCCGCAAAACATTGAATCCATCACACTTGCTTATTCTCGCTATCGCTTAAGCGAATCTTTCGACCAAAATGCGCTCAACATGCAGCGTATGCAGAAACTTTATGAGCAAATTCCTGGTATTAAGAAAAACAAAAACATCAATTGGTTTTGGGTAGAACAAACTGGTTGCAAAGAAGCAGAAGCTTGTAAAGATTATTTCCATGGCTTCATCATCACCCTAAAAAGCGATGAAATGCGTTTGTATAAAGAAACAGAAATTGCATTGTTAGATTATTACAGTAGCATTTACGAAGGGATGATTGATCCTAGAAAAATGGACTCATTGATTAGCACTGGAAAATTACCTTATGTTAAAAAATGTGATACCATGACTTTGAGAACGCCCATTAGAGGCAATAAACTACCAAAGGTAAAGGGATGGGACCGCGAGAACAATGATGTATTGGCCAAACTTCTCAAAACCGAACTCGACAATCAAGATACCATCAATTTCCAAGCCTATTTAAACGATGAAGGTGATTTTTTAAGTTACGAGTCAGAACTTACTTTCATCAAAGAAAAACGCATCACCCGCTTCTTAAAAAACAATTTAAAAGTGAGTCCTGGTAAATATGAAAAACAAAAAGTAGCCTCAAAAGTGTATGTGACTCTTTTCAAAAATAAATCAGGTTATAAAATCAACTTTAAAGCATTTCCTTATGATGAAAGTGATGGAGAATACGATGTCGACAAATTCTTATACGTTAGCAAGCTCCAAACTGTATGCGACTATTTAGACACAAGTGCATTAAAAGTTTCAAGCACTTTGTTGTCAAATACACAAGATGTGGTTATTAAGGTATTTGAAAGGAATAAAGACTGGAAAAATTGTTTGGTAGCTACTGATGTTACCGCAAGTATGTATCCATATTTAGCCCAATTTCAAATGTGGCACAAACTGCATCTTGATCAGAATGCAGGGAATCACGATTTTATATTTTTCAATGATGGTGATAATTGTCCAGACATTATCAAAGTTGACGGCAATGTGGGCGGATTGTATTACATCAATACTTCTAACTTCGAACAATTATCTATTACGATGAAAAAGGCGATGTTAAAAGGCAATGGAGGTGATAGACCAGAAAACAATATTGAAGCCGTTATTGAAGGACTTAAAAAGAATCCAAATATTAAAGAGGTTATAATGATTGCGGACAACTACGCTACACCTCGTGATATGGAATTATTAAAACAAGTTAAAGTGCCAATTCACTTGATTCTTTGTGGTACTCAAAAAGGATTCAATCCAGAATACTTGAACATGATTAAAGTCAATAAAGGGACTCTTCATACCATGGATCAAGACTTAACTGATTTATCCAAATTAAGTGAAGGTCAAACCATCAAAATTGACAACAAAATCTACAAAATTGTCAATGGCAAATTTGTTATGAAATAATTACTTTTTAGTTTTAAAATTTCTAATTGAATATGTAAAAGTCAACATGTAAAATCTGGTTAAGATTTTGGTTTCTTTATCTTCAATATAATTTTCAGTTACTGTTCTGCTAATGCTATTGTTCTTTTTCAAAGCATCAAATACTGAGATTTTCAACTCTCCTCTGTTGTCTTTTAAAAATTTGTATCCAACACCACCGTTCATAAGCCAAATACTTTGATTAAAACTTGCCCCCAATCCAGTGTATGAACTGTTGGTGATATCTGTATTGATGACCCATTTCGGTTTAGGCATATAGTTTAATTTAGCATTGAAGTTGGCTATCACATAAGAAGAGTTAGCTGTAGTTTGCAATGAATTTTCTACAATGTTATAGTTTAGGTTGTAACTGATTGTAAAGTCTAATTTCTCACTAAAATTACTAGCAGCCACGACACCTGCACTGGTATTGTAAGTGTTGCTATAATTCAATTGATTGTTGATGAATGCAGGCGATTTGGTGTAAGTTTGACCCAAATTAAAATTGAAAGCTGATTTCAGTTTCTTTGATGGAATAGAATAGGTAAAGAACAATCTTGCATTTCTATATCCATTGATGTTTACTGGTAAATTCAATTGAGTACCTTGTCTTAATGATACAGAATCGCCATTTAACATGAATGTTGTATCAGTTTGAGCCAAAATATTATTATTCGCAATATAATTCGCAGTTGTTGCGATGTTACCAAATACGAAAAATGATTTACCTTTTAAATTGTAGCTATATCTCATAAACATTCTGTGAGACACTTCTTGTTCCAAATCAAGGTTACCTGAAGACAGAATCAATGGATTAGCATTATTGATCACATTTTGAAGTTGAGATATGCTAGGAATGTTAGCAGAACTTCTATAGTAGACCCTTAAATTTTTTGATTTAGAAGGTTGATACGTCAACATAGCATTAGGTAAAATGTTGTCGAATGTTCTATTGACAAGGTTGTTTCTCGGGAATGTTTGGTCGCCTTCTAAAGCAACTGATTGTGCATTGGCGCCAATATTAAATGAGAATTTTTCAGATTTATATCGATAAGTTGCTCCAGCTCTTTGAGTAGTGGTTGTATTATCAAAAGTGTTACTCAATAGGCTATCAACTATACTGAATGTTTCTGTTGCTGTGTCCAATCTTTGAGTATACTTAAGCGACTTACTTCTGGTGAATTGAGGATTGTAAGTAATTTCTACCGTTGATTTCTTTTTAATTGGATGTGTATATGAAAGATTAGGATTAAAATCGTTGGATTTATTGCTTTGATCGGCTTGTTGTTTGAAATTGCTTAAAAAGTAATTGGGCTCGTAATATGAGTTATTAGATTGCAACTCTGTGAGTCCTTCACTTAAACTGAGTGTATGCGAAAGATTCAATGAAATGGTCTGTCCCGGCTTTTTAAATCTATGTCTTAACAACAAATTGTTACTGATGTTGTATCCATCGCTGTTTGAATTTGTATTGCTAGATGAATTGTTTATGGTATCGAACAACTGCGTTTTGGTAATCCCATTAAAATATGAATTACTATTTCCATTTTGAAATCTTAACGAAGGCGTATAGATAATTGAATTATTACTATCAATATTGTATTCCAATCTGGCGTTAAATCTGTGACTATTGGAGTTAGATTTAGATGTATCGGCTTGTGAATACAATTGATTATTGATTGAACTTAAGAAATAGGTTCTATTAAGAAAAGAAGCAGAATTATTAACCCCATTATTGAAGAAATAACTTGCTGTTATCTTCATTTTTTTTATGCCAATTGCAGAGTAGTTAAAGCCAAATGAATTGGTTGTATTAATTCCTCCTTGTTGATTGACAAGGAAATTTCCCATATCTCCGCCACCGAATCCACCAGGACCGCCTCTATTTGGTCCGCCGCCACCTGGACGCCCCATACCTTGCATACCACCTCCAGAAGCACTCTGACCCAGAGCGCCTAAAATATCGCTGCTTGTAAAATTTTGTTGATTGATGTTGTTGGTCAGACCTATTACAGAAAACCTTGTTTTACCATTGAAATAATTGACATTTCCTCCCCCAGCCCATCGATTGTTGGTTCCATAACCACCATAAATTTTTCCGAATTGACCGTTGTTCTTTCCAGATTTGGTTACGATGTTCAAGGTCTTTTGAGCATTTCCATCGTCAACACCAGAAAAAGATGCTTGGTCGCTAGCCCTGTCATACACTTGAATTTTATCGACGATTTCGGCAGGTAAATTTTTCAAAGCAGCTGCGGCATCGCTACCGAAGAATTCCTGACCATCGACAGTAACTTTTTTGACCTCTTCACCATGTGCTTTTATAGTTCCATTTTCGTTGGTAATACCCGGCATTTTAGTAACTAGATTTTCGGCAGTAGCGTCAGGATTAACCTTGTAACTGCCAGCGTTAAATTCAACGGTATCATTTTTTTGAGTGGCTTGTTCTTTTCTGAATGTCACGCCAGCACCCTTAAAATTTTTGATTTCTTCTCCCAGTTGTATTTCTTTTCTAATTACAGCACCTGAATCGATATTCAAATTGAAATACTGTGTTTCAAATTTGTAAGATGACACTTTGAGAAGAAAGTTTCCCTTTCCAAAATTGACCATCCTAAACCTACCCATAGAGTCAGAATAAGTCGAACGTGTTATAGACGAATCTGGCAGAGTATAAAGGGTAAGAGCCACACCTTGAACACCTTTATTGGTAAGATTGATGGTTCGTCCCATGATTGATTGAGCTTTAGTTTGGTTGACAAAAAACACAGAGATGCCCAAAAGGCAAAAAGTTGAAATTAAATAATTTTTTAAATACATGTATGGGCGTTAGACAATGCAAATATAAAAAAGTTTAACGGCATATTTGTTTAAACATCAATTGGGTTAAAAAAGAGGGATGTAAGCAGCCAATGAACGAACTCCGACCTTACAAGGTTGGTTTTTCGATTTTTTCAACCTTACAAGGTTGACGACCTATATCGTTATTGATGGAAAAAATATCTATTTTCTACTTTCTTCATTAAAATTTAGTCTAATATTGCAGCGGTTTTTAAAACAGATAAGAACTTTATTTTACAACAATCCATTTAACCTTTATAACGATGGCACATCAAGTGGTTATCATTGGCGCAGGATTCGCCGGCATACAATTAGCCAAAAATCTAAATTCTCCTGAATTTGACATTCTTCTGATAGACAAAATCAATCACCACCAATTTCAACCGCTGTTCTATCAGGTTGCTACCTCTCAAATCGAACCTTCTAGCATCTCCTTCCCTATCCGAAACATCTTTAAAAATCAAAACAACATTCAGATTAGGTTGGCTGAAGCCCGAAGCATCGACTCATCAAACAAAAAAATCATCACCGATATTGGTGAATTTCCTTACGACTCACTGGTTCTAGCCATGGGATGCAAAACCAATTTCTTTGGAAATTCTGAAATAGAAAACAATGCCTTTACCTTGAAATCTACTTCAGAGGCTATTAGCATTAGAAACCATGTTTTAACTACATTTGAAAAAATCATTTCAAGCAATCCCGACGAAAAAATGCCCTTGCTAAACTTGGTTATAGTAGGCGCCGGACCAACAGGCGTTGAGCTCGCGGGAGCATTTGCCGAAATAAAACATCACATACTTCCAAAAGATTATCCAAAAATTGATTTTTCTAAATTTAACATCACCATAGTTGAAGGCAGTAACCACACCTTAAACAACATGAGTGAAAAGTCTAAATTAGACTCAGAAAAATATCTTTTATCAATGGGTATCAATCTAATCAAATCAACTTTTGTCAAGTCGTACAATGGCCAAGTGCTCACATTAAGCAATGGCGACCAAATACTAACTAAAACAGTAATTTGGGCTGCCGGCGTTATTCCAAATACAATTGATGGTTTACCCCAAGAAAGTATAACACCTGGAATACGATTAATTGTAGACCGATACAACAAAGTCAACTTAACTGACCATATTTACGCTTTAGGGGATATCGCTTATATGTCAACACCACTCTATCCTAAAGGTCACCCCCAAGTGGCGAATGTTGCGATCAATCAAGCCAAAAATCTGGCACGAAATTTAAAAAATGAACTAAGAGGTAAAACATTAAAGGAATACGAGTACAAAGACTTAGGCTCAATGGCAACAATTGGAAGAAATAAAGCGGTAGTTGACATTGGTAAATTTCACATCAGAGGCTATTTTGCATGGTTGATTTGGATGTTCTTACATCTGATGTTGATTTTAAGTGTTAAAAACAAACTGATCATTTTCATCAACTGGGCTTGGGCTTACTTTACCAAAGATACCTCATTAAGATTGATACTGAAACCAAGCATTAAGAAGTCCTAGTAATTTTTCGAAACACGTATACAACTTTTGCTCTATTTGTTATATTTGTTGTAAATGAAATTTTACATAGAGACAGAGCGATTGATTTTAAGAGATATACTTCCTGAAGACAGAAATGGCTTATTCGAACTAGATAGTGATCCTTTGGTTCATAAATACCTTGGAGGCAATACCATTTCCAAAATAGAAGAAGCAGATTTTGTGGTAGGTATTATTCGCGATCAGTACCAAAACAATGGTATTGGAAGGTGGGCTGTCATTGAAAAGGAAACTGGCAATTTCATAGGCTGGAGCGGACTAAAATTCATTACAGAAGAAGAAAACAAACGCGTAAATTTTTACGATGTTGGATACCGACTTATTCCCAAATACTGGGGCAAAGGCTATGCCACCGAATCGTGTAAAGCAGCATTAAAATATGGCTTTGAAAACATGCAACTCGATCAAATTGTCGGCACTGCAAATGAACTTAACTTAGCATCAAAAAGGGTATTAAGCAAGTGTGGGTTAGTTTACAAATCTCAATTTATGTGGCAAGATATTACATGTGATTGGATGGAAATAGACAAAGAAGATTGGCTAAAATTACAATGAAAAATTTCTTTTTAATTTTCGCCTTATTATTAACTAAGTGTTCACTTGGTCAAAATCCTTTTTTCAAATTAAATATCCAAAAGACCAATGCTTTTTATTACATCAAGCAACCTAGTTATGGGCATTACACCCAAAACTATTTTTTATTGAATGGATTTCTAGATGTCTCATTAGAAAAACGATTTTCAGATGACAACTATATAGGGATTGGCCTCAACTATCAGGGCAGAATCTATGATCTGAATATTTCAAATTCAGGCGTTAACGAATTATATAAATCCCATTTTACTAGTTCACTATTTTCATATTATCTCAAGTTCAATTTTCCCATTGATTCAGGTAAACATTCCAATACATACTTAAGCTTTGCGGGCTATATGACTAAAACATATAACGATAAAACAGATTATTACAATGATACTATACCGCCTAATAATTATACATTAAAAAACAGAATGAATGGCGAACAATATACGTCCTTCTCACCAGTTATCGGCATCAACAACGAATATCGATTGGGTAATTTTGTCTATTTTAAATCAGGATTAGAGTTTATTCCAGCCTATGGGAATAGCGGATTGTATAAAAACAATTCAAGATTATCATTAAACATTGGCATCCAATTAAGGATTTATTAAAGGTTTAAAAAACTTAGAAGGTTTCCAAACTGTGCATTCCAACCTTACAAGGTTGTCGTAACAATCTAAACCAACCTTACAAGGTTGTCGAAATGATCCAAACCAACCTTACAAGGTTGTCGTAACGATCCAAACCAACCTTACAAGGTTGCCGACCTAGTACTTTTCGTACCAGTCGAAGTTGGATTTTACTATGCGGTTTTTTTCGACGGTGATGTAGTCGATAAAGGATTGGGCTGCTGCTGTGTGTTTTTTACCTTTTAACCAGATTAGACTCCAAGTTGTTTTAATGGGCAATCCTTTCATTGGAATGATGGACAATTCGTTGTTGTGCAATTCATTTCTAATCCCAATCAATGGCATAATAGAGTATCCTAAACCAGCTAAAATGGCCTGCTTAACGGCTTCATTGGATGTTAATTCCATTTTGCGATCAATATCGAAACTGCTCTTCTCTATAAACTTCTCCATAACAGTTCGTGTTCCAGAACCGCGCTCTCTAAAGATAAAAGGCAAACCATTGATCTCTTCTTTGGTTAGTCCAGTTTTCTTAAGCTTGGGATTCATCTTACCAACCATGTACAATTTGTTTTGTAACAAGTCGATTTTCTTAATGTTAAAATTGTTGGGCACTATAGATACCAAAGCAAAGTCGACCTCGTTATTCTCAAGACTCTCTACCACCTTTTGTTTGTTGGTTACATCCATTATCAAATCAATACTCGGATTCTTATTGATAAATCCCGATAAATAATATGGCATGATGTATTGACCAGTCGAGACTATAGAAATTTTAAGTTTTCCAAACAACTTGCCTTTGTACTCCAAAGTTCGGTAGTTGATGTTGTATACTTCCTCTAAAATTCTTTCTGCTGATTTGGCTATCTCTTTACCAAAGTCGGTAATATAAATTTTCCTACCCACAACCTCTGTCAAAGGAATATCAAACTGATCTTGAAAGTTTCTCAACTGAATAGACACTGCAGGTTGAGTCAAATTAAGCTCTTCTGCAGCCTTAGTAACACTCTCTGTTTGCACTATCTTTAAGAAGATTTGCAACTGATTTAATGTATAATTCATAAAATATATTTATATTATATATAACAATGTTTCATACAAATTAACAACAATGTTGTATGAAATTTGCAGCGTTTAAAATTAAATAATTTAAAAATCGATTGTAACCTTACTCTAACAATGCTTTACACAATTTTTACTTAAAACCAACTTAAAAAGAACTTAAAAAAAACTTAAGAACAAAATTAACAAAAACAATTCAAATAAAAAAATAATTTCTATTAAATATTTTAATGTATTATTTTTTTATCATTGAATTAATTAATATATAAAATGCAATATTTTAAAACATCAATATCGACTAATTCAACTACATATCTCTAAATAACAACAAATTACAAATAATAAAATAACATTTTCACCAACAATATACAAAATCTAGACAAAATAACTATTTATAAAATCACTCAAATCAATTGAACTTTTTTAACAAAAAACAACACCAATAACTTAAAAATAAAAAATACGCGGAAATGAAACGAATTAATTTTTTGATCATCATTGGGCTAATCATCTCTTTAGCCTCTTGTTCATCAAAGCACGAAGAAGACAAAGAAAACATCAAATTCACAGCTACTTCCCCCCTTCTAACTGACACCTCTATCATCAGAAATTATGTCTGCCAGATTCACGCCATTCAACACATTGATATCAGAGCGTTAGAAAAAGGGTATCTCGAAAAAATATACGTAGACGAAGGTCAACACATCAAAAAAGGTCAGTTAATGTTTCAAATCATGCCTTTGATCTACAATGCAGAACTTCAAAAATCACAAGCAGAAGCCGATTTCGTAGAGATAGAATACAAAAACACCAAATTACTCTATGAAAAAAATGTGGTATCAGCCAACGAACTAGCCCTTGCTAAAGCAAAACTTGAAAAAGCGAAAGCCGAACTTAAACTGGCTCAAACCCACTTACTATTCACCGAAATTAGAGCGCCTTTTGATGGCATTATGGACCATTTTCAAGTGAGATTGGGTAGCCTAGTAAACGAAGGCGATTTGCTTACAACACTTTCAGACAACAGTCAGATGTGGGTGTATTTTAATGTTCCTGAAGTTGAATACCTCAATTACAAACTCAACACTACTAAAGAAAATTTTAACAATGTACAACTACTAATGGCAAACAATCAACTGTTCAATCATAATGGTAGTGTTAAAACCATAGAAGCCGACTTCAACAATGAAACTGGTAATATCCAATTCAGGGCTACTTTCCCTAATCCTGAAGGCTTGCTTAGACATGGAGAAACTGGCAATATTCAAATGGCCATTAACTTGAAAGATGCCATCATCATTCCTCAAAAATCTACTTTCGAAGTACTAGAGAAACGTTATGTTTTTGTAATTGACAAAGACAATGTTGTACACTCAAAAGAAATCAATGTGGCGGCTGAGATGCCCGACCTGTACATCATCAAAGATGGCTTATCTAAAGATGATAAAATTATGTTAGAAGGCATCAGAAAAGTAAAAGATGGCGATAAAATTTCTTACACCTTCGAAAACCCTAAAGATGTAATCCCAAAACTTAA
The DNA here is from genome assembly GCA_964438995.1 of uncultured Chitinophaga sp. Lineage (GTDB taxonomy): Bacteria > Bacteroidota > Bacteroidia > NS11-12g > UBA955 > JABMMZ01. The sequence continues at coordinate 25,047 of CAYTMQ010000011.1, forward strand.
AGTTTACGTAGAGTAATATGTTCAGTAAATTCATTCAAAGGCCTGTATTGGCTATTGTTATTTCATTAACAATTTTATTCATAGGTGGCTTGGCCATCAAAACTCTTCCAACATCTCAATTCCCAGAGGTTGCCCCTCCAGTGGTGATGGTGAGTGCGTCTTATCCTGGTGCAAGTGCTAAATCTCTAGCAGAATCTGTTATCATTCCTTTAGAACAATCTATCAATGGTGCTTGGGGTATGAGGTATATGACTTCTGATGCTACAAGTGCTGGTGAAGCCAATATTCAAGTAGTGTTCGAGCCCGGAACCGACATCAACCAAGCATTGGTTCAGGTGTCTAACAGAGTTCAGCAAGTTACCAACCGTTTGCCAATACTGGTACAACGTGAAGGTGTCGTTATAACACCAGTTATTCCAAGTATGTTGATGTATGTCAACCTCTATAGTAAAGATAAAAATTCGGACATGAAATTTTTATTCAACTATGCTGGTGTTAACATGGTACCTGAGATTCAACGTATCAACGGCGTTGGTCAGGTTAGAATACTCGGAAGTAGACAATACGCAATGAGAATTTGGTTGAATCCTGATCGTATGAGGGCTTACAACGTATCTCCTGATGAGGTTATGGAGGCATTAAGCGACCAAAGTATCATTGGCAAACCTGGTCGTATTGGTAGAGGCGACAGCAAACAAGCCGAAGCATTAGAATATGTATTAACCTATAACGACCGTTACAACGATCCTACTCAATACGACAATGTCATCATTAGAGCCAATTCAAACGGAGAAAATCTTCGACTTAAAGACATAGCAACTGTCTCATTGGGCAGTGAATATTATGACATTTACTCTAATATGAACGGACACCCTTCTGCTGCGATGGTTATCAAACAAACCTACGGCAGTAATGCAAGCGATGTTATCAAACAAGTAAAAGACAAACTTGAAGTCTTGAAAAAATCCTTCCCGCCTGGTATGGAATATGAAATATCCTATGATGTATCAAACTTCTTAGATGCTTCTATTGACAACGTCATACACACTTTAAGAGATGCCTTTATATTGGTGGCTTTAGTGGTATTCATATTTCTTGGCGATTGGCGTTCGACCTTGATTCCAACATTGGCTGTACCAATATCATTAATTGGAGCATTCTTCTTCATACAGTTGTTTGGGTTAACCATCAATATGGTGACTCTATTTGCCTTGGTACTTGCCATCGGTATTGTTGTAGATGACGCCATTGTTGTTGTTGAAGCAGTGCATGCAAAAATGGAAGAAGAGCACCTCTCTCCATACAATGCGGTTAGAAAAGTTATTGGAGAAATTAGTGGCGCAGTAATAGCCATTACTTTGTTGATGGTATCTGTGTTTATTCCAGTATCGTTCATGACTGGTCCGGTTGGTACCTTCTACCGACAATTCTCCATCACTATGGCTTCATCTATCGTACTATCTGGTATCGTGGCATTAACTGTTACACCTGTTTTATGTGCCATGATATTAAAGAACAACCATGGAAAGCCAAGAAAGAAAACGTGGATGAATAGGTTCCTTGATAAATTCAATCACCTTTTCGAACGCTTAACAGGAAAATATGTGTGGTTATTGAAACTGATTGCACACAGAAGAATTATCACTGTAGCCATGTTTACCATCTTTAGCTTAGGCATATTAGGCGTTAGCAAGATGTTGCCTTCAGGATTCATTCCAAGTGAAGACCAAGGAATGTTATATGCCATTATTCAAACACCTCCAGGTTCAACATTAGAGCGCACAAACGATTTATCGAACAAACTTGTAGAAGTGATAAGAAAAGTAGATGGCGTAAAATCAGTATCATCTATCGCAGGATATGAAGTACTAACTGAAGGTAGAGGTTCTAATGCAGGCACATGTCTAATCAATTTAAAACCTTGGTCGGAGCGCGATAAAGATATCACAGAAATTATTGAAGAACTTGAAGAAAAAGCTAAGGAAATTCCTGGTGCTACCATCGAGTTCTTTGACCCTCCGGCTGTACCAGGATTTGGTGCTGCAGGTGGATTTGCATTACAGCTTCTAGACAAAACAAATACGGGTGACTTGATGGAACTTGAAAAAGTGAAAAACGAATTCATGAGAGAGTTAGAAAAACGCAAAGAACTTACAGGATTATTTACATTCTTTAGCGCCAACTATCCTCAATATGAAATTGAAATAGACAATCAAGCGGCCATGCAAAAAGGTGTAACTATAGGTAACGCCATGAATACATTATCCATTTTTGTTGGTAGCACATATGAGCTAGGTTTCATCAAATACCAAAGATTCTTTAAAGTGTTTGTGCAAGCTTCACCAGAATTCAGAAAACTGCCAACTGATATCATGAATCTTTATGTTAAAAACAACAAAGATGAGATGGTTCCATTTTCAGCCTTTATGAGAATTAAAAAGAAACAAGGGGCTAATGAAATTAATCGTTATAACATGTACAATACAGCAGCCATAAGAGGTGGACCCGCCAATGGATATAGCAGTGGTGAAGCCATAGATGCTGTTAAAGAAGTTGCTGCAAAGACATTGCCACACGGTTACGATATCGACTGGGCTGCGTTGTCGTATGACGAGACAAGAAGAGGCAACGAAGCTATTTACATTTTCATCATCGTATTGATTTTTGTATACTTTGTTCTTGCTGCTCAATACGAAAGTTTCATCATTCCATTAGCGGTAGTATTATCACTTCCAGCAGGTGTATTTGGATCTTTCTTAATGATTAAAGGTATGGGATTGGCCAACGACATCTACGCCCAAGTTGGTTTGGTGATGCTGGTTGGATTATTAGGAAAAAATGCTGTATTGATTGTAGAGTTTGCCGTACAAAAACACCATCAAGGCGCTACAATTTTAGAAGCGGCAATTGAAGGAGCAAAAGTGAGATTCAGACCAATCTTAATGACATCATTTGCTTTCATTGCTGGATTGATACCATTGGTTATTTCGCATGGAGCAGGAGCAATAGGTAATAAAACAATTGGTTCATCTGCCTTAGGAGGTATGTTATTCGGTACCATATTCGGTGTCATCATTGTACCTGGCTTGTATTACATCTTTGGCACTTGGGCTCAAGGTCGTAAGCTCATCAAAAATGAAGACGAAAATTCACTAACTGAAGATTTGGTTCACCAAATGGACAAATTCCCACAATCAACCGATTCTAGTCATGATTCAACAAACATTTAAAACATACATCACAATATTCACTGCCGTTTTTATTATAGCATCTTGCGGCAGTTCTGTAAAAGTTGCACAAAAGAACGAGAACAGAAATGTGCCAGCTACATACAACAATGTCGCTGACACAAGCAATAGCGCTATGCTGCGTTGGAAAGAATTCTTTAAAGACTCTAACCTTATCGTATTAATAGATTCGGCTCTATCAAGAAATCAGGAATTGAACATCATGCTTCAAGAAATCAATATTGCAAAGAACGACATCAAAGCAAGAAAAGGTGCTTACTTACCTTATGTTGATTTGGGTGGAGGAATTGGTGTTGAAAAGGTTGGCAGGTATACGTCAAAAGGCGCAAGTGATGCTACCAATCAAGTAGCTCCGGGTATAAAATTTCCTGAACCACTGGCAGATTTCTATGCTACACCTCGATTAAATTGGGAGATAGATATATGGAAGAAACTTCGCAACTCAAGGAAAATGGCCATTAACAAATATTTATCATCTATTGAAGGAAGAAGGTATATGGTCACAAATTTGATTTCAGAGATTGCCGATTCTTATTATGATTTACAAGTACTGGATTTACAATTAGACATCATCAGACAGAACATCGACATTCAAACCAATGCCTTGGAGTTGATTAAAATTGAAAAGAATTCTGCAAAGGTGACAGAACTTGCTGTTAAAAAGTTCGAAGCCGAAGTGTTAAAAAACAAGAGTCTACAATATGCGCTTTTACAACAAGTGAGAATAGCCGAAAATAGAATCAATTTCTTAGTTGGTAGATTCCCTCAACCTGTAGTACGCACAAAAATGGCTATGGACTCATTTGCAATTGATTCAATTCATGCTGGAGTGCCTTCACAATTGTTAAGCAATAGACCAGACATCAGACAATCTGAATACGAATTGATGGCTGCTAAACTAGATGTCAAAATAGCCAGAGCTGAGTTTTATCCCAATGTACGAATTACTGCTGGTACTGGCTTTCAAGCCTTCAATCCAAGTTACTTACTGAAAACACCTGAGTCACTGTTGTACAGTATTGCTGGAGATATTGCAGGACCATTGATCAATAGAAATGCCATCAAGGCCAATTTAATGTCGGCAAACGCTAGACAAATACAAGCAGCATACAAATACGAACAAACACTATTGAATGCATTTATAGAAGTATCCAACCAATTGTCAAACATTGATAACTTAAAAAACAGTTACGATTTAAAAAGCAAGCAGGTTGATGCTTTAAATAGCTCTATTGAAATATCCATACTATTATTCAAATCGGCTAGAGCAGATTATATGGAAGTATTGATGACACAAAGAGATGCTTTAGAATCTAAAATGGAAATGGTAGAATTGAAAAAACAGCTGCTTAATGCCAATATCAATTTATATAAAGCATTAGGCGGTGGAACAAGATAGTAGTGAGGATGATTAAGTTCAGAAATATTTATTCAATCGGACTGTTGGTCATATTTATTATGCTGTTTGCACTGGCATCCAGAATACACACAGTTAATCAATCTGCCTATGTCATCACCAACTGTAGTTTAACAGTTTTAGCGGTGGCAATGTTCGATTGGATATTTATTTCTAAGAAAAAACAATGATTTCAGACCTCTAATTGTTTAATTTTACGTAATTTGAATTAATAAACAAACATTTATATATAAAATATAATATATAAATAAAAATATATATTCTAAAAGTGTGATTTTTGCGGCCGTAAATTTTCAAACAAGGAACATTTACAAATGAATGAGCACTTTAACAATATATGAATTATAGTCTATTAATTGAAAATTTAACCAATCCAGCTTTATTATTTTTCGTTTTAGGTATTGTAGCCGTTTCTTTAAAAAGCGATTTAGAAATACCACCCAACTCATCAAAATTTATTTCTATTTACCTATTGTTTTCTATAGGATTCAAAGGTGGACAAGAACTTTCTCATGAGACATTCGATTTGGATATATCGTTGTCTATGTTATTCGGAATCATCATTTCTTTATCTATTCCACTCTACACATTTTTCATACTCAAACGTCGATTGAGCATTTATGATGCTGGTGCAATTGCCGCTGCTTATGGCTCTGTCAGTGCTGTTACGTTTGTAACTGCAGTATCGTATTTAGAATCACATCAAATGCACATGAAAGGTCACATGGTTGCTGTAATGGCCTTAATGGAATCTCCAGCAATCATCATGGGATTGATACTGATTTCAATCTTCGATAAAGACAATGCAAAACAGAGCATCAACAAACTAGATGTATTAAAGCATTCATTAACCAACGGAAGTGTGCTGTTAATTCTTGGCAGTTTGATTATTGGCTATTTAGCCAGTGCCAAACAGGCTGAGGGTATTAAGCCATTTACGACCGATATTTTCAAAGGATTTCTAGCGATTTTCTTATTAGACATGGGCATCAACAGTGGTAAGAAATTGAAATCATTTTTCTCTTACGGTTGGTTTCCAGTGATGTTTGCAGTCATCATTCCAATTCTCAACGGTTGTTTGTTTGGATATGTTAGCGGATTTTTTGTTCAAGACATCAGCAGTAGATTTGTATTTGCAATTTTGGCGGCCAGTGCATCATACATTGCCGTACCAGCTGCGATGAAAATAACAGTACCCAAATCAGATCCTGGATTATACTTACCAATGGCACTGGCTGTAACATTTCCAGTCAATATTACTTTAGGTATGCCTCTGTTTTACAATATTGTTCAATGTCACTAATTGATTACTACAACTTTTATTGAACGGCCTTTCTTTCCAGAAAACCCATTAAATCCTGAATCACCGCTGTCTCCTGAACTTGCATTAGAACGACTGCTAGAGTCTCTTGACTTGTTGTATCCTTTGCTACCAGAAGAGCCTGCACTACCTCCTTTTCCGCCTAAACCACCTTCGTTATTGAGATGTATTTTGGATATGTACTTTTGAGACATGGCATCGGTATAAATTGTTAAGTGACCGCCATCTCCACCATTGCCACCGTGTCCTCCATTTCCGCCATTGCCACCATGACCAATTTCATTTGGTATTGATGAGTCGTAACCAGACCCACCATAACCTCCGCTTCCTCCATTACCGCCCCTTCCTCCTTTCAGTTGAATATCCACTTCAGAGCCAGATTCAAATTCCAGGAAAAAAGTATCACTTTGATAAAAATCGCTTTTTACAATCAGTCTTGTAATTGTTGAATCCATGTTTGTGAGATACAATTCCATATCTGCCGCATCTCCACCATAACTACCAGAAGAGCCATTGTCACCATTACCTCCATTTGGGGTTCTTTCACAACCACTAGAGCCACTGCGTCCATCGCGACCATCAACGCCATTTGGCCCATTGTCCAACAATTGTATTACTTGATTGTATTTGACGTTAGAAGAGAGTTCAGTTTTAATATCAGATTGATATCTAATAAAGAACTCCATTTCAAACGATTTTATCACTTTTCGGCTATTAAAGGTCATTATAGCATCTTCAATATTCAATCCTTCTGGCAAGCTATCGAACCCAATTAAATGCAATAAATTTGGATACTTTTTGGTTGACACTTTTTGTTGATTGTCAAAAGTGACAATAAAATTCAGTGGATATTTTTCAGAAACCTTAATGGTGCGATATGAATCTTCAAGTGCAATATGGATTGGGCGAGGAATATGCAAAAAAAGTGTGTCAACATATTTACCATCATTTTTTTTAGCAATGATATACGGATCAATCTTTTTACTGTATAAATCTTCCCTATCATAAGTAAATTTACCTTCAAAATTGACCGCGCAGTTAACACCAATAAATTCGATGTAACTTATCATCAAACCACCACCCATATTATCGGATGTTCTTAGTTTCTTTTTCTTTTTAAAGGTAGCGCCAAGTTCGCCTTTGCTGCTATAAAGATAATTAGAGTCAAGCGGAAAAATGGTCAGTTGAGCTTTGAGAGAAAAGGCTTCAAAAATGAGTGCAAAAAATAGAAAGTACTTGGTTTTAGTCATTCTATTCAAACATCAAAAAAAATGCCAGTTTAAATTCTTTATGCATCACAACTTCAACAAAGTTGATTCAATTTCCTTTCTCAAACTAGACTTAACTTTGACCTCGTTTGCAAAGTGCGACCAATGGTTGATTGCGTACTGAATATCATCAATAATCTTATCAGCTTGTTTACAACGAATGGTTTCTCCTAGCACCAACAAATCTTCTTTTGAAATTCCAGTTCGTTTGCCATTGATGCTTAAGGCATGCTGACTTACCCATTGACTTCCTGGTTTATAAGCATGACAAATATCGTAAGCTGGCGCTAGCGACCATTTGTCGCCTTGTTTTAAACGAAATGAAAAATTCTTGGTATGATCATCGCAATTGCGTGCTATCACATTAAATACCATTCTTCTAAACATTTGTTCTGCTGAAGGATAATCAAGTTTCAATTGTCGCATCAATTGAAAGAGCTGTTCGTAACTAAAACTATTGACTTCGTTGTAATCAAAGTGGTTGAGCGCACAAAATGTTTGTATGTGGTGCTTGGTGTCGATTCCTTCACGGTCAAATCGCATGGTCATAAAGTGGGCTCTTCCATTCTCTTCTAAAAGACGAGAAGGCATCATCTCTATACCAACGCTTGTAGCCATTTTATAATAAGCCATTTCTACCCTGCCGTATCCTGAACTTGAGCCCAATTGAACATTGCTAACACCGTCGAGTTTGATGAGCCAATGCTCGAATCCTTTAGGCGTATTTGTCTGTCCAGAACGCACCTCTCCTGTTTTTTCATTGAACGCAATAACAGCTTTTGGTCGCGCACCTCCAGCAGAAGTTCCAATTTTAAGAATGTCTTTTACTGCTGTTTCGTCTTCTTTGTTGATTTTAGTTGAGAACTTTTGTTTGTTTGACAGCATTCTACTGGCAATGTCAACCATGTTGTCTATCTCTATTCTAAATGTTCTGCTATGATGAGGCATAGAAAAAGGCTCAAACTCTAACGCCCCCATTCCTCTATTTCCTATAAAGCACAACATCTCAACTGGATTCATACTATTAGGAGCTCTTCCTAACATTGCCAACCATTGATTGATCAATTGATTGCCATACCTATCTGGCAATACATCGGCTAACAATCCAGGCAATCCTTTGAATGTATTGAAATCTGAATATGGATTGCCTTTCAACTCCGGGAAACTAAAATATTTCTGAGTGGAGCTTAGTGGCATTTTGATTGGAGACAATTCAATACCAGATGATTTAAAATTAGCATCGTACTCAAAACCTGCAACGCCTGTTTGAGAATTCCAAGCCACTGCACCAGCTACAGTATTCCATATTTTAACAAATGCTGTTTCCATTATTACCAATCAAAGGTGTCATCCTTTTTAGATCTAGACTTATAAGCCCTTTGCCTTTCTTCTGCTTGCATCTTTGCCAATTGCATCGGACTGTAGGTAGGCTCTATGACAAATGATTGAAACACATTCAATCGATCTAAAACCCTAAGCACTTGTATCAAAGTTGCAAGCGTAATTGAATCTCCTCTTTCAAGAAGACTAAGAGTAGACCTGCTAATTCCGGCGGCTTTTGCTATATCAGATTGAGAGCGGTTTTGTTCAATCCTAGTTTTTTTAATGAAATGACCAATAAGCTCTGATATGGCTTTATCCGACAAACTTGCATCAATACTGTATGATTTATCATTCATTATAAGGCAAATATACATCTTTTGTATGAATTATCATACTTTTTTTAAAAGATTTTTTAATGAAATACACAAATATTGATTTAAAATGAAAATCGCACTATATTCGTTCAATTAAACATTAAACAATTGGAGGATGGATCAAATTAATTCATGCGTAACTATCCACATGGTATCAAGTATTGATGGCTACATTGCCAATCAAGATAACACCATAGATTGGTTTGAGGCTAGTTGCGATTATCCTCGAGGTATTGAATTTGAAGACCCTGAAACGTTTCTAAAGTCAATTGATTGTTATGTGATGGGCGCCAAAACATACGAATATGCTCTTGAATTATCAAAAGACCATGGCTGGGCTTATGGCACAACACCAACTGTGGTTTTAAGCAAAAGAAAATTTGAATCCAGCAGAAGTCATATTCAATTTTATTCAGGCGAAATCGAAACTCTAGTCAATGATGTGCTAAAACCTCAATATAAAAATATATGGGTTGTTGGTGGATCAACATTAGTTCAATCCATTTTAAATAAACGACTTGCTGATAAAATCATCATCAGTATTCTACCAATTGTTTTGGGGAATGGACTGCCATTTTTCAAACCTTTAAATCAAAAACATTCACTTCAACTTAGCGACTCAAAGGCATACAAAAACGGGATGGTAGAATTGACATATAACATCATCCATCAATAGATCACTTTCACTTTTAAAAATACTAATGCCAATTCAAAAGATATTTTCATCGAATTTATACCACTTGGTAAGTCGCGGTATAGATTTTTAAAGTATATTTCAAGTCCATTTAAAACAAAAAATCAAAGAGATACGAGTGAACTTAAATCGACTATTCTTACTACTGATTGTGCTTCTTACTTATCAAGCTAAAGCCCAAAACCATGTGTTACAATTTCGTATCGTAGACAGTTTAAACTCTCAAAACATTCACGGCAGTGCCACTCTTCTTATGCCTACCGATTCTAGCTTTATCAGAATTGCTGCGTTCGACAATGGCATGGGAAAATTTGAAGGATTATCTAAAAACACTTATACATTAAAACTACAACTTATAGGTTATAAAGATTCAATGCTCCTTGTTAAACTGGACAGCAGTATGAATTTGGATATTCCATTATTCCGCCGAACAACTACGTTTAGTAATGTTAAAATATCAACCTCTAAAAACACATTTACTTTTACTGAAGGCAATATCAAAACCAATATAGAAAATTCTGTTTTAAACACCTTACCTGATGCAATTGAAGTATTGTCTAAAATCCCAACAGTTCAAGTAAGCAATGATAGAGAATCCATCACGGTAATTGGCAAAGGCAGTCCGCTACTATATTTAGGCAATCAAAGAATTACCTTGAATGATTTAAGCTTAATTTCTGTAAACGACATCAAATCCATTGAAGTGATATTAAATCCTTCTTCAAAATACGAATCAGATGGTCGTGCGGTGATATTAATTACACGGAAAATCAGTAAAGGCAACAGTTCGAAATTGGACATCAATGAAACTGCGGCGCAGAAACGTTTGTTTGAAAATCGGTTCAGCATCAATGGCAATTTCAAAAGCAATAAGAATGAATGGCGAACCAACTTACAAATCTATCATATCAATAGATGGGAAGGTTTAGATGGTAAGTTGATATCTGATGCTCGAAACTATAACAGTGGATTTGATGGGACCTCTATTGGCTTGCGCAGACAATTGGTTGGTGGTTTAGGCTACTATAGACAAATCAACGACAACGATTACTTCTCCTTCAATGTATCTGGAAGATTACAAGATGAAGTTCCCTACATACAAACCAATAGCTTTGAACAACAACATTTAAATTACACCACTTATCAAACCAAAGCAGACAATTTTCAAGTTCGACCATACATCAATTCAACGCTCAATTACGAGAAAAAACTCAAACACAATGCGGGCAAAATATTCTTCGGTTCGCAAGCCTCCTATTACGCCAGAGAATTCACCAACGACATTTACAACAACATCCAAAACACAGGCTTTAATTTAAGTGAAAACAGACACCAAAAATTTGGCATCAATGTGTACAGTGCTAGATTAGATTATGAAACCAATATTAGAAAACATCTAAAACTTGAAGTTGGACTAATGGGCAATTACGCCACTTCATTTACAGATTTCAAAATCGATTCTAGCAACATTATAAACAAACTTAACGCCCGTTATCATTACGAAGAATGGAATCAAGCCGCATATACCCAAGCTTCAGGAAAGTTTAAAAAAGTCAAATGGTCGGCAGGTGTCAGATTCGAAAACACCGATTTAAATGGAGGAGAAACTTACTCAAACATCGAACTTCTCAAAAGACAATTTAGCAATTTGATGCCCAGAGCGAATATCAGCTTTCCAATAGATAGTTTAAAAACTCTGACCATCAATTATGCCAACTATTTGGTAAGACCAGATTACTCCAATTTGAATCAAACGACCAATTACATCACCCCATTTTTAGATAGAGCGAATAATTTGTTCATCAATCCAAGTAAAATTCAAGAAGTCGCATTTGTTTACCAATATAAAACTTACAATCTAACTGCAAGTTTCAATTACACAAAAGACCCTGTTTTTTACATCACAGATACATTTCAAAGCAATGGCACCATTCGTATCATCAACCGAAATTTATCGCAAACAAGAGGCGCTAACATCGGTATAAACATTCCATTGGATTACAAAAAATACAGCTCGGTAAATACCATAAGCACGATATACAATCAGATACAAGATAATAGATACAAAGAATTAAAAACCGCTCCTTACTTGTATGTACAGAGCAACAACCAATTCAAGTTAAAACGCAATTGGACAATAGCCATTGTTGCATGGTATACCTCTAAAAAATATGAGGGATTATTTGAGCACAATTCGCAATATGCAGTGGATGTCATTGTGTCAAAAAAAATCAAAAACAAGCTAAGCATTACATTGAATGCATTGGATATATTTAGGTCATTAAACTACAGAGAGACTTTTAACATCAATGGCATTTATTCTGATATCACCTATTTTGAAAATGTGAGAGAATTGTCATTATCACTTAGATACAGCATTGGCAACTTGAGTGCCTTAAAATTTAAGAACAGAGATGTGATAGAAGGCAGGCGAATCAATTAGAAATTGAGATCATTAAAATTTACTTTCTTACTCGAACCTCTGGTCGGTTGCGCTTAAGACAGCGACTAAAGGATTGCAACCTCCGTTACAGTCAACCGCACTCCGCACCCACTCTCCCTCACTTCTTCCGGCCTCCGAATCGGCATCAGAGTCTCGAGGACTCGACTCGAAACTAGGCAAGCGTTGTAACCTCCGGTCGGTAGCCTCACGCCTAAGGCGGACTTGCTCCGGCTGCGCCAAAGGGACCTCCGACGTTACACAGACAAATACAAATTCCTACTTATACTCTACCCACCAGTAATTGGTGCTCGAACCTATTGTAAACACTTCTCCAATTGAAGGCACAAAGAATGGTATATTGTTCTTTTGTGCATGTTGAATGAAATGTTCTACTGGCTCGTACCAAGCATGTTGATACGACAATTTAAATCCACCCCAATGCACTGGCATAGCCACTTTGACATTCGCATCAGATGCCGCTTGTATACATTCTTCGGGAAACATGTGTATTTGAGGCCAGTCAACACAGTATTGACCGCATTCAACAAATCCAATATCAAATGGGCCTAACCTCTTCCCTATTTCTTTAAAATGCTCGGCATATCCACCATCTCCGCTGAACCAAATGTTGTGTTGCTTACTTTTAATCGCCCAACCACCCCACAAACATTTGCCAATAGAAGAAATACCTCTTCCTGAAAAATGCCTTGTTGGCGTAAAAGTGATGTCCAAATCGTGGATGTTTATACTGTCCCACCAATCAAATTCTTCTATTTGGTTTGCATCATATCCCCATTGTATCAAATGTCTTTTCACACCCAAGGCAACAAAAGTTTTCTTGATTTTAGAATTCAATTTTAACATACTATCCAAATCCAAGTGGTCATAATGATCGTGGGTTATCAGCATGATGTCTATTTCTGGTAATGCATCAATAATAGACAAAGTATTCTCAGAGAATCTGCGGGTTTTTGTTGGAGCAATTGGAGAAGCATCACTCCCATACATTGGGTCGATTAGGATGTTAACTTGATTGATTCTCATCAACAAAACAGAATGTCCATACCAAATACATTTGGGTTCATTAGATGCCTCTAAAAAAGATGAGTCATCAAACGTTTTAATGGCAATAGGTTTGGATGGTTCACCTTCTTTATGACCTTTAATTTGTTTGCGGATGATACCAGGCAACTGCCTCCAGTTAATAGCAGTTTGAGTATCCACTAAATTTTTAAAGCTACCATCCCTCCAATTTGAAGATGTTTCATATTTTTCTTTCCAGTGCTTTGAGATTTTACCCCCAAATTGTTTTGTTGACATAAACTTGCAACAATTCTAGCATTTTTAAAAGACAATCATGAAAGTAATTCGACAAACAACAGAGGGCGACGATGTTGGTGAGACTGTATTTTGATAACTAAAAAAAAAGCGTCTACTGTCGTATTGTATTTAAAGGATGTTTCAAGTAATAGGTGGATTTTTTCTTGAGGAGAGAGAGGGATTATTATATGATCCCATTATGGGTAGGCTACAATTCAAAGGATAATCCAAATTGAAATCAATTTGGATTTTATGACTCTAACTTATCACTTGAACCCTTGCGGGATTCAGATGAAAGTTTGAGCCATAAAAAAAGTCCAAGCTTTAGCTTGGACTATCATTTGAATTGCGGAGAGAGAGGGATTGGCTTCGCCGGTCTCGCCAAAACAGCCAATGTATTTCTTCCAATTAGTTTTTCACAATTGGCTGTTTTGGACTCGGCTCGAACCCCGGGGGTTCTCATCCCTTTCTCTCTCCTATGCAAAAAAAAATCCAAGCATTAAGCTTGGATTTTTTCTTGCGGAGAGAGAGGGACACTCCGCTATACTCATATTTAATTGATTTACAGACATTTATTTTATATAGTGTCATTTCAGTGCCAAATATTATATTTGTCCTATGAAAAATTATCGGCTTTGTAAAATTTACAAGGGTGCTAAAAAAGGTATGCGCCCAACTCTAAACAATTGGTATGTTTACTACTACTTCTTTGATGGTGTCGAATGGAAACGATTCAGACTGAAAGAAGACATCAATACTGCTAAAACAATCACTGAAAGAACCCACAGAGCAAATGCGCTCAAAGAAGCAATGGATGAATTATTAATGGCCGGTTATAATCCGTTTAGGGATGACAATCGAATAATCTTAAAGCAGTTTACCATGAAAGAAGGGATTGATTGGGCAATGTCAAGAAAGAAATTTGCGCACAAAACTCAACTTGATTTTAATTCAATTGTTAAGCACTTTCATGAAACTTCAGCAAAACTTGGTTATGGTAGTTTAGAATTAAAGAAAGTTACCAGGATAATTATTAGAGAGATCATTGAAAAAATGGTTGAATCTAGAAATTTAGGTAATCATGCTTATTTGAAGTACAAAAACAATCTGGGCAATCTATTTGAAGAGCTTGTAAGTTGGGAGAAAATTGATTTTAATCCATGTAGGTTTAAGACTACCATCAGAAAACCGAAGCCAAAGACAAAGATTCTATTAAGTGAGGACCAAAGAATGCTGATAAAAAATACTTTGCTTGAAAAAAATCCAAACTTTTTCAATTATCTGATGTTTATTAATCTGACTGCATTAAGGCCAGTTGAAATACTTCGCTTAAAAGTCGAGGATATTGATTTAAAGAATTCTCGAATTATTATAAGGTCAGAAATCACAAAAGATAGCGAAGATAGGATAACCATCATTCCAAAAGCATTAGAACCTTATATCGATATTGATGCGCCAAAGCACTATTACTTATTTGGCCACGATTTTAAACCTCAAGAACGTAAAAAACCATTGTCTAGAGATAAGGCCACCCACTTATGGCAAGAATTAATCATTAAAGGACTAGGCATTGATTCTAAAATGTACTGGCTGAAACATCTCGGTTTAACTTCTATGAGACAACAAGGTATTGATCCCGAAATTGTTCAGTACCATGCAGGGCATTCTACCTATGAAATGACACAAGTTTACGTTTCAAGTGATAGGCCAGAAGTAGTAAAAGCAATTCGAGAAAGAAAAGGGGATTTCTAGGTAAAGCAAAATGGACCATAAAATATGGTCCATTCTAACATGAAAAATTACCAACTTGTGTCAATAGTGAATACAAACATAGTTGATAGATTTTTAATTTAATTGCCAATTTTATGACACTAAAAAAAGCCTATCAAATTAATGATAGGCTTTTAATTTTGACCTACAAGGATTGGTCGGTTTCGTTGTTCTTTTAGGAGATGTTATCATTAGTATCGCCCTTTGTAGTTTTCCATTGGCTAACCTTGCATTTACCACATCGAATCAATATTGAGAGGGACGCACAATATAGATTACAGCACTAACCACTAATTAAACATTTTGTTCTCCACTTCAAATGTGTGGTTGCGAATATCGGACTCGAACCGATGAACTTCTGGTTATGAGCCAGACGAGATACCAACTTCTCTAATTCGCACTACAAATATAAAAAAATGCGAGATTATTTCCAAACCTCGCTTTTTAAACATCAACAATTACTATATCCCACTTATCTCAAAATATTGTAAAGCTCCACTATGTTCACAATTGTTCCAGAAGTAATACTTGCCATTAACAAATACAACTCCGCCACCATTGGCGTTTCCTGCTGCTTCTTCGCCTGCAATGGTATTCCAATTGGTTTTACCTCCTCTAAATAGAAGTTTTCCAGTTTGATCATATACAAAGAATAAATTTGTCTGACCTCCTGCACCCCCAAAGAACTCTCCAATGTACTTAACGAAAACTTTGCCTTTGCATGTCCAAACATTGTCAGCTCCTGCATACTGCATTATTTCGGATGTAGCAAAGAAGTCACCATCTGGATAAACTCTGCTTTCTCCAACTGCCTTGCTAGGCATTCCATTGTAAATGAATTTACCACTAACAACAAAAGTCAAATGGTATCCTTGATGAGATTTATGTGGCTGAAACGCAACCAAAGTATCTCCCATCATAGAGAATGTTACCGCTTTGTCAGTAGCGAATGCAGTTGTATTATCTGGTTTAAATTGACTATGCACTACCTCATTTTTAAACAAGGTGTACTGAAAGTCTTTAAGGGCATCAGAGTAATCTAAACTCAATCTCCAAACAACACCTTTGGTATCAATGTGAAGATTGGCATTCACTGGATATTCCTTAACTAACTCTGCTTTAGTGGTTAATTTAAAGAGTGTTGGGTATTCATAACCACCTAAGAACTTATTGATTGTGCAATATGTGACACCATTAACAGTGACTAAATTTCTCAAAAGGTTTTTACCTTGATTGTATGGCTTAAACTCCTTTGGTAATCCATACGCCCAATTTTTTACAAGTGTATAAGACTTGTTTTTGTAGTCATATTTGAACTCTAAAAATCCTGCTGTAACTCTGCTTGGGTCATTCCTATCAACAGAGCATGAATAGGTCATAGGTAAATAATGGATGTCGTATAAATAAACCCCATTGCTATCGTACACCAATACTCTGCAATTACCATTGTCGCAAACATAGATACGATTAGATTTGTCGATGTAAACACTGCCAATGTTCTCGTGCGTGTTGTAATCCTCCGAAAAGAAGGTATAATTATCAACTAATGCGCTTGACTGACCTTTACAAATAACTTTGCCGTTATAGGTAACATCATTTGCCATTACAACACTACTAGCGCCCCTTGTAAAACTTATTTGAGGTGTGAATGTTGAAGTGCTTAAAAATTTACCATTTAAGTCGTATTTAGAAAGTGTTTTATCAGTATGGTAAAGGTTTATAGTCCCATTTACAACTTCAATCTTTGTAGGTCGTTTATTTGGATTGCTTTTATAAATACCAATTACTGATTTGTAAGGATTGCTTTTATCTTGGTATGTGCACCTGGTTGATACACCACTTGAAAAAATTACTTCATTGTCTGACTTGTCAATAGCGATGACCATACAATCTAAATTTGAAGAGTATCCACCATCATCATCTGTTGCAAAAGGATCATATCCTGCCCAAAATAAATAATTGTCAGTTTCAGCGAATGCAGTCACTTCCATTACAAAGCCATTTGCAGGTGGTGGCATCACTTCATTTCGTTCCTTTGGATTGTTTATTGGAGATTTAATGACTGGACTTTTACCTTCTGGATAACCAACGGACATATAAAGGAATCCATTAAATTCTGCTACACATCTAATCGAGCGCAAACCTTTGAATTTCTTTGCACCATAATGCAACCCACTCGAATTATAGACATTCCCAGTCCAATTATAGGAAGGTGTTGTAGGAAGTGGATTTGTAGGAATATTAATTATTCTCGGACCAACATAAACAACTGCTTCTTTTAATCCGCATTCCAATGTTTCATAAATAATCCATCTGTCCAAATAATCAGACTTGCTTGGTTGTAGAGTACCAGTTCCATCACTTTTAAACAATACTTTCCCAATACCACTTATTGTTGTAGGAGTTATGGTAGTGGTTGCAGAAGTAGTACGCCTTACACAACTGATGTAGTGAAAGGATACCTTTTTTTTAAGGTTGAAAGTAACCTTGTTGGTGCCGTTGGTAAATATCGAATCTTGACAATGTAAACTAAAAGGCAAGATAGTTGCTATTATAGCAAAGATGTAAACTAATTTTTTCATAATATTGGGTATGTGCTTTTAATTTTTGGGAGTGCGTTAAGTTCTTTGGTTGTATAACCAAATGTTTTCTGAAAGTGAGGATAGTCTTTTAATGTTTTGAAGTCTCCACCCCATTCCCAACCAAACTCTTTAAATACTTTTACCACTTCCATCCAGTCGGGTATTTTATCTCCATCGAAATCTTCACCTCTGGACCAAACTGCTTTACCACTAAAAATAATTGTGATATCAATGGCAAGTCCATAATTGTGATATGATTCACCGGCTCTTGCATTGGTTACAATTTGTCCTGGCATTTGTCTTCCTTTTGCATACAGATCATTCTGTTCTTTAAAACTTCTGAATGTATGAGTAAATCTACAATATGCAGGACCATTTAATCTCTTGCATATTTCTTCGTAGATTTTAGTTGCTTCTTCTTGAACTGAAGGATGAAGCAAACTAATTCTTGTTAATGTTACTTGATCGCTCATTTTTTTAAATCTTTATTTTCAACTGGAAATTTACTTGGAGCTTCTGGTGCATATCCGTAAGCATCACAAACAATCTGTATAGCGTGTCCGCCAATTGTATAGAATATCATAATTAACAACATATCGTGTTCAGATATGCCCCAATTACCTATTAATGCGGTTGATAACCCGCTAATGCCTATATAGGCGTATAATCGTCTGAAAATAGACAACCATTTTGGTGTTTTTGTTTTTCGTGCCATTATTTTGATTTTAAATTAAATTCGTAGAGAGCTTTAGTGTTGTCTTTGATTACCTCATTCTGCATTTGCCACATCATCTGCTGCATTGCATCAACTTTTCGATTGAGGTTAAAATTCTGATACGTTAAGACTGCAACCCATGCAACCAGTATCATGACCGCCAATCCTTTTGCGATTATTTCTTTTAAGATTAGCTTTTTTTCGTCGCTTGTTATTCCTATCATTGCTTTATAAGTACAAATACAAATCTTTGTCCGAGCATTCGGCCACAATTCTATACCCTCTTTTATCACATTGATTTTTAAATTCAGTTGGTGTCATTCTATACCAATTCTCCATGTTAAGAACTCTTGCAACAAACTCATAACATGTTGGATAATTCTTACATTTGGTTTTGTTGCCTATGAAAATACCTCTACCTAATAGCCATTTAGTGAAGTACCAAATGAGCATGAATAGCAAGTCTTCAAATCCGTAACGGACTTTTTTGAATACCATCTTGTCAAACTCCTCTTTATTAAAATTGTCATCAGAAACATCAATCACTTGACATTGATAGTCATCTGGCCATAAATAAACCAGTGTTGAGATTACTCCCTTAAAATCTGATTCATAAACATATCTCTTGTCCGCAATAGCTACATGGTGCCATCTATCTCCAGTTACTTGTCTGATGATGTGCGATACAATTCTTAATGGTTTCTTCCATGTGAATGGCTTATATACTCTTACGATTTTCATAATTGTACTAATTCATTGTTCATTGCTTTTGTTTTCAAGTCTTCCCAAACTTTAGGCAACTCGTTTTTTACTGTTTCATGTATTGGTTTATCCTGCTCATCTCTGAATGCTTGCCATAAGATATACGCTAAATCAACAGCCAATCCCCCGTTATAATCAGTCAATGGCACGACAAAACCACCTAATTTAAATTGTTTAGCATCCCAAAATCCAAATACATCGTATTTAGAATCAATCACAACTCCTACTCCCATAGGTGTTGGAGGTGTTGTATCTGGTTTGGTTAAGGTTGATATTTCAATTAAAGGCAAATCTTCAAGCCATGTGAAAATACTTTTAGCCTGGTTGATTTCTTCTTCACTTATAAAGAAGTCTCCAGAAACGTCTGCTCTTGGTCCTAATAATGTTCCGTCTGGCAATTCATAAAGGTATAACTGCCTAAATTGTTCTATTGTTAATAATGCTATTCTACTCATCTTCCTAATTGTGTTTCTAATGTATCTATTGCTGCATCTAATAAAGCTACTTGACTGTCTGATGCGCCATGAAAGTGAATCCAAATACTTCTCTTTCTATCACTAAATTGAATGGCAGTACCTCCGTTGTTAACCGCACCTTCAATCAATATTTTAGGTGTCGTGTTTGTAAAAGTGTTACTTGCTTGAGTAACAGTATTGAATGGAGAACCATTTTTATATTGTTTATAGTTAGCGCTTGAATTTCTACTTATAAAGTATCTTCCAGTTGAATTGGTGTTGGTGCCAGTATTATTGGTTTGATCTACTAATCTTGATGTGAAATTTGAACCATTACGAGTGTACTGAAGCACGTTAGCAAATCCACCATCAATAACCCCGAAATCCGCTTTAACGCCTGATGTATCAGTTTTTAACACGATACCGAATGACTGCGCATTTTGTTGGAAGGTATTACCGTCATAACCGAAAATAGTGGTCATATATCCAGTTGTTCCGTTAGGTAATGAACCAGTTCCGTCATGTGTCCATCCACCAACATAAGTTCCATCTGGATTGCCAGTTACTGCATTGTATCTGTGATATGTAGCAGTTCCACCAACTCTAAAGAATGCAAACTCCGAAACAGTTCCTAAATTATCTGCTCCTAAAGTTAATCCATAAATGTCTTTTACTGCAACAATAAAGGCATCGATATACTCCCATAACTGCTGACCAGTTCTTTCTTGTGCAGAACCAGTATTATATGTAGTAGAATCGTATGCAATACCTTTGTTAGTGAACAACCTTTTTGTTTCTGGTTGCCATCTTGATTTGCTGCCGTATATGTTAATTATTCTAGTCACGAATTCCGTTTAATTTTACAAATCCTGCACTTGTGCTTATAGTTCTTTTTACAACGATTGTGTCTGTATCTTCCAAAACCAATGGATTGGAGAATGCAGTAAATGAACCCCCATTTTTTGACAATGTAATTGTACCACTTAAACCATCATCTTCTATTGAGGTATATGTTCCGGCACTATCAGTGTCAATCGTAAATGATTCCATCTCCAATTCATCTTGTGAGAAGTGGAATTTTAAAATGATGGTTTTATCAATGACATACTTTGTCTCAACTGCAGTCATTGGAGTTATACCCCAGTCACCATCAATATTTCTTTTAATAATGTTGTCCTGCTTTTCTTTAAATTCATAAGTAAAATTGGACTTCTTACTCAATGAATGATTGGTTACATCTTTGATATTACTTGGATAAACATTAAATCTTCTGAATAGATGTTGATTCAGTAAATTGTAATCAGTGATGTAAATATCGTTACCCAATATTCCATCCTCATTGATCACATCAAAAATGTATGCAGGTAAAAGCTCGGTTTCAAGAGTGTAAGTATTTTCAATTTTAGATTGAATTTGCTTAACCACACGATTTGAATCTTGATAGTTATCAATTACAAGTGTTGGTGTTTTATCTCCAAACTTACCTTTGATTCGTAGTGATTGATACCATCCAAGTCCAGTGTAATCAAAACCATTCATTATTGAACCGCTTTGATACCATTCAATTCTGATGGTGCCGTCTGCTCTTTCTGCATTGTATTCAACTACATGGAATTTATGTGATTCATACACTAGTGTAGTGCCTAATGATGTATGAGTAGTTTTGATGGTGTAATAACCATATCCAAATGCTTGTTGAACTAAATCCCAATCAATCACAAATCCTTTATAATCGCTGTTTTCAAGTGAACCGAAATCGTAAAATGTACCATAGGTGTTAGAATTTAAAACTGCTACTTGAACTCCATCTTTTAGCAAAGTGTAGACAATTGTATCGCTTGATACAACTTTGGCTCTAATGAAAGACTTTGTGTCATTTTGCCACCATGAACCACCATTTTTCACATATGCTTCTTCGATAAAATCACAACCATTGCATGCGCAAACCTCAAAACCTGGCGATTGACTTATTGCAGAAATCAATGTTGCAGATTGTGAAGATGCTATACCTAGTAAAGGCATCGGAAAAGCATTATACCATTGTGTTGTTATCATTTTAAAATATTTCCAGTTGTAAAGTTGAATGTTGGGTCATTTGGAGTAAATACAAACCAATCATTATTGTTTTCTCCTGACCAATCGTTAATTATAAATTTTACCCAATAAGGTTTGATGTGACCTAGCACAAATTCATTATCTCCAACTACAAATGCATGACATTGATTCTTTCTTTGTAGTGGACTTGATGAAAATCCTAATCCTGCTTTTCCATTTAGTTTCTCAACTCCTCCATACAATAGATTAGTTGCAATCATTGGAGTTTGTATAGTCCAATCATCAGATGAATTTGGACTTGCAACAGTTGAATAAACTCTACTAATATGCCTTGCTCCGTCAGTTCCTAATGAAACATCATGGACCACTAAAAACACTGGATTTGAATCATCATCTATTGTAAGAATCTCAAATCCAACTGCAGCTAATAAATCAGCATCATTACCTGGTCCATCTTGATTTTCTGTATCACCTGAATTTCTGTAAACGTTGTATGAATTAGTATAATTAGCGAAGTTTGCTCTATCTGCAGGAGTTGTTACGCTTCCAGACGTTTGAGAATAAACCGCAATTTTGCCTTGTTCCCATTGGTTTGAATTTGGAGGTAAATCAAGATTCATTACATAGATATTACCACCATAGAAATTTACATCAATTGGATATCTGCATTGAGAGTTTGCAGGAGAACCACTATCATAACACTTCCAGTCTAGTGTTGTCCAAGATGCTCCGTTGTAATAAAGGTGTTTGAACCCTCTTTGACCACCAATACTAGCTTGTGAATTGCCTATCCAGAAGTATGGTTTGCCATTTACTTGTCCCATTTCTGGGTCAATTCTTATGCATGTGTATGTACCACCACCCAAGTTTGCTGAATAGATTCTTGTTTGCAAGTATGTAGAACCATTGTAGATGAATTCATGGACCTCTGTTGCTGAACCAGTATAAGTAATTGCATAGAAATTAGGTTTTCCATTGGTCACAACATCAGAAACTACCATTTTGAAGTTCTGATAGGTGTATAATGCACTTAAACTAATTGCTACTTCATTATCGATAAATCCATCAACTATTTCAGCTAATCGAAGTGAATTACTTACTGCAACTCCATTATCTGGACAATTGAATAACAATACTTCGCTTTCACTTAATGTCTTAATGTCTCTTGCAATCCCATATCTAGGATATGAAGGTGTTCTTGACAATCTTGCTGAAATATTATAGTTGCCCGAAATTTTGGTATAATCGATTAATGATTCAGTTATTATCTCGGTGCCAGTATTAGTGATCTTGGTGTAAGTTTCACCATTTATTGGTTTCAAAGGACTGTTTTTTGCCTTATCTCTGAATGAAGAAAGCTCTATAATTCCATAGCCTGATGAAAGCAGTTTGTCAAGTCTATGAACAACCCACTCGTCAGTAAATCCACTTGAATCTCCACTTTGAGGAGTAAATGTTATTACAAGTTTGGTGTCACCAGTCTTTAATATTGCACCTCCTAAATCGTTGTCATCAATATCAAAAGTTTGAATTAATGTTGACCATTCAGCAGGGTCATTACCATCTAAATCCCATCCATAAACTTTCAGTTGCGGAGAATAGTTAACGTATTTCGTTAACTTTTCTGTCAATTGTTTTACATCTGCATCAATAGCAAGTCGAATTTCATAGTTATTGCCTTCGTACCTCGATGCATCTTTACCCAATCCGTTTGAATCTAATGAGGTATTGTAGAAAATTGTGTCTGCACCTGGCAACTTTATCCAACTTTGCCAGTCAAATTTCATTGAAAGAATAAGCTCAACTTCTTGGTAATCTCCAACTGGGTCTTTGAAATTTACATAAATGCTATTGAATTGGTCGCCTGATGCCAATCTAAATTCTCTTTCAACATCTAATGTCAGTTTTTGATATGTACCTATCTCAACTATGTTTGATAAATCGAATGAATACTCTTGCAATGAGAACTCCTCACCACTTACAGTATTATATGCAATCAATCGAGCTTTTAATGCATGCAGATTCGCATTCAAGAACTTATTAAGGACCAAAGTACATGCATAGTTGAATCCATCTTGTTTCCAACCTTTATAGTCTGAATACCCTCCATTAGAGATATCCATACCATGGTCATAGAATCTTTGGTTATAGAAATCTACTAGTCCTGCAACATCATTATTGATAACAAATTGATTCCAATCTGCTTGTAAAATAACTTTGTTGGATGTATCGGTGGCATTGTTATTACCAACTTGTACTCCTATGAAGTATTTATCTGAAACAACATCAAGTAAATCAGGATTGATCATCTCTTGTTCGGATGATGAAATCTCGATATCGAACTCAAAATTTACTCTTGTTGCATCAACATAGTCAAATTTCACTCTTTTTATTCTCTCTGAACCGGTAGCTGAAATTGTACCGCTCGACATGGTTGCTAGTAAAGAATCCCACAAGAAAGTAGATTGAAAACTATCTTTGTTTGATGAGTAAACAGAAAATGGCGCACCCCACCAGAAATAAACACCTAATTGATTGGTATTTGTTAATCCAGTTCCAGTAATATATCCGCTTACTTTCGTTTTTTTACCTAATTGAAGCCTATTAACCGCATCTCCAGTTTCAGTATCGGTGTAACTGCTTAAAGTTACAGAGTAGATGTTCTCAAATCCATTGAAATTTTCGTTAATCCATCCAACTGAACCCAACATTTCTTCATCTTGAAGCCTAACAGTAGTGTTAGGATTATTCATTGCTGAACGGAATTCGAATGTGCAAACGTGTTTTACTGATTTATCTCCTTCAAACTCTTCTGGACTTGTGCCAGAATTAAGCGCATTCAAGTATGATTCCAAGAACACTGGACTAATAACGAACTCTTGAGTTATCTCGTATTCATGAACATAATTAGTCGCAATTCCTAATGGATTGGATGATGATTTATACTCAACTGTGGCACCGCCCGACTTCCATGATTTTGAACCACTCATATTCTTCATGGTATGGACAGTTGGGGTTGTAGTGTCTATTGTTGAATAGTAAAAGCCTTGAATATCGTTAGTGTATGGACTTCTTACATCTAAAGCTCCGTCATTTGGCACAATAGCAGAGTTGTAAAGTAATGCAGGGAACTTCGAAGCACATACTAGCGCATGGTCAGATTTATAGCCAACAGCACCAATTGCTGAACTAAATTGAATTTCAGTATCGTTAATTGCTAAAATAGTATCAGTCCATTCAACTGATGCAGCATTGCTAGTATTTAAACCAGTATAATCACGAATAAAAGCGCATGATTGACCAACTGCGAAGCCTTCATCAATCCATGAACCTGATTGTCTTCTTAATACATTCCCATTAAGAACCTCAAATTGATTGGCTGTATCAGCAATTGAAATCAATGCAGCTTGAACGCGAATAACGGCCTTTACTTTCTCTCCAATAGAACCTTTTAGATGTGTTCCAAAATCGCTTGTATTGGATGAGAATGAAGTACCATTACCCCACTCGGAGAAATATTTTCTAGTTAATACTTGTATCATTGAGTTTCTTAATTGTGGCCATTATTTTATCCATATCTGCATCAGCAATTGACTTTTCAATGTTGTCAATTTCATTCAATATCAATTCTCTGTTTGGACTAGATAAACTTTTTGCGCTTTTTCTAGTTTCATCGAGTTGTGTTTTTATCATTTTTGCAAAATCTTCCATTAGTTCTCTATGATTGTTTCAGTAAAATTATCAGTGTATTTTTCGAATATCTTATACGATACAATCGCATAGTCATCACTCATTTTCCAGTTAAGTTTTAAGAATTGGCCATCTTTACCATCAGATGTTTTGAAGTAAGATGACTTATTGGTTTTCAAGTAATCCAAAAAGGAGAATGGTATTTTTACATTCTCATAAACTCTTGCTTGTGTATATTCTGGATTGGTTTTGAAGGACCTCCAATAATGGTAATTGTTGTAAAGTGCTTTAGCCGACATCAAATCTCTATGGTTTTGAGGTATCAATCCGTTTTGTAGCACAATCAATTTAGGTATATTGAAAGAGTTTTGAGATATGATCAATCGGCCTTTACCTTCATTGATTTTTTCAGCAAATGTTTTACCTCCAAACAATTTAATTACCAAATCAACTAGAGAGGTTAAAACCTTTAAAGTTTGTTCAGCAACGCTTAAATTATTTCTTCTATTACCAAGCGACATTGGTATTCTTACCTCTTCAAAATTCTTCAGCAAATCAAATTGAGGGTCTTCTTCAAGTCTGTTAGCAACTCTAGTGATTACCTCATAACTAACACCTCGCTCATATCTATCTTTCTCTTCATCCTTTTTCTTTGAATCAAATGGAGTATTTCTTGCATTTGGCATTGTGTACTCATCAGATGGATCATATTGAAACGTCAGCAAGAAATTTGCTTTCATTTCATTAGTATTTAAAGTGTATTCTTCTGCAAGTACATCTGGTAGAACAAATGTGCTTAAATCTCTGATATTCTTTTCCGCTTTGATTATCAGTTTTTTTGCGCCTAAATCATTTGTTTGCATCACTGGTTTCGCTCTAAATAACTTTAGAACCAATTCAAACATTTCAGATACTTGATATCCGTAATCAGATGAATTTGGAATGCCCTCATCTTTGCGATTCTTTCTTATTTTATCATCAACTTTTGACGGCAAGTAAACGCAATAATCAAGCTCTGGGATATCAGATTCTAGTGGAATATTGTAGTAATCCAATGCTCTTTCAAGTGCTGTTCTTAATTTAATACCCTTGTAAATTGTTGGTTTTGGGAATAAATTGTCAAATAATGTTTTAGTCAATCTTATAATTGCCACAAGCATTGCAGCATAGTAGGCAATGATTAACAGAGAATAAGCCAACATCTTAAAAAATTCAGCAGGCTTTTGAAGTGGAGCTGACAATGCAGTTACTATTGCATCTATTTTCTTTTGAGTAAATGTTTTAGAGAATTCAGTTACTTGTTGAGTTATTAGAAAAATTGAAATAGCTGCCATTGCAGTTTCAGTGGTATCAAATTTCTTTCTAATGACAACTGGAACATCTGTATAATGCTCTTGGTCAATAAATCCTTTTGGACCACTTTGTTCTGCTAAAAATCCATAAGAAATTGCTTTAAGTTGTGAATCAATTAAATCTAATCCCTCATCAGGTTTGATTTTAACAGCAATCTCTACTGGACTGATTACTCTTAATCCATCACATAAATCAAGTTTACAATTCCATATCTTATATTCACCTTTTGATGAAATGCCTATTGTGAACAATATCGCTTGGAATGGACCATATAATTCAATGAAATCAAAAATGATTTTTGCTTCACGATTTACGAAAACAAACTCATCAACATCTAATTCTGGTTGAACATCATTACCAAATGAGGATTCAAATTTAATGTCCATCCAGTTTTTAGGAGGGTCACATTGAATGCGATTTAATTCAAAGTATAATTCGTACTTCATAGAATCCTCCGTTTAGTTGTTTCCTTTTTAAATTTCGTTTCACTAATGATGCTAACTAATTTGGTTACCTCGTCCACTTGAAAATCTTTAACTGGTCTGTTCTCGATAACGTTCTTTAAATCTTTGATTTCGTTCTTAACATCATCAAGTTTTTTGACTTGTCTGTCATCATCGTAATGCATAACCATTGGTAAATTAGGTGCAATTGATTTGCTTCCTAAAATTGCAAGGTCGATTAATTGTTCGTTCGTTACATTGCCTATTTCGTCTGCTATTTTTCTGTTGCCTTTTGGATTTACGATTCTTTCGTCACCATCTACTCTAACAATATATCCATCCTTGCCGGGCAAATGTGGTTTACCAAGTGATTCAGCTACATTTTCAGTACCTTCAATAAAACCTGGAATAGCAGCTAATGCAGAAGATAAAACTGTTATGTCTTTTAACGTTGTACTTAAAGCAGTTTGAGGGTTCTTTTCTACATTTGATGAGTAGGCTTTCAAACCTGCAAACAATAATTCTTGACGTTTTTGAGATTTCAAGGCTCTTAATCTTTTAGATTCAAGTTCGGCTTGTCTTCTCTCTTCGAATGCAAGTGATTTACCTGCATCAAGTGAACCTCTTACCGCTAACTGCCTTAATTCATCTTGTCTGCGCTTACTTTGGTCAATTTCAACATCAATTCTCTTTTGCCTTGCTTGTTGTTCGTTTTTGGCAAGTTTGTCTAGAGTAGAGATGCTGTCATTGATGCGTTTGGTGTTTTCTTTTTTTCTATCCTCATCCTCTTTTAGTCTATCCTTTTTGCCCATTTCAACCAAAGCCTTGCGCATTTTTTTATATGATTCAGTAGCATCGACATATTGAGATTTGTTGTTCTCTTCAGCTTGCTTCATATTTTCCTTAATCAACTCCATTTTGAGTTGCCAGTATTTTTTCTCGGCTTCATCAAGTAGTTTTAATTCATCTTCAAGCAGTTTCAATCTTCTGTCTCTGGCCTTCTTGTCTCTTTCTTCATTCTCTTTTTGTCGATTTAACTCAAATTGTTGTTGAGAAAGTACCTTTTCTTGAGATAGTTGATTTAATTTATCTTTTGCTGCTTCTCTGGCATTGTAGACATTTTTTTCAGCCTGGATAGCGTTATTAACTGCAGTTTTTAGATTCTCATCATCCTTGTTTTTATTAAATTCATTTTCAAGGGTCATTCTACGAGACAATGCTTCACCTAATTGATTTTCTAATGCATCAAGTTGATCTTGTGACTTAACAATTGCATTATCTCTCTGCTGCTGCTCGAAATCAAATATCTCTTTTGCAGATGCACCACGTTTTTTCATGGCAATTATGTAAGCCTTTGTAGTAAAATCTAATGAATTGATTTGCTCTTTATTCAATTGGGTAATGTTTTCAATGGTTATATCCAATTGCTTTGCAAATTCCTCTTGTGCATCGGCTGCCTTTTTTGTAGCATCTTCATATCCAATCAAACCTTTAATACCTTCGTATATTTCTTTCGAAAACACTGTCAGTAAAGTGATACCAATGCTTAAAGCAGTTTGCCAACTAACAATACCACTAACCAATTGTCTCCATGCAGGGACAGTTTGTTCGCCTTGTGCCTTTAGTTCTTTGTTGGCTTTTATCAGGTTATTGTACTGATCTACTAACATTGGGATATTGTTAGAGATAGCCATAAATCCAGTTTGAACTGAATTTGTGAATGCAGGAAGCTCCCTAGTTACTTGATTAATGGAATTTTGAAGTCCACTAAACCCACTTGCATAGTTTCCAACACTTCTTTGATGTTGCCCTGCTGCTGCATCAATCTTTTTCAAGGTAGCATCCAACTGATCTAACTCTTTTTTTAGATTTTTTGCTTCAACAGTGTTTTCTTTATTGACAATCGCTAGGTCTTTCCAAGTATTTCTCAACTTGATTAGTCTTAACGATGCCTTTTCGTATTCACTTGATGTAATTGATTGTTCTTTGGCTTGTTTTTTATTCTCTGCATTAACTCTTTCAATCTCTAATCTCAATCTTGACAATTCTTGAGATTCTAAAGAGATAGATTCAGTCAATTTAGCTTCTGCTAACTTAATATCCTTGAGTGTTTTTTGCCTTAAATCAAGAACTTTATTGGCTTCTTCATAGGCTCTTGTAGATTTTCGAATGTTTTCGCTTGAATCTGCAGTAGTAGAAGATAATGTAACCTTTAAGTCTTTTGCTAGGCGCACAACTTGGGCATCAACGTCAATTAGGACCTTGTATAATGCAAGAAATTCATCGGTTAGAGGTTTGACCGCCCCCGATTCTGCAATATCACTCTGTTTTATTATATCGTTATCAGCCATTTATGTATGAATAAAATTCAAGGACAGTCACTTCTTTTGGATTGATTCTGTATCCTTGAGATTTTGATATTTTCGCAATTATTTTGTTGTATTCAGTTTGTTTTAGTTCTCCTTTTTTCTCTAGTTTTTTCAGTTCTATTTCTAAATGTGTAAGATTTATTGATGATGATTCTATTGCACATTCCAATTTTAAAAATGCAATGCGTTTAGTCATGTTCAGAAAGTCCAAGTATTCTTTATTTAGGCCAATGCGCTCTATAAACTCATCATATATCATGTCATAGATGATAACTATTACCCTATCCTCTAAAAATGCGTAGACTATGCCTAATAATGAGAAAACTACCCCTAACCATACATTGACATAAAACATAGGTATTAAGGATAGATAATAAATTGCTGCTATAGCTAATCTATTCCTGGTCAATTGTTTCTTATCATTAGTTCTATGAAGTTCAAACCAATTACCAATTGGCAAGGTTGAAATACTCATATAGTATTTAAGACTTAATATACTTTTTAAGATTCGATATGAGCTTTGTTTTAACTTCATCAATTAACCATTGTGTGTTTTGTCTATTTAATCCGATTACATGACCGCCCCATTCAGTGTTGATGTCTTTACCATCTTTAATTGGATTGGCAACAATCATGATGTAATCCGCTCCAATTGGTGCAACTACTTTAAATGAATCGTAGAATGCTCCAGTTTGCTTTAGAGTTACTCTATCATAAGGAAGTCCATTAGGTATTTTGTAAAATTCAATCGTGTAGAATGAATAATCTCCTCCGACATCACTTAACCTTCTACCTAATTTATCTTCGCCTTTTTCAAATAACTGATCTTGAGTATTGAGATAGATAATTTGCTCTTGAATCTCCGTACTACGCAATATGTCCTGAATCATCTCTGATTGGTTAATCTTTGACAATCGCAGGACCTTATTGCGCAATCGGGTAAGTGGCATTACTGCTTCTTGCTCTTTTTAGAACCTTCAGCAGCGCCCACTTCTTTTTCAATGGACTCCCAAAGTGTTTTTAGGTCCCCATTGAATTTGCCTTTCATGGCTTCAAAGAATTTATCTTTGCCCATTTTATAGGCTTCGTGTGCGTTTCCGCTAAAATTACCTACTCTCATACTTATTGTAGTACAATTTCAACATCAGCCCAAGTTGCATCATCGTATGGTTTAGCTGCATCGGTTGAAGCTAATGACAAACGCAATTTATCTGTGTTGGTTTGAGCTGTGAATGTGAATGCATAAGTACCATCAGGACTTTCGGTAACAGTTGAGATTGTTACTGCAGCAGAATCAGTCACATTATATAGAGAGAAGTCAGCAGCAACCAAGTTTTTAACTGGTAACATGTCAACTGCATCGCCATAATCATGTGTGATTTTTACAGAGAAAGTAGTGGTTGATTTAGTCCCAACTTGCTCGATGTTAGCATCTAATTTACCCTTGAATTGAGTAAATAAATCAATGCCAGTGATTTTAGAGTAAGGAATTATTGCTAATTCTTTGTCCTCTACATCTTGCGCCCACTGCATCATAATGATTGCCATTTGTGCTTCAGCATCATTTTGCAATGACAACATAGCATCAATAGTTTCTGGTGCAATAGCGATTGGGTGTAATTTTCCTGCTTCTTTTCTTACTCCTAAAATACCAATGGTAGTAAAGAAGTATGCTGCTTGTTTAGTACAACCTCTTGCGTTAATCTTACCAATGAAAGCAGCAGGAGCTAAAGGGTATTTAGCAGTGAAATCTCTGAATCCTTGACGGATTTTTACTTTTCTTCCTGATGCGAATGATTGATAAACAGTTTCGCCTTTTGGTGTTTCAACTTCTTCCAGGTCTTCCGGTAAAGGATAGATTCTGATTGAAGTATCTGTATTGTATTGAAGAGCATCAAAAAACGCTTTATTCAATGTAACAGTGGTATCGATGTAGTTTTCGGTACCATCATCTTTATAGCGATTAGTCAAATTTAATCGCAAAATTTTTCCTATTTGTGGTGGGCAGTTTACAGAACCTAAATTCCCTGCGTTAACACCACAAGTGCAATCGTTACTCATTACAATATTGTTTAAAAATTCTTACTGAAAATCTTACTTCTACTCCTCCAGTTTTCTCATTCAAAATTTGATGTATTTTGCCTGCTTCTCCCTCTCTCCCAAAAATTGCATGCCTGACAACTCTTTTATTGGTTACTTTACCGAATGTGCTGCGCATGTTCTGTATTTCTTCAAAAAAAGCATCCACTAACTCATCCATTGGTTGGACCACTTTTGAATACCTATCAGGTGTCTCCCAATCATTATTGTTGATGTTATCAAGGAATAACACAACTAAATCGGGTTCTGATGCAATTGCACTCAATCTGTCCTCATTCTCAATGGCTGTAAATGGTTCTACTAACCAAACAAAAGGACAAATGGTGAATGAATTCTTATTTGTGCGCTTCTTTTGTGTTGAATATTGAGTTCCATTAATGTAATACGGAGCTGCAATACTCAAGGTTGTAGTTTCTGACAAATCATCTGTTGAAGTAACAGTTATCGAGGTATTGTAAACAACTGCATCAACATCGTATTGAGTTGAACCAATTGTCACCTTTGTTGCAAGTGATTGTTGCGATTTTGGACGTGTCCACAAGGTTTTGTTTACATTGAACGTGTAAACATTGCCAACTTGAGATACAGATTCAACATCAATATCTCTTGCCATCGCACTTACAACATCGGAGAATATGTCTACAATGTTTCTCAAAATGCACCTCCCCAATATGAAGTATCTTTGTCTATGCCTTTATATTCTGGGTAATCGGATAAATGATCTAAAATGTACCTTCTTATTACTTGAAAAGATTTGATTGCTCTGTTATAACGAGATTCTATCAGAGAGACATGTTTACCACCTGGTGCAGGGGTTGAGTTTTCATCATTATTAATAACGACACCAGTTTGAGATACTGATATGCCGTACTCGTTAACAAATTCAAAGTAAATAAAGCCTTTAAGCATTTCTTTGATGCCTTCAGAGAATGTAGGCTGAACTCTCTCATCTCGGTTATCATCGAAGCATCTAGATTTATGTGCTCCGTATGGAATCCATACCTCTTCAGCACCTTCAATATTCAACGCATTAAAAATGGTTTCGAATCTTGAAGATTGAGGTACATTATTTTCTAAATCATCAATTAACAATTGATACAATTCATACCCAAGCAACTCCACAAGATACTGGCGCATGTATAACGTGATGTAATCCGTCAACTTTGCTTGGGTACTTGGGTCCTGCGCTATTGCGTAGTATCCTATGAAGTCGCTTGAAGTGATCATTATTTTTTAGCAGGCTTAACTGGTTTACCTTCTTTTGTTTGAGGTGGCTCTACTACTTTTGTTTTAGCAGGCTTAACTGGTTCTACTGGTTCGATGGTGCGTTTTGTTACTTGCTGACCAACTTGAACGGCAACACCTAAATTAATAAGCTCTCTACCTAATTGATGAGAAAATACCTTTTTGTCACCTTTTTTGTGAACTGCGTAGTCTTGAGTAAATTGAAGTTCGATTTTCATGGGTTTAATCCTTTCTAATCATTTCTCCTGCGTTTATTTTAATTGCAGCCGTACCCCTGCCAACTACCTTTACCCTAAAATAGGATGTAGGTGCCGATGTAATGTACCAAATGTGTGTACTAGATGTAACATTAGACACATGAAAGGTATCATTAGAATTGATAGGTTCATAGTTAACTCCATCAAGAGAAAACTCAACAGTTGCCACGCCATTAGGAGTGCCAGAGATTTTAGTACAAACCAATTGGATAGCTAATTTATTAGCACCTGCTTCGAATCCATAAAGGTATTCAGTTTCAGTATTGGTTACAGTATCAAGAGTAACAGTACCATTGGTAACTGTTTTTAAGGTTTTATAACCTTGAGCAGAAGCGCCTACCATCATCCCGATGGTAAAAAGCGCCAAAAATATTAACTTTTTCATTTTAGTGTTGATTAGCTAGCTAAAGTGGTTAATGCTGCAGTGATGTCGGTAACTTTTCTGAAACCACCTTTGTCTGCAGCTCTGATCAAGAATGCTAAACGTGTTCTCACTTTCAAGGTCATTTCATCCTCTGTGAATTGAGTACCTACATAACCTTTTTCAATGCTCATTCCTGGCATTTCATAGATACGTCCGAAACGTCTGTCACCTACAACCATAGTGTTTGCAGTAACGATGTTTGATTCAATCACAACCATACCATCTACGTTTTGGCCATCTCTAGACACAAACGGAGGCATGATATAATTATCATTATTGTCCTTCTTCAACTTCATTTTGTTGATGTCGGCAATGTTTAAGATAACCACATCTGGAGTGTATTTAGAACCACCAACAGAAGTGATTGCTTCTTTAACTTTAACAATTAAATCGTAGATTGAAGCATCTTGAATCGCAGAAGCAGCAGGAGAGTATGCATCGATTGAAGCAAATAAACCAGTCAAGTTATTACCGGTACCATCGCCATTGGCAATTTGGTCATCAACTTTTAATTCAACGTTAGTTCGTAAGAACAAACCTAATTCAGCAGCAAACATGGCTTCATCTTCGAAGAACTCTTCAGTTACTGGAATAGTGTCACCAACTTTTTGAAGTACAATTGTGCCACGTTTCCATTTAGCTTCTGATTCTGGGAATGCAGCACCTTCAGCTACCATTGCAGCAGCTCTACTGATTGTTGCTTCATCCCAATCGTAATAACGAATAACGCCATTATGATTACCTTTGCTTAATCTCATTTTAGGGAAAATGTCATACATTGACAATTTTCTTGTAGCAAGTTGGCCGATGTCTGGTAAATCAAATGCATTAGAGTTATTAGTGATTTGAGAACGTAAGGTTAAGGCTTTAACTTCGATTTCTTTTGAACCCTCACCTTTGGCAAGTTTCTTCAAGTCTTCGTTTTTCTCTTTCAACTCATCAGTCAAAGATTTCTCTTTACCTTGTGCGCCAGAAGTTTTTAATGCAGTGATTTCTTCACCTTGTTTTACATTAGCAGCTTTAACCTCTTCGATTACTCCTTCTAATGCTTTGATTTCAGCAGATTTCTTTTCATCTCTCAAGATGTCAACTTCAAGTTTCAACTTTTCGATTTCAGATTTTTCTGCTTTAGATTCTAATGCAGCCTTAATCTCTTCTTGTTTTTTCTTGATTTCTGCTTTGATTTCTTCAGGTGTTTTCACTTCTGGATTAGGATTACCTTCACCAAATGCGCCCAAAGGCATTCTCATGTATTTGCTTACCAAATACTTTAATGTGCCGAATACGAAGCCTAACGGCAGGCTTCCTGTAATGGCTGCGATAAACGAGCCAAACAACGCTGCATACAGCAACGAGGTCAGGTTTTTGATTTGTTTCATGATATGATATTTAATAATTCATTCAACTCTTTCTGCTCGTTCATCGGCTTATGAGTGATTTGCACCGGCTCGATAAGTGATTTATAGGCTTCGTGAAGTTTAGTCAATTCAAGTTCTGCAGATTCAAGTGTTTCATCAGATAATCCACCAATTTTCAGAGCAGATATGCATTTTTGCATACGTTTTTCAAGCTCTGCTATTCTTGATACTTTATCATCTGACTTGAATCCAGTGAATGGTGTTTGAGAGTTAGCGCCCCATGTAACAGTGCTACCCTCCCATAGTTTGAGTTCAGTTAGTTTATAGCAAACAAAGTTTTCGTTTTCATCCTCAACTCTCTCTTCTTTTACAACTCTGTATCCGATTGAGTGTTCGTTGTAAATACCCTCCGCATATTGAAGTAAAACATCTTGCCCTTTTTGGGTTTTAGACATTTGACTTTCGAAGTACAAACCAAATTTGTCTTCTTTCAATACAAGTATTTTACCGATTGGTGACCATGAATCATGCTGAAACAAATGTTTAAT
The DNA here is from genome assembly GCA_964438995.1 of uncultured Chitinophaga sp. Lineage (GTDB taxonomy): Bacteria > Bacteroidota > Bacteroidia > NS11-12g > UBA955 > JABMMZ01. Next base: position 60,581 of record CAYTMQ010000011.1, read on the forward strand.
CTGATCTGTTCCTTGTGGTCCTCTCTCTTGGATGGTTTTTAAAAACGCACCCTTTACAATCATGTCCTGATAAGAATCGATATTATCGAATTTTGCGAAGTAACCGCAAACAACACCTGATTTGGTGTCTACTTCCTTAACGGACATGTCAAGAGATTTATATTCAAACGCTTGTCGTGTCATCTTGTTGTACTGGTTTTTTGTTGCCTATGTATAATTTATCAGCAGCAGGGTCTTTAACTGGTTCTAAACCTCTGACCTCTCTTGCTTCATTAGGAGTGCGAATACCACTCTCAATTTCTATTTTTAGAACATCAACTATTTCTTTGTCGTTACGTTTAAGAGCATCGATTGATGTAATGTCGTAGTCAATGTATAAGTCTTTGCCTGATTTAGCTGCATAAGGTTTGATTAACCATCTATTCAGAGCATCACGTCTTCTTGATAGCAATGGCAATCTTGCATCCATCCAGGCTATTTTTTGCGCTTCAACTAAATTGTTGTAAGTAGCAGCATCATTCTTTACCAATGCAAGTGGAATTTCATACACTCTTGCAATTGTTTCAAGGTCCGCTTTATCTGAATCAATCAACTGCATGTCAGCAGTAGTTAGTCCCATTGATATCCAATTTAGTTTTAGTGATGTGATTAAAACATCATTGATATTGTTTGAACCTTGATATGTACCTCTGAATTTACGCTTTAAATCTTTTGCTGCAGTATCATCAAATCCTCTTTCTGCTTCATTAGATAGAATACCAACTGGATGACCATTTTGAAGTATTCTCATTTGAGCAATTGCAGAATCATTAGACTTCTTTACTACTTTACATAAAGCAGACATAGGAGATAAACCCCTAACCTCACTTTGATAACCATCGTACTCTGGATTCATCAACTTGATGTGCAATACCTTTTCTGGGTCAATTGTCTCTGACATGAAGCCAAAGTAGTCAATCTTGTATCCTTTAATCGGTTTGCGCCAATCTCCCATTTCAATAGTGGTAACTTGAGAAGGCATGTTGAATAATTGAGTTGGATTAGAATATCCACTAGGTATTAATCCATAGATAAACTCCTCACCAGTTATCATGTGAAATCCCATGCCTTGTTCGCACCATTCCTGCCATGATTGATTGTCATTTGGGTTTTCTAAAATCTTATCAATCTCTTTGATGGAAACTTTTTTGAGCGCTTTAGAATGGTAGAACTCTGCTCTTTCGTAATCTCCTGACTTTACGGCCAACTTGTATTGTTTGACTTTCTTTTCATCATCCTTCCACTCATAGAGATAATGTGGAATAGCAGATGCAGGACGAATGATTTTGTTGATTACAGTGTAAACGTGCGGATTGATTAGATACCCTTGTTTGACATACTCTTTAATCTCGTATGGAAGTAATTCGAGTTGAATCCCAAGTTTAGAATAGAGCTGTTTTATTAGCTCATTATTAGGGTCAGTAACCCCAGTGGGTTTATTAAACAACCCGATGCCCTTTTCGAGCAATCTGTCGAGTTTACCGAAGAGTTCCAATGTACTACAAAGTACATAAGATTAATTTGTTTTAAAATGCCAAATTCATGCCAAGTAACTGCCATTAATACGTCGCATGTTTGATTCTATGCCTATAATCGGTGCAAATATATCGAGATGCATCAATAGCATGATCTTGTTGACCTTCATCTGGAATATTCATGTAACCTCCGAATTTGTTCTTCTTGTTCTTGTATGATTCAAGTTCTCGGATTAGGTTTTTACTTCGCTTGGTGACATAGATTTTCAAATCTTTCATGATATCAATACCATATGCGATTGTCTTTTCTCCCTCCGCTGCCCAAGTATTATTGTAACCTAAATCAATTATCTCATCAATGTATAATGGTGCCGACCTATCAGCAACAATTAAATCTTGATTAAGTACGCCTTTATGCTTGAACTCTCGAATCAACCCACTTGGTCTTAAATCAGTCTGATAGATTTTCTCATCAAGTAAAACTCCGTCGAGATATTCATAAAGAGATACTAATGCAGTTGGATCATTGGTGTAACCAAAATCTAAACCATGCCCGAACAACTTTGCAATCGGACCAAATTTATCCATTGGCACATCTACTGTCTTCCATCCGCTAAATACCAATCCTTCGATTTCACCTTTCTCACCACGTCCGTAAACATCCCACTTGTATTGATTAGCAGTTCCATTTTTTTCATTGTTCCAGGCGTTCTGAAATTTCTTTGGAACTTTGTTCAGAGGTAACTCAAGCAACCTCATTGCTTCAATCTTCTGTTCTTCAGTTTCTCTCGGCAATGGTTCATAAGACAATATTTTCTTTCTACTCTCTTCTGGACAGAATGGATTGTCCAAGAATGTTGAATGAATAACTAATGCTCTTGGATGCTTCATTAAGTCTTCAACCCAATGGTCTTCTTTTGGATTGTAGTCAATGAATATAAAATCAGAAGTACGTTGGTCAATTTGGTCAAAGTCATCCTTGCTTACAGAGTAAGGCTCATTGAACCAAGCACAATCTTGAGTTAATCCGAACACGCTCTCTTCTTCCAGTCCAAGAAATTCAATTATTGAATCAGTGGAATAACTATACTTGGATTCTGTTTTGTTGTAACTTGCTCTTTCAAATCTATCAGTTGTTTTTAAACGCTTGATAAAATCGTTCATGACTGTCTCCTTACAGTCTTTTTTGGTTGAACGAAAAGCAGTTAATCTTTTGTAGTGATATTTTCGAGCATACAGATCATAGCAATCAATCAATGAGAATGTTTTGGATGACCTCGATGAACCTTTGTTGATGATGTACTTATACTTTCGTGTTCCATCTTCATTAAGAGCATGGATGGCATCCCAATTCTTTTCAAATACTATGGTACATTGTACTTTCACTTTATAGTAGTATTTGCTATCAATGTATCAAGTCCTTTCATTATTCTTTTATGAGCAGATGAACATCGAAATGAGTTGACATTCTTATACCCAAATGCTTTTGCTATATCTCGGTGCGTTAAGTTGGCTTTTTTGATGTTCGGATAATTCATTGTACTTTCTTTGATATAACTCTTCTAATATAATTTCTAAATGAAAACTAAATTGAAATGGGCATTTTTTAAGTATCCTATATTTATTATAGGTTACAATCCAAATTTCATATCTCTTTTTAAGGTTATGGCATTTCATACTTTGGTAGTATATACTACTATGTTTTAACTTTTCTTTGGTCTGATAATCTCAACCTCGATGGTCTGATTGATTGGTTTATTATCAGTGGTGATGTCGAGTTTATCTCCATACTTTTTAGGTGCAAGTTTAGAAAGTAGCCATTTACGAGCATCAACCCTCAATCTATCTCTTTGAATAACATTGTGGTTAACAATTTCATTGCCCTCTGAATCTTTGATAATATCGTTTTCAGTTGCATCGCATATTTCTAAAATCTCTTCTGCTATTTTATCAGCTCTATCTTCACACGCGCGCGCGTAGTTGCGTTGAAAGTTTTCATCCTCTAATAGCCAATTATCAACTAACCTAGCATTCGGGAAACCCTCTAATTTGCAAACCTTTGCCCTTGATAAACCATTGATACTTATTTCATTAAGTATTTTTGTTTTATATTCAGCAATTATCTCAGGTGTCCATTTCAAAGGCCTACCTAGTTTTTTTGCAATTGGTTTCTTTTTACGCTTTTTTGGTGCCGGCATAACTATTCAATTACTTTATATCTTTTCCTACCATTGTGCATTGTCTCATTGAGTAATCCAGTTGATTCTCTGAATAAGGCAACCTTTTTTAATTGTCTATCGAAACAGACAATGAAGGTTTCTTTAAATCCGTTTTGCAGTCTGATCAATGAATCAATTCCTGCATTTAATTGGTCATTAGTTGGTAACATACTTAATTTAATATTTTAGATGCTAATTTGCCAAAATCCCTTTCGTGCTTTTTCAATTCTTTCAATTCAATAATCTTTTCGAGATAAATCAGTTCTTTTCTTAATTGAATATATTCGTCAACTCTATTTTCTTTTTCCATTCTAAATAAAACCTGATTGAATATCTTAAACTGTTGTTTTAAGTTATCAATGTGATAATTAGGTTTTGGATTTGTCCATTTATTTGCCATACTCTAAAAAAATAATAACATATTACTGTCTGAACTTGGGGCAGGAGCGCTCTGTGGTAAATACCTCAATGAAATTACTACCTCCAATGAACTTTGTCCGTTAACTGTTGGTGGGTTTGGTGTTGTTGGCCAATTTGTATAATCTTCAGTAAACTCTGTAAATTGGTTACTTCCTCCTGCTATTGTGTAAATCGTTGTCCAATCGTCTGCTACAACTCCAAGATGTAAAACTCCTGCTGAGAAGTTAAATGGAGTTGATAGTGTTTTTACAACTGGCGTTGTGTTATGTGTATCTGATGCGCTTTCATATAATAATGCTCCTGGCGCTCCGCTTCCATTATCTGCCCAAACACAAAATTTGTAGTTTCCTGGTCCAGTCATATTGAAATAAGCGCTCATGTCTATTGCAGTACCATCAATTGGTGCCGTTACTTTACATGACCACCATTTTAGAACAGTTCCGCCTGATGTTCCTACTGTATCCGTCCTACCAAGTGTTGATATTGCACTTGATGGAGAACCAATCTGACTATCTCCAATTTGACCTTCACCTAAATAAAAATCAGGCATATTAAATTAGCTCTAGTGTAGCAAATTCTGTAACAATCTCGTTTGATGCATTACTCACTGACATGGTTAATGTTACTTGCAATACTCTATCTGCTGCATCTGAATCAACCGCTGCTGCTCCTTGTATTGCTGAAGTATTTGCAGCCGTTGACCAAGCATCGCCTATTCCAGTTGTAGGGTTTGTTTTTGCTGCAATGATACCCATAGTTGCAACACCGCTTAAATTTTGGTCATTATTCGCTTGTGCCGTAATTGTGAAATCTATGTACCAAGCGTTTCTGTCTGCATCTAAAACTGATGCTCCAGAAATATCACTAAACATTGTAGTCCCACCATAAGAAATTATTAGCCTAACTGTTGGAGTTGTGTTGTTTAGCAACATATTACCACCTATACGACATCTTAATTGCCTTCCTGCTAAAAACAATCCATTTGGGATTGTTACGCCCGAACCTGCGTTGTTTAAAACATGTATTGGGCTTGATGATGTGTTAGTGGTTTCAACTGTTGTAGTTTTGTAAATTACGATTGGTCCTTGATCTCTCTGAACTCTTAAATCAATTAACTGATTAGCTGCTAAATTGGTATCAGATGCAGGGACATAAACACAATACAGCAATACATCATTGGTTGACCTTGCAGGAGGTTTTGGATTAGCTGCCGGTGTTCCGGTTCTTACTTGAAATGCACCAGTAGAATCAACTACGATTAAATCCAATCTTGGGTTTGTTGAATCTGCAGTTGTAATTGTTACAGTTGCATTCGCTGCAACCGCTTTTAAAACTCCGTTGGTTAATACTGAACCTTTTGCTATTGCATAGGTCATATTTGAGTTTGATGTTGCTCCAAATCCTGACAAAACGCAGTTTTTACCGCTTATTCCGTCAATCATTGCATCCAAGTATTCTTGAAAGAAAATACTCATTACATCATTGACTGCTTCTCCTTTATCTGATATTGTAAATGGCATACTATGCTTCTGTTACGGATGCAATACAACCCCACTTGGTGCCGTTGTATATGAATCCTACTGTTAATTGTTTGTTTGCTGTGGTTGTGGTTGGGAGTGCTACTCCTTTGGCTTCAAATGATGAACCCCAAGTGATTGCTCTCGGAGTTCCATTGTCTTCAATTCTGTAAAGTAATTTATCTCCGTTTACTGGTGTTCCACTTAAATTGGTAGTCATTGAAGTGATATCTGCTGCTTGAGCTGTGATTTCAACTTGGTCACAATTATCGGTGTTGACTGTTGGAGTTGCATTACTTGTAATGGTAGTTACTCTTTGAGTGATACGTTTGTTTGTAAGTGTTGCAATAGCACTATTTTTGCTTGAATCCGATGTATTGTCAACGTTTGATAAACCAACATCTGACTTTGTAAGAGATAAATCGGTTTTCAATTGCAACATTGTTCTGTTTACCCAAGAACCTGACTTTCTTTGAAGGATATCATCATCAGTTGGTGTTAATGCAGCAATTTGAGTTAATGCAGTAGCTAATGGTTGATAAAGCGTATCAAAGTAAGTTTTTAATGTTGCTTTGAAGTTTGCCCAAGTAACTTTTTTGGATGCGTTTGAGCTTGCTGAATCACTTAATGGTAAAGAATCTCCATCAACTGGAGTTGTTTTGCCAGTTAGTCCAACTATAACCGCTCCGAGTGTAACAGCTCCAGTGCTTCCATCTAATGATAAAAACTGGTCTGTATAGTCGGCCTTAAACCAATTTGATGCAAATGTAGAAGTTGATGCATTGTCTAAAATGGCTATAATTCTGTCATTGATATTGAATGATTGGCCGTCTACTGTTCCTGCAACCGATACGATATAACTCCATCCTGCTTGAGCAGTTCCAGAACCTGGAAATGAACCACTTGATGCATCCCAAGAACCTTTTAAAATTACTGCCGCATCTAAATCATTAACTCTAGATTCAATAGCATCTAAATCTACTGCTTGAGTTACTGATATGTAAGATAACTTGGTTTTTTCTGCTGCTGTTGCAAACTTTTTGGTACTACCTTCTGTTATATCATCCGTATCATCAGTTGACTTCATAAATGCCCCTGCTGCTGCCACGTTAGCTGCATCAGTAACATCTGCTCCTGCTTCTATACCACCTAATTTTGAACGCTCGGATGTAGTTAAAAACAAATTTGTTGCACCTTCAGTGATATCATCCGAATCTGTGATGGCATCTTGTTTGGCATCTAATGCTGCTTGAAGGTCTGTTTGGTCCGATAATGTTCCAGATATTGAACCCCAAGATGCACCACCTCCACCCCCTGCTGCAGTTTGTACCTTTAGTTTACCATCGGTTGTAAATACTGCGTATCCTTTGCCGTTAACGTATGTGAATATTTCGCCTGCTGCTAGGGTAAATTTAACCAATGTAGGATTATCAGTGCCGTCATCCTTTTTTAGAGTGATGGTGTTTGATGTTGAACCATGATTATTTTTAATGCTCAACATTTCGATAACCACTTTTCCATCCTGATCCAAATAAACATCATGAACTGCTATTGATGAATATTGGTAGTATTTATTGAACGGCTCTAATTGGTTGAATAGATTGTAAGTAATTACAACATCGACATCTGCAGTTGATGATGTTTGAATCTGAAGTTTATCGGATGTGTTTTGGTGTATCATATTCTCGGTTTACGACTGTTTAAATCAACCAATAATTTGAAATGTTCTGCACCAATTCCCGCAACTTCATCGATGTACTTCTGCGCTCTATTTGTATGACCTTGTTCGCACAATCTTTTCAATTGTTTAAAATGGTTAACCTTAACTCCACCCTCGATTGAATGGCTGTATTTTTTGTCATGGATAACGGCTTTTTTATCAATAGTGGTAATACCTCTTGCTATTAGTTGATGACCATAAAGAAATTGAACTGTCTTTTGATTATCTGCAGTGTAACAGATAGGAAGTCTATTAGCAATATCCTTTAAGTGCGCTATGTCAGATTTAGACAACTTCATAATACAAAATTACTAGAATTAAAAGCCATCTAACTGCCAACTTTATGACAACGAAGTAGATTGTTTACAATGCTTTCAAACTTCTTATTTGAGAAGCAAGAATCTCTAGCTGCTTCAACTAAATTCTTTGTGCTGTTGTGCGATGAACGGCCATACCATTTAGCTATTTGGCTGTGATTCGTCGTTACACATTCGTATGTAACTAAAAACAATGCTTGTCTAGCAAGTGCTAACATGCCTTGTCTGTTTTTAGATAGTAAATCTTTTTTACTAACTGAAAACTCTTTGCAAACTGATTTGATTATCTCTTCTGTCATTGGTAGTTGATTTTTGTATTTATTGGTCTTCCCTATTGGCGTTTCTGAATAAGTTGTGTTGGATTTGTAGTCTTTGGATTTCTGCTTTCAATCGTTCTATTTCAGATTGAAGTTCCTTTGTTTGTCGCTCGTGTTCGCTTTCGAGGATGAACCCTACTTCTTTATCGTGCAATTTTTCTGCATACGCCCCAACAAATTTTGAACCATCTGTTAAGGCTTGATAGGTTTCCGCTGTTAAGTAAATTTTAATTGGTGATTTATTGCTCATAGGTTTCTTTAAAATATTGTTCTCCGTTTGCTTCATTATTATGTTGGTACTGCCAAACTATATCGCCACCTTTTTCGTGTGCTTCTATAATCTGTTCCTTTTCCATTGCTTTGGCTTTTTGGATTAAGTCTACTGGTAATAATCCTAAAAAATCTTCAACTTGGTCTATTAGCCATTCGACGGCGGTTTTATTATTGCTCATTGGGTTTATTGGTTAATGTGTTATTTTATCAGTTTGATAAATGATTTTAGCTTCAAAATCTTCATTGTGATTATCAACTTCAAAGCATTCTACTTCACACACATATTTACCACCCCTGTAAAGGTTATGTGCATCGGCTCTCTTAATCGCTTGTGCTTTCTTTTTATAAACACCTAATACATAAGAATGGTTATTTCTATTACCAAATCTGTATGCACTTACAACGTATATTTCTGCTTTCATTTTATATAAGTTAATTTATTTGCTAATTTTACCATTAAAACACAGAACATAAATGTAAATACTATCCATGCCCACCAATATTCTTGATACCATTTTAATTTGGCTTTAATCTCTATCGGTTTAGTATTAGTAATAACCTTACTTTCAACTATTGTGTCTAATTCCCTTTTTGTTTGCTTTATAACACGCTCTCGCCAACTTACGATAGTAATTATACTATCCTTACCATTTGACATTATTAGTGTGTCTGTATTGCTAAATGAATCAAATTGTACAATAGTATCATAAGCCCACCCTTTGATTGTATCCCGCAAAATGACGGTATCGCTCGTTTCCTTTAAGAATCCGTGTTTTTTAAGCCATTCAGTCTTATTGGTCGCTCTTTGTTGCTTTATTGCAGAGCAACTTGATAAAACTATTATTGATACTATTAGTATTTTTTTCATCTATTTAATGGTTTTGAAAATGCTGCTTTATATTTGTTTTTATAACCTATTCTAAAATTTCGGTCATAGTTTGTCATTTTTCTAACAATACCATCCTTTTTAATAAACTCTACCCAAGAACCATCTTGCATAAATACACCCCATTCAAGATAATAAATAAATAATATTGAATCTGCTATAATCCAAAATGTAAGTTGTATAAGTGTTGCTATGTGTTTCATATTTTACTTGATAATAAGATAAGTAGTATGATTAAGTTTCTCATTTTAAAAGTTCTGGGTTTTCGTAAAGGTTGCCAATGACTTCTAAATATTTAGGGGCATTAAAATTAATTAATGAGTTTTCGCATATTGCCACGCCAACTATAAACGAGCCTTCAAAAAAACTAATTTGTCCTTTAACATTTCCCTTATATCTGTGAACTACAATATCACCCTCATATATCTCAACTCCATTTTTATCTTTTAGTCCAGTGTATTGCCTACGAATAATTTTGCCTAAAAAACCATCACCTAAGTCTGAAGAATTGAATACTCCGTGTACGAATCGTGGAAAATAATAACTATGCACCCATTCGCCATCTTCTATCCACTCGCTAAATTTGGCAAATTTTTTACCATCGTTGCCTAATATTAGGACTTCAAATTTTATCTCTCTATTCATATTTTACTGCTTAATAGGATAACTAATATAATTAGGTTTTTCATTCTGATTTAAAGGTTTGGTAATGTATTATTCAATTCGTGCTGTTTCAATTCTTCTCTTGAGAATTCTGCTATTCGCTTGTTTCCAGAGAAGAAAACTATAGTCTTCATTTTTCTATTCAGTGATACTTTTTGATGCTTCTCTGATAGAATGGAAACTATTTTGTCTGTAATGTTTTGAACGTCTAAAATCATAATAAAATCAATATTGTGATGATGGCGTAAAACACTATTACGGCAATGCCTAAATCCGATTCAAAGTCTCTATTTTTCATTTGTATTCAAAGTTTAATGCTTGTAAATGCGCTTGCTTTTCACATTCGATAATCGTTTCGATTGCTGTTTTCGGATTAGTGAACATGATTTTACCCTCGTGGGTTTGATGCCTATAACCTTTGATGTCGATTTTAAGCATTCTTACAATCTCTTCAACTGACATATTCAGTTTGAAATGAGCTTGCACTACTTCGATGTATAGTTGTTCGTTGTAACTCATTTTCTTTTACTTTCTCCTTCGAATGGCAACCAAATACACATTTCTCTCAATCTGTCATAGATTCTTTCTCCATACTTTTTGTAGATTTCTTCTTTGGTTAGATTGGATGTGAAGTGTGTGATGAGTAAATTATCTCGCATTGATCTGTATCGGGCATTGATTACTTCAATGATTGGATTGGATTTAGTCCCATAATCGTTAATCTCTTCATTTTCTCCTCCTCCAAATTCATCTATTACAAGGTTTCTAACGGATGATAATCGTTTAATGTAGTCTTCACCTAATGACTTCGCTCCTTTTTTAATCTCGTCAACGTGAGCTACCATAAAAGTGTCGTTGTTGATGTAGGACAAAGGCGAAAATTTTCGTCCACCAACTTCAGGAGAAAGTTTAGTGTAAATCATTTCATAGATTTTGAAATTAAATGTTTTGCCAGTTCCAGTGTTACCGAACACGAATAAACCTTTGAGTTTATTTTCTTTGTGTTCTGGATAATACTCATCAGATGTTGAGCAAAAGTGTTCAATGTACTTCTGTGCTAACGAATCTGTTTCGTACTGCCCATGTCGGAGTTGAATTTGACCAACTGTTGACCAGTAGGTTTCTAGTAACTCCTTTTTGAAACGCCTGATTTTCTTGTCCTCGATTGGACCGATCAGTTGTTTTTTTACTTCTGCGATTTTATTGTCTATTGATTCCATTTGTTGGTTCCCATGTGTTATCGTATTTTTTACCTCGTGTTGTGAATACAGTCTCTGTTGGTGTTTGCTTCAGAGGGAAGACATCTTGCCAACCTCTAGTGATTGATTGCTGAAGGATTAATATTTTTTCTTGCTCATTACCTGGAGCAAGATTTTCTAATTTGTCGAGAATTAGTTTTTTAGCGTAATCGGTTAATGGTTTTTTGATTTTGATTCTAAATTTTTCAAATTCATCAAATGTTTTTTCGAACTCACTTTTATTATTAATTATATATATATTTTCATCTCTATTTTCATCTTCCATGTGTTTAACTAGTGTTTTTGACTTCTTTTTCACTTGTTTTTTAGTGTCCTTTATCTTACCTAGTCTATTCTTTGCTCTTGATTCACTAAATGATTTTCTCTTGTTTATTTCATTTTCAAGGCGCAAATTGTAGTAAAAACCATCTTCATCTATTTCGAATTTTTGCAACACTTCATTGTCTTTTGTTTTACATATGAATAACACTTGTTTTTCACTTAACCTACCATGTTGATGTTGAGCACATAACAGACGAATATAGATGCCAACTTCTTCGTTACTCATGAATTGAGTACCACTAATAAAGTCGTTTGTATAAAACATGAATGCGGGGTCTTTTGCCATATTAAAATAAAGTGAGTTGATTTGATTGTTGATTGTTAGTTTTAAAAATTCTTTTGTCGGAATTAAATGGTATTCCAGGTACGCAATTTCTACAGTATAAAGTTAATCTGCCATTTAAGTAAGGAGCAAACCCAACTAAATATAGAGTTCCTATTCCTGCATAATTTCTATCAGGTTTTGCATTGCACTCATAGCAACATGTTTCTACCTTATGAAAGCAGCATAACTCTCCATTGGTCCATTTTTTACCAAATTCTGGATAAGAATAATAGAAATCATAATGAATAAAATCAATGTAATGATTATACTGATGCTTTTCTATAAACTCATCAAGTTTAAAGCTAGGACCAGAAATTATTTCATGGCATAATTTTATAGACAGTTTGCTTAACATTTAACTGATCAACTTTTTACCATCTAAAAATTCGGAATTATGGTTATCGGTAACTTTCATAAAGTCTACCTCAATTTTTGCACTGTTGACAATAACTTGAGCGACATCAGCAACTGCTTTAGCTCTGTTTATGTCCATTGGCTTCTCTTCATCAAGCAAACCTTCAATGGTTGCAAATAGATGGTTTCTTAAATCTTCAATTTTGTTTTTCATTTATTATTCTCTTTAATTTACCTAGTGTCCTAATAGTTGATTTTAATTCAGCAGGATAATTCTGAATGGTATTTAATGCCATCAAATCTTTTCTAGAAATTAATTCCAGGTTATTGATATTGATATTCATTTTATTCCCATCTTTAAATTTCAATGCCATTCCTTTAGGGATTTTACCATTAATCGATTCCCAAACAAGTCTATGCTTCAATACATATTTACCTTTTCTAATACGTACCATCATATAGCCATCTTTATCCAATCTTTCATGACCATCGTATTTTGTATTAGGAGGTAGATTACCTTTTTTAAACATTGTAGGCTTCATGGCATTGTAAACTTCTGGAGTAACTTTTTTACCTTTGTTTACTGGTGAATTACCTTTTTTAAATCTTGTTTTTTCTCCTAATGCTTTTAACTTTTCTCCTTGTTTATTTAGCTCCATGCTTCTAAATTCATCGCTCTTTTTTACTCCATACTTTGTAGCAATTGAGTAAACAGATTTGGTTGAAATACCAAATTTATTTGCTAAATCAGATGCGTATGAATTAGGATATAATTCAATAATTTGTTGTATGATATTTTCACTGATCAATCTCATTGTTTAACCTCAATTTTCTCATACATTTCATTCAGCATATCTTCTGTTTTGCTCGGTTGAGCAGTTGCCATTGTAAACAAGTGTGTTTCTCTCAACTTATCCTTAAAGGCTTTTTTATCTCCATATTTCACATGGCATGGTCTGCACATTGCCATTAAGTTGAATATATTGTCTTTCAAGTCTGGTCTTCTACCTTTTGCTTCAATGTGCGAAATATCGACCGCCTTTTGCCCACACACCTCACAACCTATAAAGTCTGATTCATCATAGCCAAAGAAGTCAAAGTATATTTTAGTGTATGATTTCATTGATTAATTGATTTAAATCTTCTGTAAATTGTATTGGCTGATACATTAAACTTTAAAGCTATTTCTGAATAATGCATGCCATTATTTCTTAACTCTTTTATAAGGTTAATATCTGAATCTTTCAATTTTGATGCACCATTATACTGACCAGAATAATTTACTTTGCCAACTATTTTAACAAGCATTTTATGGATACTGTCTACAGTTGTATTGAATTTAAAAGCAATTTCTTTAATCCTACAGCCATTTTTATACATCAACACAATTTCTTCTTTCTGTGATTCTGTGTAATTGTATTTGTAATGAGTTTTACCAAGAACTCTATGTTTATGTAATTCGTTTTCACTTGGAGTACACCATTCAAGATTTTCAACTCTATTGTCGTCTTTTATGCCATTTATATGGTTAACATGAGGCTTATTGTCTAAATTAGGTATGAAAGAGCTTGCTACTAACCTATGAACTCTAAAGCATTTACAAGTAGAGTTTTTGTGTAACTGAACATGGCAGTAACCTTTAATGATATTAAATTTTAATACATGATTAGATTTAAATTGATTATTGCTATCAATTATTCTTTTAACATTACCAAGATTTGATACTTGATAAATTCCTTCATATCCAATTACATCTTTCCAAATTTCGTTCATATTTTTCTATTTTTTTGGAGTGTGAGAGGGAATCGAACCCTCTTGCAACCATTCACACTTGGGGTGGTTAATTTTTAGCAGTTAATAACTGTGAAGCCTTTTAAGTTGAACTCTGCTCTTTTGCTCGAAAACACGCTTTCTAGAATTGATTTCTCAATCTCGAATAATCCAACTGATTCAAGCCAAAAACGCACTGAAGAATCGGTAATGTCAAAGCAGATTTCTACTCTGAAAGTGTTTGGTTCACCACCTTTAAATACTGGGATTTTAAGGACAAATGAATCAACCAAATCGCTTTGAACATTCTTAACATTGACTTGAGTTTTATTACCTCTTTGGTCTGCTGCTTGTTGAATTTCTTGATTGACTTTAGCTGCAAAAGACTTGAAGTCAGATATCAATTTCATGTGATCATCTTTATCAGGAAAATAAAAACGATTCATTCTGATGAGTTTCTCCATTTCAGCTCTAGTAAAGAATTTTTGATTATTGATTCCAAATTCCAACAAATCCGGATTGTGCAATAATTCTGCTTTAACTTGACCAGAAAACTCTGAATCTTCATCAATCACTAAAATGATTGCAAATTTTTCGCTATCCATTTTGATGTGACATTTTTCTTTTTTCAATGTGCCTTCTCTTTTTTCGATAAAGTCAGAAACTGCATTGATGTCTCCTTTAATGTCTAATTTTACTGGATAGCTGTTTTTTGGTGCGTCGCCTTCTAAAAGGTGAATGACAACTGGATTACTTGAATCCGTTACTGTGATGTTTAACTTGTTTTCCATTAGGCTGTTTTGTTGATTTTTAATCGGAGTTGTCTTTCTTCTGGGCGCAATCTTCTTGTTGAAATGAGTTCTCCATACTCATTGTAAGATTCCATCATTCCAGTTTCTTGATTGTCGAACAGATAAAGTTTTCCTTCCAAATGTTCTCCATTGTGAGAGATTTGAGAAAGTAATTCTGTCTGCTGTTGTTTCATTGGCTTAATCTCTGCCTTGAATTTGGCTTTAATCTCATCCAATTCCTGTTCCTTACGGAGTAGTTTCAACGATAGGTCAGAGAACTCACCTTGAGTGACTGCCCTTTCTTCTTCGTTGAAGTTTTTAAAGTAGGTTCCCTCCTCGATAGAGGCTGCATTGGAGTGTAAAAACTCCTTTAGTTCGTTCGGGTTTAAACCCTTGATTGCATCTGCTATAATCATAATTATCTCGATTGGTAATTTTTAAACCTAATGTATCGCATCCAGGTATTGAATGTTGGGCGTACATCTGGTTGAGTAGTTTTAGAAATTCCAGTATATAAAAGGACTTTCTCTTGTTTCTTTGGAGTGTGGACAATAATTGTCCAAACCAAAATGATAAGTACGATTAGCGCTAATAAATATATAATCATATTGCTTCTAAATATTTACTTGGTTCTGGTATTATTACGTTTAAAATTTCTAATGCCCACTGGCTTATCTTGTCTACATATTCCATAAACTCTAACTTGTTTAAATCGGCTGTGCTTTTAGGTATTTCTCCAACTAATTCTCCATGCTCTGTTACAACTGTTTGATAGTTGAATTTTTGCTTTAAGAAGAAATGGACCTCTTCTGCATTCAATCTATGTCCAAGCTCCTTAAATGATTCATGAATGATTGGTATTACAACACCCCAGTAGTATCTGTTTTGGTTATCTGAACGCTTTGCTCTTTTGCGTTTTACTATCACTTCTACATCTTTGCCTTCAAGAGTTTGAACAAACTGTCTTAAAGTTTCTGATGCGTATCCTGATAGTTTGCCGTTATACACTTTTGATACTACTACAACCTTTTCCATATTAGTAAGGATTAAAGTTAAAATCTATGTCCATTCCAGGTTCTGCAACATGAACATTTTTAGCAGTCGCTTCTTTGGTCATGTTCAAGAAATGTTCAGCATCTGAATTTGAATCTGACAAGTGTATCAGAACAATGTTGTTTACTTTTGATAGATCATTCGCTCTTAACAATTCCAAAGTAGTTTCAATGTTCATGTGAGAACGAACAATCCTATCTCTTAAAAACTGATAAGTAGAACCATTAGCAACCTTTTCATCAAGTATTCTCTTTGAATAATTTGCTTCTATGATTACGTTGTTAAGGTTCTTAAACTTATATTCAGAGTAGAATGTATCAGTTAAGAATAAAACGTTGCCAGTCTCCATGTGATTGATTAAAAATCCAACTGGTTCGGATGCATCGTGCTTTACATTGAATGCTAATACTTTGAAGTTTCCACTCATAAACTGATGTCCGTTGTGAGTAAACCTAGAATTGTTATGTAAATCAGTTCCACATGCTATATGAGTGCCAGTGGTGGCATGCACTTTGATTCCTGATTTTAAAAGGTCTTTAATAGCAACCGAATGGTCCTTGTGTTCATGAGTACATATACATCCACAAACTTTTGATAAATCGAACCCAAGTGCTTGTTTGATCATTGAAAACTTCACTCCGCACTCAATCAAGAGTGCTTCATATCTGTTATACAAGATGTAACAGTTACCATTCGAATTGCTATTAATAACCTTCAGTCTCATTAGTATGGTGCTTTCTCTTCAGTTGCTACTTCTGTTTTAACTTCAGTTACTACTTCAGTTTGTTGTTCAAAACCAATTTCAATGGTGTTTGCTTTCTCTGCAATCTCTTCTTGAACTTCTACATCTTTAATAATGATTGGTTCCGGCTCTTCATAGATATCTGAATCATCTGAAGTATTGATATAAGATTTGCAAGCTCTAGATTCAACTGTTTTGCAGCACATTTCATCAGTGAAGTTTAAGTGCGCTCCAGATGTACCTTTTGCAGCGCCTTGTTCCCATGCCTTTTTGATTTGAGAAAATGTCATCACTTCAAGTTCAGAACCTTTTTCTGTATGAACAATGGCATAAGCGCCTTTGATTTTAGCAAAGTCAATGTTCTCAAGTTTCTGAATATGTTTAACAAGTTTCTTTTTGCCAGTTGTCTCGTCGATTGAATATTCAAACTCGTCATCATTGTAGATAACATTGCTTGTCACATCAACGATACCTCCAACACGTTTTGCAACGGCAATAGTGCCATGATAACTGCGCATTAATGTTAATTTAGCGCCATAAGCAACAAAGTAACATTGCTTTTTGTCAGGGTTTAAACCTTGAATAACCATTGAGAAAAGCGCATTAGCAATACTGTCTTTGCTGCACACCTCAAGAACTGGTTTTTTATCTCGGTTAACTGTTTCTTGAAGCATAAGCCATGCAGATTTAAGCGCATTAGATGCTTCGTAATTTTTAGGAAGTACAATGTTCCTACCGGTTTGGTACTCCTTAACTCTTATTAAGACATCGTCTGCAAGAGTTTTCCTTGTTTTTTCTAAAGATTCGTTGGGATTTGTCATGTTATTAATTAATTCTTAAAATTGTGTCTACTGGTGATACGAATAGATTGATGATTTGACCTCCTACCATGTTGATTTCAGATACACTTTCTCTATTATCTATGAATACTGGCACTTCAACATCATTTGCTAGTGATAGCACATCAATAATGTCAAGTCCTGCATTGATTTTAGATGCTGTGTTTGCATCGCTGTATGGCACACCATTGATTAGGCATTCGCAGCATTCAACTTCACCTCCGTTGATTTGTCTTTCAAACATTTTGAATTTAACCAGGCTAAACTTCTCGTTGATTCTAGATTCAATGATGTCCATTTTAGCTTTGATAAACTGCATCATGTTAAACTCTGATTTTTCTAGATTGGCTAATTCTTGAGACAATGTGCACTCACTTGCTTCAAGCTCTGTGATACGTTTATTGATTTGCTCTGATTGAGATTTTGCCCCTAATTGTTTGTTAAGTTCTGCGATTTTAGCAGTCAACTCGGCTTTTTTTGATACTAGAGAAGGGTCAGATTCAATGTTAGGTCTTGTGATTAATGATTCTTCTAATTGAGCAACTTGTGCATCAATGTCTGTGATTTTCTCATTGTTCCAAGTGGCTTTGGTTACCTCTGCATCTACATCAATATTTGGTGCATTTAGTTTTGATATTTCAGAGTTTATTTGCTCTGCTTCATTTCTATGTCTGTCGATTTCAGAATTGAAATATTGAATGTCTTTAGCTGCTTGTTCGATGTCTGATTTTAATCTATCAATTTCAGATTTGATTGATAAACCTTTTGATTTGTTTGCTTCTTTCAATCTTTCAGTTTCAGCATTGAAATTGCGTTCAAATTCGGCTCTTCTTGATAGTCTATCAGATTCGGGTAATTGTTGTTTACAAGTAGGACATTTGCACTCCTCTTCATTAAATTCAAACTTCTTTTCATTGATTTTAGTCCATTCGTCTCTCAATGATTGTAGAGTAGATTCGTGTACTGGAATTTTAGCACTGGCTTCTGAAATAAGTTTGTTTTTATCTTCAATGGCCAATACCAATTTATCAATGCCTTTACTTGCTGAATCAAGTCTAAAATTCAATGAATCTAAACTTGATTTATACTCATATTTTTTAGCTTCAATTTCAGTTTTGATGTTATGAATAATTACTTGACGTTGAGATTTTAATGAGTGGATTTGATTTTGAATGCTCAACTTTGCAGCACTTTCATTTTTTGCTGCTTCTGATACGTCAGTTAAAGATTTGTTTACTGATTCAAGCTCTGAATTAGCAAACTGCAACTCTTTTTCGATATGCTCAAAGTTGGATGATTCGGGTAATGACCTTTTAGCTTCATCAATTCTTGCAGGAACTAAATCAAGATCATCCTTAATCTTTTTCTTTTTAGCAGCTACTTCTTTTTTAAACTCCTCTAATGATTTGTTTGAATTCAATACATTGATTACATCACTATAATCATTATCAGGTGAAGCAATTGAATCTAGGATTAGATTATTGTCGATTTCTCCTGCAAGTGATGTTAGAATACTTCTTTGCTCGGTCCATTTCAATCTAGAGAAGTAATTTGTATTTGATAACAACTTGAATAGATTCTCATCAATGATGTTGTTAATCTTCGCTTGATATTCACTTTGTTTAAGTGGCACATCATTCCAGTAGTATAAGGTTTCATGGCCAGTGAACACTTCAACTGATTCACCTCTTTTCTTGGTCCATGTTTCTTTGTAGATACGTTTTAAATTAACCTCTGTTTGGTTAACTTGTAAGATTGCAGATACTTCATGTTCTAGTTTATGAATCGGGTTGTTATCTGAATCGAGAGTTTTGATATTGAATTCTTTATCTCCATTTGAGTTTTTACCCCAAAGAAGAAAATTGA
Source organism: uncultured Chitinophaga sp. (assembly GCA_964438995.1). GTDB lineage: Bacteria > Bacteroidota > Bacteroidia > NS11-12g > UBA955 > JABMMZ01. Next base: position 79,747 of record CAYTMQ010000011.1, read on the forward strand.
ATGCATCAACTATTGTAGTTTTACCGCTTCCATTTGCACCATAAATATTGGTAATAGCTTGGAAGTCGATGTCTAGAGACTTAATGCCTTTGAAATTTCGTAGGCTTAATTTTTTAATGGATATTTTCATGTTACTATTGATTAGGCTTGTGGTTCTTCGATTACGAACATTTTGTCGAGTTCTCTTTGTGCGTTCTGCAACTGCTCAAGGATCATGTCTCGTTGATTTCTTTGAAGAATTGACATTCTTTCAGATTCTTCTGTAGTTGGTACTAATTGAATGGTTGAATTCATCAACGCAGTTTCAATTGTGTGTTTTGCGGATAGGGTAATTTTATTCATGATTTATTTACTATTGACTTTTTGTACTTTTCAACTCTACTTTCCTTTTTAGAAGATTTTGGAGACATCAACGAAATCAATACCTTCTGTTGTTTGATAATCACTTCGTTCTGCTCCATGATCTTGCTTAAACTCTCTTCTCTTTCCATAACTTTCAATTTGCTTGTTGATTCGTAATAACTATTCTCGTCACCAGTCGAGAAACTTGCAACGTGTTCATTCATTACGCAGGGATTTTATATTCGTTAAGGAATTTGGTTAGCTTTTCAATTGTTTCATTGGTAGCGATTCCAGTTCTGATTGCATTACCAATTGTATGCACACTTAAACCAGTAAATTCAGATATTTCTGAATATTTGACATGAAAACTAACCGCTCTCAATTTATTAAGTGACTTAGTATCAATCGTTTTACTTCTTACAGCCATTTTTTTACGTTTTTTTAGATTTTATTTTCTATTTTTGTTCAAATAATGATGCAAAGTAAAATGTATTTGACTTAAAATGCAAGTGCATTTGACTATAAAAGTAAAATATTTTTCACTTTTTATGTATCTATTTGATTTATAGACAAATAATTTTTACATGAAGACACATGAAGGCAAATTATTATCTCAATGGCTTACCGATAATGGTAAAAGTCCAGAAGTATTAGGACGTGAGTTAGGTGTATCAAAACAAAACATCTATTATCACATCTCTAAAGAGGTAATTGCGGATTCTTTTAAGCACAAATTAGAAAAATCTAACATCAACATTTTTGACAAGTCAGTTAAGATTGACAACTCTATTAAAAAACCAGTATTTGACATTTACGGACGTGCTGGTTTTACTTCTCTTACAAATACTATGGATAATTTTCAAATAACTAACTATGTTTCTGTTCCAGGCTATGAAGATTGTATAGGATGGATAAGGGTAAAAGGAGATTCAATGTCTCCGTTTTTAAAATCAGGGGATTACATTGCATTGAAAAGAGTGAACATAGATATGATTTTCTTTGGTCATGTCTATTTCATAGAATTCAATGGTGAATTTGCTCCAGAACCAGTAGTCAAATACATTAGAAAAAGTCAAACGAAAGGATTCTGGACATTAAGATCACATAATGACAAATATGAAGATACGGACATTCCAATTTCGTCCGTTAAAGCAGTTTATACTGTAAAAGGTGGTGTAATTGAAATACAATAACTAAATTTGAATAAATTATGACAATACTAGATTTAGACGAAGGCGTAATGGCAGCGAGAATATTTTTCTCAATTCCTGCAACTGCATTATTTATTTATCTATCAATTAAAATAACAAGATGGGTATTTAAGGTAAATGAAACACTTGAAGTGCTAAAAGAAATTAGAGATTCACTAAAAAAAGAAGAAACTGAAGAATGAAACACATTTTAATTATTATTGCAGTCCTATTATTTGGATGCAAAAAAGAGGATGAAGTTATAACTATGAGGATTGAAACCTCTAAACCTTCAGAATTAGAAATACGTAAAACCAGAAAAGATGACAAGAGTAAAAGCTCTATTGAAAAAAGAGTAATTAAGATTTACTTTGAAAATGTTCAAGATGTTGACCGATATTATGATTACATAATTGATTGTGATAGCGGAACCACTATTAAAGCATTCAAAAATGGAAAATTGATTTATAATCAACATGCAAACCACCACGAAGTAAGATAACATGGACATTTCCCAATTCCAGTCAATAAGCAACTTAATAAGCAATCCATTTACTATGGAGTGCGTTGAAGACATCCATATCAATGTAAACAGATACGGATGTAATGCAACAATCTATTTCAAAAATGGTAATACTTCAGCAAGTCATTATTTAACCGCTGTTGATTACATAGAAATCAATCAAAAAATTGCAGAATTTATTTGCTCTTTAGAATCAGATAATTAGTGCCAAAAAAGGCAAAAAAATAGGGCCAAAACGTGACATTTTTGACCCTATTTACATTTTGTAAGTAATTGAATTACAAAACAATACTAATTTTTGCGGAGAGAGAGGGATTCGAACCCCCGGACCTGTTACAGTCAACGGTTTTCAAGACCGCCGCATTCGACCGCTCTGCCATCTCTCCTAAAAGGTGGGCAAAAATAAGCATTAATTTTATATAAGCAAAATAAAATTAAAAGGAATTTAATTCAAGAAACGATTCTCTAATTTACGCTTCTCCTGAGCAATTTTTACAACCGTTTTTATACTCTTGTTCAACTCAAATCCAACCAATACACACAAGGTGTTGAAGTATATCAACAACATCAAAACTATCACTGCTCCAATACTGCCATACAACTTGTTGTAATTGCCAAATCCGTCAACATAGGAAGAGAAAACATAGGTCGCTATAATGGATAATATCGTCGCTACAATCGCTCCCGGCGAGAAAAATTTCCATTTGTCTTTAGCTGAATGACCAAAATAATACAACCCACTCATGATAAAAAACACCAAAGATGTTAAACACACAAACTGCAGTATCTTGACAAAGACAACCATCACCGACTTTTTCACAAAGGTCTCTTCAACAATGAATGAAGAAAAATTACTTCCCAAAACCAATACAATCAAAGCCGTAAAAATTAAAGTGGTAATGCCAAGTGTTAGTAAAATAGATTTACCTCTTTTCTGAAAGAAGTTGCGCTTCTTTTTTTCTGAATCCGAAAAATTGCTATCAAAGGCCAACATCATTGAAAAAACACCATTGCTCGCAAAGTATAAAGCGGAAAAGAAACCCAATGATAACAATCCACTTCTTTTGTGTTGGACAATGTCTCTTACAGTCTTTCTGATAATCTTATAAGCATCATCTGGTAAAATGGTGTCCATTTGCTTCAGAATCTCTTTTTGAAGGTTGATACCAGGTAAGTATGCTATTAATGTAAATAAGAACAAGAGCGACGGGAAAATGGCCAAAAAGAAGTTCCATGAGAGCGACCCAGCATACAGATTAAATCTTGGATTGATAATGCCCTTAAAAAAAAACTGAAATACCGAATATAGAGATGCACCTTCAAACCCTGGTGGTGTGATGCCATCTAAAAAATTGACCATCTTTCTGATGGGTCTAATTTTCATCAATCGTTGCTCTATAGTTTTCTTTTCTTCGCTCAAAACCTTAACACAAAATGTTCTTTTTCTTGTTCTTTTCTAAAAAACACAATACCCATGGCATAAATGTCAATGCTTACCGTAACGGCATGATGTGCTATGATTTTATTCCAAGCATGTCTCATGTCTTCACTCCAACTAATATCGTCAAATATAAAAATTGTATTGTTATGTGCCTTAGTTAAACACCAATCAAAATATTTCATGGTAGCGTCATAACTATGATTGCCATCAAAAAACACATAATCCACTCTCGGCAATTCAGACATCAATTGAGGCAACACATCGTTGAAATTGCCTTCTATCAATTGAATATTATTGAATCCCAACTTTTCAAAATTGTATTTTGCAACAGATGCACTTTCTGGATTGCCTTCTATTGTTAGAAGTACCCCATCTTGCAAAGCACTTGCCTGATACATAGCGCTAATACCAAGAGAAGTACCTATTTCAACCGCTATTTGTGGTCGGTAGTAAGCGCATATACGCTCGAGTAATTCGGCATATCTAGCAGATTTAGAACTTCTTGCTGCAACCTCTTTTAAAGGCAGTTCAACAACCTCTTTTTCTTTTCCAGCACCCAAGGGCAAGAGCTTGATTTTTCTATCACTTTTAAGCAACCTAGATCTTACCAACTCAAAATCGTGATAACTCGGTTTCTGTTTCCTCGAATTCATCACATTGGTTACAAAATCAAACACAAAGGGAGAGTGCACAGAATGTTTGGTATCTGCAGTAAGAAAATACATTAAATAGTTTAGAGCAAATTGCAGTTTCCTAAACATCATCGAGCAATTACAGATTATTTACCTGAATTCTTGAACGATCTTAGAACTTTCAATTCTTCCTGAAGTTTTGAAATTTGATGAGAAGCAGATTCAATTTTTTGCTCAATTTGTTTTCTCAATGCATCTGCATTTTTAGACTTAGCAAAAAACTCGATATTGTTTCTAAGGGTAGCTACATCTTCTTTAAGCATGCGCATTTTATCATTGATGATGCGTTCTTCATGCTTTAATTTATCATCTCCATTTGGTGAAGTTGATAACAACTCGTAATGCTCTTTTACTCTTAAAGCTTTGTTTTCATCAGCAGATTGTTTGAATTTTTTATAGATCAAATCAATGGCTTTGCTGTATCTGTTTTGCAAATCAGCTTTTTGTTTGATTGGCACAAAACCTATAGACATCCATTCTTGTTGTAGTTTCTTTAATTGAGCAAATGCATCAGCACTATTCTCCAAATTACTAGCTTCCTGAACCGCTTCAATAATGCGTTCTTTGGCAGCTAAGTTCTCTTTTTCGCCAGCATTTTTTTCTTTGTAAAACTCTTCTTTTCTCTTAAAGAATTTATCACAAGCGGCTCTGAATCTTGCCCAGATGGCTTCGTTTTTGCTTTCAGGAACGGGACCAATTGATTTCCATTTTTCTTGAAGTGAAATCAAGTGTTTTGATGTTGCATCGAACTGATTGCTTTCTGAAATTTTCTCAGCTTCTTCGCACAATGCAGTCTTCAATTCCAAGTTTTTATCTTTTCCACTGTTAAGCTGATCGAAATAGGCTTTTTTATTGTGGTTAAATATATTTTGTGCTTCTCTAAAACGTTTCCAAATTTGGTCATTGACGCTTTCAGGCACCGGACCAATGGTTTTCCATTCAGCAAAGATGGCAGCTATCTCCTCTCCTTTTTCTTTCCAAAGTTTTGGTGAGTTGATTGGCAATTGGTTGATGTGTTCAACTTTCTCGCACAATACTTTTTTCAACTCTAGATTTTCATTGCGTTTTGCTTTAATTAATTCCAGTTGAGCGCGTTTTTCACCCAATACTTTATCAGAAGCTTCTTTAAAACGCTTCCAAATATCCTCGGCAACTTCTTTACCTGGAACTGGACCAGCATTTTTAAATTCTTCATGGTATTTGTTCAATAAGATGTGTGCTTTCTTAATCGACTTCTCTTCATACAACATGGTCACTTTCTTGATCAACTCAATTTTGTGTTCCAAGTTTTTTTGACGGTCTTTTTCTTTAAGCTCATTATTGATGGCGTGGTTGTCGTAGAACTTATCTAAATAATATCTATAATTCTCCCACAACTCTTGCATATGTTCGCGAGGAACAGTTCTAATTTGTTTCCAGCTTTTTTGAAGGTCTAATACTTCTTTGAATATACCTTCGGTTTCGTCTTGAGTAGCTAACTCTTTAAGACGCTCAATGATTTTTCTTTTAGATTGAAGATTTTTTTGTTTTTCCTCTTCCGCTAAACGTTTTTCCTCAGCACGTTTTTCTAAAAATGTTGTATATACCTTGTAGAATTTTTCTTTTAATTCATCATATGGAGGTTTAAACTCACGCACTTCATTACCAGCATCAGCCCATTCTTTCACTTGAACAACACGCTCAGCTTTTATGGCATCATCAAAGAGAATTCTAATCTTTTTAAAGATATCGTGTGCTTCTTTAATGTTTGGATGATAAATTAACTGTTCTGCTTTAGCAAGAAAATCTGCTTTTGTGAAACCAGAGTAATCTGTTAGATCGCGTTTCTCTTCTTCAGCATCGGCAAATTCATCATGATCTTCAGAATCTCCAATTTGCTCTAAAGATACAATTGTTTTTTGTAATGCTTCTTCGTTTGCATCAACATGTGTTTCATTCAAATGCTTATTTGTTTCGCTCATTAACTTAAAAATATAAAAATTGAGGGTATAGTAAAAGGGGGTGTGTACTTCCGTTTAGAATTAATTTAAGACATCGGTCGATATGGTAGATTTAGTAGTGTCATTAGTCAACACTATAGTTATGAATTAAGGACACAAATATAAGTTGAAAGTTTTTATTATTTCAAAAGATTTTTTGAATTCATTTGTCATTTTGCAGTAAAAAATTCGCCAATGCCAATTTGTTTACATGCGAACTTCTTTTGTTATTGGTTAGTATCACGAAGCAAGTCTTTTTATCAAACTTGTTCCAAAAAGAGGTCCAGAACCCACGCCACCAGCCATTATGATAGGTCCATTGACCATTGGGCGTATTCATCAATCTAAAGCCTAAGCCATAACTTCCACCAAATACATTGTATTTGTATGATGGGGTTTCCATTTCTCTTAGGTACTTCATTTTTATCAATCGTCCATCAGATAAAGCACAATGAAAAGCAAACATATCTTCTACATTACTAAACATACTTTTATCACCTAAAACGCCATCTAAATAATATGTTCCATAATATTCATAACGGTCAAATCTTCCAACCAACTCCTTTGCCTTTATGCGAGCAGGTCTATATCCTTTGAAATACGAATTGCGCATTCCTGAAGGCTTAAAAATTCTTTCTTCTACAAACTTTGGAAAACTCATTCCACTTACTTTTTCAACCATTACTGCTAAGAATGCATAGTTGGTATTGCAATAGCTGAAACTAACATCTGGATTGAGGTATGGTGTAGGTTTGTTTTTTACCATAAAATCATAAAAGACATCGTTGGTCATATACTTAGATGTATCTTTCCAAAAGGTATCTGTATAATAAATGTAATTGGCTAATCCGCTTCTGTGAGATAGCAATTGTCTTACAGAGATATTGGGATATGGAAAATCACTTAAATAATTACTAATGTCTTTGTCTAAATTTACTTTGCCATCTTGAACCAGTAACATAACGGCAGTTGCTGTAACTGTTTTAGACACAGAGGCCAATTGAAACACATCAGTTAATTGCATGTCAGTCGACTTGTATAAATCCCTATGGCCAAAGGCTTTTTTATACATTCGACCATCCTTATAGACCAATACTGTTCCGCAAAAATCTGGGTCAAAGAATTGCTCAAGACTATCTATAAATTTGCTATTGAACGACTTGTATTGTTGTTTAGAAGTATAAAAACTATCTTTAGATATTTCACCTTGTTGTTTAGCGCGCTTATTGTTATCGCATGACAATGCTAAAAACAACAACACAAAAAACATTATTTTCCTCATTAAACTGGACTAAAAATTGGTTCGGCAAAATACTAAAGTCCATCGAAATATCAAGTTTAAAACAAAAAAAAATCCCGGCATTTTTTACCGGGATTTTCATTTCAATTATTATGATTAATTACCTTATCTTACTGTATAATAATACTCTTTGTTATTGATGGTAGCTTTAGCTACTAAATCGCATGCCTGATTGTTATAAGGATCGTAATCGATTTGGATGTTTTTACCAGAACTAACATTGGTCAAAGTGATTTTACCTTTAACAAATGTTCTAGCACAACCCATTTCAACTTTCTTTACCAAAGGCACATCAATAGTCACTGTAAAGTTTTCGTTGTTTCTATTTATACCGCTTGCACTTCCAGTAATTTGGAACACATCACCAAGCAAACCTGGACCATTGTCGATGGTTTTAGTGATGGTTCTAGTACTTTGCCAGCTAACTGTACCTTTATCGTTTACAGCTTTAGCATTTGTAACATCTATTTTAATTTCAGAATCTGAAACTCTTAACAATTTTATTGAACCTGTTAATTTGGTTAAATTAACGCCATCGCTGCCAGCATAATAATTATCAGATTCATTTGCTGTAATGGTAACTTCTGAGCTATCCAATAAATATCTCTTACTTAGAGAAATATGAATAACACCTGCCCTAAATCTTCCGTCGTTACAAAGTGTACCTTTAGGAACCGATGTTTTTAAAGGACCGAAATCAATAGAACATTCAACCCCATCACCATCAGTAAATGAGCTATCAGAGAAAGTAACTACTGCGCCACTTGGCAAAATAGTATTTCCTCTTGTTCTACCATCATTACTAGAAAAGTCGTCTGCAATATCAAACAATGAAGTAAATTCATTTTCAGCAGTTGAATTGTCTTCTGCTGATGTAATAGTCTCAACAGTTTCTCCTGCATCTTTTCTGCAACTTACCATCATTAATCCGGTAGTTGCTGCTAAAAATAAAGCTAATGTTAATTGTAATTTTTTCATTTTGTGTGTATCTTTTTGGTTGTGTATATAGACTGCGAACTTTGTTTAAGGTTGCATGGCTTTCGAAATATTTTCAATAATTATGCCACAAACCTCTTTAATCTGCTCTTCTTCAATAATTAATGGAGGTGCAATTCGTATTCGATTTGAGGCATACAAGAACCAATCTATAAGCAAACCATCTCTAACACAGCCATCTATAACTTTTCTACAAAACATTTCATCTTCAAATACCAAAGACAACATTAGGCCTTTTCCAGTGATATTTTGTATTTTAGGGTGAACCAAAAGCGACCTAAATAGGGTTTCTTTTGCTCCAATTTTGTTTAATAAATCGCCATTAAGAAGCAATTTTAGAGCGGCCAAAGAGGCTGCACAAGACACAGGATGTCCTCCAAAAGTAGTTATATGGCCTAAAACTGGCTGGTCAATTAAGACAGATGTTAAAGTTGTATCAGCTATAAATGCCCCTAAAGGCATACCGCCTCCAAATCCCTTTGCTAAAACAAGGATGTCAGGCACTACGTTATAGTATTGATATGCAAACAAATTACCGGTTCTTCCATAGCCTGTTTGTATTTCGTCGAATATCAATAAAGTGCCAGTATCATTACATCTTTTGCGCACAGCTTGCAAGTATTCAAAGGTACAAAGCTCATAGCCTTTTTCACCCATAATTGGTTCAATAACAACAGCAGCAGTATCGGTTGTAATACATGTATCTATGGCATTGACGTCATTTTGATCAACAAAGGATATACCAGGAATTAATGGTCTAAATGCATTACTAAAATATGCATCACTCATCAAACTCAATGCACCTTGAGTGCTACCGTGATATGCCAGTTTCTGAGCGACAAATTTGTGTCTATTGGTAACCCGTTTAGCCAATTTCATTGCGCCTTCAATGGCTTCGCTCCCGCTGTTCACAAAATAAACAGAGTTTAAAGTCGGATGCAATTGTTGGGTCAACAATGTAGCGAGTTCTACTTGAGACGATTGAATGATTTCGCCATACACCATTAAGTGCATGTGTTTATCGAGTTGAACTTTTACGGCTTGAACGATTGTTTCATTTGAATGACCGAGGTTACTAACTGATATTCCAGAGATACAATCGATATATGTTTTGTCATGACTATAGAGATACACACCTTTTGCATGGGTAATATTCAGTGCGAGCGGACCATCAGAAGTTTGAGCAACGTGATGGAAAAAATTCTCTCTAAGAGTGCTGAGTGACATGGTACAAAAGTAAATAAAAAACCCCTCGCGTTAGCAAGGGGTTTTAAGAGTTAATAGTAATCTAAATAAGATTATTTTACTTTGCTTGACAAGTCAGCACCTGCTTTGAATTTAACAACTTTCTTAGCAGCGATTTTGATTTCTTTACCAGTACGTGGGTTACGACCGGTTCTAGCAGCTCTCTTAGTTACAGAGAAAGTACCGAAACCTACTAAGATTAATTTGTCACCTTTTTTCAAAGCGCCAGTTGTAGCAGTAATGAAAGAGTTCAAAGCTGCTTGTGCTTGTGCCTTAGTTACTTTGGCATCATTTGCCATTTTGCTGATTAGATCTGATTTGTTCATAATTTAAAAATAATTAATAAATGTTAATGTTCTTATTGAATTCTTGATGTCAAAAGTAAAGCAATGATTAGTAAAATCAAGGGGTGAGCATTATTTTTTCATGAAAAATATTAACATACAATTCACATTTGCTTGCGTTTCGCTCGCAAATGTTTCATAATCTTTTGAATTACAGCACTTAGCGGAATACTATGGGTATAACTGTGTTCTACGAAAACATCAGCTTTTGCATATGTTCTGCGTCTTTTCTCAAATAAATCTTTAAGTTTTTCGTGTATTTCAGCTTCACTTAAACCTAAAAACAATGGCCTACGCGTACTGTTTTGGGCAATTCTCTTCTTAATTATCATCAAATCTGTGTTCAACCACAACACCAAGCCATGTAGTTTCATTAATTCCATGTTATCATAATGAAATGGTGTACCTCCTCCACACGACACCACACAATTATTAATAGATAAAGTTTCTTTTAGCATATCATGTTCTAAAGCTCTAAAATATGCTTCGCCTTTTTCAGATACTATTTGGCGTATAGTTGCACCTTCTTTTCTTTCTACCATTTCATCCATATCTAAAAATCGCATGCGCAAACTTTGAGACAGCAATCTTCCGAAATGTGTCTTCCCTGTTCCGGGCATACCTATTATATAGAAGTTTTGATTCATGATAGTTTTACTCTTGGGTCCAATACTACATATAATATGTCAACTATAATATTAACAACTATAAAAATTGATGCTATTAATAATACTGCACCCATTACAACTGGCAAATCACTTTGTTGCAATGCATCAATGGTTACTTTGCCTAGGCCTTTCCAACTAAATATATATTCTATAAAAAAAGCACCTGCCAACAATCCGGCAAACCATCCACTGGCTGCCGTAATAACAGGATTAAGTGCATTGCGCAAAGCATGTCTCATAATAACCTGAAATTCGCTTAACCCTTTTGCTCTAGCAGTACGTATATAATCCTGTTGCAATACATCTATTAAATTACTACGGGTTAACTGCATGATAATTGAAAATGGTCGAACGCCCAATGCAAAACCTGGCAGAATGATGTTTCTTAAATCTATGTACTGACCACCGGTTTCTAGATTGATACTAAACAAACTACCTGTCATAGATAAACCAGTTTGTTCTTTTAAAACATAAGCAAACAACCAAGCAAAAATTACAGCTAAGAAAAACGAAGGCAATGAAATCCCAATTGTCGCAACAGCCAAACAACACCTATCCAAAACACTTCCTGGTTTTAATGCCGATAAAATACCAGTGCCAATACCAAGAAACAAAGCAATACCCATCGCTACAATTGCTAGAACAAACGAACCAACAAATCCCTCCATCAGTATTTCACCAACAGGTTTTTTAGACAAGTAGCTTTTTCGCAAATATGGAAGTTTTACATACAAACATTTGTTATCGGATAATTTTATGTTCAATCCTGTGTAATTCGAATTCTCATTACATATAGCAATAGGAGACAAATCTCTCAGATAAATCATCAATTGCTCACCCTTAGACTTATCCAAACCCATTTCAGCACGCATGGCAGCTTTTGTAGCCTCATCGGCTCTCTGACCAGCTGTAATCTCTTCTGCTGATGGAAATAAAATAAACAAAGAAAATATCAGGAAGACTACACCAAGTAGTACAGCAATGGCTGATACCAACTTCCTGAATAAAAAACGCATATTACTTTTTAGTCATAAACTTTTTAATGGTCTCTATAGAAGGGATGCTTCTGCAACTCCACTTATCCATTATGGTACCATCGTGCCATAAAATAATACCTGGGTTCGAACGAACAATTGTTTTCAATAATGTTTCATCTGCACTACTAAATCTTACAGGTAACTGATGTTCGCTTGCAAAATGATCAGCTTCTTCAGAAGATGACGAAGTTACTGCATAGACCCCAATACCAGCAGCTTTTGCTTTGGTAGCAAGTTCTTTGATGTTATCCCAAGAATTGGCAAATGATTTTTCCAAATGTGTGCTAACAATTAAAATGTGATACCCTTTGCTATTCAATAAAGTATCTTCCAGGTTGATGTCTTGTTCATCGCGAGGAGTAAAGTCGAATTCGTGAATTGCAGATTTCCATCCTGGAGCAACCAGTTTATCTACTCTCCCAACATATTTCCATGTTGAATCTGGCATTTTAGGAAATACAAATGAATCTATTTTATTGTCTTTTTGATAAATCAATACATTGACAAACGAATCCACCAATCTAACACCTTTAGGAGCAGTCATCATTTCTCTGATGTTGTTGCCTTTTTTATAAGGTAAGAAATCGAACGCTGGTAAAAACATGTTACAATACACTGCAAAAAATGTTGAAGCCAATGACACGACAATTACCGCATTAATACTAAACAATGGAGAGAAAAGAGGTTTGATATGATTGCGTCTTATGAATATAACCAGTATCAAAGCAGTTAAAACAATATCTTTCCAGAAGGAGGTCCATGGTTTTAATTTGATAAAATCACCGAAACAACCACAGTCTGTTACCTTATTATAGTAAGCACTGTACCATGTTAAGAAGGTAAAGAATAGAATCATCAACAAAATCAACCATGACATCACTTTGGGTTGCCATCCAATTAAAATAGCAAAACCAAGTATCACTTCTAAAATACACATGATGATGGCAAGTGACAAAGAATACGGCTTTAATCCTCTAAAGAATCCAACCCACATACTTTCTGCTTTATTGAATTTAGACAATTCAATTTTTTGTTCAATTTCATGTTTTGTGTTGGTACTTATTGTAACAGATTTGTCAACCAAAGTTTTAGTTGCCGCACCCGAGATACTAACCTTTAAATTGATTTTAGGCAATAGAATGGTATCTTCAAGCGTATAAAAATAAGAGAACATTTCTTCTCCGTCTTTTACGACATATACCATACAACCATAACTAGAATCGGCATCGCCTTCAAAAAGAATCTTAGACGGGGCAGCTTGATTTAACTGCATGTTCAAATCTTTTGAATCTGGTTTTAAGGTAAAACTATAGACATCATTGACATCAAAATTATCTTTCACAGCAATGGTGATGGTATCTTTAGGAACTTCAAATCTGGCTGCGAATACATCAAAATACTCATTGAACTTTATGCCTGTTCCTTTGGGGTCATTACTCTTTATAAATCCTGAGAATATAAAAAGTCCGCCTACTAAGAATCTACATATATTGGTTATAATTTTCATGTTTATTGATTGTTCGTTGTTATCAGTGCAAAAATGGCATAATTCATCATATCGCGGTAATTGGCATCAATGCCTTCGCTAACAATGGTTTTGCCGGCGTTATCTTCAATTTGTTTTGTTCTATTTAGCTTCATCAGAATTAAATCAGTAAAACTACTGATCCTCATTTCTCTCCAGGCTTCGCCGTAGTCATGATTTTTTTTGAGCATCAAGTCTCTGGTGTCCTCCAACTCTTTGTCGTAAAGTGACATGATTTCAGTTGGTGTAAACTCCTTCTCTTCTTGCCAATATTTAAGCTGAATCAATCCAATGATGCAGTAGTTATAGATGCCGATAAATTCATCTTCTATACTCTCTCCTACTTTGGTTTCGCCCTTTTCTTCAATACTTCTAATGCGTAAGGCTTTTATTAAAATTTGGTCGGTGATGCTTTTGGGTCTTAAAATTCGCCATGCTGTACCATAATCGCGGTTCTTGTTTTCGAACAGCTGTCTGCATTTAGCAATTTCTGTATTGTATTGTTGAAGCGTATGATTCACTATATCCTTATTCTGATTACCTTTGCAAATATATCTAATGTTGGCAGAATTCAAACCCTATTCAATAAAATTAAAAAATGTTCAAAAAATCGTTGAACAACCAATGATTATGGGCATCCTAAACACAACATCAGATTCATTCTTTGATGGTGGCAAATATCATACCATTGAAACTGCTCTTAATAGATGTGATAAACTTATGACAGAAGGTGCGGATATTATTGATATTGGGGGGCAGAGTACCCGACCAGGAGCAGAAATGACAACCGTTGAGGAGGAGATTCAAAAAACTATTCCTGTCATTGAAGCCATTGTCAAACGATTTCCTGAAGCCATTATTAGCATTGATACTTTTAGGTCGAAAGTAGCTCGATTAGCTGTTGAAGCTGGAGCTTGCATTGTCAACGATGTTAGTGCAGGCGACGACGACGAGCAGATGATACCATTTGTAGCTTCTTTGCAAGTGCCCTTTATAGCGATGCACAAAAAAGGCCAGCCTAAAACCATGCAAAACAATCCTCATTACGACAATGTGGTAATGGAGGTTGACAATTATTTCAAACATAAAATCCAACAATTAGAAACTTCTGGCATTAAAGACATCATCATTGATTTGGGGTTTGGTTTTGGAAAAACTTTGGAAAACAATTACAAATTGATGCAACATTTGGGCGACTTCCACCACTTTTCTAGACCGATTTTGGTAGGTATTTCAAGAAAAACGATGATATGGAAACTCCTTGAAACCAATCCAGATGGGGCTTTAAACGGCACAACGGTATTAAACACCATAGCCCTTCAAAAAGGCGCTCAACTGTTAAGGGTACACGATGTGAAAGAAGCTGTTGAAGTGAGAAAGATTCTGGGGATGTTGTAGGGCGACAGCACAGCCCTTCGTCCTACAAGAAAAACGGCAACCTAATGCTTGCGTTATGTCGTGGGCATGCCCATCGTCCTACTATTTCCTAAATCCTATTGCCTATTCCCTTTTTTGACTTCCCGCAACCCTTGTTCGATACCTCACAACGGCGCGGGATGTCCGCTTCGCTCCCATTTGACTTTTAACTTTTGACTTTTAACTTTTGACTTTTGACTTTTAACTTTTAACTTTTGACTTCCCAATTCCATATATTTGCATCGACCTATGAAAGAATTGATTGAATGGTTCAAAGAACTTAGTCCAGTGATGCAAGCATTTTTGGCAACTACGTTTACTTGGTTTTTAACAGCATTGGGAGCTAGTGTCGTATTGTTCTTTAAGAATATGGGTAGAAGATGGCTCGACTTCTTGTTAGGATTTACGGGTGGCGTCATGGTGGCTGCGAGCTTTTGGAGTTTATTAACGCCAGCCATAGAAATGTCTGAAGAATCTTATGGTAAAGCTTTGGCTTGGATTCCAGCGGCAGTTGGTTTCATTGCTGGTGCCGGATTTATTTACCTCATTGACAAAATCATTCCGCATTTGCATTTAAATGCTAATATGTCCGAATCTGAAGGTTTGAAAACCACATGGGATAGAACAATACTTTTAGTATTAGCCATCACATTACACAACATACCAGAAGGATTAGCTATTGGGGTATCATTTGGAGCAGTAGCAATGGGAGATCCACATTTTAGTATGGCAGCAGCTGTCGCTTTAACAATTGGTATTGGTATTCAAAATTTCCCTGAAGGAATAGCAGTTGCCATGCCTTTAAGACGTCAAGGCATCAGTCCGTTTAAAAGTTTTTGGTGGGGTCAATTGAGCGCAATTGTTGAACCTGTTGCAGGTGTCATTGGAGCCGTTGCTGTGATGTATGCTCAACCAATTTTACCTTATGCACTGTCTTTTGCAGCAGGTGCAATGTTATATGTAGTCGTTGAAGAGGTTATACCCGAGACTCAGAGAGACAAGTATGCCGACTTCGCAACCATGGGATTTGTAGTTGGTTTTGTTACCATGATGGCATTAGACGTTGGATTGGGTTAATACTCGCGGTCCTCAAATTGAATACCATAAGATTCTAGCTCTTTCAATATTGGCAGATAAATGGAAGCATCAACAGGAATTAAAACGCCATCTTGATGAATATTCCCTTCTAACAACAATTTACAACCAATAGCAAGAGGCAAACCCACTGTTTTTGCCATTGCGGTATGGGTATTGCTCTCACCTTTTAACACCAAAGAAGATTCATGCGTTTTTAGCACTCCATCCAATTTGTATTCAATCTGATGTAACATCACCACCAAGTCGTGGTCTGTTTCTTTTAATACCCATTTTGATTTGAGGAATTCTTCGAGAATTTGAGCCGATGTTCCATGAAGAATTGGTAAACCAGATTGACCAAAAAAGCCCAACCATTCAAATTTTTGGATGATATCGTTTTCGCCGTTTACATACTGTGCAAATTTCTCTTTAACTGTTCCTTGACCAGCAGGTAAATACATATCTAGCCATTGCTCGAAAGTTGTAGAAGCTGGCAATGATAAGATTAGCGCATCGTCTGTAAGCCCTAATTCAATAAAAACTTGCCAAGCTTTAGCATAGCCGGATTTTCTAAAAGTGCCCCTTATCATGGTTTGCACATGTTGAAGGCGATAAACTTCTAAATACTTTAAAGAATCTCTATTGGGATATGCGTCTAACTGACCATAGTTGTGTACGTTTAAAGAAACCGCATTTTTAAAGATTTGCTGATAAGGCATCAATTTCATTTTGCCTTTTTCGAGGAATTGCGCTGGAGCACCTTGAGCGGCAAGAACCACATTTCTAGGATTCCAAGAGAACTTATATTTCCAAGGATTGTCGCCATCGTCTTCATCGGCTACTAATCCGCCACAATAACTTTTAAAAGCAGTAATCTCAGCACCTTTTTCTCGCAGTTCGTCCATTAGTTTCATGGCGCTCATATGGTCTATACCAGGATCTAGGCCCATTTCATTTAGAAATTTCAATCCTTTAGATTTCACTTGTTCAGAAATGGCAATTAGATGGTCAGACACATAAGAAGCCGTCGCTAAATGTACATGATGTTTCAAACACAAATCAGCGACAGAAGGATGCATGAAAGCCGGCAACATAGAAACAACAAGTTGAGAATCAGAAACAATTTTTTCAAGCAGACTAGTATCAGAAATATCCAAATTTAAAAAAACTGTTTCGTCTACATTGCGTGCTACTTGTTTGATAAATTGGGTATTAATATCGTAAACTTTAAAGGGGATAGCATTAGATGAACAATAGTCAAATAGGTATTCTATAAGGTAAACAGAAGATCTTCCAGAGCCAATAACTGATACAGCTTTCATTCGGCAAATTTAAAAAAAATAAACCCTGATAGGGTTTTTAAATTAAAATAATTATTTACCTAGTATTATCAAGGATTCCCGCAAAACCACTTTAAAAAATTAAAATATTTATAAACTAAAAACCATGCAAGGGTTTTTATATATTTGCATCGTCATGAAAGAGAAAATCGCAATTATAGGTGGTGGATTATCTGGTTCTTTGTTGGCCATTTGTTTAGCCAAACGTGGATTTGAAGTTGAGGTTTATGAAAGAAGAGGAGACATCAGAAAAGGTAAAGCTGAAGCTGGTAGATCCATCAATTTGGCTCTATCAACTCGTGGTATAGAAGCGCTTAAAAAAGTTGGACTTGCTGATACAGTTCTCAATGACGCCATTCCAATGTCTGGCAGAATGATGCACAGTGTAACAGGTGATTTGAGCTATCAGCCTTACGGAACATCTGGTCAATATATCAATTCTGTTTCCCGTTCAGGTTTAAACATCAAATTACTTGAATTAGCAGATGAATTTGACAATGTAAAATTGTTCTTCAATCACAAATGTGTAGATGTTGACTTGAACATCAATACCGCAGTTTTAGAGAATGAAAAAGGAGAAAAAACAACTGTAGAAGCCCGTATAATGTTCGGATCTGATGGAGCTTTTTCAGCTGTGCGTTCAGAAATGCAAAAAACAAATAGGTTCAATTATTCTCAGACCTATGAAAACTATGGTTATAAAGAACTAGAAATTCTGCCTGGAAAAGATGGTGCGTTTCTTATAGAGAAAAACGCATTACACATATGGCCAAGAGGTGAGTTTATGATGATAGCATTGCCTAACCCTGATGCCAGCTTTACTTGTACTTTATTTTTAGCCTACGAAGGTGAAAGAAGTTTTGATAAACTAAAAACAAAGGACGATGTTAAAACGTTCTTTGAAACCTATTTCCCAGATGCCATACCGATGATGCCAAATTATTTGGATGATTTCTTTGACAATCCAACAGGAAATTTAGCAACCATCAGATGTAACCCATGGGTGTATAAAAACTTTGCATTAATAGGTGATGCTGCGCACGCTGTGATTCCTTTCTATGGTCAAGGCATGAACTGCAGTTTTGAAGACGTAAGTGAAATTGATGAGTTGATAGAGACCTATTATCCAGATTGGAATACTGTTTTCAAAAAATACCAAGAAGCTAGAATTGTCAATGCAAATGCCATAGCAGATTTAGCGTGTAAGAATTTTGTGGAGATGCGCGATTTGGTGGGACAACCAGCATTTATGCATTTCAAAAAAATCGAACACGACTTGGTTGAATTGTATCCAAACACCTTCAAAAGTCAGTATAGTTTAGTGAGTTTTTCTACTACTCCATACAGTGTAGCGCTTGCCCAAGGTTTTAAAAATGAAGCATTGATCAATTACATCATCGAAAACAAATTCGAAGAAAAAATGAAGGATGCTGAATTTATGAAACCACTATTCGCTGATTTTTTGGGCGTCTGATTGGGTTAATTTTAGCCACTCCAACCAAAATTCTGGGAAGGATTTTTCTACCACAGTTTCATCGTCTATTATGATGTCTCTTTGAAAGGCAAATATGGCCAGAGCCATGGCTATTCTATGGTCTGAAAAGGTTTTAAATTGATAAAAATTTGAGCGATTTCTAATTTGACTATGTCCTATAGTTAAGGTATCTTCATCTATCATTTCAAACACCCCACCTGCTTGTTCAAGATTTTGTTTCATAGCTTCTATCCTATCGCTTTCTTTATCTCTTAGTGTTTTAACACCTTTAAATGTAGCGGTTTTACCA
Organism: uncultured Chitinophaga sp.; assembly: GCA_964438995.1. GTDB lineage: Bacteria > Bacteroidota > Bacteroidia > NS11-12g > UBA955 > JABMMZ01. The sequence continues at coordinate 98,646 of CAYTMQ010000011.1, forward strand.
TGAAACACCACACATGCACAAACTGCAGGAAACATATCAGGCATATCTTTAAAATCTACTTCAACATGATTTAAAACTTCATCATGTCCACTAATTTTAATGCCCAAATCAGATGCAATAGTGTTTACGCCCAATTGCTGATAAACATCCTTAACTCTTTTATCTCCTTGTACAGAGTCGATGCTTAAATGTTTTAAAGTTAATTCTGTAAATGGCGAAATTGATGCAAGATTATAAAAAAAAGCTGCAGCACTCCAGTCGGCTTCAAGAGGAATGTTAGACATTAAATATTTGCCATGAGGCACTATGAAAGTACTGTCTTTTCGATTGACTTCCACGCCAAATTTTTGCATCATATGGATGGTTAAATCAATATAAGGTTCAGATCGTTTTTCACCCAAAGGCACTATTGTTAATCCATCATTAAAATATGGCGCTATCAGCAACAATGCGCTTATAAATTGAGAACTAACAGAGGCTGATACTTCTACTCTATTTAAGTTGATATCCACGCCTTTCAGCAATTTAAAAGGCAAGCAATTGTCATGTTGTAAAAATTCAAATTCAGCGCCTAGACTCTTTAAAGCATGTATCAAACCTTCTAATGGTCGCTCTTTTAATCTGGCTCCTCCATCAATTACAATGCCTCTAAGGTCCTTAAGAGCAGCGAAGGCCACAAACAATCTTAAAGGAGTGCCGGCATCTTTAAAATTTAAATTAGATTCTTTGCTCTTTAAATTTTTGGCCAATACATCAATATCAGAAATTTTTGTTGAAGATTCTTGCTCCAAATTGCCTGTCAATGCTTTTATGATTAAAAGTCTATTGGCTATACTTTTAGAGACAGGTAAGTTAACATTCCCTGAAATGTTGGTATTATGAAACCTATTGATGTGTAACACTTCTGCAATAATACTACACACAAATTTATATGTGCTAAAAAAAAATCATTCATTATTAGTCAAAACATGTATTTTCGCATTACAGAGATGAGAAAAATAGGCATTATTGGCAATGGTAGTTGGGCGACCGCATTGATTAAAATTCTATGTGACAACGCACAAGGCAAGTCGATTACTTGGTGGTTAAGGAACGATGAGGACATTCATTTCATTAGAGAATTTTGTCATAATCCACGTTACCTTACCGATGTTCAAATTGACCTTGAAATGGTGCAATTGAGCAACGATCTTAATGACACAATCAACCAAAACGATATTATCCTATTAGCTGTGCCATCAGCATTTGCCCACGATGTCCTTAAAAATTTACCAAAAGATATTTTTAAAGACAAGCAGATTATTTCTGCAATCAAAGGGGTTAATCCAGAAACCCACCAAATCATCAGCCATTATTTGGAAGGCACATGGAGCATTCCCGACTCAAACATTTGTGCAGTTAGTGGTCCTTGTCATGCCGAAGAAGTGGCCATGGAGAAACTCAGTTATCTAACAATTGCCTCTACTTTGGATGCGTATGCCAGCGATATTGCTGAGTTATTTAGCTGCCATTACATCTTCTGCAAAACTACTGAAGACATTTATGGAATTGAATATGCAGCGGTCTTGAAAAACGTTTATGCTATAGCATGTGGTATCTGTCATGGACTAGGCTATGGAGACAATTTCCAGTCAGTTTTGGTATCCGCTTCTTCAAGAGAAACTGAAAGGTTTTTAGAAGCAAGTCATCAGATACACCGTGATGTCAAAGAGAATGCTTATTTAGGAGATCTTTTGGTAACGGCATATTCGCAGTTCAGCAGAAATCGCACTTTTGGCAATATGCTTGGCAAAGGCTATACCGTTAAGAGTGCTCAAATGGAAATGAACATGATAGCAGAAGGTTTTTATGCTACCAAAACAATGAGAGAAGTAAACGATACGGTGGGGGCCGACATGCCTATACTAGAAGCTGTATACAACATCATTTATAAAGGTGCTCCCGCAAGAAGAGTAATGAAAGAATTGACATCAAAAATCATCTAAAACATGGCTTCGTTTGACAACCACGACATTTCTGATGTATTGTCGCAATACGCAAAACTATATGAACTTCACGATGGCAATCCATTCAAAGTAAAGTCGCTTGCCGCAGCTGCATACAACATCAAAAAGATTGGCGAACCTTTGTCTGATTTGAGCGAAGAAGAGCTGATGAAAGTTCCGCAAATTGGGAAAAGTCTTGCTCCTAAAGTATACGAAATCACCCAAACAGGTTCGTTTAAAGAACTTCAAGATTTGATTGAAGCAACACCAGCTGGTGTGATTGATATATTAAAAGTAAAGGGTTTAGGACCCAAAAAAGTTGAAGTCTTATGGAAACAAGTTGGCATCACTTCAATTGCAGAATTACTTGATGCATGTAGGGAAAACCGTTTGGTTGAAATCAAAGGATTTGGCTTTAAAACCCAAGCTCAAATTTTGTCAGACATTGAGTTTAAATTTAGCAATGAAGGCAAATTCCATTGGGCTAAAATGGAACCAATAGTCAATTTTATTGACGATGTTTTCAAAAATCTTGAAGAAGTTTTACAATTTGAAGTTTGTGGTGATTATAGAAGATACAACGACATTGTACACAGCTTGGATTATTTAATAGTTTGTGAAGATTTACAAGTTGTAAGCGACCATTTATGCAATGGCAATTTTGAATTGATTGATTGCGTTGACAACCATTTCACCTTGATGTATCTTGAAGCAGTTACTGTTAATTTGTATCAATGTACCTACGACAATTGGGGCAATGAATTGTTGTCAAGAACTGCTACACCTGAGCATTTAGAACTCATCGGTTTTGATGGTGTAACGAATGAATTTGATACAGAAGAAGCTATATACGAATCTTTAAATCTACCATACATCCTTCCTGAATTAAGAGAAGGATTGAGAGAGCTTGAAGTACATGCTATTCAAGATAAATTGATTCAATACAAAGATTTAAAGGGTGTTTTGCACAATCACACAACTTATAGCGATGGCTTGAACACATTAGAAGAAATGGCAATGCATGCCAAAGCTATGGGTTTGAGTTATATTGGCATATGCGATCACTCTCAAACCGCAGGCTATGCCAATGGTTTAAAACCAGAAAGGGTGCTTGAACAAATGAAAGCCATTGACAAATTGAATGATTCATTTGCTGCATCTAATACCAACTTTAGAATATTCAAGGGAATAGAAAGTGATATCTTAGGTGATGGAAGTTTGGATTATACAGAAGACATCTTAAGACTCTTTGATATAGTGGTTGCAAGTATTCACAGCAATCTTAAAATGGAACAAGACAAGGCCCATTTACGACTGATTAAAGCCATTGAAAATCCATACACCACTATTCTTGGACATCCAACTGGCAGATTGTTGTTGATGCGTCCAGGATACCCAATCGACCATCAATACATAATTGATGCATGTATTGCCAACCAAGTTGTTATAGAATTAAATGCTCACCCATACCGACTGGATTTAGATTGGAGATGGATAGATTACGCAATAAGCAAAGGAGGTATCATCAGCATCAATCCAGATGCTCACCAGAAAGAAGGATTAGCAGATATGAAATACGGTGTGCATGTTGCTAGAAAAGGCTACTTGACACCAGAAAATTGTCTCAATACAAAAGACTTAACTCAGTTTGAATCGTGGTTGGAAACAACTGCAAAAAGCAAAAGAACGTAAAACAATTGCTGCAAATTTAAATTACCTTTGCAGCCGATATTTTGAAAATACTTGTACTCCGATTTAGTTCTATAGGAGACATCGTTTTAACTACTCCAGTAGTGAGATGTTTGAAAACTCAGAAACCAGAGTATAAGATCCACTATGCAACCAAATCTCAATACAAAAACCTTCTTGTAAGCAATCCATACATTGATAAAATTCATGTATTGAATGATAGTTTAACAGATTTAATTGATGAACTAAGGCAAGAGAAGTTCGACCTTATAATTGACTTGCACAACAATTTAAGAACCGTTAATATCTGGTCACAATTGAGGGTTAAACGTTTTAAGTTTGACAAAATCAATTGGGAGAAATGGTTGATGGTTAGGTTGAAAATCAATATGCTTCCCTATCACCACATTGTTGATAGGTATTTGGAAACCGTTGAATCACTTGGTATAAAAAACGATGGCAAAGGCCTTGATTATTTTATTTCAAACAATGCCAATCTTAATGATTTTGAAATTCAGAAGGACTATGTCGTATATGCAATGGGCGCACAACACAACACTAAAAAGTTGCCACATATTAAACAAGTTGAATTGTGTAACTCTATCAATACAACTATGTATTTGATTGGCGGTAAAGAAGATGCTGCAGATGGAGAAGCTTTAAGTAAAGTTTGTGAAAATACCATCAATATGTGCGGCAAATTGAGTATCGATCAAAGTGCATTACTGATGAAAGGCGCTAGTAAAGTATATACGCATGATACTGGTATGATGCACATTGCGGCGGCATTGCAAAAACCAATCGTATCTATTTGGGGGAATACAATTCCAGATTTTGGGATGTACCCATATTATCCTTCAGATTTTGATGATACTGTTTCAATTGAACTTGAAGTACAAGATTTAGGTTGCCGACCATGCAGTAAAATTGGCTACGACAAATGTCCAAGAGGTCATTTTAAATGTATGATGGACCAAAAGTTTGATATGTTAGGTTGACATCTTTTCATCAGTATTTAACATTAACAACTGACTTACAACATCTTACCCCAATATACGCAATTTCCATCAAATTTCCAATTTAACCATTTAATCACCTGTATTACAGGATTTTAATCAATTTCAACCTTACAAGGTTGTCAAACCTACCTCAACCAACCTTAAAAGGTTGTCGAATTCGTCCAAACCAACCTTACAAGGTTGAAGACCTATACATCTCCAAATTTCAAAAAAAAGACCTACATGTCTGTAGGTCCTTCAATTGTTATTTAAAATGTTTTTTAAGCTTTCGGTAATTCGCCGACCATGTTTTCTGGTTTTACCCATTCGTCAAATTGCTCGTTGGTTAACAAACCTAAGTCGATAGCTGCTTGTCTTAAACTGCTGTTGTTTTTGTGAGCAGTTTTAGCAATTTTAGCTGCGTTTTCATATCCGATGTGCGTGTTCAATGCTGTAACCAACATCAAAGAATTTTCAAGCTTGTGTTTGATTTCTGGGTAGTTTGGTTCAATACCTTGAGCGCAATTTACATCAAAGCTCAAAGCCGCTTCACCTAACAATCTAGCAGATTGTAACACGTTTGAAGCGATAAGTGGTTTAAACACGTTTAATTCAAAGTGACCGTTAGAACCACCAACTGAAACAGCAACATCATTTCCCATTACTTGAGCACAAACCATAGTCAATGCTTCACACTGAGTTGGATTCACTTTACCTGGCATGATGCTACTTCCTGGCTCGTTGTCGGGAATTAAGATTTCGCCAATTCCACTTCTTGGACCGCTGCTCAACATTCTGACATCGTTTCCAATTTTCATTAAGCTAACAGCCACACGCTTAAGCGAACCATGTAGGTCGACCATTGCATCGTGAGCCGCTAAAGCTTCATATTTATTTTCAGCGGTGATGATTGGTAAACCAGATAACTCTGCAATGGTTTTAGCAACCAATTCAGAATACCCTTTAGGTGTATTAATTCCAGTACCTACAGCTGTTCCACCAAGTGCTATTTCTCTTGCACCCTCTAAACTTCTGTTGATAGCATTTATGCCATATCTCAATTGTTGAACATAACCAGAGAATTCTTGTCCCAATGTTATTGGAGTTGCATCCATAAAGTGGGTTCTACCAATTTTGATGATGTTCATAAATTCGCGAGACTTGTGTTTTAATGTCGTCTTAAGGGCTTGCAAACCTGGAATGGTATAATCTATTACTTGTTTGTATGCCGCAATACTCATAGCAGTAGGAAATGTATCGTTACTACTTTGAGATTTGTTGACATCATCGTTAGGGTGCAACACCTTATTTTCGTCCATTAAGCTACCACCATTGATGACATGAGCACGGTTAGCGATTACTTCATTAACATTCATGTTACTTTGAGTACCGCTGCCTGTTTGCCAAATCACCAAAGGGAATTGATCGTCGTGAATACCTTCTAGGATTTCATCGCACACTGTGCAAATCAAATCGCATTTTGTAAGAGACAATACGCCTAATTTGTTATTCGTAATGGCTGCAGCCTTTTTCAACACAGCAAAAGCTCTGATGATTTCGATTGGCATGCGTTGGTTGCCTATTTTAAAGTTTTGAAGAGATCTTTGAGTTTGAGCACCCCAATACACATTTGCAGGTACTTTTACCTCACCCATGGTATCGCGTTCTATTCTAAATTCTTGTGTTTGGTTCATGATGTCTTGAAAAATAATGAGTGGCAAATTTAATCATTTTAACCTCAAAAACACTCGTATTGTCAAAAAAATGAGAAATATCAATACACAACACAATTTCAAATCAAATACTGAGTTTTTTTTAGTAAGTTTGCGTATCATATGGTTTGGCTTTACCCCTCTTTTCTATGGGCATTAATGGCATTGCTCATTCCTATTTCCATACATTTATTCAATTTTAGACGTTACAAAAAAGTCATTTTTTCGAATGTCAAACTGCTTAAAAAAATTGACCGACAAACCAAAAGCGGCAATAAATTAAAGCGATACCTCATCTTAGCTTCAAGACTCTTAGCCATAAGCTTTTTGGTTTTTGCATTTGCCCAACCTATACTACTGCGAAAAGGTCAAGTTTTAGACAGTGGAAAAAAGTACGTAAGCATTATCATCGACAACAGTTTAAGCATGAATTTAAGCGGCGATGAAGGTCAACTTTTAGAAGCTGCCAAGAACCGTGCAAGAGCCATAGTGAATGCCTCTTCGTCAGGAGATGAATTCAACATCATAACGGCAGATATGAATCCTGCGCTTTTGCATTTCCATGGTAAACAATCGACTATTGAATCAATCGATAAAATCAAAATCAGCAGTGGAGGACATCCTCTAAGTGACTTATTAGAAGTTCAACAAAGAACATTAAAAGAAAAAAACGGCAATAAAATCGCTTTTTGCATTTCAGATTTCCAAACGAAAAATTCTAAAGTCACTAAAAACCCAGTAGACAGCAATGTCCTTCAAACTTGGATAAAGATACCGACGGCAGAACATGACAATTTTAGCATTGACACTTGTTATTTACAATCGCCAATCTTGCAAGTTGGACAAACCATAACACTGGTTGTAGAAGTTAGCAATTACACAGAAAACGCAACAGAAGGGTTAACAGTAGAACTTGAGATAGATGGAAAACCAAAAGGCATTGCAAACTTTAACATAGCAGCCTTTTCAAAAGACAAACAAACCATCAATTTCACACTAGAAAACGGAGGTAATCACAAATGTTTGTTAAAGCTTCCGGGAGATAATATTGCTAGCGATGATGATTTATATTTCGCTTTGCGCATACATGAAAATTACAAAGTAGATGTGATAAGTATTGACGGTGAACGTTATGCAGAAGCTGTATTCAGCGATAACCCTGGATTTTCTTACAAAAAAGAAAATGGAGGTAGCATCAATTTAAGTGGATTAAAAAACCATGATTTGGTGGTATTGCAAGGCATTAACAACTACCAATCTGGCATGGTTGCAGAATTGAAAAAATTCGTTCAAAATGGCGGAACATTATTCGTATTTCCAAGTGACGAAGACAACAGCAATTTACCCATCTTATTGTCATTGTTTAACATCAGCACAGATGCTTCGGTTTTCACAGAAAACCTTAAAATTTCTAGCATCGATTTAGAGCATACAATCTATAAAAATATTTTCGAGAAGCAGCCTAAAAACCCTGATTTACCAACGGTCTCTAAGTACATTTCACTTTCACCTATTGGAGGCAACAGTATCATGAGATTATCTAATGGCAAACCATTTATTCATGATATCAGTTTAGGCAAAGGCCATTTTTTAGTTTGTGCATCAGCCTTAAACAAAGACTGGACAAATTTCCAAAATCACGCCTTGTTTTTACCCACCTTATTAAAATCGTCAATGCTTGGGGCATATAAAACGCCATTGTATTACAGTTGTGGAGATTCTAAACCATTTGAAACAGGATTGCCATTTGAAACAGAAAGTGGCATTAGTTTAAAAGGTCAAAAAGACGCTTATATACCAGAAGTTATTAACATAGACGGCGAGATGCTTTTAGGCACGAACGGTGAAATCGATGCCGCTGGTCATTACGATCTATTAAGCAAAAAATCGGATACTGCCCTAGCCTTTATATCTTTCAATACCAACAGAAACGAAAGTGATACAAGGACTTTAAGCGAAGATGAATTCAATACAACTACACAAAACTTTTCGGTTGAGAAATTTGAAGGCAGTTCTGAAAAATTGTCTGCCGAATTTATCAAAAGTCAAAAAGGCATCAGTTTGTGGAAATGGTGTATTATTTTTGTTTTGTTTTTCTTACTTATTGAAATACTTTTGATCAGATTTTTCAGGAACAATGCAAAGCTATCTGCTTAAGAATATACAAATAAGCGACTCGAAGTCGAGCTACAACGGACAACTAGGTGATTTGGGCATTAAAGATGGTAAAATTCACGCGTTCGGTATAGACATCAACGAAAACGATTACGACAAAATTTTAGATTTTTCAGAGTGTATTGTAACCCCAGCTTTTGTTGATGTTAGATGCAATAGTTCAGAGCCTGGTTACGAACACCGCGAAACCTTAAAGTCGTTGAACCAATGTGCTTTGGCTGGAGGATACTCGCATTTGGCGATGCTTCCAAATTGTCAACCATACCGTGTAAGCAAATCAGATGTTGAATTCCTTATCCATCAAACATCAAAATATCCAGTAACATTTTTGCCTATTGGCGGAATTACACATCAGTTAAAATCGGATGATCTGACTGAAATGTATGATATGACACTATCTGGTGCCGTAGCATTTTCAAATGCTAACAACCCAATTGAGAACATTGGCACTATGAGCAGAGCGCTTCAATACACCAAGAGTTTTTCTGGCTTGCTTTACAGCTTCTGCGAAGAGAAAGAACTCACCTATGGTGCTTATGTAGCAGAGGGAACAGTAGCCGTTAGTCTAGGTTTAAAAGGAATCCCTCAAATGGCCGAATACTTAAGGGTTCAAAGGGATATCGAATTGGCAGATTACCATCAAACTAGAATTCATATCTCAAAAGTAAGTACTGAAAAATCAGTTGAAATCATTCGTCAAGCCAAAACACAAGGCATACAAGTGACATGCGATGTTGCAGTGATGAATTTGGCTTTAACAGACGAAACCATCATGGATTTTGACAGCAATTTAAAAATAACCCCACCATTGCGTCAGGCCAATGATGTTAAAGCACTTTGGGAAGGATTATTAGATGGCACTATTGATGCCATTTGTACCGACCATCACCCTCAAGAAATTGAGCGTAAAAACGTTGAATTCGAATATGCTGCTTTTGGCGTGATCACCTTGCAAATAGCTTTAAGTTTAGGTTTTGAAGGAAGAAATAGATTCTGCCCTAAAATGGATGATGATACTCTAATTTCAAAGTTCAACTATGGCGGTGCAAAAATTCTAGGAATCAACTTAAACGGCATCAAAGAAGGCGCCGATGCTTCATTTACAGTCATCAATCCACACAAACAAACAATCTTGACTTTAAAGAATAATTTATCCGATTCATCGAACACTTATTATTTAGACAAACCATTGCCTTATTTCGTGGAGGCAACCTTTATAGGTAAGGATTGCTTATTTAATTTATAACATCAATAGCTTATGGAAAACAACATTCTACACCCTGGCCAAGAAAACCAATTAGAGCCAAAATCAGTTTGGAACTATGCTTTTAAATGGGGCTTAATTGCATCTATTATTTACATCGTTAAAACTTATATACTCTATTATTCAACCGACGATTATTCATCTGATACTGGTGGAATTGTTGCTAAATTACTAGATATTATCATAGTTGTAGCTTGTATGATTATGGCATCCAATGAATACAAAACAAATGAAAATGGCGGATACTTAACATTTGGAAAAGCCTTTAAAGTTTCGTATTTCACTGGTATAATCACATCCATTATTTTAGCCATTTTTAATTTTGTTTTTCTAAGTTTCCAAGTGGATTACGATGCCTTGTATTCGAAAGAAATCGACAAGGCTATTGCAAAAATGAAAGAAGCAGGTATGACAGCAGAGCAAATCGCGAAACGCATACAAGACACACCAGAATTTATGAAATCTGTTGAATTTGTCTCAGTAATTGTGATCGTTATGGGTTTTACCATTTACGCCATTTATGCTTTAATATCAGCAGCCATCACTAAACGCAAGCAACCAGATTTTTAAAATTATCATCCTACTTCAATTGTAGGCAACAAACAATATATGTTAGACATTTCAATTGTCATCCCACTTTTAAACGAACGCGAGTCACTTCCTGAATTGGAAGAATGGATAGTCCGTGTTATGACGGCTAATAATTACAGTTATGAAATCATTTTTATTGATGATGGAAGTAACGATGGCAGTTGGGAATTTATCCAAGAGCTATCACAAAAAAATCCCAATGTTAAAGGATTAAAATTTAGACGTAATTATGGTAAATCAGCAGCCCTTAATGTTGGTTTCAACGACGCTCAAGGCAAAGTTGTTATCACAATGGATGCTGACCTTCAGGACAGTCCAGATGAAATACCAGCACTATATGCCAAAATCATTAGCAAAGAATACGATTTGGTATCTGGTTGGAAAAAGAAGCGTTACGACCCAATAACAAAAACACTTCCTACAAAATTGTTCAATTGGGCTACTCGTAAAATGAGTGGTATCTACTTACACGATTTTAACTGTGGATTGAAAGCCTATAGCCATGATGTGATTAAAAACATTGAAGTCTATGGCGAAATGCACAGATACATTCCAGTGATTGCAAAATCATCGGGGTTCAAAAAAATTGGCGAGCAAGTAGTAGAGCACAGAGCCAGAAAATACGGTACAACCAAATTTGGTTTGGATAGATTTGTCAATGGATTTTTAGATTTATTGACCATCTTCTTCATGGGCAAATTCGGTAAAAAACCTATGCATTTCTTCGGAGTCTATGGCATACTTTGTTTCATCTTAGGATTCTTTTTGACAGCCTATTTATTGATTGACAAAATGGTGCATTTGATGCGTCATGAGAAAGCAGCTTTAGTAGCAGATTCGCCTTTATTTTATATTGCTTTGGTGAGTATGATCATTGGAACTCAGCTGTTTTTAGCTGGATTCTTGGGCGAACTCATCAGTCGCTCTAGCGGAGAACGCAATCAATATTCTGTTTCTGAAAAAGTCAATTTATAATGGGACATAGGGTTGTCATTGTCGGACCGGCATATCCTCTTAGAGGAGGATTGAGTACTTACAACGAGCGCTTGTGCAAAGGCTTTAACGAAGAAGGCGATCAATGTTCTATCTTGAGTTTTAGTTTGCAATACCCAAACTTTTTATTTCCAGGTAAAACCCAATACAGCACAGACCCTGCTCCTGCTGATACCGAAATCGATACAGCCATCAATTCTATCAATCCATTCAATTGGATAAAAGTAGGATTAAAATACAAAAAACTGGCTCCAGATGTGATGGTATTTAGATATTGGATGCCTTTTATGGCACCGGCATTGGGAACAATAGCAAGAATAGCCAAACGCAATGGCAAAACCAAAATGGTGGCGATTGCAGACAATATATATCCCCACGAGAAACATTTCTACGACAAACCAGCCACGAATTATTTCGTCAACAGTATTGACGGTTTCGTTACCATGAGTCAAGCCGTTTTAAAAGATTTGCAAGACTTAGTGCCACAAAAACCCTCAATGTACATTCCACATCCGATGTATGATAATTTTGGAGAAGGCATGGATAAATCAGAGGCAAAAAAGGCTATAGGCTTAGACCCTAATGTCAATTACCTATTGTTTTTTGGATTTATTAGACAATACAAAGGCTTGGACCTATTGCTACAATCATTTGCTAAAAGTGGGTTACAACACAAAAATGTAAAGCTTTTAATTGCGGGAGAATATTACGAAGATGCTACACCATATAAAACACTGATTCAGTCGTTGAATCTAGGAGATAGTGTTGTAGAACGCAACGATTTTATACCAAACTCAGAAGTATCCACTTATTTTTCTGCTTCAGACATGGTGGTTCAAACCTACCATTCTGCCACTCAAAGTGGGGTAACTCAGATAGCTTACCATTTCAATAAACCGATGTTGGTGACAAATGTTGGTGGATTAGCCGAAACAGTTCCACATGGAGAAGTAGGATACGTATGTGAAAAGACCCCTGAGTCTATCTCAGAGGCCTTAATTGATTTTTACGAGAATCGAAGGGAACAAGCTTATAGTGTGAACGCCGGTGAATACAAAAAACGTTTTAGTTGGGCACACATTATGAATGGTTTAAAGAGCGTTGCAGGCTTTAAAGTTTAACGCCTTACTACAAGCTTGTATTTTCCTACGAAATTATTTGATCTGACCATGACAATATAAATGCCATCGTCTAAATTATCTGTCCAATATACACCATCAGAAGTTGGTTTTACTTCAATGGTTTTACCTCCCATATCTACATATTGTACTTGAGAAACTTTAACATTTTGTTTCGCCTCAAGTTTAAAGGACCCTGAACTTGGGTTAGGGAATACTTTAAATGAACTCTCTTGCGCTTGTTCTATAGCAGTTTCATTTAACAATTCAATTTCATCTACATACAACACTGTACCAACACTATTTCTATTTCCTTCTTTAGCACAAGATATTTGTAGCGAATAAAAAGCAGCTTCTTCAGAGGACGTATAATCCACTAACAGATTAAACTTATTAAATTTACTATATGTTTTGCCGATTTCAAGAATTCCTTCACCTATTACTTCTGAGTTGGCATTGTACACTGTTAAAATTACAGTAGCTGTATCTCCATCTTTTGGCAAATACATACCTTGAAAATTCAGTCCAACTGGTCGTTGAGAAATTTGAACCATTCTATTCGCAAAAACAAAATCAAGCGAATCACTAGAAGCAAATACTTGCCCAGGTTGTGACAAATTTTTAGTAACATTAAAATCATTCCTTAATTCAAGCGCATATTTTCCAGAATAAACCATATCCTGTGTAACGGCATAATTTTTTCTATCGCGCAAAATAGAATCTTGCTTCAATTCGCTTGAATCTAAAATAACAGAAGAAAAATACGCTTTTGAAATCCAATTGACTGCTTTTCCCTGACTATTTAATGTCTCAAAACCATTGTTTAAAACTTGAGATTGCAGAGCTTGATAAAACAAGATGATAATAGATATCGTAATTATTCGCATCATAGGATTCAGGTGTTGTTTAAATTTTAGACGAAAGTGCCGAATAATTCGCTGCAATTTTTTGGCAACAAGTCACAACATACAGATAATCAGCTAAATAAATTTACTTCTGAACTTTTGTATACAGGTAATACGCTACTCCTGCAAATATTAGATTTGGTATCCAAACGGCTATCATTGGATGCATTAAGCCAGTATTGCCATAGGTATTGAAATATTGAATGACAAAGAGATAAATAAAGCTTAAGAAAATGCCAATAAACAAATTGAATCCAACGCCACCTCTCGACTTTTTACTAGAGACACAAACGCCTATTATAGTAAGAATAAAAGTAGAAAATGGTGAAGAAAATCTGCGGTATTTCTCTGTGATGTAGTAATACAAATTCTCAGTGCCTTTTACTTTTTCTTTCGCAATAAATTCGTTTAACTCGAATAGGTCGAGTGATTGGACATCATCTGTGTGTCTAAAAAAATCAGCTGGATTAAACGGAATCATGGTGTCTATGGCTCTGCCTTTTGTTATGACCTGAGAACCGTCCTTATTATAATCTCTAATCAAATAATCTTCAAGATGCCATTTATTGAGTTTGTGATTGAAAGAAATTCTTTTAGCAAACAATTTACTTTTCAATTTTAATTTTTCATAGCGTTCAAGGTGCACTCCCCCACCCATGCTGTCACCATATCCAAAATACTCCATATAAAAATAGGTGTTTGGCAAGATTTGACTGTGCACATTATTGGTATAATCCTCCTTAGTGTTTCTTATATATCTGTTTTCGAACTTCAATCGAATTTTATCTGAATGCGGAATGATGAATGCATTCAAAATAAACGACACAACTGCAAGGAAAAAAGCTGTTATAATGTATGGACGAAGAAATCTGTTATAACTAACTCCAGCTGATAGGGTTGCTACAACCTCACTTCTCGAAGCCAATTTAGAGGTGAAAAATATTACTGAAATAAAAATAAAAACGGGACTAAAAAGATTTAAAAAGAATGGCACATAGTTAAGGTAGTAATTTACCAATATTTCTTTGACTGGCGCTTTCTTCTTAAGGAAATCATCCAATTTTTCTCCAATATCAAAAACGATGATGATGATGATAAACAAGCTTAATGTAACAGCGAATGTTATCAAAAACTTTTTTATGATGTACCAATCAAACTTTTTAATCATCTACAGTCTTTGTTTCAATTTCTGTACCATTAAAGGTTTCCACGATGAAAAGGTATCGTTTAAGATATGTTCTCTTGCTTGACCAACCAACCACAAGTAAAAACTCAAGTTGTGCAAGCTGGCCAATTGCGGACCAAGCATTTCGCCGGCCATAAACAAATGTCTTAAGTAGGCCTTACTATAATCAGGTAAATGAAGTTCATCTACTGAAGAGAAGTCTTTTTCCCATTTCTTATTTTTAATATTGATGATACCTTCTTTGGTAAACAGCATACCATTTCTGGCATTTCTAGTAGGCATTACACAATCAAACATATCGACACCTAAGGCGATACATTCTAAAATATTTTCTGGAGTACCAACGCCCATCAAGTATCTTGGTTTGTCTTTTGGCAGAATGTTACACACCACATCAGTAAGCTCGTACATGATTTCATGTGGCTCGCCAACACTTAATCCGCCTATGGCATTACCAGGTGAATCAATTTTGGCAACATATTCAGCACTTTCAACTCTTAAATCTTTAAAAGTACTTCCTTGTAAAATTGGGAATAAAGCTTGTTCGTAGCCATACAAGCCTTCTGTTTCATTGAACCTAGCCACACATCTATCCAACCAACGATGTGTCATGTGCATACTTTTTTTAGCGTATTCGTAAGTACTTGGATAAGGTGGACATTCATCAAAGGCCATCATGATATCGGCGCCTATTTTTCTTTGAATGTCCATCACATTTTCTGGCGTAAACAAATGTCGACTTCCATCAATATGAGATTGGAATTTAGCACCTTCTTCGGTTAGTTTTCTTCTTTCAGCTAGTGAGTATACTTGGTATCCACCGCTGTCAGTTAGAATTGGTCTATCCCAATTGATAAACTTGTGCAAACCACCAGCTTCTTGCAAAATGTCGGTTCCAGGTCGCAAATACAAATGGTAAGTATTTCCAAGAATGATTTGTGCATTGATAGAATTTTTAAGTTGGTCTTGGTTGATGGCTTTAACACTACCAATAGTGCCAACTGGCATAAAAATAGGTGTTTGAATCTTACCGTGGTCGGTGTGTATTTCTCCGGCTCTTGCCTTGCTGCCGGCATCAGTATGTTGTAAACTAAATTTCAATTGTGAAAGTGGAATGATATCTGAAACAAGCGCGCTTGTATTCTGCTGATTGAACTAGAATAAATATATGGGTCTGTACTGATGATGTTACCAATACTATTACTCATTTTAATTTCTGTTGAAATGAGCGACCACAATCCGAAATGATCGTAACCAACACCCATTTCGTAGTAAAGAGAATTGGCTTTAAAAGCAATCATCGGTTGGTTAGGA
This sequence comes from uncultured Chitinophaga sp., assembly GCA_964438995.1. Classification (GTDB taxonomy): domain Bacteria; phylum Bacteroidota; class Bacteroidia; order NS11-12g; family UBA955; genus JABMMZ01. The sequence continues at coordinate 114,576 of CAYTMQ010000011.1, forward strand.
CTTCTTATGGTATTTTGATTGCTTTGAAAATCGTGAGAATATCTGATACCACCTATGACATACAAACGATGATTCTTATGCCTAGTTGAATGGTGCTTAAGTAATAGACATTGATTAAGAGATACAGTTTCTGTCTTAGCAGTTTGTTGCCTATCGCTGAAATTGAAGGTAAAATTGCGTTGAGAAAACTCGATTTGTGGCAGGTATCTAACGGTAAAAAATTTACCAATTCTATAATCTGCAATACCGCCAAAATTTAGTCCAAAAAAACCTTCAGTAACGATGCTCCTAACAGAATCTCTTTGGTAAAAATCTTTTGCTAATACCACTTTTGCTTTAGCAAAATTTGGTGCTACAGTTACGCCAAAATGAAATTTTCTAGCATCATCATTTGGACGATGTTCTTGTGCGCTTAGAGAATTATAAGCACAGATAACAACACATATTGCTATGACTTTAAACCAGTGTAAATGCTGCATATTCCAAAACTTAGTGTTTTCTGAGAGCATGAAGAAAATCCCACTTTTTGCAAATGTTGAATGAACTCACTGCCATCAGGAAAATGTTTAACCGATTCAGGTAAATATGAATAAGCTGAATTATTTTTAGAAATATAACGCCCCCAAAGTGGCAATATTGTATTGAAATACAGGTTGTACATTTGTTTTACTGGAAAAACTTTAGGTTTACTGAACTCTAAAACAACAAACATGGCACCTGGCTTTAACACTCTGTGAATTTCTGACAATCCTTGGTCTAAATTCTCGAAGTTTCTTACGCCGAATCCAACAGTACAAGCATCAAAAGTATTGTCTTCAAACAACAATCTTTCACTATCACCCTTTCTCAACTCAATTTTATCAGACAACCCAGCTTTACTCAATTTGGTTCTACCCATACTCAGCATGCCTTCACTTAAATCCACACCTATAACCTTGTCTGGATTGACTTTCAGACATTCGATTGCAAGGTCGGCTGTTCCAGTAGCCATGTCTAATATCAATTTTGGTTGAGATGCTTTCAGGTTAGCAACTGCTTTTTTTCTCCAAAGTTTGTCGATGCCCAGAGATAAAAAATGATTCAAAAAATCATAGCGTTTAGAAATGCTGTCGAACATCTCTTCAACTTGTTGTTTCTTACTTTTCTCAGATGTTTGTATAGGTTTTATGGCTGTCAATGGATAATTTAATTTAAATTTGCAAAATTGTTGGCAAAGATAATCCATTCAAAGCATTAAATAACATAAAATGAAAGCAGAGTTTAAAGGTTCGTATCCATCTATAAAAGTAATGCCTCAAGACAGGTTTTACGAATTTGCTTTCATAGGCAGGAGTAATGTGGGGAAAAGCTCACTCATCAATATGCTTTGCAACCATAAGGACTTGGCTAAGACCTCTTCAAAACCAGGTAAGACACAACACATTGTTCGATTTGAAATCGATAATAAGTGGTATTTGATAGATTTACCTGGATATGGATATGCTAAGGTTTCTAAAGATTCACGAAAAATTTTCGGTGAGATGATAGAAGACTATTTATTGGAGAGAGAGACCATGTTGTGTGTATTTGTATTGATAGACAGCAGACTTGAACCTCAAAAAATAGACTTAGAATTCATGGAATGGCTTGGAGTCACTGGAGTTCCGTTTAGTATAGCGTTCACCAAAACCGACAAATTAAAGCCAAAAGAGGTTGAGCGAAATGTAGAGCAGTACAAAGCAAAACTTTTAGAGACTTGGGAAGAACTTCCAGATATTTTTGTCACATCAGCAGTCGAAAAATCCGGTCAGAAAGAGATTTTAAAATTCATAGAAAAAGTCCTAAAGACAGTAGCAGCCGAGAAAAAACAACAGGGGAATTAAAACGTGCGCAGGTGTTTTTTGGGGGCAGCCCTGCGACCTACGAAAACCCAGGCCTCATATTTTCTTTGAAAATATTCAACCTAGGCTAATATCTTGTCGATGACAAAACGCTACTCTGTAGCTCGTTGTGATGGTGTTTATAAATTATTCTATTGTCTCGGGCGCAGCCCTTCGTCCTAAAAGAAAATTACAAACTTTTGCTCGCGTTAGCCCACTAAATCCTAAATCCTATTTCCTATCCCCTTTTTTTGACTTCCCGCAACCCTTGTTCGATAACTCACAACGGCGCGGGATGTACGCTTCGCTCCCATTTGACTTTTGACTTTTTACTTTTT
>CAYTMQ010000012.1:0-115647 GCA_964438995.1 uncultured Chitinophaga sp.
GCTAGCACTGTAAGTGCGTGCGAAGCATTTTAGCCCCGGTTGCAGAATTTTTGAAAAAAAATTCAAGGCCGGGGTTAAGATGCGGCCACAAAAAAACCGAGCAGCAGCGCTGCGAGGCATATTTAAAATCTCTTAAAAGAATATAGTCTCTAAGTAGAAAAAATCAACACATATCTATGCTTCTTACTCCTCGTTCATTGATTGGTAGCCTTTAATTGTATTTTACTCCCAATGGAATAGAAACGAGTGTCTCTGTGCCATCAATGAAATATAATTTGAGCGCATAGTATGATTCGCCCTTTAATGGATGTTGATCTATAAATGAATTTGAAGTTGTTGGAATTTTATTGGGCAACTTACTCATGTCTGATGGTGTTGCTCCCCGATAAATTACAACCTTACTCACGCTGGTCATATTGTAATTCCATGCAATTTTTACACCTGCTGTCGCACTATCGTATTGAACTGAAAATACTTTTACTGCTTGTTTGAAGTAGTTTTTTAATGTTTTAATTTGTACAACTTCCGAACGAGGAGAAACATTACCTGCCTCATCAACTGCCTGCAAATAGTATGTGTAGTTTGTATTTTCAACAATATCTTTGTCAATATACTCGGTGTCTGAGGCATTCAAAATTATTTTAGAATATTGCTTATCACCCTCCTTTAATTTATACAAAATGTGTTGTGTAACATCGAGACTACTGCTGTTAAAAAACTTCAAATTAAAATGATCTAGTTTTATAACATAAGTCACCAACAATGGCGCTACAGGAGGCAATGTATCTGGTCGCTGTACTTTAACAGTTTCAGAATTTTCAGAGCGATTTAAACGATGGTCAACTGAAACGACTCTATAAAATACATCTCTATTGAGCAATTTTAATGACAAAGTATCTAATACAAATGTGTCTTTGATTGGAACATTTATTATCCCTCCAAACTCTGCTTTTTCACTACTTGAACGATAAACTAAATACCCATTCAAATCTCTTTCTTTGTTAGCTCTCCATTTCAATGTCACTATACCCTTAGAATCTACAACTGCAGCAACACCATTAGGTTTTGTAGGCGCTGTATTGTCATTTAACTGATAAAATATTTCAGAAGTGCTACCATTTCCAACAGAATCAAATACTTCTACCATTACATAGTAATCTGTTTGATTTGCATCCACAGATATGCTGTAATTCTGAGTCGACCAAGGCAATATTTTTTGAGTCAGTGGCACATAGTTCTCTTCACTTTTATTTTTCAAAGCCACAGCTATACCTTTTACATCAGCACCACTTTTAAATCCATCCCATTTTACCAACAGCTGTTTGCTGTTAGTCTCTGCTATTGTCAAACCACTTACTGGCAGAGGTGGAGTTTTGTCTCTGCCCATCGCCACTACAACTAAACTATTCTGCGAAACATCACCAAACATATCTATACCATAAATTCTATATTGGTATTTTGTGTAATTTTTAACAGAATCTTTGAAATACATATTACCATTATCACCAATTTCAGATGGAATAACGAGTGGTGCTTTATTGATTTTTTTAAATTGTCCATCCATAGCAGAACGTTCTACCACATAGCTGGTATACTTCCTATTTGCCGACCACTTTAATTCAATTACTTGTTCTCTCTCATCTGCAAACAACAAAGGTTGATCAGTTGATTTAAAAACTGATTTTGATGGTATAAAATAAACTGTATCAGAGATTGCAAAATTGGTTTTAGCATAAACCCTATACAATTGTTCTTGGTCAATATTTTTATCAATCCCAATGGTATATCTCAATCTTGCAAAATTGGCTGAATTGGTATCGATATCAGCATTCAAAGACAAGGTCATCCACAATGCTTTCATATCATCGGCTTGTTGCATTTGATTTATTGGATCAACCGACAAAGAAGATTGCATTTTTTTAAGTTGTTCTGAAATAAACATAGTAGTCATCAAACGTTCATTTCCACTTTTATTTTTAGGTTCAACAACAGCTTTCGGAGCAAGAATCGACATGGTTTGCCATTGATTGTTGATGTGTTGTTCGATGACTACATCAGAATTTTGATAATTCAAAAAACAAGACAAAGACGTTGTGTTCCATCTTAACACAATTTTATCTTCATATCGTCTCACATCGCCTTTTAAAAAGATGGTATCTTGGGCATGCACGGTCAATGTGCTAAAGCAAAACAGCGCTATAACTATAATTCTTCTCATTTTCCAAATGCAGAGAAACTGGTACTTGTTTGAACAATAGTACCAGTCATAAGTTCTATGATGTTACTATTGATTAAAAGTTTTTTAACTGGAGCTGTGTTATTGTTATTTGGATGCAAAGCGATTGCAAACTTATTTGAATTTGTTGGAATTTTAAACTTATAATCTGTGCGATTGACTCTAGACATCAAATTTCTCTCAGCAGTGTTTAAATCAATCATCCAATAATTTGGATTTGTTAAAATGATATTGCTAGCCAAAGTTTTCAATCTAGTAAAATCTTGATGCATTAGTAGAAAGTGACTATAATCGATGTTCAACCTACTTCCTATAGCTGGTTTAACAGGAGCAGTAGTTGTGGTGTTGTTAGTGGTTATCATGTTTGTTGTAGGGAAACTCACTCCGCTGCTTACATTACCAGTAACTGGGTCTATGCTCATAAAGGTACTACCTGACAACAAATTTGAATTAACAGATATACCAGAAACCAGCAAATTATGAACCTGAATTAATTGAGAGTTTAGATTATATATTTGTTGATCGGCCAATCTTAAATCATAATTAAACAAGAACGAGCTTTGCGGTAATGGAGGCATTATATGTTCATCAAAAATGATACTCGAACCTGCTAGTTGTTTTGTTCTATCATAAAAGGTACTTGTTAAAGAGGTTCTCTTTCTTTGTAAACTGTCACCAGCTTTAAATACTCTTGGTCTATAATCCGTAATCATCCAATTATTATCATCAACTGCATTGTTAGAGCATGATGTTACCATTGTTGGAGACAAAGTTACCGTTGGCGAACCGCTTGGATAAGAAAATGCTTTCAACTCAAATTCTTCAAAAGGCTCATTGGTTACTGCTTCTACTTTAAAAGAAGATGTTGTAGAGAAACCATATGCAGATGTGCGCAATGCAACTTGACTAATTTTGTCGCGCATGGTCTTATACTGACTCACTTTGTAAATGAATGCGTGCATAATTAATCGCCTATCAACTTTGGTTTCAGCCGACCTAGTTCTTATTATTACATCACCTCTTAATTGATAACTTTGCAATTGAGAATTGTTTGCCAGAGTCATTCCAGGAATACGTTCTTTAATAATCCTAAATTGATATAATCCTAGAGTATCTAGTTTAGTTGGTAGAGGAAATCTAATTTCATTGTTAAAAAATGTCAATGGAACCTTAACCGTATCACTTGGGTTACCAGCTCTTGTATACATTCCATAATACACATTATACCCATTCATCAACTGGATTTGTCTTATACTGCCACTTGCAGCTAGTGTCCCTGTAAAGAATGTACTTTGTACATTGGTTTGCTTGCAAACTATTTTAGCCGTTGTATAATCGTTTACCTTAAAATAGCGCTCTCCAGCTCTTGGCACTGAGTACGATACATAATCATCTTGGAAGGATGCGTCCAACTCGGTTCTAAATCTGATTGAAATAACAGTATCCCAATTGCTATTGTTTTTGCGTTTCACAATCGACCAAGTACTGTTTGAAGCATTGAATTTCTCTACATAAAAACGCGCGCTAAGCGTATAGTAAGTTTGATTATCCTTCAAAAATGAATCAGGTCTAATAGTGATATCTAATCCATCAGAAGAAACAATTATGTTTACTTTTTTATTTCTAGCAGTAGCATCCTCTTTCAATCTGATGTACTCATATTTCACACGAATTTTCTCGTTAACTGTTGTACTAGAACCATTAACAACTTTTGTAACAGGGAAGACAGTTTCTTTATTGACTGCAAAGTTCAATGCAATGGTTGGTTCTACACCAACTATAACATCAGTTGCATCTTTAACAGGTTTCGCATCAGCCACTATAGTTCCAAATGAAAAATTATTGGTATTGATTTTAGGTTTACAAGTTGGATCTTCTGCCAATTCAAAATTGAAGGTTTTTGACCCTTCTAACAAACCACCAAGAACAGAGTAATTCGCAGCAAACTGCCCTTTAAAATAATAAGGATTCATAATCCCTGCATCTACCATCATTGCAGCATTTAATTCTGCCGCGATGATATCTCCTTGATAAAAAGGCAAATCGACATGAATGCCCAAAGCACCATTAACAACAGCATAAGCCTTTCCTGTTATATAATACCCTTGCAATCCATTTCTTCCTGAACAATCAAAAATTTGTGGTTTCATCATACCATCAACGGCAAACTGAAGTGCAAGACCGGCATAGAAAGTCCCAAACTCGATTTTTTTCTCTGGGATATTAGCATCAACCCCAGCTAGTATCACAAATCCTGTTGTGGCTGAAGATTGTCTATTACTTGGAACGATAATGCCCGATTGTTGCAACTTTGTAACCAAGCTTGTTTCCATTGGCGGTAATTGTTGTGGTAATTGATTACCCATCATAAAATAACCACCAGCATTGAAAATTAAATTAGTTCCCGCATAAAAGCCAAAGCCTAATTTACTATTGGTTTTAAAAGGGTCGCCTAATTTGATGTGCCAATTATTATTATTAAAATCAATTAAGAAATCAACTGTGCCAGCTGTGTAATATGTTTTTCCTGCAATTGTGGTTTCTACTCTACCTCTCACTGCTCCACCTCCTACATTTACAAGTGCAGACATCAATCCAACCAATTTTTTATTATCGACATCAATAGTTACATTACCATTGATTAAAACAGGCGCTGTAGCTTTATCATTATTGGTCATCCATAAATTACCTTCAATAGTTAATTTACTCAAACCTCCACCCGCATTGATTTGCGCATATAAGCCTACATCGCCAAATAGAGGTGAGCCAGGTGGACCAGTTAAACCCAATGCAGCACCAAAACCAAACAATTGATTGGCATCTGGTACAAAGCTTGCACCACTAGGCGATTTTCCAATTTGAAATCCAGCTGCTTGATCGGCGGCTGTACCTGGTGTTCTATTCATCTTATACCAGAATTCCCCAGAAAAAGAATTGGCATAAATCACATTGGCAGAGAAATCAATTGGTATTGGAGGAAACTCAGCTTTTGCTCCAAACATCCAATAACGCATTCCCCTTACCTCGCCAAACATCCCTGTCACTCCAACACTTAAAACCGGTGTTTTAGCCAAAACAAAACCTGCTATCCCATTGCCATATAAAGGGTCGTTTGCAATAAAAGCCAATCCACCAGCTATTGTTACCGCCCCATTAAGAGATGCATTGATTCTTATAGTATCTAAATTAATCCCCTTAGGTGCGACACCAAACAACCCCGATGTTCTACTTAAGCCCATATACAATCCCACCACACATTGTCCGCCTATTGCGTTTCCACCAGCTTCTGCAATATTGACAGTTAACTTGAATTTTAATCCAATCCTAAGTCCAGGATTTTGATCCAAATCAAACAAGCATTTACCAGTAAAATTATCGAGCGCAAAATCACTTAAATCAATAGGGAATCCTCCTACTTTTTTATCGTCTCCAGATGACTGAACGGGTGTAGAGGAAGTGGTACCAGACAATTGGGTAGAATTCTGTACCACTCTATTCATATTGATACCACCCAATCTATCCAACTTAAAACTAAAGGAATCTAAGGTATAAAATGCAGTGCGCACTTTCAATCCTTCAAAAGGCAAACTGCCAAATCTGACATCTTTAAAACCTGCAATATTATCGGCGCTAAAACTAAACGTACCGTTGAGATTACTTTGTAATCTTAATGTTTTCGGACTAAACAATCTGCCTATTACTTCAACTTTGCTAGTAGGTAACAATGTAATTCCGGCAAACAATGCTGGCATACTTATATTGTTTGTAGGTTGCAAAGTAAATGACACTTTTACACTATCTCTTGTTTGCTCAATTGTACTCATAGGCTTTACGTTCAACATCAAACCATAACGTATGTTACCACTTAATACTGGTACACCTAGTTGACCATTAACACTGAGTGAAGTTAATGAATTCTGAACAATACTTCCAGTAAATTGAGCAATAGAATATTTCCAACCCGCCATTTTACCAGAATTTAAATCTAGAAGATTGCTAATTCCTAAAGTACCAGTGAAGCCAGTCCTATCTAAAATTAAATTTTGTGCATTGAACCTTATCCCTTGTATAGTATCTTGTTCGCTAAAGAAATTAGGCAATTTTACGCCTATATCTTTAATGTATAAACCTTGCCAAACATTACTTCTATCTCCCAAGTATTCTGTTGGAAAAACCATCTCTTGAGGATTCAGTGCGTCGGTAAAATCTAGCGCCAACTGCCTACCAGTTAACGTAAATCCTGGCAAACACTTCAATTCAAAATCTTTGTTAAAATCTAATGATAAAAGCCATTTATTGATAGAAGAAAAACTTGCATGACCAGTAGCTACTACTTTTTCAGACTTTAACAACTTCCCATTTGCAACTGGCAAGGCTAAAGAACTAGGCAACTCTACTGATACTTTTACATCTAATTGTTTAAATCCTTTACAATCCCAAACAACTCTGGTACCGCTTACTCTCGAAGTATCGGAGGTTTTGCCCAAAATTTTCAACTGACCAAACTGATCACCAAGTGGTATATTTACAGTACCAACCAAATCTAAAGCGCCCCCATTAGCTACATTACCTATACCTCCAGGTGTTAAACACAATCCAGAAGCACTAAATCCTAAGTACTGAGTTATATTTGGCAAATCTAATTGCAATATCGCAGCCGCATTGAATTTAGCTTCAGTTGGTGTTAATATGATATCCGTTATCGCAATTGTATGAGGATAATTGTCAATCTCTCTGCTCAACCCAAAAGGCATTTTAATATCTTCTCCAGAAAAAGCATCTCCTATCATATTGATTGGACTGCTTAAATAGTCGTATGCACCAACCACTTCTCCATTAGAAACAGTTGCACCAATTGCACTACTCACTCTTTGATTGCCCCTTTTAATGATTTCTTGCACCTTAAACATCAAAGTACCAGTATCAGCATTAAAATTCCCAAAAGCATTGGTGGTTTTATATTGCGCTTTTACAACTCCAGACACCATTCGCTTCTCAGCATTAATACCAATATCAGAAAATTTGACTGCAATAGGTGCACCGAAAAGCTTAGTCTTGATACTTCCAGTGCCACTATAAGTTCTATTTATGGCATTGCTAGAAATAGTTGTGATTTTCAAATCAAACTGCCCAACCTTTATTACATCATTGATGTTTAAATGCCCAATTACAGTAGTGGTACTAATTCCATTCATACTAAACGCACAATTCAAACCACATACAGCACTGTCATTAACTGCTGCAGAATCAATAACTGTCAAACTATCAATAGCACTGAATTTATAGTTCTTTCTAACAATGAACTCATCAAGATCTGTATCTGCATCGCTTCCAAACTTAGTTTGATCTGAAATTAAATTTACTTGATTCCTAAAATACCCCATGTGCAAGGCATTATTTGTATCAATTTGACTTGGATTACTCCATGTAATTCTATAATAATATTTTCCAGGTTTTAAGTCGATTTTTTGAACTCTTTCATTGTAAAAATCGTTCATCAATTGAGCCTTACCACTTAGGATACCATATTTTTCTATTAAACATTTCGAATAAACATACACTATCGAATCGAATTTAGGTGTATTAGAGACCTCAATATTCCATTGCTGTGCAGTAAACAAGTCTTTCCATTGATTCCAAATTTCTCCTTGTTCGGCATCAGGAAATGGCTTCAATGGCATATCAGAAGGTTTAAATTTAATCGCAATCTGATTGGCTGCAACTTGTCTTCCATTAAATCTTGAAGTTAAAATAGGCGTTTTCATACCAACACTAAAATTGCCATTTAAAAATGCCAAACCAGCTTTGTTTTCTGGGCTGATTGGTGACAAATAACCCAGTGTTTTATTGACAAAACTTCTTTCAAAACTATCTACACTTGTAAAAGGATTGCCAAACGGATAATAATAAGCCAAGCGAGCTGACCAATTAACGGTCTTATAAGGCACCTTATAAATCATATTTGACAGCGAAGGCTTCTCAATATCTGTTTCGTCTACACCCGCAAATTGGTATGCTGATTGCCTATTTACAACGCTATTGATTAAGTTAATTTTACCTGTCGAGCTATTACCCAATGGCAACAACTGACTATTGTTATTGGTATAAAAAGAAAGGTGGATTTTTTTCTGAGTCTGAAGTAGAAAATCGTTTGCTAATTGGTCTGGATTACCACCCGCATCTTCTCCACCATACAACTGCTCTCTAGCCAATGCATCAAATGCACGATTAAAACTACTTTGTGTAGAATCATAAGACAGTTGACGCAATTGAGCCGATGACGCATGATTTGGATCTAACAAAATATAATTGTGATTGAAATAAGGCTCCAAATCAGAATTGAACTTTGATAACACAAACTTATAAGAGGTATCCTTTGGATTCTTTTTTATCACTACAGGTGGGTAATAAAATGGTATTGTATCTCCATTTAAAGGATATAACAATTCAAAAGCTGGCAACTCAACTTTTGTTGCTTTTGTGGAAGCATTGATTTGAAACGAATCTATCTTACTATATTTATAGTTTTTTCTGATAAAAAAGAGTTCATCTGGATTAACGCCTAAATCTTGTCCCAACAACTGCGCATTTGCCAACTGATTGGCTAAATTTCTAAAATATTGCTTTTTCTCGTTAGAAGCATCATCTTCAACAGTTACATTACTCCAGGTTACTCTCCAAAAATATTTCCCTGTATCAGAAAAATTTATTGGCATAGAAACTTTCGAATACAAATCAGCAATAATCGGAGCAGTCCCCTGAGATACCTCATATTCCTTAATGATGCGTTTGGAAAATACGGTGTCTAAAACTTTAAAATTTCTATCTCTTGACAATTCCAAATTCCACTGTTGTGCAACATTTAATGTTTTAAACTCTTTCCACACATCATTATCATTCATGTCTGGTAAAATTTTCTGAGGCATTTGAGAAGGTAAAAAACTAAAGAGCACAGTAGCACCAGAATCATTCTTACCAAGCACCTGTATGCCATGCAACTGAGGCGTCATCATTCCAGTATTAAATGTGCCTGCTCCAGTTTTAATACTATTTCTCAACGCATCAGCATTTGCGCCTTGCGGCAACTCATTTTTATGAAAAAAATTAGAATACGCTCCTACACTTATGGCTCCAAAATTTTGTTGATTAAAAACCCCCAATTTCGCAGTCCACTGAATGTTGTTTTTAAATGGTTGAACGTAGATCAGTTGTGCTAAATTGGGAAAATCTATTTGAGGTTCTATATCCATTAACTCTGAAGCAGCTTGATACCTCAATACATTTTTCATTAGTGCTGTTTTACCAACAGAGCTATTTCCTAGAGGCAATGTTGTTGCATTTAAAGCATGAATTACTTGCACTCTAAAGTTTGTAGATGATCTTCTAATTAAAGATTTAGCCTCACTAATTTCAGAATTTGCCACCAAGAATCTACCCATCAACTGGTCGTCTGCAGCTTTTCTCATTCTTGTTGAAATTTCATTGACTACAGTATCTAAACCAACGGCATTCAAATCTGAATTTACCCCTGCATCTAATGTCAACTTCATATGCTTGAAAGACTCAATTGGTTCTAAAGGACTGTTAAACTGGGTAAAGACTATTTTGTCGCTGGCTTTTGCATTATCCATATTAAATACCACTGGCGGATATTGAAATGGTAGAGTATCATTATCCAAAGGATATTTTTGATATATAGAAAAAGCACCAGGTAATATCACACCATTGCCTGAAAAAAACTGACAACTTGATTGACCATAACCGTTGTTTGCTAAAGTAATGTGAGACGTAAATTCACGACCAGGAATCTTACTGTGTTGAACTCCAATCACCCACTGCAAATCATTGTTCTCTTCAATAGTACCAAACTTGTTTTCTACATTCAATTCAGACAACAAACCAAACCCACTAAAAGTATCTGTATCATATCTGTATGCGCTCTCTAACAATACTTCACCAACTGTTGTAGTAAACACATTTGCCGGTACTGGAGCTGATTTGTGAAGTCTAATAATCTTTACTTTTGTTTCAATGTTTTTTCGAACCTCATTTTGAACTATAACATCAGCGCCATTGGTCCATGTAATTTTTCTAGCATCAAACATAAACCTTATCAATTGTTCGTTAATAGGTTTCTGAAACTCTATAGCGTTAATAAAAACTGGTGTGGTATTAATCAAATGAAATGCTTTAAACGTGCTGTAACCTTTATTCTTAAACAAAGCTTTTCTGTTCAAATCCACGACATGTATCAATAAAAAATAGTCCTTATTGACATCCAATTCTATATCACCTGGGTCAATTGTAAAAAAAGGCACTGATGACTGCTTTCTAATGATAGGTTGAATGGTTGAAATACCGTCAATAATTGACTTCTCTTGCTGTTGTTTTGGATTGATAGAAGTATTTTCAAACACCAATAATTCATATTGATAACTACCTCCAATAACCAATGATGGAGGTGTAAATTGTATGTTATAATTCTGACCCATTGATGTGTTTACGCCTATCTTTGGAATGTTTCCTCCGAAAGCATAATTCAACAACTGACCATTAAATCGGATGTCGGTTGGTGGATCAGTATAATTGACTTGAAAAGTGAAACAACCCGAAGGAGAATTCCCAGAAAGCGGTACTGTGAATCCTGGCGCATCAAAATCAAATGCTTGTATACAAACCTCATATATCCCATCTGGAATCGTGCCATCTAAAATTAAATTCTGTATGTCTGCTCCTGAAATATTAAAGCTATTCTGATCCAATTTTCCATACAACTTACTGACATCATCGAGCACAACAAACTTGAATTCATTCGCTTCGAGCTCTAATGGGTTAATAGGATTTACAGATTCTTTTATTGAAATATCTACACCTTTAGAGGCGTTTTTCAAACTGATTTTAAATTTCAATCTAAGTTTTTTACCACTTTGATTAAACAAAGACACACTAATGTCTTGCAACCTCGATGGATTTGTATAATCTGATATAAACGGGGTAAATGGCGGCTTAACACTTAAGTTCACTGTTACTTGAGCAAATGCCTGAGTAAAACTCACAAATATCAATATAACAAGCCATCTACAATTTAAAACCATATTGAATACTGAATCGTTGTTCGTTAAAAGATGAATTGCTTACAATGCCCGTTGAGTTAAGCATGTATCTTGCTTGAGTACTTATTGAATGTCGTTTCCCTAAATTGGCTTGATACATCAACATCAAAGATGTGACATCGCCTTGAAGTTGAGTTTCTTTGTAGCGCTGAGAAAACGCAGTTGTTAACATCAAATTGTTTTTCTTCTTACCTAATTGCTTTCTAAAAGAAACGTTGACATTTCTGGTGTCATAATCAATTCCGCCAGCATTAAATTGGGCGTATGCCAATCCTCCAGACATTTGAAATCCAATTTTTTCCCATTTGTATTGAGAACTTAATCCAACATTCAGCACATCAGAATTATTGAATTGTCGAGTAAAAATATTCCTATCCCTTGCACTCTGCATCATCGCAAACACAGACAGGACAATAGGCTTCTTAATCTTTCCTAACATAAAATTGAAATTCGCCGAATAGCTTTCATTGATGATAGAAAAGGTGATACTATCATTCATTTGAACCAACCCATTGGTTCTGCTTGTACCAAAATTATTGTAAGATAAGTTTGAATTGAATCGCACGGTAGGTTGGAAATTGATGTTGGTATTGTAAATTTTCCTCACAGTAGTGTTTAGTCTTTTTCCAGAAACATTGTCTGTATACAATCCGTATGAGCCAGAAAGTCCAATTTTACTTTTAAGCAATCTTAAGCTTGGATTGATTGTGTATTCTCTAATATCATCTTGTAACAAATTAATCCCCATTGATTGATAATCTGAGCTTACTTGACGAGCTCTTATACTCACCGACCATTTATCATAATTCAAGCCAGTAGCTATATGACCAGCAACGGCGCCATAAGACGTTGTGTTAACTCTTACAAATTTGTATGCTGTTTTTAAATCTTCTGTTTCTTTTAGCGTATCATTTAACACATTTCTTGTAAACACACTTAATGCAATATCAGATTCAATTACCCAATGTTTGAGAATAGTGAATTTAAGACGCGGGCTAAAAGTAACGTTATCAGATGGCGTTATGGTTTTAAAACTTGGAACTGATTTAAGCGACTTTTCATCGTCTCTTCCTCTAAAATAAATTAAATCAAAATAATTTCTATCGCTTCCGATTCCCAATTTTGCGCCATATCCAATGCGCTTATACGCTGGCAAAATAACCCCAAAGTTACCACCAAAAGTATCGCCTTCTACAGCGGGATTAAAAACACCATAAAAAGCGCCAAACCTCAAAATACCTGGCTTCAGCTCTAATCCTACTCCGTTAAAAACAACACCATTCACAGTATAATCAGAAAAATTCATACTGCGATATCCCAAATGCGAGGTCGCCCATTTGTAATACGGACTAGCTCCTGTAAAATTATAATGGAAAGGATGTGTTAAACTTCTACCTGTCTCACTATAAGTAAAAGAGAAAGGAATATTTATGCCATATATTTTCACGAAAGGAGAACCGCTTATATACCAGTTCCAAGGCGCCATCCGCTCTAGATTTGAAGAATTTCTATAATACCCTGCCCCTAATCCTATCGCTCCCCCAAATTCGAATGATTTTTTCTTTGTAACAGATTTTACATCTTTAATTTTACTCAAATCCTGTGCATCAAGCATATTGCTTTGCAATAGTATCAGAGTCCATATAACAAGACGCAGTTTCACTCATCAAAAATAGATTTGAGCATCTACTGAGCACCTACACCTAAAGGAGTATTTTTAAAAAATACACCTAAAGGAGTAGACTAAAAGAAGGTGAATGCAGTAAAATTTGTAGTATGAAAAAATTCATAGGATTAATTCTATTTCTATCACCTTTTTTAGCTGATGCTAAAATCTGGACAGTTGATAATACCCCTGGCTCTGGCGCCGACACAACTTCCCTTCAAGGATGTATCGACCAAAAAGCTTCTGCGGGAGACACTATAATCCTTATGCCTTCTCATATTGGATATGGTGGTTTAAACCTTTATAAAAAAATATTCCTATACAGCAGAAGTCATAGTAACAACAATTTAGACAAAGACAGATCTGCTACACTTTCAAGTGTATACATTGCTACTTCTGGAGGCAATTCAGGTGCTGGCAGTACCTTTAAAGGACTGAGAGTAACTGGAGGTTTCAATATCAATGTAAACAACATACACATTCAAAATTGTTACATAGGTGGCACAAATTATATTTATCAAAGTAATGCTTTAATTGAAGGCTGCGTTTTTGAACTTCAATACTATGAGATGATTTATTTTACTACATCATCTAATAACAATATTCTTGCTCACAATTATATTTCAAAATATCTCACTAATGTTAGTATGACTGGACCATCTTATGCTGTATTTGAAGGCGGTAATTCATCCAATTTATTATTGAACAACAACATTTTTGAAATATCATCAGGAAGTTCTGTCAGTGGTGGAGGTATCGTTTTTTTCAGAAATTCCTATTTGAAAATTTACAACAACATTCTTTGGAGCAATGTCACTAACAGAACCAGATTCGACACTTTGAGCAGTGGACCAGCATTTAAAAACAATTTGACGTATAGTGTCAACAGCAATCCCAACAACTTAAGTGGTACAGGCAATATCAACGATAGTCTCCCGGTTTTTGAAACCAATTTTACAAGCTCTTTTTTACCTTCTTATAGAACCACAAATGACATGAGATTAAAATCAACATCACCTGGCAGAAATAGAGGAACTGATAGCACAGATGTTGGACTTTATGGAGGCAACTATAAATTTTCAATTACTGGCAATGTTCCGGGTGTTGCTATATTCGACGACTTTGAGGTATTGAATCCTGTTATCAAAAAAGGAGATGTTCTTAAAGTGAAAATCAATGCTCGTAAACCCGATTAATTTCCCATTCTAATTAATTATAATTTTGAAGCTTCACACACCAATTAGACTATTAATCAGGGCAGCATTCGTGCTGTCCTCATTTTTATTTCTGTCTAATGTGTCTGCTCAAAAAATATCAGCATTAGAATATTTTATCGATAAAGACCCAGGTGTTGGGAAAGCTAATAGTGTAAGCTTTTCAGGACCTAAAGATACACTCATTAAAAACTTCTCTGTTCCAATTGTTGGGCTTAAAGATGGACAACATTTTTTGTATATTAGAACAAAAACTGATTCCTCACTTTGGTCGCCTTGGCAAATACAATTATTTTTTATTGATGATACTACAAAAACGGGCAACATAGAACAAGTAGAATATTTTTTAGATAAGGATCCAGGCGTTAGCAAAGCGACAAAATTAAATGTTACTCCATCTAGTTCTGTTAGTCAATTTATACAAACAAATTCTTCAAATTTATTATTTGGAAGGCACTATATCCATGTTAGAGCAAAAACAGTAAAAGGACTTTGGAGTCCGTGGCAATTTCAAATGTTCTTTGTTGAAGACACTACTGTTGCTAAGAAAATTAATCAAGTAGAATATTTTATTGGCAAAGAACCCGGTGTTGGAAATGCAACAAAAATCAATATCACTCCCGCTGACACTGTTAAACTCTTACTCAACAAAACTATTACTAATTTATCTGAAGGCAGAAACTTTATACATTGTCGAGCCAAAACCAATTTCGGCATGTGGAGTCCATGGCAATTTCAAATGTTTTTTATCAATGATACTGTAACCCCTGGACCAATAGAAAAAGTTGAGTACTTTATTGATAAAAACCCAGGCGTTGGGAAAGCGACACCATTAATCATTTCTGCAGCTGACACAATCAAAAAACAAATCAACATTAATTCGAACAACTTAACACTCGGAAGACACTATGTCCATGTGAGAAGCTTGAACAGAAAAGGGTTATGGAGCCCTTGGCAATTCCAAATGTTTTATGTCGAAGACAAAAAAGACACAGGAAAAATCACTAGATATTATTATCGAATTGATTCCACATTAAACAACAATAAAGGCAAAGCAGTTTTTCTTAATCCCATTTCAGATACACTTAAAAAAACTCTTGCAGAAAAAACTGATACAGCTCTTAAATTAGGCAGACACTATTTCAGAATTTGGACACTTCAAAACAACCGATTCAGATCCACTTGGCATTTTGATACATTTGACATCATTAATTGCCCGATGCTTGATACCGCTATCATTAAAATGCCTATTAGGTTTTGCAAAAGCGACACTTTGATATTCAAACAAGACATTACCAAACTCGGCATCTGGCCTAAAGATTCCTTCAACTTCAAATGGAAAATAAATGGCACTCAACTTTCGACTTTCGACTCATTAAAATACAAACACAATGCTGGCAATAGTTTCATTTTAAATTTTTCATTTACTAAAAAGAATGAGTTAAGGTGTAAAGGCGAGTTAACTCAAACCATTACCATCTTTGACTCACCCAAAGATACCACAAAGAAAACAATCTGTTTAGGCGATAGCATTAGAATTCATGGTATCTGGAGAAAAGCAAATGGCACTTATGATTTCAATGGTTCGTCAACAAAAAGTTGTGATAGTTTTTCAAGGGTTATCCTAACTGTTAACCCGTCATACAAAGATACTATAAGAGTAAATATTTGCAGTGGAGATAGCATTAAAATCCACAATGTGTTTAGAAAGACTACAGGAACTTATTTCTACAATGGTAAATCTGTTAAAGCTTGTGATAGTTTGGTTTGGGTCTTTTTAAAAGTCAATCCAAAATACTTCAAATCAGATACATTTAATCTATGTGCTGGTGATACACTTAAACTTCACAATAAAAAATATACTAGTTCTGGGTTATTTAAAGACACTTTAAAGTCAATCTTTGGATGTGATAGCATTTTCAATACATTGATTAATATTAAGCCAAAATACAATGACACATTTAGATTTTCTATTTGCAATGGCGACAGCATTTTCATTCACGCTATTTGGCGCAAAAATGCTGGAACTTATATTTTAAATGGACAATCACAGTTTGGATGCGACAGCATTGTTACCTGCATACTTAGCCTAAAAACAACATACAACATCAACAACTCCATTACTATTTGCAGTAATGATAGTGCTTTTATTCACGGACAGTATAGAAAAACTAGTGGATTATACACAAACAAAACTATTAGTATTTTAGGTTGCGACAGCACCGTTCATACAACTTTAATTGTTCATCCATCATACCAAATAAATGAGAGTTTTACGATTTGCAATGGCGACTCAATAGTTAGACACGGAAAATCATTTAAAACTGCTGGAACGTTTATCAGCAATTTTAAAACCAACAAGAACTGTGACAGTATCTATCAAACTTCTATCAAAGTAAATCCAACTTACAACCTAAGCAGAAATTTTAGTATCTGCAGCAATGATAGTTTCTTATTCGATGGAAAATACAGAAATGTTACAGGTAGTTACGTTGGAAATTTCAAGACTTATAATGGTTGCGATAGTATTGTTACACTTAATTTAAAAGTTGACAATGTTATAAATACCGATGATTTCCCAGTTATATGCGAAGGGGATAGCATATTGATAGGAGGAGTTTACAGAAAACAAAAAGGCAATTACCAAGACCGATACACTGCCATTAAAGGTTGTGATAGTATTGTTACTAGACATTTAAGCATCAATAAAAGAGACACTACGCATACTTCAGCATTTATCTGTTATAACGGCAGTTTGAACTACCACGGTTTTACATTTAATGATACTGGAGTTTACAAAGTCATATTAAGCAATATCAAATCTTGTGACAGTATAGTATTTATACAAATCAAAAAGAGACCAATAACCGTCAATAGTTTCTCAAAAACAGTGTGTTTTGGTGAAGGTACCTTTGTAGGCAAAAGTGTCAAATTTGGATCAGGCATTTTTAGAGATACGCTTACAGATTTCAACGGCTGTGACAGTATTATAATTTTTACTCAAACTGAAAGACCAAAATCGACGGGAAATGCTATATTTTCTGTATGCCAAGGAGATAGTATATTTAATGGCAAAACATGGAAAAACAAGTCGGGAATCTATCAAGACACAATAGATAACCATTTAGGATGCGATAGCTTCTTAACAACTACTATCAACATTTTACCAGTTTCAAACATCGATATTTTCGACACTATCTGCCATGGAGATTTCAAACAATTCTTTGGAGACAATGTCACTAGAACAGGAGACTATATTAAAATACTAAGCAAATTTAATGGTTGCGATAGCATTATAACGTTGCACTTGTTTAAGCGTCCGCAATTTATTCCAAAAGTTGTTTCTATCAGTTTCTCCAAACTAAGCACAGATAAAGTATATGCTAGCTATCAATGGTATCTAAATAGAGCAATTGTAATCGGAAAAACGAAACGCGAAATTGATGTTACCAATTCTGGCATTTACGATGTTTCGGTTACCGATAGTATTGGTTGCAGAGCAAATAGCTGGGATAATTTAACTGATATTGGTTCTATAAACGCTGATTGGCCAATAGTAGCTTATCCTAATCCAGCCGACCAACATGTCACCTTTAAAGCATCTAAATCTTCAGAAATAAAAATTTACAACAGTATAGGTGTATTAATAGACACCAAACAATTAATAGAAGGTGAAAATATTTTTAACACAAGCGAACTTTCAGATGGAGTTTATTATATTTACGCCATCAGCTCGAATCAAGTTTTTAGATTTTCAATAGTTGTAATCCACTAAACTGAAAGCAACACGCACATATCTAGTACTGATCATTTTCAGTTTAACATTCATTCAATCGATTGGTGCACAGGTGAGGATTATCAATTCAGAAAGTGGCCTTGACGAAAACACAGTCAATTCGATTTATGTAGGCTCTAATGGCTTAATTTATCTAGGAACGGGAATTGGATTAAGTGTATTCGACGGTGAAAACATAGTTAACATTAAAACCAATTTGAACCAAAGTGTTAGAAAAATTTTTCCATGGCATAATGATAGTTTAATTTTGGTAAGAGATAATGGCTTATCCATCATTAATACTAAAAACTACCAATTTAGAGAATTTGATTTCAGCGAACAATATTCTTATAAAATCATTGATTGTGCAATGGGCAACAATGAGATTTTCACAACTGGAAGTGATGGATTGGGAAGATTTAGTTTGTTACAATTCAAATTCAAACCATTAACTGGATTGAAAGAAATCACGAACGGTCAGACTTACTCTGGGAGAGGTTCTATTGCATATTCAGAAAAAAACCATTGCATCTATGTAACACATAGAAAGGGTTTAGATGTGTATCAACCATACAACTATTCACTTAAAAAACGTGACATTAAAATGCCTTATGATTCTTTAGGTTGCTACAATATCGAATGTAGAGGTAATGAGGTTGTATATAAATCAGGCAGTAAATTTATAGTGTACAATGTCTACAACGACCAACATAAAGAATACCAAATTTCTAGCTATAGCACAGCAAAATACCAAAATGAAATCTATTATCTAGCGAATAAAAATCTCTATATTTTTAATATAGAAAATCAAACAACAGATAGCATTGAAATTGGGGAATCTCTCAATATCTTCAGAATCATAAAAGGAAACGGAAATACAATTTTTGCATCTGGATCTAACGGACTGGTGGTGATTGACCGAAACAAAAGAAAACCGAGAAAAATAGAGAACATTCTCCCTAAAAATTCTAATTACGAATTAGGACTTCAAAAGAAAATTAGCTACAATGGAAAATTCTATCTTAATGGTAGAGATGGTATTTTAGAATATGATTCAGCCAATGACATCACAAGATACATTCAATTAGACACAACAATTAGAATCAAGAATTTACACTCAATGATTCCATTTGGCAACGAACATGTAATTGTATTGGGTCATGGTGGATATTGCGGTTTTAACCTCAAAAATCAAACTTACTACAAACTACAATTGTTTTCAGATAGTTCTGAGAGAAACATCAACAATTACAGAGGCATTACCGGTCATTACGATCAAAGCACCCAATTTCTAGTTCTGACGTTTTACCGCCAACCTATTTATTACATAAATTTAAAAACCAAAGAAGAAGGCACATTTAATGGCAATACAATAAAATGGTTTAGAACTGTAAGATCTATACTGTACGATGGCAATGGCTATTACTACATGGGCGCGAATGGCAATGACGGACTGATGTATTACAATTTTTTAACAAAAAAAGGGTACTATATTTCTTCTAGTGATTTTACTAAAGCTGGTAATAATAGTGCACTAGTGAATCAAATCATCAAATTCAATGATGTTATTTATTTGGCTACAGCTGATGGTGTTATCAAATTCAATCCTAAAACAAAAACGCTAAAACAATTAACCATAAACGGTAAGGAGTACCACGACCAAGTATATGGCATCAGTATTATTGACAAACAATTATACTTTTCGACTCGAAATACCCTTTGCATTCTTGGCGATAACGACAACTTGCTTAAACTAGAATACTACGAAAATTATATTGGTGCAGGTATACCATTTTATGCGCATGGAAGTATTAACTTAATGGTAGGGCGACATTTATATTATATCAATAAACCTAATATTTGGTCACAACCAGAAATTTTCATTAGCCATATCGGCTTCCAAAACAAGTGGTTTAAAACAGCTTCTGTTAGTCAATTTACTTGTCCACACAATGCCGGAAGTATTCAAATTTTATTCGGCAACAACAATTCAAAAGAAATAAAAAATCACTTAAGAGTATTTTACAGATTCTCGGGCAATTCCAATTGGACACTTTTAAATGGCAGCAGTATTCAAACAGGGAATCTCGATAATGGCAAACATAAATTAGAGTATTATAGTGTCTATTGGGGACTAAAAAGCGATGTTCATACTTTTTACATTACGATAGAAACCCCCTGGTGGGCTAGTATTTGGTTTTACATCGCCTCAATTATTGGCATAGCAATATTGGCTATAATGTTCGTAAGATATCGCATACAACAAAAAGAAAGAAACCGACTTAAGCAATTAAGCTTGGTCTTAGAAACAACTGAAAATGAGAGAAACAGAATTAGTAAAGATTTCCATGATTCTATAGGAAGCAAACTAAGTGCTATAAAAATTATTTCAGAAACCGTTAAAGCAGGCGGCAACAAAGAGTTAAGTGAACAATTGCCGGTGCTTGTTGATGATGTTATTTCAGATTTCAGGGACATATTACATCGCATCAATCCTCAACCATTAGAGATGTACGGTTTAATTCCAGCATTAAATTCGTTGGTAATTGTCTATAGAAATCAATTTCCATCTATAACTTTCGAATTCGAAGGAAGTTCAGAAATTCCAAGTCTTAAAAAAGAATGCGAAATTCATTTATATAGAATTTGTCAAGAACTAATCAATAACGCAATCAAACATTCTGGCGGTAATGCCATTTCTATTGGTGTTTTAAAAGACAATAACCAACTTATTTTGTCGGTTTCTGACAATGGAAAATGGAAGAATAACAACCATGGAAATGGCCTTATCAATTCAGAATCAAGGGTAAATATATTAGGAGGCATACTAGAAATTTATAAACAAAAAGATAAAGGCACTGAAATAAAAATAATAGTATCTTTGGAGGGTTGTTCGGAACCTTCGTCATTATAGAAGACCATCTTTTGTTTGCACAGGCGCTTCAAAGCCTTATCCATACTGTTAGTGGCATGGAATGCAAGGCTATTGTAACCAACGGCAGTGAAGCATTTAGTAGCATCGAAGAACATCAACCCGGACTAATTATACTCGATTTAAATCTTCCAGACATTAATGGCATAGAAGTTTTAAAACAATTAAAAAAATCGTCAACTAAAGCACCTATTTTAGTGATAAGTATGATCAGTGACCCATTGATCATTTCGAGAGCTATTGAGTCGGGAGCATCTGGATTTTTACCTAAAAACACCAACAAAGAAGAATTAAAGTTGGCTTTCGAAACCATCGGTCAACACAAAGTATACCTCTCAGAAAGCATCCGAAAATCTATAGAAGAAGTAGATATTCAGTTGAACAACACTGGCAATCAACAGCATTTTACCGATTTATCCAAACGCGAAATAGAAATCATCAAACTCATAGCCAAAGGACAAACTAATAACGAGATATCTGAGGTTTTATTTATTTCTCCATTAACTGTCAAAACACACAGGAATAATATCCTAAGAAAACTCGACATTAAAAACACCGCGGCATTGATCAATTTCGCCAAAAACACGGGTATTATTTAAAAATGAAATGTCATTTTTACCCAGGACCAGGGTTTGTTTCGCCTTAACGGCGACACTGCAACCTGGGCTAATTACCTTCGTCCGCTCTTACAGAGCTCAAAGTCTCGCTCTCCGCACACATTCTCAATCTCACTCTCCTATCACCGCTAGCACTGTAAGTGCGTGCGAAGCATTTTAGCCCCGGTTGCAGAATTTTTGAAAAAAAATTCAAGGCCGGGGTTAAGATGCGACCACAAAAAAAACCGAGCAGCAGCGCTGCGAGGTATATTAAAATTATAAATTAGTTTAAAATAAAAAAGGATATTTTTGTGTTAAATGTCTAATCCTATATGAAATATTAACACAAATTGAAACTAAAACTAACATTCATATTGACAATCATATCTATCCATCTCTGGGGTAAAGATTCTTTAAAATTGTCCTTCTCGAAGACGAGTTTAAACGACTCACAGAGTCTAGTTGAAAACTTTCAGATATGGAAAGACAGTAATCTAGTATTTGCTTGGGAAGAGATTATGGGAAAAGTAATATTAGAAGAAAAAAATAGCTTCTATGAATTCGATTGTTATATAAAGAGCATTGCTTCTATTAAAGATACAATACAGTATATAGATAAACGTGTCTGCAAGGTATTGGTTAATACATCACGGGACTCATTTAAAATCACCATAGAAAACAAATTCTTTTTAATGGAAGAAGACGTTGATTCTATTTTCAACAGATTGTATCAATCATCAAGAAATATCCGCTCAGATTCGCTGCTTTCAAACGAACAACTTTTCGACTATTACAAATTAGCAGAATCTTTAGCCAAATCGATGCTTAATGCGAATGCATTAAACGTCAAAAGATTACTCAATTTCTATGAACTCTTCCCATTTATAAGTCACAATTTAGCGACTACAGAATTCCCTTCTTGTCTTATTTTGGGGAAGACTATTTTAAATTATTTTTTAGATTGATTCTTATACAAGTCGCCCCTACGGGGCTCCGATTCGTGGGGCGCATTTGTAGCCCAGGGTTTGTTTCGCCTAAACGGCTTACACACCCTGGGCTACAAAGATAGGTACGCTCCTACGGAGCTTCTATATCATTGTGGGTCATTTAACTCAGACCCCAGGCCTTGTATCGCCTTAACGGCGACACTGCAACCTGGGCTAATTACCTTCGTCCGCCCTTACAGAGCTCAAAGTCTCGCTCTCCGTAAACATTCTCAATCTCATTCTCTATTAACTATAGCACTGTAAGTGCGTGCGAAGCATTTTAGCCCCGGTTGCAGAATTTTTGAAAAAAATTCAAGGCCGGGGTTAAGATGCGGCCACAAAAAAAACCGAGCAGCAGCGCTGCGAGGCATCCTCTAAAATAAGAGTTGAGTTCATAAATTCAAATCAATAACATGCCAAAATTTTTAGCAGAAAACAATTTTTCTTTGCTATAATTTTGAGACATGAAGTTTGAGTTTAAAGAGGAGATTACTTTGAATGATTTTCAGAATTATACCCCTGAATTCTTGAAAAAACGCGCTAAAGACCGTCTATTTAAACGCATTGGCGCTGACATCATGCGCTTAATTTCGATAGAAATACACAACAATAAAACTTGCACCGTACTAGAAGCAGAATTTCACTTCTACTCCAAACAACATTTTAAAAGCATAGCCCGAACCATCAACGAACTCAATGATGCCATCAAATCTGGTAAAGACACCGAACCCATTTTGCGTTCGCTTTGTGATTTGCTTAGGCATTAAGAAAAATGTTATTCGTTATTTAAAAAGAATTCAACGTTGATTGCTAAATTTAATAACTTTACTAAAACCACAATAATCATTCAATTTATCTAATTCTTCATACGTAGTTTTTAATGTTTTTAAATTTAATCTTCAAATATTAAATCGGTTATAAACTTTTGTTTTAATATTCAATCCTAAAATTTGGAAAAATCATTTTTCCATTGATACTTTTGCTCCATGATTAAAATAAAAACACTGCTATTGTCTGCTTTAGTTTTAAGCGCATTGGCATCTTGCAAAAAAGAAACCGAAACAATTACGGTTGAAAAAGAACCCGCTCCTTCTCTTATTGGTGCTTGGGATGGATTTTATGGTGGAAAAACTATCAATAGTTCAGATACTTCTTTTTACAATCCTAGTAATGGCTATTGCATGGTTCTTCAATCTGGTGGAAATGCCATTATTTATGACGCTGCATTGAATGACACAACAGGCGGAAGCAAAGCAGTCGGCAACTGGATTTATTCTTCGAATAACACAATAGTTGTTGACTACAATTACGTGGGAAGTGGTTCTCGCTTCATCATTAGAGCAAATGTAGACCCTAAATTAAAGGCCATAAACGGAAAATGGCACAATGGCACCGACAATTCTGTTGGTGGCCTCTTCTATATGGTAAAACAATAGATTTAAAACAATTTTTTTAAACCTGCCCTTTCAAGGCAGGTTTTTTTATTTTAATATGATTTGAGTTCCAATCACTTATTACAAAATTCAATTGTCGTTATGGAATCCATTCCCTCTTCCCTATTTTTGAAAAAAAAATATCTTATGAAATGGATAGGACGACGTCAAAGTGATAATGTAGAAGACAAAAGAAGTACTGGTGGCAAAGCCGTTATTGGCGGCGGTATCATCGGTATCGTTTTAATCGTTATAAAATTACTCTCTGGTGGTGACACTTCTGAAGTGCTCAATCAGGTGATTCAGCAACAAATGGCTCCTAGCCAATCTAGCAGCCAAGTTTCAACCCCAGAAGAAGACAGTATGGCCGCCTTTGTTTCAGTTGTTTTAGCTGATAATGAAGACGTCTGGAATACCATTTTCAAACAGTCTGGCGAACAATACCAAGAACCCAAACTGGTACTGTTTAGAGATGCTGTAGAATCTGGTTGCGGTCAGGCCGGCAGCTCGGTTGGACCATTTTACTGTCCTGCCGACAACAAAGTGTATATCGATCTAAGTTTCTTTAATGACCTTAAGCAAAAACTCGGTGCTCCAGGTGATTTTGCTTGTGCATACGTTATAGCACACGAAGTTGGTCACCATGTCCAAAACCTTCTTGGCACCTCCAACAAAGTGCATCAACAACAGCAAAGTTTAAGTGAAACTGATGCCAATAAACTCTCAGTTGCTCTTGAGTTACAAGCCGATTTCTACGCAGGTATTTGGGCTCACTACAACCAAAAAATGAAAGACATTATAGAAGAAGGTGACATCGAAGAAGCTCTAGGTGCTGCAAATGCTGTTGGAGATGATAGATTGCAAATGCGCGCTAACGGTCAGGTAGTGCCTGACGCCTTTACTCACGGCACATCTAAACAGAGGATGTATTGGTTCAAACTCGGATATACAACCGGAGACATTAATAGAGGCAACACTTTTAAAGATTTGGGACTAGTCAACTAATATGACCATTACAATAGAAGAACATTTGCATCTAGAACTTGTAGAACCAAGGCATGCAGATGAATTATTCGCTATAGCTGATGCCAACCGAGAACACATCAAAACATGGATGCCATGGATATTAAACATGCATTCTGTTGAATTCATAAAAGGCTTCATTGCTGGTTCAGTAGAAAGATACAATTCTAAAACAGAATATGCTTTTGTTATCACCCTCAACCAAGTTATTATAGGCAGAATAGGGCTTTACAAAATTGATAACATGAACAAAATTGCTGAAATTGGCTATTGGATTGCCAAAGATTTCGAAAGCCAAGGCATCGTTACAAAAGCTACAAATGCATTGCTAAAATACAGTTTTGAAACCCTTCAATTCAACAGAATAGAAATCCGCTGCGGCTATAACAACACCAAAAGTCAAAAGATTCCGGAGCGTTTAAATTTCTCATATGAAGGTCTATTGAGTCAAGCTGAATTGCTGCATGGTCAATTTCAAGATTTAAAACTTTACGCCATGTTACGTTCAGATTACAATGGATAGAATCTACCATTTCTTTACTTATACAGCCTTAGGCTCACTTTTCTTTTTTGGATTTGGTTTAAGCAACATAGAAAACTATATCAATTGGCTCCTTTTTCCAATAGTATGCATCCTTTCGGGTGCAATTTTCGGTGTCTTAGTATTTCAACTATTAAAATTTAAATATCCAAAAATCTCATCCTACAAATACAAAAATAGAAGTGGGATTTTGATGCCAATTTGTTTCACGTTTTCACTTACATGTTTTGGACTAGGAGCTAGAATCAATGAAGCTTATATCTCTGATAAAACCTGTAAAAATTATCTTATTAAAGAAAAAGGTGAAAGCAACTCTAAATCCCGTTCGTACTATATATTTGTCAATCTAAAAGGCAAAACAACCAGATTAGAAATACATAGCGATGTTTACGCCAAATATGCAGAAGGAGACAACATCAAACTTTGCCTCAATACAGGATATTTCGGATTTAAATTCATCACCTATTCAAAGTAATCATTTCCAATCCCAATCGCTTTTCAGTTCATATGGAATTGAATTGACCTTTATCACTTCATTTACAGCCAATCTAAAATCCTCCTTATTGTCCAATTTGTACATAGGGACAAACAATCTGTGGGTATTGCGCAAATGAAAAATAATATAAGAAGGAATTTCAACTATCTTTTCAACTTCTTTCAAGTTGATTTGAGATTCAGAACCAGGTTCGCTAACATTGATCTGATTGATTTGCAAATCCATACTCACTAAACGGTTCATGGCATTTTTGTAGTGCTCAGCAACGTGATACTGGTATGTTTTTAATAACTTCTTTCTGTGATAAGCTGGATACAATAACACCCATAACAAAGCTATGATACAGAACACAACAGACACAACATAATCTTTGCCTAAAAAAAACCACAATGCCATCATCCCATAAATAAAGGGCAAAATATACGTTGATCGTGTTTGACTTTTCTTAACCAGCTTAGAATTCCCGGCGAAATACAGCATTTGTATCAAATAGTCTTTTTCGTCTAATGTATAAGTACTTTTTACAGCATTCATAAAGACAAATTTATACAAATTAAATCAAATGCATCATTAATTTAATTTTACCAATCGAAAATAGCCGTCAACTTATATGTCCTTTTTAAAGCATATACTTAAATCAACTCCAACATACTGACCGTAATTAGGTATGACTTGATACCCATTTTTGTGATACAAAGCCACAGCTTCTATTTGCACTTTACCTGTCTCTAAAATACAAGAAGTGTATCCCAACTCTTTTGCCCATTGTTCTAAATGATTTAAAACATTACTAGCAATACCCTTTCCTCTGAATTCAACTGGCACAAACATACGTTTAACTTCTATTACCCCATCTTCGTAATGCTTAATGGCGCCGCATCCAACAGCCACCTCATTTAAATACGCCACGACAACATGTTTAATTGCATCCAATTTGTTGTATTGATCGAAAAAAGCATGGTCGTCGCCATCAGAAACTTTTAAATAACGATCCAATTGTGCAACCAAATGATTAAAATCAGAGTTGCTTGAATCTGTGCGAATGATTTGTAACATAGAATAACATTCAAATGTAAATCATTCAGGAAAATTCAAAAAAAGTCATGGACTTTAGTTGGTCAAAAAATCGGAATACACCTTATACATGTCGACTTATTAATAAATAATCGACATATAAACGGATTCCTACCTAAAACTGTAGGTGGCACCAACAGTGGCTCCGTAATTTAAGAAATCAGCTTTGTAATAATGCTTAATAAATGGCTTATGGAAATAGTCAACAAATGGAGACACATTCAAAGATACATGGCTATTGATGTTATAATTGAAGCCAAGTTGCACCCTGCTTGATAATAAATTTTTAAACACTATGCCTTTATCATTTTGAGTGAAAGGTACAGCAGCTTTATTGATGCTATCGTAGAAGAAAGTATTGGCCTTCTTAAGCAACTTGTAGTTGGCTCCGTAATGCAAACTCATTGAAAAATTGTCGTATTTCAGTAAAGTTCTACCCACATTCATCGACAATCCAAGCAAAGTAAAGTTCTGTTCGACTGTGTTATGGTTGGTTCCAGAAAGATACAAATTTGAAGTATCGTGCAATCTATTTTTATATTCGCTTGGCAAAACAGTTTCAAAATTCGGTTTAAACACTTGGTAGTAAGTTGTATCGTGTTTTTCACCCATAGAGGTTGTTTGTGTAAACTTAGCATAATGCAACCCCAAAGAGAATGACCATTTTTTGTAGGCTACACCATTGTATAAATTGATTTCGCTTCCTTTACCTTTTGGCAACTTCATCAACTCAGGGTTGATGTAAATATTTGAATTCAACAATCCATAATTGAGTTGAATAAAATACTTAAAAGGTTGTTTTGTTTTGAGTAAATTGACCTTGTTGGCATCAAGTATGTAGCTGAAAGCACGGGGTTTTAAAGATATTATTTTTAGAGACTGATCGTATAATGATTGCTCATAAGAATGCGAATACGAATTCAAAGAATTTCCACCATCTGATGGATAATCAATATCAATTGTTGAATGATCTCTGTTAGTAGTTTCATCATAGCTGTTATCATTTAAGGTTGTTTGAGAACCTCTAACTTCTGGTACAATAGGTTCTACAAATTTGTAATTTCTAAAACCATTTTTTCTACCTATGGCAGCATTGACCTTAGTAGTTGTAATAGCAGTAGTAGGGTTTAAATTGGTTTGTGGCTCTGAAAGCTGAGTATCAGGTAATCCAGGTGTAATTGAATTAGAACCTGAAGTTTGATTTTGATCTGTTGAGATATCTGTCAACTGAGACAGGAATTGGTTGTTTGTTGATTTGGTATCTTTGTTGGTATAGTAAGCAGCAGTAGTAATGGCTAGGGCAAACACACAAATGGCCAACGCAAAACTTCTCCAGTATAAGAGAAATCTTTTAGAGGTAGGATAATGTGGTATCTGGGTCTCAATAAAGTCCCATGTACCTTCTTTGATTGGAAGTTCAATTCTATCGGCCATATCCTTTAATTCTTCATCGTTAATCATTGCTTACTCTGACTTTGGCTGTTAAAATTTCATTCAAGTGCTTTCTAGCTCTGTGAACATTTGATCTGACGCTTGACTCTTCCAATCCTAATTGATAGGCAATTTCTGTATATGTATATCCTTCTATAGCAAATAAATTCAAAACTGTCCTTAGATTATCTGGCAATTTTGATATGGCCCGCATAATCAAATCCATTTCTAAAAAATCTTTGTAAACAGGCTCTTCTGATACCAAATGCTCGGCATGTTCTATGTCTGTTTTGATTTTATTTTTTTCTTTTCTTATGTGACCAAGACAATTGTTGACCATAATTTTTCTAATCCAAGATTTTAGAGGACTTTCTCCTCTGTATGTTTCCAAGTTTTTAAAAACTTTGATAAAACCATCTTGCATAAGATCATGGGCTACATCGTAATCATTAACATATCTGTAACAAAGACCTAACATCTGTTTGGCGTGTGTTTCAAACAAACGTTTTTGAGCCGACTTGTCATTTTTCAAACAAGCTTTTACTAATTCGATATCAGTATTTGTTACAATCAACTATTACTAAACAAGCATAATTGCAATTGGTTTTAAAAAAGTGCACCATCTCGATGGAGATGGCACACTTTATTTTCTATTTATTTAAGAACTACTGAGTTAAAATTTCCATTATCTGTAACAACTTGAACCAAGTACATACCATTAGCCAAGTCAGATGTGTTAATTTCTTTGCTATTCAAAGATTCTAATACTACTCTACCATCTGTTGTGGTAATAATAACTTTATTCACTTTTTCAGAAGTTTCAATATTTAAAACATCCTTTATAGGGTTAGGGAATAAAGTGACATTTTGTACAGTTTTTATATTTTTTACAGAAGTTGTATTAAGCGGTAAGGCAATAACTCTGCCTGATGCAGTAACTGCATACAAACCAAAACCAGCACCAGCATCTTTGCCACTTGGAACATTTGGTGATAAGAAACCAGAAGCCATTACAACAATAGAACTATCTCTAAATGCTGATAAAGGAGCAATGTAAGAAGCCACAACACTTGATGTGCCCGCTGGTAACACACTAACCGTAATATCGTTTGCATCTGTAACAATTGATTCTGTGTTATCAGAGAACATTAAATTACTAGCTAGTAAGGTACCATTTGCACCACCAACTCTTACATCTACAGCAGGAGCGTCTGTACTTCCATGAGCGATAGCAAGTGTTACCTTACCAGCTTCAAAAGATTTAGTTGGAGCAATTACACCGTAGATGTCAAATACAACACTTGGACCGTTCTCATGTTTAGAAGTATCTAAAACACCTTGAGCCAAAGCTGAAATTTCCATACCACCAGGTACATTCAATTCTAATTCATAAACATTTTGAGTGTAAGAAGTACTGTTACCTGGAGCAACCCATACTTTAAATGTTTTGTTAGCTGGAATGGTTAAAAATGGTGTTGCTGTTCTGAAATTCAAATTGTCTTTTAACAATCCAATCGTTCCGCTAACATCAGACCAAATATCTACAGTTGACGCTAAAGCATCAGGAGCATTGTGTACTATCTGCAATTTAGCTGTAGACTGTAAAGGCAGTTCTATAACTGTTCCTGTTCTTAGAACTGCAAACAAACCAAATGGTTTTCCATTCAAATTTTGAGATGGGTTTAAGAATCCAGATGCAAACACTACTACTGGTTCACCGTTTGCATTAAGTGTTTTAAGTGGTGCAGAATAGGTCAACAATGCTGTTTCTTCACCAGCTACGCTTATGTTTACAAAATAATCATCGTTCGGCACACTGATGTAAGCTGTGTTAGCTCCATAAGAAGCTGACTCTACCAAAGTACTTGGCTCTGCGGCTGTTCTTACTGTGAATGCATTAATGTCCACACTTGGCGCATCTGTTGATCCGTGATACACCAACAATTTGTTGCCAGATGAAGATGCTGCAT
Organism: uncultured Chitinophaga sp.; assembly: GCA_964438995.1. Lineage (GTDB taxonomy): Bacteria > Bacteroidota > Bacteroidia > NS11-12g > UBA955 > JABMMZ01. Next base: position 30,487 of record CAYTMQ010000012.1, read on the forward strand.
TCTCTGCATTGCCAATGACTTTTAACTCAAATGCTTTTTGAGGATTAAATCCACTTTGAAAATGCCCTTGAGCAATTAAAATGAACTTGCCATTGTTAGGAAGATTGTAGCCAAAACCCACAACCGAATCTGCGATAGATGTACTGCCTTTTCCAGCGAACACGATTCTGATTGGTGACTCAGCAGGAACATTTGCAAAAGCTGTTGCTTCTCTAAAAGCAAAGTTGTTTTTTAACAATGTAGAGTTTCCGTTGTGTAATAAATACATGTCTACAGAATCCAAAGCTGGATCTGGACTGTTGTGAATGGCCATTACACTAGCAGTCTGCGCGTAAGCAGACATTGATAAAATAGTTGCGATAAAACTTGTTAATACTTTTTTCATAATATTTTTTATTTACAACCCTATGATGCTATCAACTTATTTTTTGTTGCAGTTTTCTTAAACAATTTTTTAAAATTTTTACATTTCGCATCTAATTATCTGAAAATCTATCATTTAATTTTACTTATGTATAACACGTTTTTCATAAAAAAAGGTGTAACATCTCTGCTACACCTTAATTGTAAAAGTAAAAACACGCTTTAATCCTTTAACAACTTCTAAATATTATCTTAGTTACCTTTTACTTTTACAATCAAACACCGAATACTTATCGCTTGAAGAGTAGAATAGCAAAATAGAAAAAACTACTTTTCAAGCCAAACTTTACATTATGATGCATTATGTTGAAACTATGTTGCATAAAACTTCATTATATTTTAAATTTAACTGATTATCAATGATTTTAATTTCAAAACAAAAAATCCCGATGCACATTGCTGTGCACCGGGAAGAATCAAACATATTACCTAGACCTTTACTTCTTTAACAACTAAACAAAATTGAACTTCAGCTTCAATTTGTAACTGTGAATTTAAATCTGAATATTGAGACAACAATTCTTGAATTTTATTCTTACTTGCTCTCAAGTCTCTGAGTCGATTGAGAGATTTTTCTTCATTGTCTATCCCCCTAATTCTGTCGCTTAACAACTTATTCTCGTGGAATTGAATCTTAAAGCTAAACAATGACAGTAAAACTTCTCTGGCCTCCTCAGGACTAAATTCTCCTTTGATTAAATAAAACGAATTTTCATTGCTCATTTGCTAACCTCTATTAGTGATTTTAATTGTATGTGTTTGTCTTGTGATGAGATGGCATGACGGAATTCTAATAATTCATTTTGAATTTGCTTGATGCGTTTTTCCCTCATCTTTATATCCTCAGCATTACTTTCATGTTTGATTTTGTTTTCATGAAATTCTATTTTCACTTTAAACAATTTGGTGACAATATCAATGGCCTCTTGTGCTGAAAAACTGCCATCTACAAGTGTTAATGTATGTTGCTTCATATTATTGTCCTTGTCCTAATGAATACCCTAGTTCTCCGTCAAATTCATAAAGGTTTTCTGTTTTGATGGTATCTATTCCCTGGTTATTTGCATTGCTTAACAACTCAATTATGTCTTGCTTTCCAAATTTTTTAACATCAAGTTTAAACCTACATCTCCAGTGATCGGTACAAAAAGTTTCTTCAAAGCCATTTGGCCAGACTTTAATACCCCTGTTGGTTATCATGCTCAACTTAGCATTAGATGTCTCCATTTTCTTAACCACTTCAGCCAATTGATTCGCATCTGTTTGATCCCAGTGCACAAACACATCTACACCTACAAGTTGCTTGTCTTGTTTTGTTTTCCTTTGATATTTTGGCAATTTGATTTGATTGTCTTTGGCATAACTCACTTTTTTCAAGCTTTTTGGCTCTTTTCCAAGATTGGCAATTACCGCATCCGCAAATTCATTGGTTCCAACTTTTTCTTTGCTTACTTCAGGTTTGTAAATGTCGTAAGTGTGAATGCCATCTTCTATGGTCTTTAGCCATGCATTCTGAATTTTCTCAGCAACATCGCTTTGACCAAGATGAATCAACATCATAATTGAAGCTTGTATCAATCCAGAAGGGTTTGCCATATTTTGCCCTGCTCTTCTCGGTGCCGAACCATGTATTGCCTCAAACATAGCACATGTTTCTCCAATGTTTGATGAACCTGCCAAACCAACTGATCCTGCTATCTGTGCAGCAACATCAGACAATACATCTCCATACAAATTAGGCATTACAATAACATCAAAAGCTTCTGGAGTATCTGCAAGCTTTGCTGCTCCAATATCTATTATCCAATGTTCATTCTCGATTTCTGGATATTCTAGCGCAATCTCCTCGAATACTTTGTGAAACAATCCATCTGTTTGTTTCATGATGTTGTCCTTTGTAAAACATGTCACCTTTTTTCTACCATACACTTTAGCATACTCAAACGCATATCGTATGATTTTTTCACAACCAGGTCGACTAATCAATTTCAAACATTGAACCACTTCATCTGTCTGCCTGTGTTCGATACCTGCATACAAATCTTCTTCATTCTCTCTGATGATTACAACATCCATTTTTGGATGCTTAGTTGCCACATAAGGATGCAAACTCACACAAGGTCTAACATTGGCATACAAACCCAAAAACTTTCTAGTTGTTACATTCAAACTTTTGTAACCGCCTCCTTGTGGTGTCGTTATTGGAGCTTTTAAAAACACTTTGTTTCGTCTAATCACATCCCAAGATGCATCAGAAATACCTGAAGTATTTCCAGAAAGATACACTTTCTCTCCTACTTCAATCTCATCAATTTCTATCTGCGCTCCAGCAGATTTTAAAATTTTAAGTGTGGCGTCCATAATCTCTGGACCAATACCATCACCTTTAGCTACAGTTATTCTTTTCATACTTTAAAATTAAATCGATGCAAAAATCTAAACAATTTTACATATATTTTTATTTATGTTTTTTATCTTTTACATTTAATTTTGTTTATATATTTAAGCTAACTATCCAACTTTACAAACCAGTAAGGCTACTATGATACAAGTAGCCTTACTGATATTTTTATTTCATTATGATTCTTAATGTAGTATACTCAATTTTTTACTTACTACTCTTCCGCCTATTTGCATTTCAATTGTGTACCATCCTGATTCTAAATGTGTCAAATCCAATTCATTTGTTTGACCGTTGCTTAAAGACACTACTTTACCTGCCATATCAATGACTTTAACTTCTCCAAGAGCAAACTCAGTTGAATTGTTGATATAGAACACTCCATTACTTGGATTTGGATACACATTCACTCCGTTGCTCAATGCTTCTAAATCATTGATGTCTGTATTAATGGTTATACACTTAACTTGACTGCATTCACATCCAGCTTCATTTCTTGCTATCATTGTTACACAGTATTTCTTATTAAATGTATAATTGTATTTAACACCAGTCTCGTTGCTCAGAACCTTCCCGCCGTCTCCCATTAACCATGTGTACTCAATTTTCTGAGTATTTCCTAGTGGCACAAAATCAAATCCTCTTGCGCCATTCAAAAAGTTCTTACGGATATCGAAATCACAAGAACTTGGTTTAGGATGGATAGTAACTGTATTTATAGATGTGTCACTGCAACCATCCTCCACACTTGCAACCAATCTAACTGTATATGTGCTAGCAACCAAATTTGAGTATGAGTGTTTTGGATTGGCTATAAGTGAAGTAAATCCATCGCCAAAATCCCACTCATATTTGATACTGCCTTGTTTCCATTGTGAAGTATTCACAAACACTACATCTTCATTTGTACATTTATCCTCTGCTCTGAAAGATGCAATAGGTTCTTCACCGACTACAACTGACTTAGATTTTGTATCCGAACAGCCGTTACCCAATTTTACGTCCATTCGGATAACTCTCTCTCCTGCACTTTGCCATTTTACAGTAGGAGACTCTAAATTTGAACTTGGCATATTAGCCCCAAATTCCCATTTGTATTGCGCTAATTCACCTGCAGGAATCGTTGAGGTATTCATCAATTTACCAGGAGTTAAGCTACAGGTAAAATCAGCACTAAAATCTGCCACAGGAGCCGAACGAATAACAACTGTTTTAGAAATTGAATCTGTACAACCAAATTCAGATATTGCTTTTAACTGTACGGTTTTACTACCAGGAGTATTAAAATCATAAGATGGATGCGTAAATGTAGTTGTACTATTCATCTCAGAGAAATTCCACATACTGCCTACTTGTCCATTTGAAATCTGAGACAGATTGTTAAATACTACCGCTTCATTTTCACAAAAAGTATTAGAGCTCATTGAGAAATTAGCAATTGGTTTTGGCAATGAATAAGCTATTCTTGAATACTCATTTATGCAACCGTTGGAAATGGCTTTTAAAGTCACCCTATACCCCCCAGTATTGGCATAATTATACGTAGTATTCACGGCAGTAGAACTTCCTTTTCCATCTCCCATATTCCATTCATACTGTAATACGCCATTACCAATTGTGGTCATGTTGGTAAATCTAACTGCAGTTCCGGCACAAGCATTGTTAACACGGAATTTAACATTTGGCACTTCATTGATGTTAACGACGAATGAGGAATCCTTTGTAAACCCATACGGAGCTGTTATAGTTCTCATAGTTATCGTATAAGAACCAAATGAAGGAAATTGATGAACTGGGCTTGTAGCATCATCTATTGAAGAACCATCTCCAAAATTCCATTGATACAAAAGCTGACCGGAACTAACAGTAGAAATATTATCAAAAAAGATCTCTGATCCATCACATAAAACACTTGGTAAAATTACTTTTGGTGAACCTTTAGGGGCTACAACTATTTCTCTTTTATAAATGGTGTCACAACCTGTCAAAAAGTCTATCACTTTTACATGCAAAAACACTGTACTATCTAAATATGCATATGGAGCAGCGAAACTTATTTTACCATTATTTAGGTGATTATATACGATTGAATTATTAGGCAAAACAGCACCAGAACTTGATTGAACCCATATTTGATTGGTCCATTTAATGTTGTAATCTGACATGCTATATTTTCTAGGTGCGCTCATTTCCAATTCAAATTGTTCATCAATTGGCATAACACTATACCCTTTGTTTCGATAGTCGTAAATTGACTGACCACTAACAATAGGATTAAACTCTGCACCTCCTGGTGATTCTACGACATTGAACAACACCCTTTGTGTATCATTGCTCGCGTTATCATCACCGTTACCATAATACAACCTCATGCTATTCTGACCACTTTTACTGAATACAATTGGTTTTGGAAAATTAAATCTGAATGTATCACCTGGCTTCAAAACAGTATTTAACAACAATTGATTTGGAGCCGAACTATTGAGCAAGTAGGCCACATCAATTCCTGTTACATTAAATGCTGAATTGTTTCGCAAAGTTCCACTTAAGGTGCTTGAGTATCCAGAACACATTGGATTTGACAGAGGCACATACATGGCATTCATAGAAATATCCAACAAGTATTCTATTGCTCCAATATCTGGTTTATCTTGATTTCTAGAATTGCCTCTTAAATCTATTGTAATGCCAGTAACAGGTGTTCCTTTATTACACATTCTTACAGATGTTGGATGCAAATCTGATGTCGTATTTTCATCGATGAAGTTAGGATCTACCGCAATATTGGTAGAATTAAATCCAGCAGAATACATATCAGACATGGTGGTTCTGGCTTGGTTTGAAACGTATCCAATATGGGTAGTACCTGATGCTCTTAAATCGAAATTGTTGTGTGTAAAACTGGTAACTGATGTACCAGAAAAATCATAATACAAATACTTCGTACCTGTGCCTTGAAAATCACACGACAACAAATTGTTGCGAAACACATTCCAATAACCTCCATAGACAACATAAGTAGTTGAGTTGTTATTAACTGTTGTACCTGAAACGTGGGCAAAAGTATTGTTAACAATACTTAAGCTAGCTCCAGATAATGATGCATAATTATAAATATAATTGTAATTGAATCCTGAAGTTCTACAGTGAACACTATTGTTATTTAAAGTGCTGTTTCGTGTGGTGTTGTTAAAATTATAAAAGTATATCGGGTAAATTGAATTTGTAGACACACCAGAACCATCAATATTATAAATTCTGTTTCTATCAAACGTTCCAGTTGCGTAGTTCAAATAAATTCCATATTTGAAAGATGTTACCGTGTAATCGGTGTTATGTACTGTATTCCCAACAAACTCTGTATTCGAAGTGTAAGAAATAAAGAATCCACAATACCTCCAGTTTTGAATGTTGTTGTTGATGAATCTGTTTCCTGAAGTTCCATTGGTTAAATTTGAAGTTGTTGGTCCGACCATTACTATACCATAATACGGTCCATTGCTATTAGCCGTTCTTAAATTATTATTTTCAAATACATTGTTGTTCCCAGAACTGCTATAAGAAAATGGTGAAGTCGTTCCATTAGAAATCCATATATAAGCTGTACCAGTGGTTGAGCCTATCATTGAAGGACATCTAAAATTACAATTTCTAAACGCATTAAAATCTGCTCCATTTCTCAGCCAAACACAATAACCGAATGTTGCGTTGTTTACTATGGTTAGATTGTTAAAACTAATAAAATCTGCACCATTTAAATCAATTACTCCTCCTGCAGCTGTAGATGTTGGGGTAAAACTTAGTGTAGTACCATTGCCATTAATGGTAACGGTTCTTGTAGAACTAGCACCTAAAATAGCAGGTATGCTCAATTGTTGGTTATACGGACCAGTACCACTTGACACGTTAACCGTTATAGAGCCTTGCAACCCTGCGCCTCCAACTGAATAATTTGCCGGACCACCATCTCCTCTTGTCACATTCCTTAAATCGTTAAACAGGGCAGTGAAAGAGAGGTAATTGTTTGATGATGCCGCTGAACCTGGATTAATGGTGTATGTGCCGCCATTAAAAGCCTTAGTTTCAAACATTAAAAGTGCTAATAATGAAAAGATTATTAGTCGTCTCACTAAGAATGTAGGTTTGATAAATTTGTATATTTTCCTCATAAGCATTTATTTATTTTACAAATTTATTTTTGTTAAACGAACAACTTGCTTGACTATATAGACTAATATCACTTTATTTGTACTAAAATGTTACTTTTAAGGTAAGTGAAGTTACTTAGAGAAAATATCAGAAAAATAAGGGAGCTTAGAAACTATACCCAAGAGTATATGGCCGAACAACTCGGACTTAGTGTTAGTGGATATGGTAAAATAGAAAGAAGTGATTCTGATATCAACTTATCTAGGATTACTCAAATTGCTGAAATATTAAATGTTAGCAGAGCCGTATTGCTTGAATTTAATTCTGAAGAAATTCTAAAGAATTTGAACTTACAGTCAGAATCCGAACAAGCCAATCAGAGACAACATTCTAAAGTTGAAAACCTACACAAAAACAATGTAGATGCAGATGACCTTTCAACTCTATTGGATATCATACGAACTTTAAGAGATGAAAACAAAGTTTTAAAAGCTCGATTAAAAAAATATGAGCCTGATGTCGATTTCTTATTGTAATACTATTGCTGAATCTGCTTAACTTCTTGCATCGACTCTACAAAATTTACCTGATTACCTTTATTACTTTCTCTTATAAAATCTGATAAACTTGTGCTGTTGTAATTCGAAAAATCACCTACTATAAACAACTTTACTCTATAATTAGAGAATTTTTGTAGAATCTCTCCAGCCAACCCATTGCTGAGTTTGAAAAACTCTTTACAGATATTTTTTTCATGTAGAACAGCATATTCTATGCCTTCAAAATACAAAATACCCAATAGGTCGATGGCATCCTGAATGGTTTTGATAATGAGGTTTTCTGATTGGTACTCAATAATTTTTTTATCGTTAACGATGTGATAGATTGTTTCCATAGTCTAAACAAATATAATAAGATATTTAAATTTTCAAATACTAATTTGTTTAGCAATAACTACCCAAAAATCTCAACATTAATACCCAAATTATATTGTACTAGAACATCACACATTCTATCTCAAACCATTTCTATTGCGCCAACTTTTCCATAACCTTCTGTATTTCCATATCTTTTAATGATAAAAGAGTATCATATGCATACGAATTTTCAACTATGCGTTTCTTTAATAATTCATAAGATTCCATTCTAAGTTGACAATATTGAGACAACATTTGATTCCTCTTTATTATTTCTTCTGAATAATCCCCATTGTTTAGAGATTTAATCATTGAATCGCATTCGCGCCATTTCATTAATCCATCATCAATAAATGCCACATAAGTTTCGGTTGATAAAGTGTCTGGCAACATATATACTCTAATCGCCATCTCTTCTTTTTTGCTCACCGCATCCATTGTTTTAAAATATCTGCCCATATCATCAGGAATTTGATTGATGAAACCCACTATAACCAATACAACTGCTATCGTTAGTCCGCCAACACTCATTTTCTCCAATCTCGAATTTTCTGGTTGTTTTAAACTTGGTAGCATTGCAAATCCAACTAAAATACCTGACAACAATCCGCCAATATGTGCAGCATTATCTATACTAGAACCTTTACTCAATCCATAAATCAAATTATAAAACACAAAAATCAACACACTCGACATGAAGGCTTTCTTTGTTAAGGCATTAATAGAATTCATCATCAACAAAGCTAGAAACACACCATACATGCCAAAAATAGCGCCAGATGCTCCTGCACTTACGGTATTGTTGTGCCAACACAAACTCGCAAAACTTGCCAATATGCCCGTTAATAAATAAGCAGAAACAAATTTTACCCTACCCAAAATAGGTTCTAAAATAATGCCTATATACACCAAAGCATACATATTTAGCAATAGATGTAGTATACCGATATGCAGAAAACATGCTGTAAGCAAACGCCACCATCCGCCATTCAAAGTGTTAGTTCTGTAATTAGCTCCCCAATTGATTAAATCTTCTGAAGCTGGGTCCATAATTCCAACACCAGAAATGACCATCAATACAAAAACAATGATATTGATGTATATGAGAATTGGGGTTATATAATAGTCTTTTGTAGGAATGAAAAAATCTTTAAATCCAAAAGTTTCTACTGGAGTTTTAATAGGATTATAGCCATCGTCTAATAGCACATATTCTTGTTGAATCTCTGCACTCATTGCTTTAAGAGCCTCTGCATCCATCAATTGTTTTTCATTTTCAATCGCCTCAATTAACTTTTTTAGATGTCTTTTATTTCTTCCAAAATCCATTAAGTCTCCACTAATGCATCTGCTTTCTAGCATGACCGAATCATCCTCAACTATTATCTTAATTTCATCAACTATTTTACCATTATTGCCAGAAGATATAGCAACTATCCCATCCTCGTTAAAGAAAAACAATTCCCATCCTAATGCCTTAACAGCCTGTTTGCTTAGTAAGTAAAATTCATTTGGGGCCAGTCCGTCCAAACCGATTTGCTCAGAGTGCATAGTTTTAAACATATAAAATCAATTAATTGGTCAAATATATCTATTCCAATCAATAAAACAGATGTTATTTAATTTGCTAAACCAATTTTTTTTCTCACTTCGCCAACCGACAAACTCAACAACTCTTCATAGTTAAAATCATGGTACAAATTGGTGGCAGATTGTCTACCTCTTTTAAACGCCTTCACAACAGCATTAGGATTGATAAACAGTCCGACTACCATTGCTCCAGAATTGAGAAACCAAGCTATGAACGATGTTCTACAACCAGTTGCCAATTCCCAAGCCCCTATCTCTGCCTCACCCAACCAATTGGCTGGATAAGAGGTTAAGATGTGATGCAAATCGTGAAAACGGGCAATTTTCACTCTTGCTTCTATATTAGGAACATGAATGGGAATTGGACCAACCTGTATAACAAAAGTTTTTCTTGTATAGGCGTCCTGAGGAATACCATAACAATTGAAAAAGTCTTTCAATGCATCCTTTACCAATACATCATCAGAGAACACCATAACAGAATATTTCTATTTCAAAAGTAATACAAATGCAAGCTACTTATGTCAATTCTATAGAAGTTAATATCTCCAATTTCATTGGCATGAATTATTGCTTTGATACTTTACAACCTTCAAAGCCATATCATCACCTCAATCAATTGACCTTCTTCAATTGCTTCACGTTGCCTTATCAAGGATTTCAAAGGCAACAAATAACAATTCACTTTGGTATCAAACCAAATGGCAGTTTCCCACTCGCTTTTGCCAATTTTTGCTTTGGCTTTTAATCTACCCCATCCTTCTTCTTGCCACTTCAAATTGTCTCTTATCTCTTTTGAAATATCTTCTGGCAGTGTCACAAAAATCCATGCACCTTTACCAGAATACTGCCAAAGTTTAGCCGAAAAGTTGTACTGAATTTTAAACATTAATCAGATTATTTCTTTGAATATTCATCTAAAATTTGTTTCTCTTTTGCGCTCAAGCTACCAATCCCTTTTTCACTAATCTTTTCTAGAATTTTATCTACCTGTTCTTGGGTTGCAGTTCTCTCTGCATTGTATTTCTGATCGATGGTCAATTTAGGTGCTTTAGGCCTAAAAGACATTCCTTCGAACAACAAAACATGAGGTTTAGAAATGATGACTATTAAAAACACTAAAGTAGGTATGACAATAATCAAAATCACAAAAAGGTTGGTTTTTAAAACATCTGGAACCAATACCACAGCTGTTAACAAACCAACAATTGCTCCTCCTAAATGGGCATCATGACCAACAGTACTTTTACCTGATTTTATACCATAAATTGAAACTGCAACAAACCCCAAACCGTACAACCATGCTGGGAAACTAAATGGCAAAAACAACAATCCTAATTCCATGCCTGGCTCAAGAGCAATCACAGCAAACACAATTCCACTAACAGCTCCAGATGCACCCACTGAAGCGTAATCTGAATGATTTCGATGAACAAAAATAGACAACAGATTACCTGAAATTAGACTTAAGAAATATATGAGCAGCAGTATTCCTCCACCCAATCCATTCTCAATAGTTGGACCGAAAAAATACAAGCTTAACATATTAAAGAGAAGGTGCGACCAACTTACATGTAAGAAACCACTAGTTAACAATCTGAAATATTCCTTTCTTATCAAAATTGCATCAATATTGAACTGATATTTCTCAAAAAACTGAAAGTCTTTCAACCCATAATAACTTACCCCTAAATTGACAAGTACTAAAATCAAACAAAAGAAGCCGATGTCTAACATTGATAATTCTTAATGGTCAAAAATACAGAAATCAAATCTGAAAATTGTATTCCAAATGTAGATCTTAAACATTTAATTATTAAACAGCAATTCTCGCACAAAACAAGAATTCCTAAATCGTTGAATAAAATCTGGTTTACTAAAATTTGCACCGTGACTTAAAAATGGCTCTGGTAATTTTAGATATTTACCAAACAACATAAAGTATGCTTCACCTGAATAATATGTATGAACAACTTTTCTCTCGTTTGTGTCGCCATAATGCTCAAACGTATAGTATTCTCTTACAGATGTATCTTTTATAAATACCACTGAACGTATTGCAGAATTTAATGAATCTTTGATTTGTTGTTCTGTATAAATATGACGAAATGCAATACCCAAAGGTTCTTCATTTTCCAAGTAGTCCTGGTTAAAATATTTATTAACGACTTCATCATATTTTTTAAGATGAATATAACAGTACTGATACAAACCATTCATTTTACCCCTATCCAAATAATGGCCAGTCCCGCAATTAAAATACACTCTATACATCGAATCTGCACGAGTTAAATAAAACAAAGCTGAGTCATACTTCGACAATTCTATATATATTTCCGCCAATTTTCTACAAGCTTTATTTTTAAAGTTTGACGTATAACTTCCATACCCATATATGTTTCCTCCATCTCCAACATCTGATGCATGCTTGTATGTAATATTATAAGTTGAAAGTTTAGATGATTCAATGTTTAAAAACATCCTTTTTGCGTCTTCAAACATTCTCTTATCCAATAGAATGTTTGCAAGTTTGAAATATTGATAATAATTCTTCTTATTTGGTTTTTTATCTATTAGATAGGAATAATTTTTTTCGAAGGTAGAATCTATTTTAACATAATTTCTGTAGCTATGATAATACCTACCACCGCAGCTGATATACCCAAAGTTTGATTTTGAATGCCAGAAAAAATCGACCATGCTATCTTCTTTGGCATCACTAACATTAGAGATCTTAACCATCGGAGATTGGGCATTCATCTTCGGAACAATGGAAGTCAGTAGTATTAAAATAGTCAGCAGTTTCATATTACATCTAATCAAATATACATCATTTAATTCAAAACACTCTGTAAGAGTTCTGAATGTTAAAAACATATTCATTGTCACTTTTTGACAAGATGAATTAATAAAGTGCTGCAATATCCTACCATATTGCTAACCACTACAAACATTTCAACTAAAAAACCTGATAGAGTATAATATGTTAAAAAACCAACTACTGATTGACAAATTTCACATAGAATGTGCTGCCTTTCCCAACCTCACTTTCAACCCAAATCTCGCCGCCCATTGCTTCTATTTGTGTCTTAGTCATAAACAATCCAAAACCCTTAGCCCCTGGATTCTTATGGAATATCTTACCTATTTTAAAGAGGTTGTTTTTATGCCTGTTGACATCAAATCCCAAACCATTGTCTTCTATCGACATCAACAATGTTTGGTCTGTTTTCTCTGCTTTAATATTCACCAAAAGTTGTCTTTCTGGTGAGCGGTACTTAATGGCATTTGATATCAAATTGTACAAAATGCTGTCCAAATATTTTGATGGAAAATGAATGGTACAATGCTCTCCACATTGAACATTAAACTTCGCACCAACATCGTTTATTTCGGTTGTCATCGACTTTAATATTTTGTCGATGTTCTCATTTAAAACATTAGATTCCCATTCAACTTCTGTATCATTTTGGACTTGAATAGACTCAATTAATCCATCAAAAATTTCGTGCAACGACTCAATAATTGGTCCTAGTTTAGATATCAAATTGTCTTTCTCTTCTCTATCATCAGTGGCTTGTAAATATTTAACCAATAAATCTATGTTTACCAATGGTCCTCTAAGATTATGTGACACAATATTGGTAAAATCAATCAACTTTGCATTCTGATAAGCATATTGATCTACCAACATCAATTGCTTTTCCTCTATTTCCTTTCTGTCTGTTATTTCAATACCATAAGAAATCACGTATTCAACCTCGCCTTCATCGTTTAATATTGGAAACAATCTTCTTATCTTCACCTCTCTCGATCCATCCTTTTTGATGTATGAATCTTCCCATTCTACTTGATGCTTCTTCTCTACAGTTTCTTTGAAACGCATCATCCTATTGGCATGAAATTTTGGGTCAAGTTTTCTAAACCTGGCATATTCCATTTCGTCTTTGCCCAACATATAATTGCGCACAAAATCGTCTTTGATAGCACTACTATTGACAAATAAATACTTGGTATTCCTATCAAAAACAACTATGTCTGTTGGCAGCTTGTTTAAGATATTTTCATAAAATTCTTTCTGCTGATTGTTGTGTATTTCGGATAAAACATTTTCTGTTATCACTTGAATAACTCCAAAAAACAATGTCTCAGAATTCTTTTCATTGTTAACGACTTCTCCTTCTAATAAAAAGTAAACTTCCTTACCTTTTAATTTGATCCTTTCTATTCGTAATTTTTCGCGTGTTTGAATGGCTGTCAATATCGATTCTTTGATAAAATCGGCTTGTTCGCACATTTCAACAACATTAAATCCTCCTTTGGAATAATCAATGCCATATTCACGCGCTATTTCTATTAAATGCTGAGACAATTCTAATTCACCTGTTTTGCTATTCCAAGTAAAATTGCCCATTCCAGCCAAATTTTCAGCTTTCTGAAGATTAAATGCTATTCTTTGAATATCCGATGTCTGCTCGGATATGGTGTTAGACATCGACTTGTTTAAAGTCTGCAACTCTTTGTTCTTCTTAAACAACTCAGACGAACTTTCTTTTAAAATTCTCTCAGCATGATCCAAATCCTTATCAAAATCTTTATAGGCTTCGTTAACAGCATCCAAAAAACTTTTTAACTCTGGCGTTGACTTATAATTCTCACCAAAATGTGTCAATATCTGACGCCTTAACAACCGATGAAATTCTTGCTTAATCATTGTTCTGAAAGTAAAGTTATGGTCATAGTTTGATTGTGTAATTCACAGTTTTCAGAATTATGTGATTTCAATATTTCACCATAGGAATAAAATCCACAAAAGCTTGTACGCTCCCCAAACTGATTTGCTACTGCCTCGATTTCATCTTCTACCAACTGTTTCAAAACAAGTTTTCTTCCAACACAACTTACCATAATGGCCAACTCAGCATCAAACTTCGCTTGATTAGCGATTTTAGCCGCCTTCTCAGCTCCATCTATTACCCTATTGACATTGGCCTTCATCAATCTTACCGAAGCTCCCTCTGGTATATTGCCAGCAAATGTCAAACTCTTATCCTTTTCGTTGATACCTAGTATCGTTCTAACCAATACATCTGTATGCTCATCCACACGCATCTCTAAAGGGAAAAACATTGCAGAACTTGGCAATTGATTAGACATCTCCCCTAAATATGACTTGTATAAATCTAAGGCAGGTTGACCGTCAATTTCGAACACAACATTGTCAACGCTTCGGGTTACAAATCTATCAATCCCAAAACTATCCCAACCACCATATGAGCCACTAGAAGTTTTTAAATCATGTCCGTAAAAACCAATCACTGAAATACAATTATCAATAAATTGATTGTTCTGATCTACCACCATCGTCTTCTCGAACCTACCTCCATCACCTGCTAATCCACCTGACACATTCACCTTTGAAGGTAGAATAGAATTAAACCCCTCTGTCAGCCTAGTGCCATTCACATTCAAACCATCTGACAAGATTAACACATGACTTAAACTATCATCTAACAACAACCTCGCTAGCATCTGACCAGCATTGTATGAATCTTTGGTACTTTGCAAGGCATAAGTAAACTTCTTAACTTTCGTTTTAGAAAACTTTATTGAAGTGATAGAAAATGACTTTTCAGTAGCGTGCTTCTGCATGATTTCACCTGCAGTAGTACAACCCAAAACAATTGAATCTTTAAAGGTTTGTGTAAAAAATTTACTGATAACAACATCCTCAGGATAAGAAACATCTGTGAACACCAAATGCAAATCGAACTCAGAAGCGTCAAACTCACTTAAAAAATGAACCAGTTCGTGTTCGTCTTTAAATTGATTCTGAAGGATATTCATTACCGCAAATATATAACTTTGCTGTCACTGCACACGCTTTATTCAATTAAGATCATTTTTTTTATAAGATTACGCTAACACCTTAAAAATCAAAACTTAAAACACCATCAAATTCAGCATAAAGTCCTTATATTAGTCAATAAATTTGACCAAAATGTCTCATTTTTATTAATTTTTTAATTGTTTTACATCCACAATAGACTGTATATCAGCACCTTAAACAGCACAACGAAAACAATTCAATAATTTTATTTAGCTGATTATCTGACATTTAAAATATAATAATGAATATTTCTATCCAAACCTGACCATCGTTAGCAAAACTTTCCAACTAAATATTTAATATTGCTAATAGCAGTAAATTAAAACAAGGCATTTCCCATTCTGAATCAATCCATGAAAACGGTAAAAATTGGTATCATTGATGAAGATAAAGTATTGATTTTTCTTACCAGAAAAATGATTAAGAACTATAATCCGGAAATAGAAGTTATTTCTTGTGAAGAGGCTGCAGATGCTTTAAGTTATCTTTCGCACAATCAAAACAATTTAGACAAATTACCTGATATTATTTTACTTGATATCAATCTTCCAATTATGGATGGATGGGAGTTCCTCGAAGAATACGATAAAATCGTTGGATCTTTTCCAAAGAAAATCAAACTCTATATGTTTTCATCTTCTATTTCTGCAATCGACAAAGATAGAGCAATACAAAATCCTTTGGTAGAAGACTATCTCATCAAACCTCTTACTGAAGAGAAATTATCAAAGATTATCAATGATGTAAATTCTCCTCTTGAAATGTAATTCAGGATGGATCTACTTTAGTTGAACACTTATTACCTGTGACCAGTCTGCGCACTTCAATTGAACAAAATAGGCACCTGGTGCCGCATTCAATTGTATGTCTTCAGCCTTAAATGTGTCAAACAATTTGGTAAATACTACCCTTCCATTAATATCTAAAACACTTAATTCCAAACCGCTTACTGCCTCATCTAATTGAACCATGAAATTGCCATTACTTGGATTTGGATACACTTTGATTAGATTGGCTTTTGCAAACGATTGTACTCCTACCGTACTTACATAGTAACATCCAGAAGTATCACTACAACCCGAATCGCTTACAACAACAGCGTAGTTGCCAATAGCAGTTGCGGTATACACTTTAGAGTTAGCACCAGAAATAACACCATAACTTGGGCATGTTACCCATTGATAGCTGCCTACATTCGACGCTGAAGTCAATACCTTGCCGTTCTGACTTACTCCTGCATTTATGACTGGAACTGTTAATGTAATTGTAACAACACTATCACAACCTACAGCATTGGTTAGCGTATCTTTATAAATACCCGATTTTGTAAACCTTCTTTTCTTTCCAGAACTTGTATACGGTCCACATGACACTACACTCATCGCAGAATTTGACGGCTGCAAAATCGTAACATCATACGTTACAAAACTATCACAAAAAGACATATTTGGTAATGTATCCTTATATACGCCAGTTGCAGTATAGGTACGTCTTAAATCTGGTGTTGTATAAGACTTGCATGCTGTTACTTTATTGTATGCAGAAGAATTTAAAATATTTACCTTCACAGTTATAAAACTATCACAACCTTTTACCGTTTTGATGGTGTCTCCGTAAACACCGTTGGTATAGAATTTCTTTTTGCCACTCGGACTGGTGACAAATGAGCAACCACTCAATGAGACGTTGCCATTTCCTGGATGATGCACGGTCAATCGAATATCAATAACACTGTCGCAACCTCTATAATTGACTAAGGTATCAAAATAATTGCCCGTCAAAGTATAGCTTCGCTTATTACTTGGAACAGTATACGACTTGCAAACTACTGGGAATATGGTATCTCTTCCGCCTCCTACACTTAATGTAATAGTTATCACACTATCACAACCAGCTTTGTTCTTTATCTTGTCGGTAAACACGCCTGAAGTCCTGAAAATATAGTTTTTACTCGGACTGATAAAACTGTCACACACCGATACTTTCATGCTACTGGTAGTAGTTTTCTTTACAGTTAAATATATTTTTATTGCACTGTCACATCCATAAAAATACGTTGGAATGGTATCGTTATATATGCCTGAAGTTGTCCATGTAAAACGCTTAGAAGGACTAACATATCTGTCACATACAACAACAGTATCATTGACATTGGTTACAGCTTTCTTAAAATTAGTGCCCTTTATCCAATTTGATGAACTACCTGTTAAGGCAAAATTTGTCAGTGTTCCATTGTTGTTGTAACCACTATAATCGGTTAACTTTTTAATGGTTGGATTACTCTGACTGGCTTTACCTTGATTGAATTTATAATAAGCTCTTAAGCCAGAAATTTGAGAACACAATTCATCAAATCTACCTGCGGCTATCGCTGCTGGTGTCTTACAAACACTCCAAATTTTCACTTCATCTATCTGTCCTTGGTACCAACGTCCATAAGTGACATGCCCTCCTATCCACAGATTGTTATTTGGTGTTTTACTCACACTACCTGTCCATGCTAACGAATCAACACACGTACCGTTGAGATATACACGCATCATCGAACCATCAAATGTTCCAGCAATATGATACCAAGTATTTGTATTCATCAATGCTGCGGTTGTTATTTCGTGCCAAGACCCATCGCCTAAAGCAAAATTTAATTTACCACCAGCGCCTACTCTTAACATATAGCCATAGTTACTGGTATTGTACTCTTTGCAAATCACATTTCCTTCATATGCATTGGTCCTCCACGCAGTGGCGTATATCCACGCCTCGAGAGTAATGGCTTTACCCGACACTTGCAATGATGTGTCGTTACCGCAATCAACATAATCATTTGCACCATCAAAATCGAGTGTATTCTTCGCAAAAACCGAGATAGAAATAGTGCATAAAAATAAGAGTAATAGTTGTTTCATAAATGTAGCGTGTTTTGTTGAAATTCAAATTTAACAATATTCTTCAGATATAAAAAAATAATAAACCCTTCAACATATAATTCCTATACAATCAATGTCTTACAAGGAATAATTGAAACAAAAAAATTGCTAAAATCTTTGGCAATACCTCTATTTTATCAGAGTTTCTTTTTATGTAATTTTGTTTACGCATGAGTCCAATAATCCTACACAATTCTAAAAACCTTGAAATCTATTCTGCAGAAACAGATTCAGAATTAGAACTGCCGTACATCTCCACAGGTATCAGTGCTGGATTCCCTTCTCCTGCATTAGACTTTGTCGACTTAAGCATCGACCTCAATAGACACTTAATCAAACATCCATCTTCTACTTTTTATGGAAGGGTTAAAGGTGAGTCTATGAAAGATGCCGGAATCTACGATGGAGATCTTCTCGTAATAGATAAAAGTTTGGAGCCTGGTGACGATAAAATTGCAGTCTGTTATATCGATGGTGAGTTCACTTTAAAACGCATCAAATTAGATAAAAACTGTTGCTGGTTAATGCCTGCTAACGACAAGTACAAACCCATTCGTGTCACTGAAGAAAATGATTTTATGATTTGGGGCATCGTTACACATGTCATCAAAAAAATGAGCTGATGTACGCACTTGTAGATTGCAATAACTTCTATGTGTCTTGCGAAAGGGTATTTCGCCCCGACCTCAATGGGCATCCAGTAGTAGTTTTATCCAACAATGATGGGTGCGCCATTTCTAGAAGCAATGAAGCTAAAGCATTAGGAATTCCAATGGGTGCCCCAGCATTTGAATATGAAAAACTTTTCAATCAACACCAAGTAAAAGTATTCTCAGCCAACTTCGCTTTGTATGGCGACATGAGTCAGAGGGTCATGAACATCCTCTCTGAATTTTGTCCTGAACAAGAAATTTATAGCATAGATGAAGCCTTTCTAAATTTCTCAGGATTTGAAACATCAAAACTTCCAGAGCTGGCGAAAACCATCAGAAAAAAGGTACTGAAATGCACAGGTATTCCTATCAGTATCGGGTTCGCACCAAGCAAAGCTCTGTCAAAAATTGCCAATAAGATTGCCAAAAAATTCCCTCACGAAACAGGTAACATTCACCTAATTGACAGTGAAGAAAAACGCATCAAAGCCTTAAAATGGACAGACATTGGTGATGTGTGGGGCATTGGTAGCGCCAACGCCAAAAAACTCCGTCAAATAAAAGTCAACTCAGCTTACCATTTTACACAACTCAATGATGACTATGTCAGAAAACAATTCACCATTGTAGGTCTTCGACTCAAACACGATTTATTAGGCATTCCTACTATACAAGCAGAAGAGGTAAAAAACAAAAAGAATATCGCCACTACCCGCTCTTTCGATGGTAATTTTACTGAACTGCACCAACTAGAAGAACGCATCTCTACCTTTGCTGTATCATGCGCAGAAAAATTGCGCAAGCAAAGCGATTGTTGCAATACCATGATGGTATTTATCCATACCAATGGTTTTAGAACTGACCTTCCGCAATACAGTAAAAACATCATCATTCAATTGCCCTACCCTACCAACTCTGGTATTGAATTGAGTAAGTTTGCTCTGGACGGGTTAAGAAAAATATTCAAAAAAGGTTTTAGCTACAAAAAAGCTGGCGTAATTGTGATGGATTTTAGTCCTCAATCTCAAGAACAACTGAACCTATTTTCCAATCGCAACCAAAAACATATTCCATTGATGACGGCAGTTGACAAATTAAACAGTAAATTTGGACAGCAAAAATTGAGACTTGCTTCTCAGGCTCCAGGTAAAATCTGGAAAATGAAACAAGAACAATTATCGCCAAACTATACCACCAAACTTAGCGACATCATCACCATCAAAACATAATGTGCTTTCACTCTAAACAAACGAAAAAAGCAGTAGAACTGGAACACCGTTTCAGAGCAAAATTCGAAAAACCTGAAGCTTACACCCCTTCAATTTTTAACGGATTTCAATTCCCCTTAACACCTGTTATTGCTAACGACCAACCTGAAAGCATCAGAATGTTTCATTGGGGCTTGATTCCTCATTGGGCAAAAGACAAAGAGATTAGAAAAAACACCCTCAATGCCAGAATTGAAACCATCAAAGAAAAACCAAGTTTCAGACATGTTGTATCTCAGAGATGCCTAGTACTTGTGAATGGTTTTTACGAGTGGCAATGGCTTGATCCAGCCGGGAAGAAAAAACAAAAATATGAAATTGGCATTGACAATGAAGAAGCCTTCGCTTTAGGTGGTATCTGGAGCAACTGGGTAGATACCGAAACAGGCGAACTGTTGCACACCTATGCCATACTTACAAAAGAAGCTACTGGTATCATGACTGAGATACACAATAGCAAAAACAGAATGCCATTAATTATACCACACGATCAAGAAAAGACTTGGTTAAACAACGAAATTGACACAGTTCACGACACCATTTTACATGCAGAAAAAATCTAGTTCATTAGCAATTATCATTATTGTGTTTTTGTATAGCGCATGCACACAAAACATCAAAGTTAGCACTCAAACACCGATTTGTGGCAAAGACACCATGTATGAAAACATCAAAGTATTTATACAAGAAAATTCAGGTATAGACAGCATTCTTGTCAACCAAATACAGAAAAGAAAACTTATCAATCCATCAATTGGGCTCGACTACGATATACAAATCCAGGAAGGTGATTCACTAACCATTTGCTTCGGCAATGTAAGAAAAACACTTAAAGATTTTAACCATAAATACCCAAATTGCATTATTGAACGTCTAAGTTCTGCTCAATTAAATGTTGCATATAAATGCGAAATATTAATTTGGGATTAATGCGCGACTTTAGGCAACACAACCATTAGATAAAAAACATCCCCGCCCGGAGTATACGAACCGGAACGGGGACATTCAGTTTTTTGGTCAACTTACTTGACCAATGTTTCACACTTTTTTTGTTGATTTATTAGTGTTTACACACACAAAATATCAGAAGTTTACTGTCATGTTAACACCAGACTGTAAACTGTTTTTAGCGTATTGAGTTGTAGCGCTGATGCGACAAGAACCTACTAGCGCTGAGAAACCCAGCTTAGGTTGATTGTGCGCTACACCAATTTGGAATAAGATACTTTCTCCTAGTTTTTTGTAAGCCATTGCTGTTACTAGGACTTTAGATTTGAAAGCGTATGTTTCGAATTGCAATGCCGAAGACCTGTTGTAGACATTATATCCAACTCTAGCACCGTACTGAGGTTTTTTATCAGAAGATGGAGCGTATACATCGTTGTTTAACATTGTTGCTGCTCCAGCGCTAAAATAGCCTTTTACTTGACCAAAGAATAAAAAGTTGGCTCTGCATTGGAGACCGTGAGCGTAGCCAGCAGACACCAAAGTGGTTCTACTGATACCATCAAATTCGGCTTTACCTTGTAAAAAAACAGGGCGATGCATACTAACCTCACTAAATCCTCCACGGTTATTCACCATGATCATCGCTTCAGCACTCATTCTCATTTTGTCGAGCATGCTGCTGTGGTTGATTGGTGCTGCATCAGGTACTGCCTGATTTTGAGTAGATGTTGTTGCGAAGTACCCAGCGTTTAAGCGAAATATCGCATGATTTGCCCCAAAATTGTTGCGCATTTTAGGACTGTAATATCCGTAAGCGTTAACACTTACGAAGATTACCAATAAGTTGAGTAGATGTTTCATTGTGCGTTTGTGATTTCCAAATTGTTTGCATGTTTGTGTAAATTTTAGTGTTGACGTAGCGTAGTTTTGGTGTGTTTTGTGTTTGTGTTGCGTAGTTTTTGTTGCGTATCCGACATGAGTAACAGCCAATAATTGGTTGCGTATTGAACACAAGTGTCCAAACAATTAATCGCTAAATACCACTGTCGTAGTTTCTAGAATGGTTTGCGAAAAAAACGTTGTACTCGGCCTAATAGACCCAATAATACGAGGAAAGTAAAATTTCTGTAGTTGATTTTAGACTTTTGAGCAGTTCTGTTTTGCTCTAATGGCATTGCCATGGTTTTTGTTAATGTGTGTGTCATTTTGTGTATGTTATGTGTAAATCCTCACTTGATTTGAGTATTTTTACTTTTGAGTAGAAATACCTAATCGTCTGGAAGCAAAGATATTTTATTATCAATTTACAATGCAAGATATTTTTTTAAAAAAAATCGCATTCATTCATACGAATATGATATTCAACACATTAAAACCACTTTTTTCAACTTAATTTAGAAATTTAATGGGTTTTTTGTTTAATGATTTGTCAAATAACTAAGAGCGACATTAAACAAAAATTCAGTCAAAAAGTAAGTAAAAATACTTATTGACCAAAAACCCCTCAATTTGAGACATTTTTTATCAATTTGATAACATTTACACAACTAAAATAAACTTTACGATTGATTATCTGCTCTTTAACACATTGAAGATTGATAGTATTACTATCTTTATCCAACATCATCAGCACCCCCAACCTTGTAAGGTTGAAATTAACTTCCACCCCAACCTTGTAAGGTTGAAATTTTCGCCAAACCAACCTTGTAAGGTTAGGACATACAAAGATATACGACAGACTTTTAATGCCTTTTACAGAATACCTATTATTTTATAAATTTTTAAATGGATTAATTCCTGTTGTCCATTCCCCACAACATCTTGTTGCGCAAAGTTTTTAGGAATGAATCGCCCTCGAATCTTAAAAGATTGATACCGAAATCGGCTTTTCTTATCGCAATTTGAACCGTTTGATCGATGGTAACACTTCTGCTGTCTAATGTCGCTAAGAAATGCTTGCTTCTCCCTTCAATCTCAAAACTTAGAACCTGATCGTCGGGAATAATGATGGGTCTCACATTCAAATTATGCGGTGCAATTGGTGTCACCACCAAACTTGACGACTTAGGAAATAGTATTGGTCCGCCACAACTTAAAGAATACCCCGATGAACCAGTTGGTGTTGCGATGATCAATCCGTCAGCCCAATAAGAATTCAGAGGTTCGCCATTTAGAAACGCATGTACAATGATCATACTACTGGTTTCTTTTTTGTGTAAGACAAAATCGTTCAATGCATAATTGAATCTAAACAAATCGGTGTTGCTCTCTAGTTGGAGTAACGAACGTTTGTCAATGCTATATGACCCGAGTTTCAACTCACTGAAGGCGTTTTTAAATCCATCTGTAGAAACATTGGCAAGAAAACCTAGTCTACCAGTATTAACACCTATGATTGGCACTTGCGAATCAGCAGTAATTTCAACAGCATCTAGAATGGTACCATCACCACCAATACAAACCAAAAAATCAATGATTGGTTCGCGTTTACACAACAAATCGAACTCCGGTAACTGATAGGTTTTATTGATGTGTTCGGCCAATTGTTGATGCAACAAGACATCGACATTTTCAGATTGAAGAAAACGAATAATCTCTTCAATTAATTTAAGTTGCTTTGGCGTACTAATTACCTTGGCGTATAGACCAATTTTCATTCTTTTGTATTAGATGATGAAATAAATTCAATTACAAAGTTACCATTAATTAACCGAAATTAAAACAAGAGACAGCAGACCTATCAATAAACAAGCATAAAAAAAGGTCCAAAAAAATTGGACCTTTAAATATAATAAGCTCTAAAAACTAGAAACGTTCGAATTGAGAAAAGAAGTAATTACCTTCTATTGCTGCATTCTCATTGCTATCACTTCCGTGAATAGCGTTGGCATCAATGCTCTTTGCATATTTTTTGCGGATAGTACCTTCTTCAGCATTTGCTGGGTTGGTAGCACCAATTAACTTTCTAAAATCTTCAACTGCGTTGTCTTTTTCAAGTATTGCTGCAACGATAGGACCGCTAACCATGAAATCCACTAGATCTTTAAAGAAAGGACGTTCGCTGTGAACAGCATAAAAACCTTCAGCTTGAGGGCGGGTCAAATGGATATATTTCATAGCGATGATTTTGAATCCTGCATTTAGGATATCGTCGATAATTTTACCTGTGTGCATATTTCCTACTGCATCAGGCTTGATCATTGTAAACGTTCTATTAGTGGTCATTTTAAATACTATTTTTTAACAGGGTGCAAAATTAGTCTTTTTACTTTAAAAACCACATAAACACAGAGACTTTAATAGGTGTTTTTATGCTTTTTGTCCAATTAATGACAAAAAAATGATTTAATCCTTTTGCTTAGAATAATATCTTTCCCATAAATCCTGGATAATCCCATCCTTTAAACCATGGTAAGGTGTCATAATATCCGAGATATTGGTTCGCTTAAAAATATCCAAATAAATTCTTCCTGCTACATCTATGACTTCTGCTCTATCAGGATTCAATTTTAAATGGTAAATACGTTCATGCAAATCAATAGACTCTATGTCTTCTGTTAGTTCTTCAAGTTTTTTAATCTTTAAGTATCCTCCTTGTGCTACACCAGCCAAATCGCCAAACTTATGAATGTTACCTCCCGTTCCAACACCTTTCAATTTTGGCACCCATGCAACATTTTCTTTGATCCAAGCGTGCAATTTATCCAGTTCTTCTGTTTTAATTTTATTTTCTCTGGCTCTTACAGTGCCAATGTTGAAGCTTTTTGATACAAGTGCTTTGTTGTTCTGAATCAAAGTCAACTCTGTACTACCACCACCAACATCCACATGCAGAAACGTATCATCAACTGGCAGCAAATGTAAAAAAGCATTCATAATCAACTTACTCTCAGTGTTGCCGTTGATCACATCAATGGTGATACCCGTTTCCTTCTTAATCAATTTGATGATTTTATCAGAATTTTTAGCATCTCGCATAGCAGATGTGGCACAAGCTCTATAAAAATCCACATTGTAAATATCAAGTAACAAACTGAAGGCTTTTACAGCTTTTAACAAAAGATCGGTTTTTTTCTTAGAGATTTCTTTGGTACCGAAAACATCATCGCCCAACCGAATTGGCAATCTTGTGAATTCTACTTTTTTCCATTCAGGTTTTAATGCATCCTCCTGAAGTGGTCTCGAAATCAGGAGTCTGACCCCATTTGAACCAATATCGATAGCTCCAAATTTCATCCGTTTTTATGTATCTGAGTTGAGCACAATATTACAAGTATTTTTTTAAGAAAAAAGTGCTTTATTGATACTTTTATATGATTTTTATTGCGTAATGGTCTTATATTATTTATCAAAAAACATTTTATTTAACAAATGTCTCCAAATAATTCAGCCCTTTACTGGTTAAAGTAAAACTATAATCAATCATTTTATCTGAGTCGTATATGACAGCCGACTTGCTTTCATTTTCCAAATCTCTGCATGGTCTCACATAGTCTTTGGCGATTAGCATTTTCAGTTCATCCGCCACATGAGATTTCTTATAATCTGGAGTTTCTTCTAAAATATGCTCAAATCTTTCTTCAAATATTAGAAGACTGATGATTTTTTCTGCCAATTTATTTAATCTGTCTGCGCTCATTTTTACCTTTATTTGATGGAACATTCTCATGTTGGTATGGGCAATGTTTACAAGCGCATCCACAACAATAACCTCTTTTTAAATGATATGATTCTGTGAACACCAACAATCCTTTTTCATTGTAATAATAATCGGGTTGGTCTGCCACTTTGTTCATTCTGCAAATCTATCAATTTACCTTTTCATTACGATATTGAATTTTCTTATATTTGTTTCATGTTTTTAAAACTTCGCTATTTGTTATTGACCACAGTTATTTTGTTTGCGCATCAAGCCTCAGCTCAATGGAAAAAAATTTACACCAATTACAACAACGACTTATTTGGATTGCACCAGGTTCAAGGAAGAGCCTATGTTTGCGGTCAAGGTAGTGCCATTTTAAAATCAAACGACTCAGGCAAATCTTGGTCAAAACTCACTTTAACCATACCAACCAATTTAAAAGCCATATACTTTTGGGACACTTTAACAGGCATCGTTACGGGCGAAAATGCTAGGATTCAAAAAACCACTGATGGAGGAAAAACTTGGACTCAAAAATATGTTCGAACTGCCGCTTTTGCTTTCGACATGAAATTTTCTGGCAACAACGGCATAGCTGTCGGAAAAGATTTATTGGCCGTAAGTTCTAACGATGCTGGAGAAACATGGACAGTAGACACAACACCTCTTGTGAGAAAACAACTTAATTGTGTTAGTATTTCTAAGGGCGGTTATTGTTGGACCGTTGGCGACAGTGGCTTTGCTTTTAAAAAACACATCAGCGAAAAAAAATGGCAACAAGTGTATCTTGGCACCAAAATCAACTTAACAACAGTTAATACCATTGGCGATTCAATCATCATCATTGCAGGTGGTATGCAAGACACTGCTAATGTTGGCAAACACTTTAACATTTTATATTACTCTATCGATAGCGGAAAATCTTGGTTAAGCACGACATTAAGTGAAATGAAAACCATTTATGCGTTGTATTTTCAAGATGGCGATACCGGATTTTTGTGCGGTACTAATGGCATTATTTCAAAATCTTACCAGCCACTTAGTACAAGAGGAATGCAATTAAGCGGCACAGCAACAGCACTGAATAACATATACTTTTCAGGTAACAATGGATTAATCATTGGCGATGGTGGTTTAATTCTCAGAACCACCAATAGAGGCGGAAGAGGTTTAAATATTTCAAGCATACCCAAATTACAGTTACAAACTTTCCCGAATCCAAATACAGGAGAATGCAAAATAACGTGTCAAGAAAACATACAAAATATATGGATTACCAACATACTTGGACAAGCTATTCCATTTAGTTTCAACAATGGCATATTGCAACTTAAAAATGTAGAGAATGGCCAGTATTTCTTAAAAGTAGAGACCGATTCTGGCGCCGTACTTCAAACCACTATTTCGATTCTTCAGTAATCTCTTCTAGTGTAACCAACTCAGAAATATTGGGATTGATGCGAGAAAACTTTACACGCAATTCTGATTTTTTGTGATACAAATACTTGTTTGGATTGCCTTCCATTATTCTTGAAATTTCTTCTCCATTGACCTCATAATTATAAGAAGCACCAGTGGTATTGATTTCAAATTCTTTCACAATAGTATAATCGTAAAAATAGGTCAGGTGAATGAACATGGTAAATTTCATTACGCCCAAAAACACAGCTGGTGTTATTAGAAATAATACTACAAACAACCTAACCGGACCATACACTGTGTTAAGATCTTGAATGCTCATTGCCCTATTAAACAAACGCCTTTTATAGGTAATATTGGCAATCATATAGGCACCAAAGCCAAACATAAAACTACCAATAAGAATGTAAATGATGTTAAAATTCAGATAATTTAGAAACCAATTGTTGTAGCACATCAAAATTCCAGAGACAAAAAACAGAATTGAAATAATCAATCTGTTTTTGTGCGACAAGGTATCTTCATCTTTGAGATATTCTTGTATGACTTCTTGTCTGCGATTCTCAGCATGACGTCTAAGCTTTTCTCTAACTTCCTCTTGCTTGGTTTTAGTTCTTACGGCAGAAGGTTGACTGGTTTTGTTGTCATAAAAATTTTTGAGCATCAAATCATACTCTTGCTTTTTATCTGGTTCACTAAGGATGTTATATCCTTGAGTAAGGATTTTGAAGTACTCTTCAGCTACTTTATTATTAGGATTTTTATCCGGGTGGTACAGCAGAGCCAATTCTCTATAACGACGTTTCACTATCGAAGCATCGGCATACAAATCAATTTGCATCAGTTGATAAAAATTGTGCTCAATCAAAATACCAAAGAAATTAGTCTAATACATGAACCATCTAACAAGTCAAAAGTTTGCTCATAGATGCTTACACGGTCGACAAATATAAGAGAATATGGGTGAGAAATGAATTAATTTAAAGAGATTGATTTGAAATAAACTCACATAAAGTAGTTTATTATTCAAATAACATGATGTATTATTAGGTCAATATTAATTAGATGATATAAATTTCAAATAAAGACGATATAACAATTTATTTGGTACGATTTTCGTTTCTTTGTAAACAATGAGATTGCTATTGATGCTTATATGTTCGCTCTTGAGCTTGTCTGTTAATGCACAGATCAGTCCGGATAAATATGTATATGACCATGGCAACATCGAAAAATTCAACAACGATACGGCCTATTTTACCTTTACCAATACCAGTGCTAAAAGTATCTATTTGCTAACCACTCAACCAAGCGGTGATTACGAAATTTTAGTCCCCTCTAAAACCATAGAACCCAATAGCACTTGGACAATCGGAGTCATATATTATACCGGTCAGAAAGGCAAATTCTCTGTTAAAATCCCTTTGTACTTTAGTGCACTTGCCAATCCAATTACGCTTGAAGTAAAAGGCAACATCAAATCCATTACTGAAACTGCTTTGAGTACTTGTCCATCTATCGAAAATTCTAAACCTCTCGAAGCCGCACAAGTGCCTCTCAACATCATTGTTAAAGACGCAGAAACTCAAGAAACATTGAGCAATGTAGATGTTAAAGCCAAGCAAAAAAACATGGAATATACTTGCGTTACTGGACTTAACTCTAAAACCTTTAGATGCAAAGTGGTGTATGGCAACATCAATATTACTGCTCAGAAAAAAAACTATGAAACCCAAACGGTCAATTATCTTTATGACCCAATCAATTATACCTGTATCATTGAGTTAAAAAAGAAAGTTGTTATCGAAGATACACTTATAGAACCAGAGAAACCTGAAATCGTTGTCATCAAAGAAAAACCTACTGAACAACCTACAACTAAAGAAAAACCAACTCAGCCTGATATATCAAAACAAGAAAACAATACAGACACATTCAAACAACCTGAATATGTCTATATTCCATCTTCTGTTGCTGATTCTGGATTCAATTCATACCGCTACAAACCCAATCATTTGATTTTTATCATCGACATCAGTGGAAGTATGAAAGACAGTGGCAAATTGGATTATTTAAAGACGTCTATGAAAAAACTCATAGCTTCTGTTAGACCTCAAGACCATATCACTTTAATCACCTACAATTCAAAAGTAAAAGTGGTGTTTACAAATTATAGTGGAATTGATAGAAATGCCATGTACAAAGCCATAGACACCATGAGTGCAAAAGGAGGCAGCAATGGCGCTATGAGCATTCAAATGGCATACGATTTAGCCAAAATGTATTACATCAAAGGTGGCAACAACCAAATTTTCTTAGCTACTGATGGTTTGTTTAACAGCTCAAAAATAAGTGATGAAGATTTGTATAAAATGGCTGCGAAATATGCCATTTTCAACAACATCAAATTATCATCGATAGGATTCGGCAAAGACGAAAAAGCCTTATCTTTCCTTAACAAATTGAGCAAGTTTGGCAAAGGAAATTTTTTAATGATAAAGCACATTCCAACCGATGTGGATGTGTTGATTGAAGAAGTTAAAACTCAGTCACTGTCTAAATAACACTTCAAACCACCCTTAACTGTTAATAATTACAAGGCTCTAAACAGACGAAACGCTTATTTTTAACCTTATTTTGTACTTTTTACACTCAAACAACGATGAAAAAGTTAGTTTTATTTTGCTTTTTAGCTAGTGCCTCTGCAGCATTTGCGATGCCCCAAGACTCTATTGGAGTGAAAGTGGTAGATGGCAAATCATATATCATGCACAAAGTTTCTAAAGGAGAAGGAGTATACGGCATCGCTAAAAAATATGGCGTTCCGGCAGCAGATATTTTTAATGCAAATGAAGGTTCTAAAACCAACATCAAAATTGACCAAGTGCTTTTAGTTCCTAAATCAGGTTTGTCGACATCAACAAAACCTAGCTCGACTTCAACAGCTTCTGCTACCACTAAGACCGAAAAAATTTACCATACAGTTGCTGCTGGTCAAACGCTTTCTTCAATTGCTCGTCAATACAAAACAACAGTTGCTGAAATAAAAACTTTAAACAATTTAAATTCAGACAACATTGCTCTTGGAAAAAAACTTATTGTTGGAACCAAAACCGTTTCTAGTCCTGCTACTAAACCAGCCGAAACAGTTACACCAGAACCACAACCTACAATTGCAGTTGAAGAGCCTAAAATTGAAACCCCTCAAGCAATTAAAACGACCCCTACCACCAACAACAATGTGGTAGTAACCAATACCCCTAAAGTTGAAGAACCAATAAAATCTAGTCAAGTCATCAACAATACTTATTCAACAGATGACGGAGACGAAATTTCAGAAAATGGTATTGCCATTATTTCAAATGAAGGAGAATTGAGTCAGGAAAGAAGTTTCATTATGCACCCAACAGCAAAAATTGGAACAATTGTAATGATTACAAATCCTGTCAACAACAACACCACATTTGCTAGAGTAGTTGGCAATTGTAAATGTGATGATGGCACCATCTTAAAAATGAGCAAGACAGTTGCTTCAAAAATTGGAGCCAATGAAAACATTCAAGTGAAATTGAGCTACGCGAAATAATTTAATTTAAAAATACGCATGTTGTATAAGCCAAAGCAAATGATATTCTTATTGCTTTGGCTTATTTTTTGTCTGTCTATCACGCTTTCTCAAGGACTTATGAGCATTAGCTTAGCAGCCATTGCTTTCATAGGTATACTTGAATTTAAAACCATCAACTTAAACAAAAAAGAGAAAATACTCTCTCTGTTATTTTTAGCTTTCTATCTTATAACTGCACTTACATTTTTCAATTCGAACAACAGCTCTGAAGCATTAAGAAAACTCGTATTAAAGCTGCCAATTTTGTTGTTCCCTTTGATACTGATAGCATTCAAATCTGTTGCATCATTGAAATCAGAATTGATAGGCATCGTATTATTTGGCGTCTACTTTCCTGCAATCGTTAGCGTTTACAATTACTTCTCAAATAAAACACTATTTGATCAGCTAATTCTTGAATCAAAGCCTTTGCCTATCGAATTTGGATATGGCATTTACCACATCCAATTTTCTATTGTTTTAGCAAGCACCATCTTGATTGGTTTTTATTATTTGCTGGCAAACTACAAGAAAACCAAAAACAACATAAGTTATTACACCATTGGAGCTTTAACCTTTATTAACTTCTTATCGCTTCATATACTAAGTGCGAGAACCGGACTTCTAGCGTGTTATACTGGCATAATAGTCATTGTATATACTTGGTTGCGCAAAGCCAATACATCACTATTCAAATATGCCGTCATTGCCATGATAGTATTGCCATTTCTAGCGTATTTTAGTAGCAAATCATTACAAAACAGAGTAACCAATACCATAGCCGATTTAAAAGTAGTAATGCAGAAATCCGACCCAAATGACTATTCATTTGCCATGAGAGTTGAAGCTTGGAAAAATGCCTCTAATTTAATCTCAAAATATCCTATAGCCGGTGTTGGAGTTGGAGATGCAGACTCTGCTTTGTTTAACAACTTTGAATTGGTCAATCCTAAAATTGTCAAAGAAAATCGAAAAAACCCGCATTTTCAATTGCTAGAATCAGGGGTACAAAGTGGCGTTTTTTCTATGTTATTCTATCTAAGTATAATCTTATTTGGTGTGGCTATGAGCATTAAAAAACAACCACTAGTTTCAGCGATAATTGTTTTGATGTTCATTGCATCTTGTTTCGAAAGTATATTGGAAAGTCAAGCCAGTGTTGCCGCATTTTGCTTGTTCATTCCTTTGGCATTCTGTGTGTCTAAAAACGACTGATACGCTAATGAACATGATCTCAAGTCTATTTTAATTCGAGCTTTTTTCTAACCTTACCTGACTTCTCTACTAAAAACCACAAACCATTGGTTTTACCTCGACCAATAAAACAGTTTGCACATTCTTCAATCGTCACATTTTTGAATTTGGTATAGAGTTTTTCAGCCAAATCCAAATCATCAAACTCTAACAATCGCACGCGCTCTCCTTTGGTATTGATGGCCAAAGTGGTGTACAATCCTTTTGTTTTCTTATCTCCAAGATATAAAGTGGCTATACCATTTTTAAATGTTGATGCCTTATTGACGGCCGTGTCACAAGCCTTTAATCCGGTATTGATAACAGTATTACCTAAGGTATCAATATAGACAATATAGTTGTCTTTTGCCACAGCACATAGACCCTCACTAAACTCGGGCTCAAATCCACATGGCAAACTGAAATTACCTGCAATTCTGACATTTAAAAATGTATCCGTAAAAACGAATTTACCACAGTAAATACTATCCTCTTCAGCCATTCTTTCTAATTGGTAATCGCCACATTCGTAATACACAAACAATCTATTGTCTTTATGTGACTTATTGGCTAAAAGCATCTTGTAGTCGAGTTCAGACAAATGAAATTTGCCTTTTTCTATCAATTGATTTGGTTCAAAAAACTGATTGTTATCAATAGGATGATATACATAAATTTCAGTATCAGATGAGTTTTTTTTCTGACCTCTGTTAGCTATCACAACTGGAGGTGGTTTTATTCGCACTTTAACCAAGTACGGTTCGTGAATTCTTTCTCCCCTTTTATTGATGTAATACACATCGTAAAAATTCCTTAGTCCTCCAGAGCCCTTATAAACCTTAGCTTTCCCATTTTTAAAAGGATAAATTCTATTCTTTTGATTCGAGCAAGCGAGCAACTCGGTTGAAATTTTAACTTGCCCTAAGGTATCAATAAAACACAAATAATTATTGATGCTAACTGCACACAACCCTTCAGAGAATTTAGGTTCTACACCACAAGGAATATCAAATCCAGGCTTAATTTTTACAACAAAATTCTTATCTACGAAAACAAATTTTCCGCACAATCCAACCGTATCAGTTTTTTTATAAACTGCAGTACAGAAAGGATCGCAATAAAAAGGCAAACACATTAAGCCCTCACTGAAGCCATACTTCTTGGTATACGACACCTTTAACATACTATCCAAGCACAATTTTACTTGAGCTTTTACTGATAAAGTCATCAATAATAGAAACAATACAACAACTCTTCTCATTCTAAAAACTTACCTTTCAATTCTTGAGTTGGAATCATACAAGATGCTCTTTTGCCAAACCATTTGTACCTATTTTTAGCAACCCAATCATAAACAAAATTGCTAATAAAAGTAGGCACTATTAAAAACACAATCCCTAATGAATATGGGAAAGGCAATGATTTTAAAATTCTTAATACAGCGCCACTCTTGACATAAAATTTCCCATCAACCAAATACATTATAGAATCTATTTTTAACAATTCAGGAGAGGTAATATGTTGTTGAGCATAGTTACTTTGAAGAGAAGAAAATTTCAATTGATTGTTTTTATCATGCTTTATTAACCATTGAACTGTTGAATTACAGAGGTTACAAACACCATCAAAAAAAACAATCTTTTCAGACATCTTAGAACACTGGAGAACCTTCTACTATTTTAATGCCGATACTTTCAACGCCATTAACAACACTATCTCTTAAATTCTGTTCAAGCGCTATTGAATATTGACCAGGACCTTCCATTTTTCTATTTGAGAAAACAGGCACTTCATAGTCAATTGAATTTCCTGTAGATCTACCCAATGGTCTACCTAAGTCATCTGTTAAAACAATATTGGCTGTTTGAGTGATGATTTTACCACTTGGTGTTCTGATATGTGTCAACAAATACAGATTTTCGTATGGATACGACTTTTGAATTCTCAACTTTACGAAGAAATTATAGGTGACACCTGTGTTGTTGATAGAAAAAGGGAATTCAGGAATTTTTTCATATTCCCATCTGCTGTTGGGAATTTCCCTCATTTGGTCGGCTATCTTTCCCTCTTCGGTACAAGAAGCAACCAATAAAATTACTATCGCAAAATACCATTTGGACATACTGCAAAGTTACGTAAGACCGATTACAATATAAAACAAATATTAGCCTCTTTTATTTCATTTCTATCGAGCAATTTTTACAGCTTAATAATAATTCAAAATAATTCTTTAGATTTGTTGTTCAATACCCGAAGCTGATAAATGCCTGACATCCTCCTACAGAACATTGACTTACTTATTAATGTTGTTTTGGCATTTATTACTGCAAGTCTTGGATTAAACCTCACCAAAGCAGATTTTCAAAACATATTCGCTTTCCCAAAACCATTAACTGTTGGACTATTAGCCCAAATGATTCTTTTGCCATTAATCACTTTTGGTTTGATGTTGATGTCTAATTTCAGTCCAGAAGTTAAAGTTGGATTTATGATCATTTCATTTTGTCCGGGCGGAGTAACCTCTAATTTGGTCAATTATCTATTGAAAGCCAATGTTGCATTAAGCATATCACTAACTGTTTTAAATGGCATTTTGTGTATGTTTACCATCCCTTTCCTTACAAATGCTTCTTTAGATTACTTTGTCAATTCATCTCAATTAATAGAATTGCCAATACTGTCTACAATTCTACATATTGCTCTAATTACGGCTATTCCAGCTGCTATTGGAGTTTTCATCAGAAGTAAATTCCCAAAGATAGCCAATACACTTAGACCAATTTTAAAATACTTATTGCCCGCATTATTACTTGTTATTTTTACGGTTAAAATATTCGCTCCTGCCGAAAATGGAGGGGTAGAATTAAGCAGAGATGAATTGATAGAACAATCTATTTGGGTACTTATTTTGAATTTCTCTGGCATGTTTACAGGGTATATTGTGAGTTGGTTGTTAAAAGTAAAAATGGAAAACCGCATGACCATAATGGTTGAAGCAGGTTTACACAACACAGCAATGGCACTATACATTGGAAGTAATATTCTCAATAATGTGGCTATGCAAAAGCCCGCAATTGTGCATGCTATGTTGACATTTTTTAGTACCTTTATTTTTGCTTGGTTGATTAGAACTATTGCATTAAAATACTTTGCAAAAGCTGAGTAAATACCTTTTTTCCAGTTTTTTACTGATGTTTTTTGGGCTATCTCAAGCGCAAAACATTCCTTCTATTGGAGATTCTTTAAGCATTGAAATTGCCAATTGGAACATTGAATGGTTTGGCAAAACCACTCCTGGATTTGGACCATCTAATGATTCTCTACAGCAAGTATTGGTTACTAAAACCATCTCATCCTCCAAAGTCGATGTATGGGTGTTATGCGAAGTTTCAGACACTACAGCATTCAAACAATTATTAGCTAAAGTACCAGAGTATTCAGGTTACTTAGCCTCATATTTTCCAGAACAAAAAACAGCTGTACTTTATCAAAACAAAACTTTCAGTGGCCTATACAAAACGCTCAAAGGCACAAACAACAAAGACAGTTTTAGCACGTCTCGATACCCTTTAGAAGTTGCCCTCATACCTATCAATAAAAACTTTATTGATACCTTATTCTTATTAGCTATACATTTGAAATCAAACACTGGCAACGATTCTCAAAAACTTGCAGCTTACTACAGCAGAATGCGCTCTGCAGAGTGGATCAACCTATATATCAACAGTACTAAATTCAGAAAAAACATGATGATTTGTGGCGATTGGAACGATGATTTAGACGTTTCTATTTACAACAATTTACCAACGCCTTTCAATATTTTAAAGAAAGTGGGACAACCACTCAATTTCATTACTGAATCGTTTACCAATCAACATATAGGCACGACAACCTCTTATTCTGATGCGATAGACCACCAATATGTGTCAGCAAATTTAAAGCAACATTTACAGTTGAATTCACCATTTATTTGGCGACTGGACAACTATATCAACAACTATTCAAATACTTGTAGCGACCATTATCCTGTTGTATCGAAATTTATATCATTACCAAGTTCAATTAATGGTCAAACAAGCCGTTATTGTAGTGTTTTCCCAAATCCTAGCAACACAATCTTACAAATTGAAGGAGTAGACAGCATTCAAACGGTCAACATCATTGACTTAAATGGTCAATCAATTTTGCAAGAAGTTGGACATGATAAATCACTTGATGTGTCTCAACTAGAAGCAGGAATTTACATTTTAAAAATAGTAAGCGAGGAAAAATTATATATCCAGAAAATACAAATTGTGAGATGAATATGGGTGAAGAAAAAATTCAAAAAAAACTGACCAAACAGGAAGCCATTCCAAAAATTGAATACTATTGCGCGTATCAGGAAAGATGCCACAAAGAAGTAACCGATAAATTGTATAGTTATGGCTTAAACACTGATGAAGTTGGTGAATTATTGAGTCGATTGGTGAAATCAAACTTCTTAAATGAAGAAAGATTTGCAATTGCCTTTGCTGGAGGAAAATTCAGACAAAAAAACTGGGGAAAAACCAAAATCATAAGAGAACTTAAAATTAGAGGAATCAGTGAGTATTGCATCAAAAAAGCCCTCAAAGAAATTGAAGACAATGATTATGAAGACAGCTTAATAATGTTGGCTGAAAAGTACATTAGAACCCATCGATTAAAGAATGATTTTACTTCCAAACAGAAGTTGTTAAAACACTTGATGAGCAAGGGATACGAATATGAGCAATGTCAGCAAATTATACAAACCATGTTTTAGGTTAATTGTTATTTATTGAGTAATTTTGACCTTCAAAATATGGCGACAACAGAAGAAGTTTGGAAAATTTTAGAATCAGTAAGCGACCCTGAAATACCGGTACTTTCGGTAGTTGACTTAGGGGTTGTCAGAGAAGTCGTAGAAACACCAGACAAATTTGTTGTGAGCATTACCCCTACGTATAGTGGGTGCCCAGCAATGAACATGATAGAAATGGAGATAAGGACAGCATTGTTAGAAAAGGGCATCAACAACGATGTCAAGTTGGTCCTATCTCCTGCCTGGACAACAGATTGGATGAGTGAAAAAGGCAAACAAAAACTCAAAGCATATGGCATTGCACCTCCACAAGATGAAGATTTAAGTGTTCACCACCTTTTTGGGAAGCCAAATCAAATAGAATGTCCTCATTGCAACAGCACGAATACCGAACTTATCAGCCAGTTTGGAAGTACTGCTTGTAAAGCTCTTTACAAGTGTTTAGACTGCCTTGAGCCATTCGATTATTTCAAGTGTTTGCGCTAAATAACCACATCATTTACACAATTGCTTTATTTACTTGCAAAAATTGCATTATAACCTTACCTTTGCACATTTGGCAAACGATTGTCAAATACAGCACATAAGTAAGTTTAAATGGCAGAAATAAGATTAGGTAAAGCAGCAACGGAATTTAACGTAAGTACGCAAACTATTATAGAAAGTTTGCAGAAGAAAGGATTTGCCATCGAGAATAAACCGACTGCAAAACTAACAGAGGAGATGTACAAGTACATTTCTGGCCTTTTCTCTTCTGAAAAGGAAGTTAAAGAACAATCAAAAACTGCAGGTTTAAGCAGCAAGCTTAAGAAGCGTGAAGAGACTGTTAAAGCAGACGAGTCAACTCTAAGAAAAAAACAAGAAGAAAAACCAGTTGAAAAGGAACCAGAAACGGAAGTTTTCATCAAAAATGTAGTAGTTGAGGAAAAAACAAAAGCTCCAGAAAAAGAAGAAGTTGTTGTTCCTGAAGTAAAATCTGAAGTTGTTGAGAAAACGAAAGAAAAGGAAACTCCTAAACCAGAAACTGGAGGCTTAAAAGTTAAGGGTAAAATCGAGCTTGACCCACCGGCTAAAAAGAAGAAAGAAGCACCAGTTGAAAAACCAGTTGTAGAAGAGAAGAAAGCTCCTACTCCAGAACCTGTTGTTCTAGTTGAGAAAAAGCCTGAACCAATTGAACAACCAGTAATCGAAGAAATTGATGAGGAAAGAGAATTGGTTAAAGCCAATTTGGTTGAATTGGATGGACTGAAAATCAAAGGAAAAATCGAGCTTCGCCCAGAACCTGTTATCAAATCTAAATTTACTCCTCCTGCAGATAAGGACAAAGTAAACAGAGAAAAGAGAAAACGTAAATCTGGTGCTCAAAAGGTTAACATCCAACAAGAAATTAAAGTTAACCGCAATACCCATCAAAGAAAAGACGAACCTAAAAAAGAAATTTCTCAAAAGGAGATTCAAGATAAGCTGAAAAAGACGCTTAATAAAATTGACTCTTCGGGTAGAGGAAAAACCAATAAATCTAAATTCAAACGCCAAAAACGTGACGTTCACTATCAGTCGCGTATGGAAGCCAATGAGCGTTTAGAGCAAGAAGAAAAAATCCTAAAAGTAACAGAATTCCTTACTGCCAATGATTTGGCTAAAATGATGGATGCTCAAGTTACAGCGGTTATTTCTACCTGTTTCTCTCTTGGTATCATGGTTTCTATCAACCAACGTTTGGATGCAGAAACCATCACTTTGGTGGCAGATGAGTTTGGATACGAAGTCGAATTTGTGGACGCAGAAGAAACCATTCACTTCACAGAAGATGTTGACGATCCTGAAAAATCAATTGCTCGTCCTCCTATCGTAACCGTTATGGGTCACGTCGATCACGGTAAAACATCTTTACTTGACTACGTGAGAAAAACCAACGTTATTGCTGGTGAAGCAGGTGGTATCACCCAGCACATTGGTGCTTATGAGGTAAAATTACCAAACGGACAAAAAATCACTTTCTTAGATACTCCTGGTCACGAAGCCTTCACAGCTATGCGTGCTCGTGGTGCTAAGATTACAGATATCGCAGTTATTGTGATTGCAGCAGACGACAGCATCATGCCTCAAACGCGTGAAGCTATAAGTCACGCTCAAGCTGCTGGTGTACCAATGATTTTTGCCATCAACAAAATTGATAAAGATGGCGCAAATCCAGAAAAAATTAGAGAAGAATTGTCAGCAATGAACATCTTAGTAGAAGAATGGGGCGGTAAATTCCAGTCTCAAGAAATCTCTGCTAAGAAAGGCTTAAATGTAGACAAATTACTAGAGAAAATATTGTTGGAAGCTGAATTGTTAGACTTGAAAGCCGATCCAACAAGAAAAGCTAAAGGTACTATTGTAGAAGCCCGATTGGATAAAGGTCGCGGTGTGGTTGCAAGTTTACTTGTACAAACTGGTACTTTAAGAATTGGCGACCATTTGGTAGCTGGTGCTCATTATGCCAAAGTGAAAGCTTTGTTTAACGAAAGAAACCAAAGAGTTGAAGAAGCCGGACCATCAGTTCCTGTTAGTATGCTCGGTTTCTCGGAAGCGCCTTCTGCAGGTGACCCATTATTTGTTCTTAATACTGAAGACGAGGCAAAAGAACTTGCAAACAAAAGAGAACAACTATTGCGTGAACAAGGTATTAGAACAACCAAACACATTACACTTGAAGAAATTGGTAGACGTTTGGCTATAGGAAACTTCAAAGAACTAAACTTAATCATTAAAGGTGACGTGAATGGTTCTGTTGAAGCGTTGAGTGACTCGTTACTAAATCTTTCTAATAAAGAGGTTATGGTTAAAGTCATCCACAAAGGTGTTGGTCAGATTACAGAAAGTGACGTATTGTTAGCGTCTGCATCTGATGCCATCATCATTGGTTTCCAGGTTAGACCATCATCAAGTGCTAAGAAAATTGCCGAAACAGAACAAATCGATATCAGACACTACTCTATCATTTACCA
This sequence comes from uncultured Chitinophaga sp., assembly GCA_964438995.1. Taxonomy (GTDB): domain Bacteria; phylum Bacteroidota; class Bacteroidia; order NS11-12g; family UBA955; genus JABMMZ01. Next base: position 70,372 of record CAYTMQ010000012.1, read on the forward strand.
AGCCATCGAAGAAATTAAATCTGCGATAGAAGGTATGTTGAGTCCTGAAATTAAAGAAACTGTTATTGGTAATGTTGATGTAAGAGAAGTATTTAAAATCACTAAAATTGGAACTGTTGCTGGTTGTTACGTAACCGATGGTAAAGTAACCCGTAACGCTAAAGTTAGAATTATTAGAGACGGTGTGGTTGTTCACCAAGGTCAGATTGATGCATTAAAACGTTTCAAAGACGATGTTAAAGATGTGTTAAGAGGATTTGAGTGTGGTATATCACTTAAAAACTTCCAAGACATACAAGTTGGCGATAATCTAGAAATATTCGAAGAAACCTCAATAGCAAGAAAACTGGATTCACTATAATCCATTTCAAAATACATAAAAGCCCCAAATACTTCAGAGTGTTTGGGGCTTTTTTATTGGGTCTACTGCAATACAAGCTCCGACCCAGCATCATAGTCTCGAAGACTCGACTCGATGCCGGGCAGGCGTTGCGACCTCCGATGTTGCAACCTCCGATGTTACGACCTCCGATGTTGCGACCTCCGATGTTTCAACCTCCGATGTTATGACCTCCGACGTTGATTTAAGCAAACAAGTTTGACTTGAATATTTTTACGGCTATGGCAATTAAGATGACTCCAAAAAATTTTCTAATGACTAAAAGTCCGCCTTTGCCTAGAATTTTTTCTATTTTGCCTGTTAACTTTAATACAGTGTAGATAAATACCAAGTTAATCAAAATTCCAATGTAAATATTTACTCCTTGAAACTCAGATTTCAAAGACATAATGGTTGTTAAAGTGCCACTACCCGCAATAATTGGAAATGCAATAGGCACTATACTCCCAGATTTGGCATCTGGATCTGTTTTAAACAAGTCTCTTCCTAAAATCATTTCTAGTCCGATAATAAAAATAACAATTGACCCTGCCAATGCAAATGAATGCAAATCCAATCCTAATAAATGAAGAAATTCTTCACCCACAAAGAAAAACAAGGTCATTAACAAACCAGCTACTAATGTCGCCAATTCAGATTGTATGTGACCCAGCTTTTCGCGCAAATTGATGATGACTGGAATTGACCCAATGATATCAATTACTGCAAAAAGTGTAAACGTTACTGTTAGTATCTCCTTAAAATCAACCATTAGGCAAAATTACAAGATTTTGATTGATTGGAGACTACACTTCTAAAAATGCATTATATGCTTTAGCTGAATGATATACTTTTACAATATAATTTAATATGTCTGGTTTAAGTATTTTATCACCGTCAACAGTGTGTTGCACATAAAATTGCTTGTTGTAGATGTACTCACATTTTTCGGCAAAAGGTTTTAATTCTTTTGGAAGAATTTTTGATTTTTCTCCTTGAGGTGTCCCAAAATAGGTCTTAAAATCTGAAGATGAAATGGATTTCATAAATTGGGCAGTAGACTTAGCAATCTTATTTCTTATAGCTTCCAATTGTGGCTTTTCTGGCATATACACACCGCTGTAGATGTGCATATACTCCGGACCAAACTCTATATATAAACCAGATTCATGCATGGCCTTTCTCCCACCCTTTTTAATAAGAGCTGACATCTGCAATTTGTATGGGGTCTTATCTTTGCTGAATCTAATGTCTTTATTGATTCTGAATATGCATTCTGAAGCTTTCAAATCACCTAATGGGTAGTCTTTCTTCAAAGCTTGAATCAAATCAGTAACAAAAGCTTCGAATGGCTCTTTTACCGACTTAATATATCTGCTTCTATTAGCATCAAACCATTCTTTATTATTGTTCGGTGCCAATTCCATAAAGAACTCTAAAAAACCTTTATCAAAATACGATTTTTTCATGTCGCTAATTAATAAAAAAAGCGCCTTATTTCTAAGGCGCTTTAAAATTATTTTTAAATTATATTATAACACGCTGAGTATCTTTCTGGCAGTTCCTTTATCAGTGATAATATTCACTGTATACATGCCTTTATTTAACTCTTCGATATTCATTCTAACTTCATTTGAATTGATATCTGAAAGCTGCTTAACAACTCTACCATTCAAATCAACAATTTCTAATGATTGCATGATAGCATCTGAAGCAAATAGATTCACTTCATTAACTGCAGGGTTAGGATACAATTTAATTTGAGAAGATAATCCAATGTCATCGATGCTATTTGTTTCATCATCGATAATGGTAACTGTGTGAACACTATCAGCACCAATCAACGTACCCCAAGGATTGTCTCTAATCGTCCAAACAATGGTTTCATTTAACTCAGGAGTCAAATCATCGTTGATTTTAGATTTGATAATTACACTAGGGGTAGAACTTGACAATATGAATAATCTCACAGCATTTGATTGGTAATCGCCATTTCTTGTTGCAGTACCACCAGTTATAGCCAAACTAATTTGTTGTGGAGATGTGATGTTAGCACATTGCAATATAAATGGCTCTGTGCTATCTCTATTTTCTTTTGAAGTTGAAGTGGTAGTCGTGAAGCTGAATGTAGGCACTGTAAGATTTGCAAAATCAGTCATTCTTCTAGGAATTAAAACATAACCAGAAGTATAAGGAGAGCTAGGGTCAATCTGCGCTCCAAGTCCTGTTAGGTTGAAGAAACCTGCAGGAGCTGGTTTACCATCAATATCAGTTTCACTATCGATTACTGCAGTGAAGGTACCAGAAGATGTTTGAATGGTTACATTAGCCGTTGTATTAGCTGACAAAGCTGTGGTTGGCCATTCTGAAGGGTTAGCCAATCTTACTAAATTGTATTTTACCAAATCAGACTCAGTTGATTCTGACAACAAAGAAATCACTTTTGCATTTTTCAAAGTGCGACCTGAAGCCAATTTAATAATGGTGTCTAAAGAAGACATTTGAGCCATACCATTAGTTTGAGCGATTCTTCCATATACTTGAATACTATCACCCTCAGTTACAGTGTAGCCCTTAGAACTACTATTAACCACTTGAATGCCTCCAGTGTTGTCCATCAAAGTGAATGATGTTCCACTTGTGGTCATATTAACACCATAAACAACACCTCTAAGTGCACAATGAACATTTAAACTATCAAGAATGAAGTTTGGAGATTTTGTAGTATTGATTCTATTGATTCTATATTCAGGTAAATCGTTGTCTAAAATCGTCACTCTGAATGTATCAGGTTTTGCTATTTTTGCATTGAAAGATGGTCTAATAACAAATACTGCATCTTCTCTAGGTTCTGATAAATTATCGTCTATAATTGGAACTGTAATAACAAAACTATCAGGATCACTTGTATCAAATGACACCAATTGAGTTGTGAATGTAAAGTCTGAACCAGCTTGAGCATTTTGTGAACTACCATCATTTGATAAAATTATATCGCTTTGGAAGATATTACCTAAATTTCTGTTAACTCTAACTTTTACTGATCCAACATTTTCTTTTACAGTTAATTTGTTATTTGCAAATCTGAAAATTGATGGCGCATCATCGTCTTCAATAATCAAAGTAAGCAACGAATCTACACCTGGTATTCCTGGAGATGTCAAATTTCTCAACACCAGAACAACTGTATCAGAGCGATCTTCGCTTCTTTTATCATTTTGTAAGTATAAATTAAACTCTAAACTATCTACAATTTTATTTCCAGGGAAAGTAACAGTGCTATCCACATTGCTGTTGCCAATTTTGAAATCCAATGGAATGTGTGTACTATCTGTTTTAGATTTCACTGCTACTTTTACTGCAGTAGAAGTAGTAGCTCCAGAATTGATTCTTAGTTTTACTTTTAAGATACCTGAATTCTCTTTTACAGTTATTGATTTCTTATCAAAATTTACTACAGGAATATCGTTATCGGTGATATTAATTGAGTGGGTAGTTTGGAAACCAATTTTACCATTAACTTGGTTGTTTAATCTAATAGCCACATTTTCTACAGGCTCACTGATTCCATCATCAAGAATTTTCACTCTTAATGTGTCAGTCAAATCACCATATGGTTTAAATACAAACGGGAATGAAGATAAAACTTGATAGTCTGAATTGTTTGTTGCAGTTCCTGCCACAACAAATGCACTAACTTTGCTGGTATCTGAATTACCAAAACGTCTTCTTACAACTGCTTTTACAATAGCATTTGACTCAGTAATATTGGTTGTGTTGATTGCAAAGTCAAATTCTGGTCTAACCAAAGGAGCGTAATCACTTTTGATGTTAACAATTTTCTTTGCACCACCTAATCTGTCTACGGTTGTATCATTTCCCCATACCCCATCACTTTCAGTATTGGCATATATCAAGGTATCTTGAACAAGATCGCGAGATTCAATTCTTCTTATACCATTACTCAATGCATTAGGAATTATTGTACCCCAAGCACCAGTAGTAGCATTTACTTTGTTGTTGTACCAAGTTGGCATACTTGAAAATGATTGACCATCGCTTTCAGCATAAGTTATAGTAACAGGTCTGTTGGTCATACCCATTACATCATCATACAATGCAACAACACTTTTAGCTGGAGCAAATGAATTTCCATAAATTCCAGTACCGCTGTATCCATTATTTGATTGTCCAAATCCTAACACTTGAATAGAGTCATTGGTATACATTTTAAATGTCATAGGAGACCCTGTTCCTACCTCTTCCATTATAACAAATGGATAGACATAGCTTCCAGGAGTAAATCTAGAATCATTGGTATAAATAACGCCAAACCATGAACTGTAATCACCTACTCCCAAAGGTAGTGTGATGGTATCATGTCCTCCAGAAGTACTAATATCAGGATTTGCAATGCTGATCATAGTACCATTTTTTCTAATAATAATTGGAATACCTGCACCAGTACTTGTAGAGCTACCAGTATCCGCTAAACTGATTAAACGAGGGAAGATCTTGTATCTTCCTCCAGGAGTCAATCCATTAATTCTAAGATTGAAAAAAACAGGTAATCTGGTTGAATCCGCAGAAGAACTACCTGTAGAACCGCAAACTAGTGGCACCCTTTCACCCATCATCTGACCTGCGCTGGGTTTTTGTTGCGCAAATGCAGACATAGAAGTGAAAACGACCATCATCAAAATAGTAAATTTATTAATTTTCATCTGTATCATTTTTGCAAATATAGTGAATTTACTTTATTGCTAAACACATTGCCAAAAGACTGATTTTCAAACCTCCAATTTCTAAAATTGTCTTTCCACAAGCTTCCAAAGTTGCACCTGTTGTTACAACATCATCAACAATACCAATATGACCAAAACCTTTTATTTTACTGACATCCACCTCAAATCCATGTTGTATATTCTCCCACCTTTCAAACCTTTTTTTCAAAGTTTGACTTTCTTTTGATTCAACCCTTTTCAATATTTTAGGTTCAAATGGAATTTGTAAAACCTCTGAAATTCCATTGGCTATAAAATCGCTCTGATTGTATCCCCTTTTTCTCTCTTTTTCAGGATGTAATGGAACTGTAGCTAAAACGTCTGGTTTCTCCCAGTTACGATCTTTATTAAGTTGCTCACCATATAATTTTCCAAGTTGATATCCTATATCTGTCTGGCCATCATATTTCAATTTGTGCATCAGTTTTTGAGCCATACCCAATTTTCTAAAATTCAAAAATGCATTGGCTGAAAACACTGGAATACGGCCATAAAACAGGCGTTGAACGAGATTGCTCTCCATGCAACTAAACCCAGTTAATGGCAATTGTATTTGACAAAATAGACATAGAACTACCTCAGATTGCATCAAAGGCTTTTCACAATAAGCACACAATCTGGGGAAGAATACATCAACTACATTTCGAGCCCAATCTTTTAACATTTTCATGCAAGATTATGACTGAAAGTAGAATCAAAAAATCAAAGTGAAATATTTTTTTTAAAGGCCTATTTTTAATTGATAAAGCCCGGCAAAAAATTTTCTAAATTTTACAGAATTATGACATTACATCTTGCTTTTCAACTTCATCAAGAAGCCTACTTCACTTTGTGTTAAATGTCTCCATTTTCCTCTTGGAAGATCTTTTTTAGTGAAGATTCCCATACTAACTCTATCCAATTTCTCAACGTCATATCCTAAAGCCTCAAACATACGTCTTACTACTCTATTTTTTCCGCTGTGAATCTCTATACCAACATGTCTTCTATCTTCAGATTCTACAAAAGATACTGCATCAGCATGCACTACTCCGTCCTCCAATTCAACACCTTCAACCAATTTATCCAAATCAGTACCAGATACTTTATTGTTTAAAACAACATGGTATACTTTCTTAATTTGGAAACTCGGATGTGTTAAGGCCTGAGAAACCTCTCCATCATTGGTAAGCAACAAAACGCCTGTAGTGTTTCTGTCTAGACGACCAATTGGATAAACCCTTTGTGGAATTTTATCTGCCAACAAATCCATTACAGTCTTTCTGCCTTTATCATCTTCTGTTGTAGTAATAAAGTCTTTGGGTTTGTTCATTAAAATATATACGAATGGTTCTGGAATGATTTTCCTACCATCATACTTAACGATATCTTCTCTTTTTACTTTAAAGCCCATTTCAGTAACAACATTGTTATTAACTGTAACTAGACCTTGTTTGATGATTTCATCAGCTTCTCTTCTGCTACAAATACCTGAGTTAGCCAAGTATCTGTTTAGTCTCAAGTCGCCTTTGTCTATTTCCGGACCAACAAGCTCAGCTTTTCTTTCTCTAAACGATTTTTTAACTTTAATTTCTGGATCGAACTTAGGTCTGAACTTCTTCTTTTGACCGTCTAATTCATCATCTTTAGAACGTCTGTCTCTGCTAGATGAATCAAATGCTGGCTTTTTGAAATCTCTTTTCTTGAAATCGTCTTTCTTAAAATCGCCTCTTCTATCATCTCTTCTAGAATCACTTCTTTTAAAGTCATCTTTTTTAAATTCGCCTCTCTTGTCGTCTCTTCTAGAATCGCTTTTCTTGAAATCGTCTCTTTTGAAACCATCTCTTTTCACATCACCTCTTTTAAAGTCATCTCTTTTAGAGTCGCTTCTTTTAAAATCTGGTTTCTTAAAGTCTGATTTTCTACCATCAAAACTTTTAGAATCAGATCTCTTAGGATATTTATCTTCGGATTTCTTAAAAGGTTTATCAAACTTTCTACCACCTGAATCAGGTTTGTAAGTATTTTTCTTTGGTGCCAAAAATCGAGGTGGTGCTAATTCATCATCATCAAAGGTATTAAATTCAGAATTTTTAGATTTAGCTGGTCTATCTTTTTTAAAAGAACCAACTGGTTTATTCCCTGATTTGTAACCATCTCCTCTTTTCTTATCTCCTCCTGGTTTTTTATTATACGGCATGCGGCTGCAAAGATACAAAAATAAAAGGATTTTTGAAGGTCAAATTTGGTCAAAACCAATGATTTGAATCACTGTCCACAAGGATTACAACTTTTTGATTATCTATAACTTGCGTCAGTTATTCGATAGAATCAGGGGTATGGGGATATTTATTAAAATAAATCGCTTACCTTTGCATCAATAAAAACAGACAAATTGCATGATTGTTCCAAGATTCTTAAACCCAACTAACTCATTTCACGCTGAACTAAGAAAACGCATTAATGACTATTTTGTTGAGATTAAGGCTAAACCTACAGGAAACCTAAAACTTTACTCCAAAGCCATCATTTTAGTAGTCAGTTTCATTACTGTTTACACCCATTTAATTTTCTTTACCTCTGGTAACATCTTTATCAGTTTAACAGAATGTATCATTTTAGGCGCATTAACTTCTGCTATCGGATTCAACATTATGCACGACGGAGCTCACGGTAGCTTTAGTCAGCAAAAATGGTTGAACGAATTAGCAGGATTGTCGCTAAATGTTCTTGGCGCCAATGTGTTTATGTGGAAGACAAAACACAATGTTGTTCACCATACTTTCACCAACATAGAAGGAATGGATGACGATATCAACGCTAAACCATTTTTAAGATTGTGCGAAACTCAAAAGCATTATAAAATACACAAATACCAACACGTGTATTTCTTAGTAGCTTACTCTTTATTATACCTTTATTGGATTTTCTTTACTGATTACAAGAAATATTTCACTAAAAAAGTTGGTGAAATGCCAATCAAAAAAATGAGCATCCAAGAACACTTTACTTTCTGGGGCTTTAAAGCGCTTCACTTAATCCTTTTTGTTGTAATTCCTATTTATACTGTAGGTCTAACAGCATGGGTTATTGGATTCTTAACTTATGGCTTATTTGCAGGTATCGTATTGAGTTTAGTATTCCAATTGGCTCATACAGTTTCTGATACCCACTTCCCAACTGTTGATGTAAACACAGGTAAAGTAGAAGACGAATGGGCTGTACACCAATTAAAAACAACTGCAAACTTTGCAACTAAAAACAAAATAGTTTCATGGTTTACAGGTGGTTTAAATTTCCAAATTGAACACCATTTATTTCCGCATATTTCTCACATCCACTATCCAGCAATTTCTGAAATAGTGAAGGATGTATGCCGCGAATACAATATCCCCTACATTGAATATCCAAAAGTGAGATTGGCTGTTGCCTCTCACATCTCTCATCTTAGAGAAATGGGGAAAGCTTAAGACATTAAAACTGCTCACATCGAGCAGTTTTTTTTTGCCCTATTCAATGTTACTTTATTCTCTATATTTCAATAGAAAAATATAGATGAAATATATAGTAAAATTATAAAATTCAATTTAGATATTACCAATAAAAACACCAATTTTGCAAGCATTATGTCAGTATTAGTAGGTAAAAAAGCACCACATTTTAGTGCACCAGCCGTTATCAACGGAGAAGAGATTGTAGAAAACTTTAGCTTAGATCAATATCTTGGCAAAAACCACGTTGTATTGTTCTTTTATCCAAAAGATTTCACTTTTGTATGCCCAACAGAACTTCACGCTTTCCAAGCTCAATTAGGTGAGTTTGAGAAAAGAGGTGTAAAAGTTGTTGCTTGTAGCACAGACACTGAAGAAAGTCATTTCAGTTGGTTGCAAATGCCAAAAGAGAATGGTGGTATCCAAGGTGTAACTTATCCTATCGTTGCAGATACAACCAAAACCATCTCAACAAATTACGATGTATTGTTCGGTCACTACGACTACAACGACAATGGCGAATTATCAGCTAACGGACCAATGATTGCTTTCCGTGGATTGTTCTTAATCGACAAAAACGGTATCGTAATGCACCAAACAGTTAACCACCTACCATTAGGTAGAAGCGTAGATGAAACATTACGTATGGTTGATGCTTTACAACACAATGAAACACATGGCGAAGTTTGTCCAGCAAATTGGGAGAAAGGTGAAGAAGCGATGAATGCTACTCCAGCTGGTGTTGCTACTTACTTAAGCAAACACTAATCCATACTAAATTAAGTTAATTCTAATCAATATAGATCCCGGTTCTGTTACAAGAATCGGGATTTTTTTATCCTTAACAATTGGACTATTAAATGAATAGCAACAAAAAAGGCCAACCTGTAAGTTGACCTTCTTTGTTACCTATGAAAACTATTAACCTCTCTTTAATACTAACGTTTTTCCGCGATTCTAGCAGCTTTACCACTTAATCCTCTTAAGTAGAAAATTCTAGCTCTGCGAACTTTACCAATTTTATTAACTTCAATTTTGTCAATATTTGGTGAGTGCAATGGGAAAATTCTTTCAACTCCAACTCCGTTAGATATTTTCCTAACAGTGAACATGGTGTTTAAACCAGTATTTCTGCGTTGGATAACATCACCTTGGAAAAGCTGAATTCTTTCTTTGTTACCTTCTTTAATTTTGTAGTGCACTGTGATTCTATCACCTGCTTTGAAATCTGGTAGGTCAGCCTTTAAATATTCTTTTTCTACAAACTTTATTAAATCCATGGTGTGTATAAATTTTGGGAGTGCAAAAATAGAGATTAAACTTTAAAAAGCAAACATATTTTTAAAATATAGAACCTAAAACCCATTTTTCTACGCCTTTTTTACAGAAACATAAAACTTATAATTTTCAATAAACTGATTTTTAAATACTTATAAATCGTATTCATCAATTACAACTTACAGATAATTCTACCACTTTTAGATTAAAAACCTTGTCAAAAGTAAGATTTTTAACCCCTTTTATGCTACTATTAAAAGTGTTCTATCTTTTAGACATTCTAAGCACCTCCTTTTAATATGGATAGATATTCTGACAGGCATCTGTATTCGATGCCTATAATAAACTCTATGAATGCTTCTTTGTCGTTATTTCGAGCAGCATCTAATACTTCATAATATTTTAATCGCTCATCTCCATCTCCTTTGATGTTGGCAATGACATAACCATGTTGCAACAAAATCAAATTCATCAACAACCTTGATGTTCTACCATTGCCATCGATAAATGGATGTATGCTAACCAATCTCTCATGCATCTCTGCTGCTAAAACAATTGGATGTAACACCGATTGATGCTCTTTATACCACTCAAATAACGCCTCCATTTCTGAAGGAACTTTCCAAGCATCTGGAGGCACATGCTTACTTCCTCCAATCCTTACTTGTAATTTGCGGTATACCCCTGCATTCTCTCTATCTATCCCTCGTAATACCAATGCATGTAATTGTAATACCAAACGATCTGTAATGGTTTGTTTCTTTTGAACTATCTCTTTTAAAAATGCAATAGCTTCTGCATGATTTATGGCTTCGAGATGTTCTTTCATCGTTTTGCCAGAGATGGTTAATCCTTGATTGATAACCAATTCGGTTTCTTGAATGGACAGTGTATTTCCTTCAATTTTGTTGCTATTAAATGTGTATTCCAACTCTAAAGCCTGGGCAACTCTAAAACTATCCAGATGCCTGTAGGAACTTAATTCTGACTTTAATTGATCTATGGCCAATAGCTGAGGTGACGTCGATTGCGATGCCTGCTCTGTCTTTTTCTTTGCATGATAAACAATCTTATCTTCTGCTGCTTTAAGTGCCTCAAGGATATATGGCTCGTCTGATACTTCTTTGTATATCTTATCGCTTAACCAAGACACATAAAGCGTTTTCTCTGGTATGTTTAAAACCTTCGAGATCTTTTTTAGTTGTATCTTATTCGGAATTCTATCACCAGACTCAAATCTGCTGTATAATGAAGCATCAACGCCTATTGACTCTGCAACATCTCGCACCTTATATCCCAAGACCTTCCTGGCATCTTTTAATAAGAATTCTAAATTGTTCATCTTATATGACTTATTTTGTCATGACAAATTTAGTCATTAATTTTGAAAAATGAAAGAGCTTTGTTTCCAAAACTCTTTCCTAAGTATTTTAAGCTGTAATGTTTCTTCTGATGATATTTAACGCTCCACCAGCTTTAAACCATTCGATTTGTTGTTCATTATATGTATGATTGCAAACTATGGTATCTTCTGAGCCATTGCTATGGTGCAAAACCAACTTCAATGGTGTATTTGGTGCAAAATCAGATAAACCTATCAAATCAATAACATCATCTTCCTGAATTTTATCGTAATCAGATTTATCTGCAAATGTTAAGGCCAACATACCTTGTTTTTTAAGGTTGGTTTCGTGAATTCTAGCAAAAGATTTAGTCAATACAACTCTAACACCTAAATGTCTTGGTTCCATTGCTGCATGCTCTCTACTTGATCCTTCACCATAATTTTCATCTCCTACAACTATACTACCAATGCCAGCAGCTTTGTAAGCTCTTTGAACATGAGGTACTTCATCATAAGCAGATGTTAATTGGTTTTTAACAGAATTGGTTTTTTCGTTGAAGAAATTAACCGCACCTATTAGCATGTTATTACTTATGTTATCTAAGTGACCACGGAATTTCAACCATGGACCAGCCATACTGATATGGTCAGTCGTACATTTGCCTTTCGCTTTGATCAACAATTTCAAACCTTTCAAGTCGGTACCTTCCCAAGCTGCAAATGGCTCTAACAATTGCAAACGACTGCTAGTTGGAGAAACATTTACTTGAACACCAGTACCATCTGCTGCTGGAGCTTGATAACCTGGGTCTTCAACTGCAAATCCTTTAGCTGGTAATTCCATACCAGTTGGTTCATCTAATTTTACTGATTCACCATTCTCGTTCACCAAAGTATCAGTTAATGGATTGAAGTCTAGACGACCAGCAATTGCCAATGCAGTTGTAATCTCTGGACTTGCTACAAAGGCATGTGTGTTAGGGTTACCGTCTTGTCTTGCCGCAAAGTTTCTATTGAATGAGTGGATGATTGAGTTTTTCTCTTTCTTTTCTGCGCCCATTCTTGTCCACATACCAATACATGGTCCGCATGCATTAGCAAACACTGTAGCACCTATCTTATGGAAAGTATCAATAAATCCGTCTCTTTCTATGGTATATCTTACTTGTTCGCTGCCTGGAGTGATGGTAAATTCAGCTTTAGTTTTTAACCCTTTTTCAGCTACTTGATTAGCAAGACTAGCAGCTCTTGAAATATCTTCATAACTGCTATTGGTACAAGAACCAATCAATCCTACTTCAATGTTTAAAGGCCAACCGTTGGCTGCCGCAACTTCTTTCATTTTAGAAATTGGAGTAGCTAAATCTGGAGTAAAAGGACCATTGATGTGAGGCTCCAATTCAGATAAGTTGATTTCTATCACTTGGTCGAAGTAGTTTTCTGGATTAGCATAACATTCAGCATCTGCAGTTAAATGTTCTTTAACAGCATTAGCCATATCAGCCACTTCAGCCCTACCAGTAGCTCTTAAGTAACGCTCCATACTTTCATCGTATCCAAATGTTGAAGTAGTAGCGCCAATTTCAGCACCCATGTTACAAATTGTACCTTTACCAGTACAGCTCATAGAAGTAGCACCTTCGCCAAAATATTCAACGATAGCACCAGTTCCACCTTTAACGGTTAAGATACCAGCAACTTTTAAAATAACATCTTTAGGAGAAGCCCATCCGTTTAATTTACCAGTTAATTTAACACCAATTAATTTAGGGAATTTTAGCTCCCATGGCAAACCTGCCATAACATCACAAGCATCAGCTCCACCAACACCAATTGCCACCATACCTAAACCACCTGCATTAACTGTGTGCGAGTCGGTACCAATCATCATACCACCTGGGAAAGCATAATTTTCTAACACTACTTGGTGAATGATACCGGCTCCTGGCTTCCAGAAACCTATACCATATTTGTTACTAACTGAAGATAAGAAGTCGTACACCTCTTTACTTTCTTGATTAGCAAACTCTAAATCTTGTTTGGCTTCTACTTTAGCATTGATTAAGTGATCGCAATGCACCGTGCTTGGAACGGCAACCTTTGGGCGACCAGCTTGCATAAACTGCAACAAAGCCATTTGAGCGGTTGCGTCTTGCATTGCTACCCTATCAGGTGCAAAATCAACATAACTTTTACCTCTTTCAAATAGTTGTGATGCATTACCCTCTGTTAAGTGAGAGTATAAAATCTTTTCTGTTAAGGTAAGAGGTTTTTGTAAAAGTTTGCGTGCTGCTTCAATGCGCTCCGGCATATTGGCATACACTCTTTTAATCATGTCTAAATCGAATGCCATGGTATTTTTAAATGTGTCGCAAATTTAGTTTTTTGTTGCTTACAAATCAAATTAAGGCTCAACTTTTTAGTTGGATTAAAACAATTCTCTCAAAACACTGAAATTACTTGTCATTCCACAAGTTTCTCTCCTTTAATTTGATTTTACCACCGAAGAAAATTTTAGCAGTTTCTTCAAATGAGGCTGTGTAATCAGAAACATAGAACTCGTGTTTGGGCTTTTTGTTGCCCTTGTTCAACAAATTTCTGTCTTTTAAAAACTGTTCTACTGATAAACTGACAATTTCTGCTGAATTAATGATTTTAACATTCCCTTTATAGAAAGACCCAATCTCTTTGATGATGAGCGGATAATGCGTACACGCAAGGATGATACTTTCTATATTGGATAAATGTGGATTGCTCAAATAAGAATGAACAACCGTTTTAGAAATATTATTATTGAAAAAGCCCTCTTCAATCATTGGGGCAAGCAATGGTGTAGCCAGTGATTTTAAAACCAGATTTGGATTGGCTTTCTCAAATTTCTTCTTGTATACCGCTGAACTTACAGTTCTTTTGGTACCAATCAACCCAATCTTCTTGTATTGCTTCTCCTTTACAAGATGCTCAACTACCGGATCAATTACATTGATGACAAATTGTTTGTCCGGCAGTATTTTCTGAACTTGTTTAAAGGCTGTAGCGGATGCCGAATTGCAAGCTATAACAATCAATTTACATGGTTGTTCAATTAAAAAACTTGCGATTTTTTCAGAGTAAGACTTGATGGCATGAGGTGATTTTTCACCATAGGGCATGTGAGCAGTATCTCCAAAGTATATCAATTGTTCATTTGGCAACAAATCACTGATAGCTTTGGCTACAGTCAAGCCACCAATACCAGAGTCAAATACCCCAATCGGATATGACGCTTTAGGATGAAACTTACTTGATGACACAGGTTGAAAAATTACTTTCCAGTACCTAGTGTTTTTGGCTTGCCTGCACCTGGGTTTGCAGTTGGTTTCTCTTTTAAACCCAATTTGGCTTTTACAAGTGCAGTAATGTCGTAAGCTGGATCAGCATACAACAACATTGAACCGCTGAAAGCTGCATTAGCATTATCTAACACATGGGTATAACCTTTTTCTTTTGCTATTTCTGCCACTGCAGCTGTTACCTTGTCTTTAATGGGTTGTAATAACTCTATTTGCTTAAGACTTAAACTATCTTGGATAGACTCTTGCATCGTTTGGTATTGCAATTGAGCTGTTTCCATTTGAGAGTAATAGATTTTTAATCTTGCTTCATTAGGAATAGGCTTAGCTGCCTCGTCTTTTGCTTTCTTTTGAATGCCTAGATAGTTATTTTGAATCTCCATCAATTGATCATTCAAAGCTTCTCTATATACTTCATAGTCGTTTAATGCCAATTTATAATCTGGCATCAACTCAACTACTTCTTGATAATTTACATGGGCAACGCCTTGCGCTTTAGAAACACTTGGGATAAAAGAACAAAGTAACAATAAGGTTACGGCTAAAATGTGATTTTTCATTTTTTTTACTAAAAGGTTATATTTATTTGTCGGATTCTTCTGTTTGAGTAACACCTAACTCGTCTAACACGTCAGAACTTCTGTCGTACTTAGGGTTACTAAACAATATATTCATATTTGCAGATTTGTCAAAAATAAAGTCTAGGCCATTATTTTTTGCAACTTTTGTAATTGCTGCTGATATTTTATCTTGAATTGGTTTTATTAATTCCTGTCTTTTTTTAAACAATTCGCCATTTACTCCAAATTTCTCTTGTTCAAATTTTTTAATCGCGTCTTCTTTTGCTACAATCGCGTCTTCTCTTTCTTTTCTTTGAGTCGGACTTAACAAAATTTCTTCCGCTTTGTAATCTTTGTACATCTTGTCTACCTCATCTTTCAAAATCTTTAAATCGTTCTCCCACTTTTGAGCTAATTCATTTAACTGTTTTTGAGCTGCTTTGTATTCGGTTAATTGACCAAGAATAAAGTCGGTATCAACATAACCAAATTTTTGAGCCTTTGCATTAATAGTAATCAATGACATCAGTAGCGATAACAAGAATAATTTAGTTTTCATATCTTTTTATAAGTGGGTTATTTAGCATTAAACGAATTATGTGCCAAAAATGTTATAAGCAGGCAAATTTAATTTAAATTTTCTTAATTAAAAATTTCAAGGCAAGAGCAATGATGAGTCACCATAACTTAGAAACCTAAAATCATGCGATTTTGCAGCTTCGTAGATTGACTTCCAATTATCTCCAACAAAGGCTGAAATTAGAAGCAATAATGTTGATTTTGGCTGATGAAAATTTGTGATAATGCCCTTGCAAAATTTAAACCTATAGCCAGGTGTAATCATGATTGATGTTGACCCTTTTATCGTTTGCAAGTTCTCTCTTTCCATATAGTCAAGAATGGCCTCTAGACTTGATTTAACATCAAAATCAGCAGTTTCATTCAAATATGGAAACTGAAGTATTATTTGAAATTGATCTACATGCATTCTTAAGTTCAATCCAAGATAATAGATACTTTCAAGCACTCTGCAAGATGTTGTTCCTACCGCAATCACTTTTTTTCCTTGAATCAATTGCTCTATAAGCGACCTATCAATTTCAAAAAACTCTTTGTGCATAGGATGTTCAGATGCATTTTCAACCTTTACAGGCATAAAGGTTCCAGCTCCAACATGCAGTGTCACAAAATTCATCGAAATATTTTTTCGACGAATGCTGTCTAAAACGTCGTCTGTAAAATGCAATCCTGCAGTTGGTGCCGCTACAGATCCCTCAATTTTAGAATAAATGGTTTGATAACGGTTGTTGTCATAATCATTTGCTTCGTGCTTGATATAAGGAGGCAAAGGCATATTGCCTATATTTTCTAATATCCTTGAAAAAGGCACTCCACTGCTCCAATTAAATTCTACTACATTTGACTCGAGTCTTTTTAAGCTAACCTCAAAATCTTCTACATCCAAGCTCAATGTTTCGTCAGATTTCCATTTCTTACTATTTCCAATTAAACACTCCCAGGTGGTAGAATTGCTTGAATTAAGCGCTGTTCCATGATCTTGTCTATATGGCTGAAGCAAAAAAACTTCAATATTTGCACCATTGCTATTCTTTAAAAACAGTCGAGCTGGTATTACTTTGGCATTATTGAAATACAAAGCCATACTATCATCTAAAAAGGTACTGGCTTGATTAAAAACAGACACATCAATTTTCCCATTTCTATAAACGAGCAGTTTACTACTATCTCTAGGTTCAGCAGCCGATTGAGCAATCATTTCCTCTGGTAGCTCGTAGTTGTAATCTTCTATAGGAATATTTGGTAAAACAGACATCAAATAAAAGGTATAAAATCCAACAGTTTGGCGACTGCCATTTCCCTGTGACTAATGGCATTTTTTTCATCAGCACTCATCTCAGCAAAGGTTTTGTCAAATCCATTTGGCATAAACACTGGGTCATAGCCAAAACCATTATCACCTCTAGGCTCTAAAGTAATTACACCCTTCACTTCTCCTTCAAAAAACAGAGTTTTATCAGCAGTTTTCAGGCAAATGATTGTAACAAATCTGGCAGATCTGTCTTTTTTACCTTCAAGATTTTTCAATAAAAACTCGATATTTCTTTGATGATTGACAGGTTCGCCCGAGTATCTGGCACTTTTAACTCCAGGTTGTTTGTTTAACGCCTTTACCTCTAATCCACTATCGTCGGCAAAACAAGGTTTACCAGTAAAATCAAATATGGCTTGAGCTTTGATTTCGGCGTTGTCTTCAAATGTTTTACCAGTTTCTTCAACATCTTCAGTAAATCCAACATCTGAAGAACTTAACAATTCCATGCCTTCTGGCAACATCGCTCTAATTTCATCGAGTTTATGTGCATTGGAAGAGGCAAATACTATTGATTTCAAAATTATTTATGCTTTTTTAACCATGCCAAACATACGTTGAATAAAGCTCCACAACACTTTTTTGGCATTCACATCCTTTTCGATTTTGTCCATACTGTCTACATAAATGATTTTACAATCATCAATCACAGCACCACCATTAAACTTACATGACACGTCCATTGCATGAGGATCAACTCCCCAGAAAATGCAGTACTTCGGACTAAACAAATGGACGATATTCTTCCATTTTAAGCCTTTATAGTCCTGTATATTAATAACGCAAAAACCATCAGCATCCATTTTTATTCTATCTGTCTGAATAGCATTGGTCATTCTAAAAAAGAAGTCTTTTTGTTCAGGTGGAATCATTTCTTCATGTGGATGAGAAACAATATTTAAAAACCTGTATTTGTTGCCCCCTTCCGACGGAATCGACTCATACCACTTAGGTTCGTTGATGATATACAATTCTTCTCCGAGAAATAGATTGATATGTTCAGGATAATTTTCGGAAATTATTAGGTTTTCATTCATATAATTTTTTTATTTGCATCGCAAATGAGCCTCAAAATTACAACAAATCTTGTCGAAGAATCAAAAATTTCTTCATTTGATCCCGATAATATTGTTTTTGGTAGAGTATTCACCGATCATATGTTCTCTTGCGACTACATCAACGGAGAATGGACCAATTTCAGAATCGACCCTTTTGGTAAAATTCCTTTAAGTCCAACCTTATCTGCTCTGCATTATGGTCAGGCTATTTTTGAAGGCATGAAAGCCCATAAGAATGAAGAAGGCATTGTGACCCTTTTCAGACCACTTGAAAATCTTCACAGATTAAACAAATCAGCAATCAGAATGTGTATGCCTACTCTTCCTGAAAACATCTTCATGGAAGGCATGCAAAAACTGATTACCTTAGATAAAGATTGGATCCCAACGAAACCAGGAAGCTCTTTGTATATCCGTCCGTTTATGTTTGCAACTGACGACTATTTAGGTGTAAAACCTAGCGAAAACTATAGCTTTATGATTTATGCTTGCCCTGTAAACGCTTATTACAGTCACGCACTTAAAGTAAGAATAGAGGAACAATATACAAGAGCAAGCAAAGGTGGTGTTGGTGCTGCAAAATGCGCTGGAAACTACGCTGCATCTATGTATCCAACAAAATTGGCACAAAAAGAAGGTTTCGACCAAGTATTGTGGACAGATGGCGAACACCACCAATATCTAGAAGAAAC
Organism: uncultured Chitinophaga sp.; assembly: GCA_964438995.1. Taxonomy (GTDB): domain Bacteria; phylum Bacteroidota; class Bacteroidia; order NS11-12g; family UBA955; genus JABMMZ01. Next base: position 89,161 of record CAYTMQ010000012.1, read on the forward strand.
TGGCACATCAAACGTATTTGTTATTACGAACGATGCTATTTATACCCCAGAATTAAATGACAGCTTATTGGCAGGTATCACTAGAGCTTCAATCATTGAGTTGTTGAAAGATATGGGTAAAACTGTTGTTGAGAAAAAAGTGAGCGTGAACGAATTGATTCAATGGCATCAAAGTGGTGAATTAAAAGAAATGTTTGTTTCTGGTACTGCTGCGACCGTTACCAATATTGAACTTTTCAACTATAAAGGCATTGACTATCCTGTTAACGCTTCAAATAATTTATTGAGCAAAGAGATTTTATCTGAATTCAACAACATTAAAACACTTAAAACTCCTGATAGATTTAATTGGATGACTTTGGTAAACGAATCAGAATTCATCACCCAATAACATGTACGAATTTATTGAAGGCTCCGTTGAACAGGTAAATCCAGCATTTGTTGTAATTAACAATGGAGGAATAGGATATCATATCCTTATTTCAATAAATACCTTCGAACAGATTAAAAACCTTAAACATTTAAGACTATTTGTGCATCAAGCCATCAAGGAAGATTCACATGCCTTATTTGGTTTCTTTGAAGACTCAGAAAGAGAACTATTTAGACTTCTAATTACTGTTAATGGCGTTGGTACTAACACTGCCAGAATGATACTTAGCGGTCAGTCTATCGCCTCGATTTTAAGTGCTATAAGCAATGGGAATTTAGCCTTGTTAAAAGCGGTTAAAGGTGTGGGACCAAAAACTGCGCAAAGAATCATCATAGAGTTGCAAGACAAAGTGAGCAGATTTATGGCATCAGACAAATATGAATTGAATGGCAAGCCTGTCAACAGAGTGTATGATGAGGCCCTTCAAGCTTTGCAGGCACTTGGTTTTGCTAGAAATGCATCTGAAAAAGTGATTTCAAAAATCCAAGACCATGACCCAAATCTTACTATCGAAGACATCATCAAACAAGCATTAAAATTGCTTTAACGTCTCCTTACCTCAAACAACAATTTTGAATTAAAAATATCTCCAGGAGAAACCACTTTTTCTTCTAACGGAATTTTATTTCCATACCTCTGTTTTAATATTTTTTTCACTACAGCATTGCTTAGATCGTATGATTTCAAAGCATTTAATGGCGACAATTCTAATCCCACTTTTCTGTAACATTTCCAAACCAATTCACTGCAGTATAAGGCATCATCTTTCCAATTAAAGTATGGGTCGTAATTCTTGTTGAGTTGTGTATTTAAATACGTGCGAATATGAGCCAAATTGTCCATCGTTAAGGAACTATCAGCTTTTACCAACCTCTTTATGACATATTTTTCACTATCCCCTTGATGGATAAAACTCTCAAGTGTCACTTTTCTTACGGGCTGAACAGCTTCATATACCATCCATTTTCCATCAACTTTAAAAATAACACCAACGTGTGTGAATGTTGATTTTGTAGCTAACTGTATCGCTAATCCTTGACCTTCTATACTTGTTTGAAATATCAAGTCCCCATCTTTCAAAGAATCAATAGCATTTGATGAGGTTATAATTTTTGCTGTTTTGTGTAATTTTTTCAGTTTTATATTGATAGCAACCAAACTGCTTACTACAACAATAAAACTTACTAAAGTCAGCCAAATTCTTTTGTGCATGCTTTAATAACGCAGAAACACTTACTTTATGATATGTATTCATCGATTTCTGTACATAGTACATCCTTGACAGGGTTTAGGTATCATGGCATCTTTCTCCCAAGCATCAATAATTTTTGCTCTTCTGGAGTTCAAGACCTTTACATCTTCTTCAATATTACCAAGCTTTAAGGATGTATCTCCTGGCATTTCCGAAATCACACAACCATCTGCCCACACATTGCCATCTGCGGCAAATCTTGTTTTATACAAATAGGCACAAGCTTTAGATTTGTCCTTAACCTCATCAGAATAATAATTAAGAATTGCATTTCTTTTGTATCCATCATTGCTCCAATAATGAGACGAGTGTGATATATAAACAAAAGGATATCGTTTAGGATTAAACAAATTCATCGCCCTGTCCATATCAACTAATTCGTCGGATTTCAGTTTAACATGTATGTGTAGTCCGATACTTCTTTTGGACAGAATTAGTTCTTCTATCAATTGGTGAAGATTATCCAATACTTTATCAAACCTATCAACTTGATACAATTGCTTATAATCTTCTCTAGTATATCCTCCGATAGAAAAATACATTTGTGACAACTTTTCTTCGGCATCTCTTTCTAACACATGTATCAGTCGCTTTCTACCATCTTTATCCAATTCAATAGCATTGGTAAACATTGTCGCCCTTTTAACTGATTTCAATTGCAACACTTCGAGCATGAATGTATCCCACTCTGGATGTAGTAATGTGTCTCCAGTTGTAGGAGTAAAGCTAACCATAGACCCATTAAATTGGGGCATCTGAGCTTTTACTTTTTCTAAAACCTCTCTCGACATGTGCATGAATTTTTTGTCAGTTTTTAACATATCCGGGTAAGGACAAAACACGCATCTGGCATTGCAAATATTGCTGAGTTCAAACTCAATAAATTCGTTACCATTTGTTCTAACAATAATAAAGTTGCAAAGACTTATAACGGGTTTTAAAAAGGGCCATTGAAGGTACTTTTTAGAGACAATTTTTCGGCATTTTGTAGTAAAATTTGACACAAAATTTGCTTGAGACGAAGGCAATTTTTCAAGTAATTTTTCAAGAAGTATTTTAAGCTTTTGTTTCAAATTATAATTGGGTCGCTACTTTACCGTAGGATGCCTCAAAGATACGGATTTGGTTAATATCTAAATTTCGACTAATTTTCCACCTTAAAGTAAATTGTCAAAAACGCATGGCTAGCAAACAAACAGGAGGAGATACCGTTACTTCTAACGGCACAAACACAGCTGTTTTTATCACATCTTTTACATCGAATAAATCCACAATTGCGGCAATCAAGCAATTGGCAGATATCTGTTTTAAACCAAACATTCCTTTAACGCTTTTTGTTGCAGGCAATATCAAAGACAATACAGTTGATGAGCTTGTTAAGGATGGCAAAATCATAGCTTTTAATGGCGACTTTGATGAGAACATTAAAAATGTTTGCCCTATTGCATTTCCTTTGGCTTGTGATGTGAATGCGGCAAGCAAATGGATAACCAATTCAAATAAATTTTTTAATGGAAAAAACATTTTGGTTTCAAACGGCAAAGCACACTCTAATGCTGGCTACCTTGAAAAATATCTATTGTATTGGTCGAACTTTTGGCAAAAATTATTCACTGGCGCAGATGCTAATATGGTCGGATCTGAGCTTTGCATACTATCGAAAGACGATTTCAAAAACATCGTTTTAGATAAAAAAATCAATGAAACTTGGCAAATTGCAGCACTTGCAGACAAACATGACAAATGCACAAAAGTTGGTTTCGATTTACCAGTAAAAAGTGTAGGATTTGGCTCAAGTTTCAAACATTTACTTCTAGGTAAATTAGGTGGATTTAAAGCATTATTCAATGCATTCATTAAAGCGCCCAAATTGACCAATGAAGAAGATTCATGGACCAATATCAATAGCAACAAATACAAAAGGGTATTTGGTTTTAGTTCCTTGGTGCTATTTGTCTTAATGCTTTTTATTAGCTACGACTACAACATCACCTGGGACGAGCCCAACCACAACAATTACACTCAAGATGTAGTAGATTATTACTCATCTTTTGGTAAAGATACATCTGTCTTTGATGAAACATCTGAAATCCACAAAGACAACCATTCAAACAAATTTTACGGCATGGGCATAGACGTTATCAGCTCTGCTATCAATAGAATACTTGGTGTAAATGAAACCGTAGACACATCTAATATCCTTTCAATAACTTTTACTGGAGCTTTTTCTCAAACCAGCAGTGATACCATGTACAACAACCAATACAAAAGGTATGTTGTAGATAAAAACGGCAATATCACGCTTAAAAACATTGGTCTTGTTTATGTTAAAGACAAAACAATAGCAGAGGTAAAACAAAGCATTAATGACAAACTATTAGAAGCAAACATTGAAGCAACACCAAGTGTTGGCTTTTACAGCTTTAAACCACATCATGCCGAGTTTATTACCAGACATACATTGAATACCATAACTGGTTTTTTAGCCATACTTTTTGCAGCATTAGCTGTAAGATTATTAACTGGATGGCTGCCGGCAATTGTAACTTTAATTGCATTAACTTGCTCTCCATCGTTTTTCGGACACAGCTTCAACAACCCAAAAGATATTCCATTCGCAGCTGGCTATATCATTTCACTTTACTACATTTTAAAGCTACTAAAAGAATTGCCAAATGCCAAACATCAAACAAAAGTCATGTTGGCCTTAGCTATTGGATTCTCAATTAGTATTCGTGTTCAAGGGATACTTCCATTGATATTCATGGGTATGTTTATGTTCATACATTGGGCAATGAACAACATGGGTAAAAAAGACAATCAATTCTTAAAATATCTCAAAATAGGATTAACAGTAGGTATTGTGGGATATGTATTGGGAATATTGTTATGGCCTTTTGCTTTGAGAAGTCCTATTTCTAACACTTTACGAGCATTAACCGAGTTTGATCAATTCCAATTCTTGACCTATTATGAGTTGTTTGATGGCGCAAGAATGTTCGACAAACCTTGGTATTACGAACCAAAATTGATTGCGCTTACTGCTCCAATTGCCATATTAATTGGTCTTGCCCCAGCGTTATTGCTTGGCTGGAAATCTGAAAAAACACAGAGAATGATGTTTATAGTATTGGTATTTGCAACATTCTTCCCTACTGCGTATATCATTTACAAAAAATCTTATGTTTACAATGGTTGGAGACATTTTATATTCATTTACCCTTCATTGGCAGTAATTGCAATGTATGGCTGGTATAAGCTCATTTCTTTATTTAAAAATACTAAAGTGGTTACAATTTCATTTGTTGTGATTGCTTTGTCTTTTGCAAAACCTGCTATTTGGAGTATAGTCAACCATCCATATGAGTATATGTATTTCAACGAACTTGCGGGTGGAGTAAAAGGAGCAAGCGGCTTGTATGAGTTAGACTATTGGAACCAAACGCCTAGAGCAGCTTTTAAATGGTTGATAGAAAACCATCCTGAAGTTAAAAATGGCAATATAAAAATATCCTCTAACAACATTCAGGAAGCATTAAAAACGTATAATGTTGATGGTAAAAATGCTAAGTATGCTTGGACAAGAGAATATGAGTGGGCTGATAATGACTGGACATACGCCATTTGGACGACTAGAACATTGTCTAGAAGTCAGATTGTTGGTGGTTATTGGCCTCCAAAAGGCACTATTCATGAAATAAAAGTGGATGGAGTAACCGTTGCTGCAGTTGTAAAATCGAACAACAACTACAGTTATTTGGGTAAGAAATTTTTGAAGAGCAATATGGCTGATTCTGCCTTGTATTACTACAGCAAAGCTTTTGAATACAACCCATTAGAAGAAGAATATGCAAGAGGCATTGCCGATGCTTGCAAACTTGGCAATAAATATGATTCTGCAGTGATGTTTTACAACAAAGCCATTGCTTTAAGAGATGGCAACTACGAAGCGCTTCAGAGTTTGGGTGAGTTACAATTTTATAAGGCATATCAGAACCAAGAGGCACCAGACAAAAAGTTGGCAGACCTTGCTTTTTCAAACTTAGCATTGGCTTATAAATTTAAGAAAAACTCTTCTGCTCCGCTGTACATGGGTGAAATTCGATTCCAACAAAATCAATTTGAAGAGGCCAAAGGTTATTACAATTTATTTTTACAGAAATATGGCAATGTATCTCAAGGTTACCTTGGTTTAGCTAAAACGCAATTAGCGTTGCAAGAGAGTGATTCTGCATTATACAATTTACAAGCTGCAATACAGCTGAATCCAAGAGATGGTCAGGCTTACCAAATTTTATACACTGAATTACAACGCCTTGGAAGAAAAGAAGAAGCGGAACAGATTTTGAAGATGTTCAACGAACAGGCAGGAATGCCCGGACAATAAAAAAATAACACCGTTTGCTGCAACATTTTGAAGGCTGCATACGTCTAATACATAACAACACATGAAAAAGCGCATCCTATTAGCATTGATATTGCTTATGGGGCTCAAGCTCTATTCTACTCACATTGTGGGTGGAGAGATCATGTATAAATACATTAGCAACACTTCAAGCAGAGTAAATTACCGTGTTACTATGTATCTTTATATCGACTGTATCAATGGCTCTCAAGGTGCAATTGATATTGATGTTGATGGCTTCTTAAATGTCTATTCATACAACAAAACATTCAACACCTACACACTATACTCTAATAACAACGCTTATTTTCCTCTTAAAAATGCCAGAACGGGTCCAAGCAGAGTTAGTGATGTCAATTACAAGTGCATTAAAACAAAACCTAATGCCTGCGTTGATAAATACACATTTACCATAGACATTGGCTTACCAATCAACAAAGATGGTTATGTCATATCATTTGAGAGATGTTGTAGAAACAATACCATCAACAACATTGTAAATCCTGAATCATCTGGTGCCACTTATTGGACTTCTATTCCAGGATTTTTAGGGTCATTCGTCAACAGTTCTCCAGTTTTCAAATATCTACCACCTAATTTTCTATGCATCAATGCACCTCTAAATTTTGACCATTCTGCCACAGATGCTGATGGAGATTCTTTGGTGTATGAGTTGTATCAACCATATTTAGGAGCGTCTAGCGTAAATAATTTGCCTAATAAGCTCGGTTCTACCAATCCTAGTCAATTTACAAATGTCATTTGGCAATCTGGATACGATACATACAACAAACAAATTGATGGAAGTCCCGCTCTAACCATTAATTCAAGAACTGGCAAACTCAACCTTACGCCAACCCTAACTGGTCAGTTTGTTATTGGAATAAAAGTAATTGAATATAGAAAAGGTGTTGTGATAGGTGAAACAAAAAGAGATTATCAGTTCAATGTCTCCAATTGCGTATTTGATGTTGTAGCATCATTTTTTGTACCTAAAGTAAGTTGTCAAGGCGCTCCAGTAACATTCACTAATCTAAGTCAGAATGGCACCAATTACCGTTGGGATTTTGGCGTAGATTCTACCAATTTGGATACATCTATTTCTATTAGCCCTATTTATACTTACAAAGAACCTGGTTTTTACAATGTTAGACTAGTGACAACAGCTGCTTCAGGTATTTGTCAAGACACTACAGATTACGATATTTTTATTCAAAAAGGTTTTAAAATAGTTTTACCTGAAGACACTTTGTTTTGCGGACCATTCACCAAAACTTTAACTGCCAATGTGCCGGGCAAAAATTATTTATGGAACACTGGCGCTAAAACATCTAGTATAACTGTAAATAAAGGAGGAACTTATTGGTTAACAGCTTCAGAAACGCCTTGCGTTTCGAGAGACACAATGACAATTATCAATGACTTGAGTTTTGTAGATTTAGGACCCGACTCAGTTATTTGTCGAGATAGCTTTGTACAATTCACTTACATCGGTCCTCCTGGCTATAAAACCTACAAATGGGGCGATTCAACAACTCTACAAAGTGTTTTCATTCCAAAACTTGGCAAGTATTGGCTAAAGACATCCAATGTCAACAATTGTGTGACCGAAGATAGTATTACATTCGTTTTATATCCTCCACCTCGTACTTTTTTAAACGACACTTTATTTTGCAAAGGCACTTCGGTGACTCTCGATGGAAGTAATATCAGTATAAAAACCAAACTCGAAACGAAATATTATTGGAATACCGGAGACACCTCTGCTAAAATTACCACGTTTATTCCTGGTATGTACCACATCAAAGTCAGAAATAGACTCTGTACTTTATTTGACACCGCCATTCTAACACATATAGAAACGGGACTTGATTTGGGACCAGATACTTTTTATTGTGGACCAGTAAACAGATGGCTGTATCCTAAAAAAGGTTTTGTCTCATACCAATGGCACGACTTTGCTGAAGTCATAGATTATCATGCTAGAACACCTGGTAAAAAGAAAGTAACCATCACTACAAAAGAAGGTTGTATAGAATCCGATTCTGTGATGATTTATCAATATCCTAATGTAGATGGAGGACTAGGGAATGATACTACTATATGTTTGTCATCTAAACTTCCACTTACAGCAGCCGATAGCTTTATCAGTTATAAGTGGAATACAGGAGAAACCACACAGTCCATCATTGTAAAAGATGCGGGCATGTATGTTGTCACCGTAACCAATGGCCAAGGTTGCATTGTGAGTGATACAATAGACATCATGGAATCTCCAGATGCTTTGCCATTGGAAATGTTCATGCCAAATGCCTTCACACCTAATGACGACAACATCAACGAAACATATCCTAGCAATAAATACTCTGACCCAGGTTCTGATTATCTTTTGAGAATTTACAACAGATGGGGAGAGAAAATCTTTGAATCAAATTCACCTAAGCAAGAATGGAATGGCCGATACAAAGATGATTTAGCTCCTCAAGATGTGTATGTGTATTATGTAAAATACATAGGATGCGACGAAAAAGAAAGGTGGTTTAGAGGCACCTTTACGTTGATAAGATAATGCTTATTTAAACGGACTGTCTTTCTCTTTTGCAACAGTATTGTAAACCAATTGATCTAGAAATTTACCGAAGAATTTGCTCAAGAAAACTGTGACTTTACCTTGCAAAGTCAGGAACAAATAGCGTTTTCTCTTTCTAACAGCCTTCAAAATGTGCTCAGCTACCGCCTCTGCTGACATCAATTTTGATTCATCAAACGGACTTTCTGATTGGAAGTTGCCCTTATCATTTAGTGCAGTATTTCTAATATTAGATGCTGTATAACCAGGACATGCTACTAATACATGCAATCCAGTCTTTAAATTCTCTATCCTTAAAGATTCCAGAAAACCGTGCATAGCAAACTTTGAGGCTGAATAGCCAGTTCTACCAGGCAAACCCTTAACACCAGCAATAGAAGAAATACCTACAACAGACCCCTTGTTTTGCAATAAATACGGTAAAGCGTATTTGGTACAATAAACAGTGCCATAAAAATTGGTGTCCATTAATTTTTTTATAACATCAATTTCACAATCCTTGAACAAAGCACGCATACTAATACCCGCATTATTAATCAAAACATTGATGGTACCGAATGCATCAACACAAGATTGAACGATGGCTCTACAGTCAGACTCAATGCTTACATCAGCTTTAACAGTGATACAATCTGCTCCTAAAGATTCACATGTTTGCTTAACTGCTTCTAGCTTATCGATATTTCTCGCAGCCAGACAGACATTGTAGCCAAGTTTGGCTGATTCATAAGCCAAAGCTTCACCAATACCAGATGAGGCACCAGTAATTATAATACTTTGCTTCATTAGAAGTATGTTATTTCCAAACGATATCGCAACCCACTGGAGTTAATTCGGGGTAATCAATGTCGATACCATCCAAGCAATACTCGATTGCATCTTCAAGATAAGCCATCATCACCTGAGTTTCATTCTCCCAATTGTCATCAATTATCCCTTTGTACACCAACTCTCTTCTTGAATTGAACAAAAATACTTCTGGAGTTTTTGTTGCTCCAAATTGTTTAGCAACTGTTTGATCTGAATCTTTCAAATACACCATTTGTTCGTGATTCAAATTAGCTAACATCGCTTTCATTGCAGCCAAAGAATCATCAGGTGATTTGCTTTCATCATTAGAATTGATGGCAATCAAAGCCAGATTATCTTCTTCATATTGATCAAACAAATTGACAACCCTTTTCCAATATGCCTTAGATATTTCACAAGTGTTACTCATAAAAATAACACATAAAGCATATTTATCAGCAAAAGCAAAGTTGCTGTATGTTTCACCATTTGTTGCCTGAAGTTTGAAATTAATCAGTTTTTCGCCAATGTTCATATAGATAAAATTATTAGGCGAATATCCGATAAATAATTTATTTTGAAAAAAGTTATAATCGATTATTATGAACAAATCTGACACTAAAACTACCTTAGTAATTGGCGCAAGTGAAAACTTGAATAGATATTCAAACATGGCCATCAAACTTCTTAAAGCTTATGGTCACCCCGTATTAGCATTTGGTAAAGCTAAAGGAGTTGTTGATGGATCAACGATAGAAACAGACATCAATAGTTTTAAAAATTCTGAAATTGATACCATAACTCTATACCTCAATCCTAATAATCAGGAAAAATATTATCAATCTATCATCGATTTACATCCCAAAAGAGTGATTTTTAATCCAGGCACAGAGAATGAAATTTTACAAGAAAAACTCGAAAAAGCAGGTATTGAATTTGAAGAAGCTTGTACTTTAGTACTGTTAAAAAGTCATCAATTCTAAAACTCTTAACATTTCCATCATAATGATGTAAAAACCTTATTACGCCAAAAACCGCGTCATTTCTGACACGGCCTTTGACAAAACTAAAACTATGAAAACACTATAATAGTGTATGCAAATATAACTCCGTTTCAGGAAATTCCAAATACTTTATTTCAAAATTTAATTACTTTTTAAATTTATTGGCTATTAAATTTATTATAGTTTTTTGCATGTACCTGTATTTCAATTTTTTAAATTGTCCAAAGAAAGAATAAAACACAACTAAAGTGCTAATAATCATCACCAAAAAATTTGAATTTTTATAGCGTATTTTAAGTATTAAATTTGCCGTTATCAGAATGAGACTAATTTTATCTTTGTGTTTTCTTTTTGTAAATGTTGTGTTAATGGCTCAAGACAGTGAAACAGATATTTACGACACTGCCAAACGACTTGACCCGCTCTCTTCTAACACCGAAACTGCTTATAGATCTTTTACATTTAAAACAATACACGACTCATCTTTGCTTTTCTTTTCGCAATACGATGCCATCAAAAAATCCAATATAGGCATACAAAATCTAGGCGATATTGGCACACCATACATCAATCAATTATTTAACATCAATACACAAACTGGATTTTTAAGTGGGCTCAATCCTTTTGGTGATATAACTTATACTTATGCAAATGCTAGGCACTACAATGCCAAATTACCCTATTCAGAATTTTCTTATGCCCAAGGTAAAGCTGGGCAACGTGGATTAATCAATTTTGATGCATTGCATACACAAAACATTGGAAACAACTTCAACTTTAGTGTAAAGTACCACAGTGTTGCTTATGATGGTTTCTATAAACATCAAACCACTATCAACAAAAATTTACACTTCAATACGTACTATAGAACAAAAAACAAACGTTACCAAGCCTTTGGTTATGCCAGTTGGAACAAAGCCAACTTAACCATCAACGGAGGCATAGACAAATCGCTAGAGACAGATACTTTATTTAGAGATTTAGGTGGAAGTGTTAGAATTGTGGATGTTCAACTTAATGCTTCAAAATTTGTTAACAGATTATCTGAATACAAACTCAAACACGCTTATGCTTTATTTCAAGACAAAGACTCGAACAATCTTTTAAGCATTGGCCACGATTTTACCTATTTTAAACAAAGTAATTATTACACCAATACTTCAGTAGATTATAATTACTTTGATTCTTTGTTTTATTTTAATGCCGACCAAACCAATGACTCTATTAATTACCATTCATATTCTAATGCAATAGAATTATTTACTCCTATCAAAGAAAAAGGATTGGGTTTCAAATCGGGCATCCAATACGACAACTTTGTGTATACGTCTTACCCAGATCCAAACAATTATTTCAAATCAAGACAACACAATTTGTCTATTTATACCAATTTCAATTTCTCATTTCTAAATAAATTAAATTCTACTGCATCAGGCAAATTGTATTTAGACGGATACAATGCTGGCGATTACCAAATCGAATGGAAAAACAACACGACCCTCTCTGAAACGCAACGTTTGAACTTTAATGCCGACGTTTTAATTGGCTCTCGCCAAGCAATGTATATACAAAGTAGAATGTTGTCTAATCACTACATCATAAACAACAATTTTTCTCCTATAAACTACAAAACCATTGTATTTGAATTAACACGTCAATTTAAACCTAACTCAAAATTTGAAGCCTATTCGTATACTCTTCCTAAAAAACAGTATGGCTTAAAAGTGTCATATTCGCTGATAGATAATTATGTGTATTCTGACATAGATGGCCTAACTAGACAAGGCAGCAGCGGGCAAAATTGCATTCAAACGGAAGCCTATGCACATATCAATCTAAAGAAATTTCAATTGCATCAAGAGTTGGGGTATCAAACATTTTCAAACAATTTAGCATCAACTGTTCAACTTCCAAAATTGGTATCGAAGTCGTCGGCCTATTTTCAAACATATGGATTTAAAAAAGCAGGATTTTTCCAAATTGGATTTGATGCATACATGAGTAGTAGTTATACCGCTAGAGTATTTAACCCTGCAACATTGCAATTTCAACTTACCAATACCCAAGTTGGTGCCTATCCATTTTTAGATTTCTTTATTCACGCCGAAGTAAAAACTGCTAGAATTTTCTTTAGAATGGAACATTTTAATATGGATTTACCCAACAACAGAGCATATACCAATTACTTATTTACGTCTCCTTATTACCCCGCTTCACCGCGAAGATTCAGAATTGGATTTAATTGGAGATTTTATTATTAGTTACTAATTTTAACATATTTTAAAGTAGATGTACCGATGTTGGTAGTCACCTTAAAATAATATATGCCATCTGACAATTGCTCAATATTCACAAAGTTTTCGTCTAGTTGAATGTCAACAGATTGACCAGTATAATTATAGCATTCAACGCCAATTAAATCTTCAGAAGTTAGCAATTCAATTTGACCAAGACCAGGATTTGGGTACAATTCAACATTGGCGGTATTTCTTATCGAACTAACACCCACTTCACCCAAACAATATTGATCTAAGACTTTCAATGCCTTTTGTATATTCAAACGACCTGAAGTGGCGTTCTTACCATTAAGAGCAGGCACTATATCGACTCCTGAAAGTATCATGTGCTTAATGATCAATGTGCCTTTAGCTGGATTCAATTTTATACTGTCTAACACCCTTTCGCAGGCATGAGCATTTAATATCCCTACAGCAGCTGTTACCATTGGTGCTGCAAAAGAAGTTCCGTAATATCCATCTCTGAACATAGAATTTGAAGTAATATTTTGCTTGGTATAATTCGCAGAAGTAAAAATGTTGTTACCTGGCGCGCTTAAATCGACATGAGTTGTACTAAAACCAGCATTAGCATCGTTGTCGTAACGAGTAGAATTACCAACAACAATCAAATGATTGCTTGGACATAAACTCGGCAAGTCGCCATAAGTATCAATTAATTCCTGAGCATTTGATGCAGCAGATACATTCAATATTCCATATTTTCCTAGAGTATCATAAAAAGAGCACCACAAAGGCGCTTGATTTGGAAATTTTCTATCTATACCCCAACTAGAGTTAGTTGCAACTACAAAAGCTCCTTTAGCACCATTGGTTTGGTTGTATAATTTTCTTTGATGAAGAACATAGCTATAAGCTTTGATCACATCGCTTTGGTAAGTTGCTGGAAAACGACCAGTGTCAGTAATGTTTACAATCATCAATTTAACATTCCACATTATACCACTAACGCCCGTTACATTGTTGGTTTTGGCACCAATAATTCCTGCAACAGGGGTACCATGTTTCCCTTTATAGTAAGAACTATCACTGATGTCATTGTTAATCCCCATAAAATTCCATCCATACGTGTCGTCAATAAAACCGTTACCATCATCGTCTTTTCCATTAGAAATGGTATCGGCATAATTGATCCAAATATTGCCATGAAAATCTGGGTGCTTAATGTGTAAACCATCATCGATGACTGCAATTACAATGGTATCTCCTCTCCTATTGATGCCACTTCTTGTAATGTCCCAAGCCAAATCGGCTTTTATAAGTGGTAAATGCCATTGATAAGGATACAATGTATCATTAGGAGTCGTTGCCCTAAAATTGATTAGATCATCGTCTTCATGTCTCAAATAATATGGCAGATGGTTGACCAAGTATGAAGCATCGGTATATGACAACAATCTACTATCGTAGTCAAATTTGTAAATCGTTTTTTCAGGATTTAATGCTTCTATTGAGGAAAACTTAAAGTGACTTAATTCTTTCAGAGCGTCTGTTTCAACGGATTGTGTAAACTCAACTATAAAACCACTGTATTTAGTAGATATTGGATTAGCAGAACAAAAAGTGCTAAGAAGTACAAAATTTAGACAAAACAACAAACGCTTCATATTACAAAAATAACAAACTGATTACTTATTAGACGCATAAAGGTTCAATTCGTTGCAATATTATTAAATAATGACATTTTACTGTATTTGACTGCTTGAAGACAATTTGATTTTTAATTCGCCAAAAGATTGCTGAATTTTGCAGCCGAGATGAACAGAGAACAACTGATATCAGAAATTAAACTTAAAAAGAGCTTGCTGTGTGTGGGTCTAGACACTGACATGGACAAACTTCCAGAGGGCATAGAACGTTCTATGAATGGCATGTTGGAATTCAACAAAAGCATTATCGAAGCCACCAAAGATTACGCAGTAAGTTACAAAGTAAACACAGCTTTCTACGAGCAATATGGGACCGAAGGTTGGGCATGTATGGAAGAAACTTTAAAGCATATTCCTAACAATTGCCTTAGCATTGCTGACGCGAAAAGAGGTGATATTGGCAATACAAGTAGCATGTATGCAAGAGCTTTTTTTAAACGTTTAAATTTTGATGCCATCACAGTTGCACCTTATATGGGTGAAGATTCTTTGAAGCCATTCTTTGAATTTGAAGGCAAATGGGTTATTTGTCTAGGATTAACAAGCAATGCAGGCAGTAAAGATTTTCAAATTCTAGAATACAATGGCAAAAAACTCTACGAATCTGTATTGGACACGGTAAGTAATTGGGGCAATTCTGGCAACTTAATGTTTGTAACTGGCGCTACTAAGGCCAGCGATTTAAAAGATATACGCAGCAGACTACCTCAACATTTCTTTTTAGTACCTGGAGTAGGAGCTCAAGGAGGAACAGTTAAAGATGTGTGCGAGAATAGTATGACAGATTTTGGCGGACTTTTAATCAACGCCAGCAGAAGCATATTATATGCTAGCAGCGGGACCGATTTCGCCGAAAAAGCGTCTTTAGAAGCTAAGAAACTTCAACAAGAATGCGCATTAGAGCTTTCTAAAGTGGGCATCAAGTAACCGAACACCTTTTACTTCCTTTCCAAAGCAGTTAATAAAACTGACGTTACGACCTCCGACCCAGCATCAGAATCTCGATGACTCGACTCGATACTGGGCAAGTGTTACGACCTCCGGTCGGTAGCCTCCGATGTTACGACCTCCGACGTTGAGACCTCCGATGTTCGGTAGCCTCCGCTTGAGTCGGACAGGTTCAGTCTGCGACGAGGAGACCAAAAACAAAAAAGCCCATCCTTTTGTGGATGAGCTTTTTAAATATCTATTAAGAATTAGGCAATTTTTACGACATCGCGTTTGTCTTTGCGTCGCATTTTGTTTGGAACAGTTGCTATAATTTCTTCAGACAATGTTTTAATCAATTTCTTTTTTACAAAATGTCTGTGAGTGAACATGCTTATTTCTCTTACTGGTTCAGGAGATTTAAAATACCTCACCAAATCCATCTGGTCGTCGCTCATATCCATGACAGCCATTTCAGGAAGAATGGTTACACCATCATCTTGTTCAACAATGCGTTTCAAGGTCTCAACACTGCCTGTTTGATACTCAAACCTCGCTCTTGTGTTGTCTTTCTTTCTATCACCGCACAAATTAATAACTTGATTGCGCATACAGTGTCCTTCGTTGAGGATCCATATATCAGCTAAATCCAATTCACCAGTCTTAAGTGTGGTTTTCTTTGCTAATTTGTTGGATTTGGAAACATAAGCAACAAATTCTTCGTAGTAGAGCACTTCCTCATTCAAGTTTTTATCTTTTATTGGAGAAGCCATGATACCACAATCCAGTAAATCATTTTTTAATTGATGAATGATTTGATCTGTAGTCAATTCGTTTACTACTAAGTTTACGTCTGGGTACTTATCAAGAAATTTAACCAAGAAACGTGGAATCAAATATGGCGCAACGGTTGGAATGATACCCAATCTTAAATCGCCTTTAATGACTCCTTTTTCATCTTGTATCAATTCGATGATTTTACTATGCTCTTTTAAAACATTGCGAGCTTGAGCGATGATATCTTCTCCGATATGAGTAGGTACAACAGGTTGTTTACTTCTATCAAAAATTTTAACACCCAATTCGTCCTCAAGTTTCTGAATTTGCATACTTAAGGTTGGCTGAGTAACAAAGCAACTATCAGCGGCATTTACAAAGTTTCTATGAGTATCAAGTGCTATGATATACTCAAGTTGTGTTATAGTCATAATTTATAATTTAGTACGCAAATATAGAAATTTGTTCAAACAAACAAAAGGAATGTCGATTAAATCATCTCTAAAACGTATAAAATGGCGTGAATTACTGCGATTAACCAGAGTAATGAAGCCAATGCAGCACCGTATGGACCATAAATAATTGCTGCCAAAACTACCAATAATAAACTTAACCAGAATGCACCATTCAATTCCATATCTTTTAACAAAATAGCTAAAGGAGGAAATATCAATGCTATTATCACCAAAACTATCGTTATCAAATCTACTTCATCAGTTTTGTTCGGTTGTGCAGATTCTTTGTGATTTACCTTTGCCTCAGATTTTTTAGAAGGTGTAATTACAGCCAATTTCTCAGCTACTTTTACCATTCTTTCTATTTTTCTTTGTTGCTTTTTTGTCTCTTTGGTTGATTCTGGAATTGCAACAGCTACAGGTTCTGTTGGCTCTGTGATGTCATTTGCAACAACAGTATTATATTCTACAACGTTTTCATCAGTTGCAGTTTGAGCAGGAGAAGCAGGTGTCTCTGTTTGAGCGACACTTGTTTTTATCTCCTTTTTCTTTGGAGATTTCTTTGCGGCAACAGTTTCAACATCTTTACCAGAAAACCAGTCGATGTTTAATCCTCTGCTGTAACGCTTTTGTGTGATACTAAGACTTCCACATGAGCTTAGTAATATCAGCATTGCTGATACAATTAATAAGTGTTTTGTATATTTCATATGCTATTAGATAAATGTTATTAATGATTGATTTTTATCAACTGCTTGTCTTTCTGAAACAACTATTTGTTTGATGATGCCATCAATTGGGGATTTGATCACATTCTCCATTTTCATGGCTTCTAAGATCAAAATTGCATCTCCCTTTTTCACTTCTTGGTTTTCAGCCACTTTTATACTCAACACCAATCCAGGCATAGGGGCCTTAACTTCGTTAATTTTTGGCTTAGTTGCTTGATCCAGACCCATACTCTTAAGCAATTGGTCGAATCTATCTTTGATATTGACCTCATAGGTCCTGCCATCAAAACCAATCTTATACGTTTTATTGTCTTTATCGAAACCTAAGATTTCGAACATATAGGATTGTTGGTTGTAAATTAAATGAAAGTACTTACCATCTTGAATTTGCAAAATATCCAAGACAGATGATTGTCCATTAACAGTTGCCTCATTTCCTGAAAAATCAACTTTAATGGTTTTGCCGTTGACGATTGCCTCTAACATCTCACAGCAAAATTAAGCAATTGACTTTACTCAACAACAAATTTTATCAACCCATTGCCTACTTTTATAAAGTACACTCCCTCAGACAAATCGCTAACATCTACTGCGGTATGTTGTTCAGCTATAGTGATTTTTTTCACTTCTCGGCCCCCAACATCCACAATTGTTGCGTCAAGAGGATATTTTAAACCTACATAATCAATATTTAAAACATGAGCAGTAGGGTTTGGATATATTAAGAAACTTAACTTGTTAAAAGATTCTATACCTATGGTATTGTCTATTTTAAAGCTGATAACTTGCTTGTTATTGGTAAAAACTTGATCGTCTATACTATAAACATCATAGTAACATTTATAATCACCAGTGGCCTGAGCTGGCACATTAAATCCTTTGATAAAATCTAAGACTTGGGATGCGCCTGCTGCCAAATTACTGACTTTAACGCTATCTCTATACACTTCAACTTCTTGTTTTAAAACTGTATCTTGATATTTGATCACAACAATACCACTAAATTTAGGCATTTCCGCAATACCATTGTTTTTAACACTCACTTTAGGATTAATGGTTCCATTGGTCTTAACATAGGTTTGACTAGCAACTGGAATTTGAATATTGACAGCACTTGGATCATATTTGATTAAGAATCTACTTGTCTCCCTTGATGTATCATTGATGCGCATTTGGTCGGTAAGTGCTTCAGTGTAAGATAGTACTTTTATGTTAAGCGAATTATTGATAGAGAACATTGGGAACTGAACAAACAAATGCCCTGCTAAATTCATTACAGTGTCTATAGACTTGTTGTAGAACACTACTCCATTGGCGGCGTTGCTTATCTTAATAACCACTTTAAATCGCTCTTTGAACAAACTATCACCAAAGTTTCTAACACTTACTACTGGCTGAACATTTTGAGTATTGGTAAGCAATGTATCAAGGAATGTTGGATACAGAATTTTATCTACACCAATATCATTGTCTTTTTTAGGATAATAAACACCGGCAATTGTATCGTTGGTTTTGATGAAATCTTTGTTCAAACTAGAATACACCGACACATTAAATGAATCCGTATTATCCAACATTAAACTGGTGTCAATAGCAAATGTTTTTGTTTCAGCACTGTCAAGTGTCACCATCTTAACTTTTACATATTTCAAACTTGCACCTTGTGTCACTTTAAATATCACTGGGAATGGCGTCAATTGCGCATTGTAGCCATTGTTTCTCAAAGTAAACGACGTTGGATATTTAACGCCTACCTGTAGATTAGAACCTGGAGCTGGTGATATCGAAACCAATTCAATATCGTCTGGAACTCCAACAGCAAAGACACTTGTCATCGTATCGTTCTTTTTATTTTGATCTCCTGGCAGACTGCAATATACCTTCATGGTATAATATCCTTTACTACTTGGTGTAAAGTTCTTGAACAATAGAGTTTCTGGACTTCCTCTAAAACTATTGATAAAAAATGAGTCGCTGTAGACAAGCGTGCTTCCAAAATAAATATCACAATAACTTGGGAAAACACTGCCTTGATTAGCGTCTCCAACATTTTCTAATACAGCCGAAGGCTTCTTAGCTGCTACAGGTGGGGCATACGACTTTCCATTTTCAGGATAAATAACTGAAGTGATTGATACATCATTACTTCTTACAATTTTAAATGTTCTAAATACGGTATCGTTGGTTTTATCAACATCGATACCTAACTGTGTAAATGCTCTAAAATAATAAGTCCCTTTAACATCACAAGGAAATGGTTTAAAGGATGCTAAAACGCTATTCAATGCTGTTAATGTGATGCTTTTATTATCAGAATAAATCAGATTTTTTGCACTGTCGTATATCTCGGCTCGCATGCCAAACGGACCTTGATTGTCTAATCCATAATTTTGAACAAAAACCGTCGGAAAAATGGTGTCGACAAATTGCTCATAATCGTATCCAGAACTAGGATCGAAAATGGTTGCTGGACCAACATCCTTAAATGCTGCAACTACAACTCTAGTTCGCAAAGTATCGTTGTCTTTTACCTGATCACTTGATAATCTTGTAATCACATGTACATCATAAACACCAGCAGTTTGAGGATAAAAACTAGAATCGAAAGTAACTTTAGATTGTTGACCAGAATTTAAAGTAATATTTCTGGTAGAGGTAAATTCTAAATTACCATATCTAAATATATTCAATTTTACTGGGAATGCGGTTGTTTGATCGAGAGAACCATAATTATAAAATGTGGCTTTAGGTGCCATTTGCGTGGTGGCATTCAACCAAACTGTATCTTTAGGAAAATCAAATTTAATAGCTGCGACATCATTAGCAGTTTGAATACGAGGTTCGATGGTGAATTTAAATGGCGCATCAGGAGCAAAATCTACCCAAGTGGTATCACCCAAAGGTGAAGCATAATAAAAGGTGTTCTTTCTTACAGGTACATCTGGCTGATATCCAAAACCAACGTTAACAGTTCCGATTTGTCTTACACCAACATAAAAATTACCATTCACATTTACTGGAGGTATTACTGGTGTAATGAAATTAGCAGCTGGCAATAGCGTATCTGAAGTCCATACATTGGTACCAGGAGTTCCGTTTTTACCATCAGCAGCCCAAATGCCTATTTTAAATTTCTGATTAGAACCAGAAATATTCAAACTAACTTGATTGATGGCCTTTTGAGTGGATGAATAAAATTTAGCCACAAAATCACCAGTAGTGCCGTTAAACCCAACTCCACCTGCAATTGGCCTTGTAGGGTCTTTGTAAGAATACGTGTAATCTGTAGCCAATCGATACGACATGGCTTGATTGTTTGACACATTGCTGTCTTTTTCCATAGTTACATAGATTGAATCCAATCCAGTATTACTTGGATACAACAATGGCAAATTGACCGTCCTTTCTTCTAAATAGCCCAAATTATATGTTGCCGAATCCTTTAAATTATTCGAACCTTTACTTTCAATATACAGTTTAATGGTTGAAGAATTTTTACTGACATTTTGAATGATAGCTCTTACTGTATCAGGATTTCCAAGAGGTATGGGCAATTTACCTAAACTGTAAACTTTGTTGACCATTACATCAAAATTGGTTCTAGGAAACTCTATTCTAATACTTGGATGAACCTCTGAACTAAAATTGGTTGTATCAGCCAAAGTTCCACCATTGATTCTACTGAATTTTGCTTGATTAGAGCCATACCCATTGACAGTTCCACTGCTTTCGTAGCTCCAAAATATGTTATCCGATTGCGCTGAAGATTGAACATACTCCACCAACAACTCTAAATTTTTTCCTAAAATAGTATCAACAACAAAAGGTGTATTAAATGTAAATCGCACCCAAGTATTGGCACTTCCAATATCACTTTTTGGATCTTGGTCGTACACCTTTTTCATGCCCGTTGCTTGCGACCGATTCACCCAATTGATATTACCAGCGCCATAATTTGAATTCGACATCATGCGCATAAAAATTTTCATATTACAATTACCGCCTAAAGATGAACCACCATTTCTCAAAAAAGAAATACTTCTGATGGTGTCTCCATGTCTTAATGACGAAACTGTACTCTCTGGGAAAATATAAGCATATCTAGAAGCTGCACTTGCCGCAGTACTAGTATTCGCTGGACCAGCAAAATTTGATCCTGTAAAACTTCCATTGCCTAGAGTTAAAACTTGAGCATTTGTTGACGAATAAAAACAAGTAAAAATTGAGCTTATAAATAGTGCGTAAAGTATTTTCATTGGGTGTTGATTAAAGTTTAAACTGCATTTTTAAAATACAGTTTACTGCATAATTTGTAAAAATAAATCTATTTAATACATTTTTCAAATGATTATTTAAAAAATTGCAATTCAATGACTTTTGCCGTATTTAAAGAGCTATAAATTAGCATGTTCTTTAAATATTTTATTCAGCCATTTTAATAATATAAAAATGATGATTGCTGAACCCAACAACAACAATGTGTTGGTTAAAAAGAAACTAGATTTGTGTTCATATGTATCCCACATTGACGCTAAAATACCTGAAAGTTTATTGCCTATTGATGTACTCAAAAACCACCCTCCCATCATCAAGGCTGTCAGTCGAGGCGGACTTAATTTAGACACCAAACTCAAGCCCATCGGACTCAGAAAAAGTTCACCAACAGTTATCACCCCATAGGTACCAAATAGCCACCATGAAGAAGCTTTTTCTAATCCATTGTGACAGACATAAACGGCAGCTACCATTACCAATGGTGAAAGCGCTGAAATAAACAATCCCCATGCAATCTTAGAAGGTGTATTGAGTTCTCGTTTTCTACGAGCCAAGAAACCGAAAAAAGCAACTACTAAAGGGGTAAGAGCTACCACCCAAAATGGGTTTATAGATTGATACAACTCTGTATTGACAACCTTTAACTCTGGTTTTAAATTGGCTGTATCGTATCCAGAATTTCTCAAATAAATATCTCTTCCAACTTCTTTGACTGCTTTTTTATTGACCTTTACCAAATTGAAGTTTGCATCGTATTTCTCAACACTGTCAACTTTTGTTTTGATGGTTTCCATAAGTTTCAAACCTTCTAGAGCAGGTTGAACAGAGGCTGCCACTTCTCTATCGGTATAAAATTTCGCCCAAGTTGTGAGAGCGGTACCATTTTGTTTGAATACTGCCCAAAACATAACCGACACCAACATTACTACAAGTAATGCGCTTATAGGTTTTTTATCAGCAACAGAGGCTTTGGCATACAGCGAATAATAAAAATAAATCACAGGAATTGTCGAGAAAATAAATGCGTCAGAGCTGTCACTACCTAGTATATCTCCAGGAATCATCCAACCAATTATTCCAAATACAATAGCAGGAAGAAAAATCGTTACAAATATCCTACTCAAAGGTATGTCTTCAGGACTTGCAGGTTTAATGGTGTCTCCATCTTTATAATGTTTCATGCCAATAAAAAACACTATTAATCCTAAGAACATTCCTATACCAGCACCCAAAAAAGCATACCCCCATCCATACACATTTCTTAAATAAGCTGCGAAGAAATTACAAATCAAAGCACCAACATTGATCCCCATATAAAAGATGTTGTAGCCAGAATCCTTGGAAGCTTTGAACTCTTCGTGGTTGTAAAGATTTCCTAAAAGTGCAGAGATATTGGGTTTAAAAAAACCGTTACCAACAATAATCAATGTTAAAGATATATAAAAAATGGTGAGGTTATGAACAGACAAACCGCAATAACCTATACCCATTAAGAGACCACCAATAACTATTGATTTCACATATCCAAGTTCTCTATCAGCTATCAAACCACCAACAAATGGTGTTAAAAAAACAAAAGCGATAAAGGTTCCAAAAATATCATAAGCACTTTTCTTATCCATTTCGAATCCACCACCTGTCCATTTCTCCATTAGATATTGTGTAAAAATTCCAATGATTAAGTAATAACCAAAGCGTTCCCACATTTCGGCAAAAAACAAATAAGGCAGTGCTTTAGGATGTTTGTTCTTAGACATAATTTTAAAATAAACACAAGGATAATCAAAATTTACGATTTGGCATACTGTCCAATAGAGCAATCTTTTCTAATGTTTTCAACATTGGCAGACTGACTCAAATTGGATTTCTATCTATAAAGGTATTATCTTTGCATTAATACATTCATGGCATTCAAAGTATCAAACGAATCAAAAGTAGGCGCTTTAGCAGCGATAGCCATCACATTTTTAGTTCTTGGTTATAACTATTTGGCTGGTAGAGGCAGTTTATTTTCTACAAAATATACTTTAAACGTTGTCATGGACGATGTGAACGAAATCAGCACATCTACTCCAGTACTTTTTAATGGCTACAAAGTGGGCAATGTTACAGACATTGAAATGGTTAAGCCTCAAGGTAAATTTATGGTGTATTTTGTCATCAACGAAGACATAGACATTCCTAGCAATTCATCTATTAAAGTTTCTTCTGCCTTATTAGGAGGTAAAGCTTTAAATCTTATAATGAGTCCAAACAAGATATTGGCAGAAAACGGTCAAACACTGCAATCTATCAAAGATACCACCATAATGGAATCTATGAGCAATGTATTAAAACCATTGAATGCTAAAATCAACAGCATAGTCAACTCACTTGATAGCTTATTGGCAAAAGGCGAATTAAACAAATCAATTAGCAGCTTAAACACATCGTTGAAGTCGTTTACTAGAACCAGCGACAATGCCTCTGCATTATTAGAGCAAAACATGCCTAAGTTAACCAATATTCTAAGCAATGTTGAGAGCATTACCAACAATCTAAAGAACAACAACGAGCGCATCAATCTGATTATGGCCAATCTTAAAACCACTTCAGACAATTTTGCCGCTCTGAAACTCAAAGAGACTGTAGACAAAGCCAATGAAACCTTATCTAAAGTGAGCGAACTAATGGATAAAATCAACAAGGGCGAAGGCAGTTTAGGACTATTGGTAAACGACAAATCACTTTACAACAACTTAAACAGCACCGCAGCTGATTTGGATAAATTATTAAAGGATTTAAACAAGTTCCCAGCCAAATACATTCCTATCCCATTCACTAAAAAACAAAGGAAAAAGGCGATGGAAGCCAGCGATAAGAGTGGAAATTAAAATAATATTTTTTTAAATTCCATTTTTTATCTATCATTGCAGTGTTGAAGCGGAAATATTTCCTATCTTAGGTATCATTTTCAACACCCCCACAAATTTTTAATCACAATTTGTTTTTAACCAAAAATTATTAATTAATCCAATTTTCAATGGATAACAAAGATTTATTAAGTAAACCTATAGAAGAGCTGAAAGTTATTGCTTCAGCAATCGGAATTGAAGGTGCTCAAAACATGAGTCATGAAGAACTTGTAAAAACATTAAGTTCTATAGAAGGCGATAATGGCAGCAATAAAAATGCTGAAGAAAAAGGCGACCCAAAAGCTAAAAAGGCCCGCAATCCAAAAGCCAAAAAGCCAAAAGACAATTCGAAATCTAAACCTGACAACAGCGATAAAAACTCAGCAATACAAGATGAAATTGCACAGTTAGAGACTGAAGACAATGATGTTAAAATGGAGATTGAAGAGCCTGAGTTAGAATTGGAAACTACCATCCAACCAGACATTCAAGAAAATACCATCAAAAACGTCAACTCTCCAGAAACTGAAGAGGTGCAAGCACCTGTTCACCAAGACAAACACAAACAAAGGAACGAAGAACATCAGCGTCAACAAGAGCAACAAAGACAAGAAAGAGAACGTCAAGATAGAGAACGCCAAGAAAGAGAGGCTGCTAAAAGAGACCGTGTTCAACAACTTTTAGAATTAGAAGGTGTTGTGACAACACAAGGAGTTTTAGAAGTAGTACAAGATGGTTTCGGATTTTTAAGATCTTCGGATTACAACTATATGGCCTCTCCAGATGATGTGTATTTAGCACCTCATCAAGTTCGCTCTCATGGATTAAAGACTGGTGATACCGTTTTATGTACCATCAGACCTCCCAAAGAGGGTGAAAAATATTTCGCTATGGTAAAGGTCGAAAAAATCAATGGCAAAACAGTTGAAGAAATTAGAGACCGTGTGTCATTTGAGCATTTAACACCTTTGTTCCCAGATGAGAAATTGAATCTGGTAGACAAAAACGACAATTACAGCAACCGTATCATCGATTTGGTTTCTCCAATTGGTAAAGGTCAGCGTGGTTTGATTGTAGCTCAGCCAAAAACAGGTAAAACTCAACTATTAAAAGGATTGGCTAATGCAATTGCAGCAAACCATCCAGAGGTGTACATGATCATTTTATTGATTGATGAGCGTCCAGAAGAGGTTACTGATATGGCTAGAAGTGTAAAAGCCGAAGTTGTAGCAAGTACCTTTGATGAACCAGCAGACAAGCACGTAAAACTGGCTAACATTGTTTTAGAAAAAGCAAAACGTCTTACTGAAAGCGGTCATGATGTTGTGATTTTGTTAGACTCAATTACACGTTTGGCTAGAGCTTATAATACGGTACAACCTGCATCAGGAAAAATCTTATCAGGTGGTGTTGATGCAAATGCACTTCAAAAACCAAAAAGATTCTTTGGTGCCGCTAGAAACATAGAAAATGGTGGTTCATTAACCATTATCGCAACAGCACTTACAGATACAGGTAGTAAAATGGATGAGGTAATTTTCGAGGAATTTAAAGGTACAGGTAACATGGAGTTACAACTTGACAGAAAATTATCCAACAAGCGTATATATCCTGCTATTGATATTGTAAGCTCTTCAACCCGTAGAGACGACATGTTATTAGACAAAGGCACACTTCAAAAACTATGGGTATTGCGCAATCACCTTGCAGATATGAACAGTGAAGAAGCTATGAAGATGATGCTAAAATATATGGAAGGCACTAAAAACAACAACGAGTTTTTGGTGAGCATGAATGGCTAATTATGCGTGCGTAAGTTAGTCGAAGGCATGCCCTGCGACCTACAAGAAAGATATCCTGCATCACGGATACGAGGTTATCCTGTATCGCGGATACGAGGTTACATTATAGCTTCGCTCCCATTTGACTTTTGATCCTGCGTCAGCCCACTATTTCCTAAATCCTAATTCCTATTTCCTTTTTTGACTTCCCGCAACCCTTGTTCGATA
>CAYTMQ010000013.1:0-77215 GCA_964438995.1 uncultured Chitinophaga sp.
TAACTCCGTTTGTGACAATTGAAGATCTAAAATCTGCCCAATTGGCGAAGTTTGTACCTCCTGTTGCTGAGCCGTTGTCAATCGTGTAGGTACCTGATAGTTGTGCCGAGGCGCTACCAAATACTCCAACGAACATGACAGCTAGTGCAATTCGGAGATAGGATTTGATTTTGTAGTTTTTATTCATAATGCTATAAAAAATTTTTAACGAAAATAAGGAGGGCATTAAATGGTTTTAAAAAATTTCGATTACAGACTTCTCAACTTCGGAAAAGGGAGATTAATTTTAGACAAATGATTATGACAGAAAAATGACAAAACTTGCATAAAATATAGGTAAATAGAGCTAAACCTTAGGTTTTTATTGGTACAACAATAAATGCAATTCAATCGACGAAAAAAAACGGCCATTTTACTTTAAAAAAATGTCTTTTATCTATGAAAGTACTAGCATTTATTAGAGTTACTATAATGCACACTTTATTGAAAGGCAGTTTTTTTGGTATAAATATAGAAACTTATGCTCCTACATGTATATTTGAAATTCAAAATGAGGGAATTGTATCCATATGTTAATGTGCCTCAAAGTAAAGTGTTAAAGTAAAATATGACCAACAATGTCCCATTACCTGAGAATGAGCGAGCAAGGCTTGAAACCTTGCTTTATTACAATATTCTTGAAAAAATTCCTGAATCGGATTTGCTGCCTCTTATTAAATTAGCCGCCTTTATTGGTCAAACCAATGTTGCATTATTAACCATTATTGAAGGCAAAAGGCACACTATAAAAACAAAAATTGGCATTAGTGTTTACGACATCCAAAACGATTTCGAATTCAGTCAGAAAGTAGTAAACTCTGATGACTATATTGAAGTATCGGACGCTATGAAAGATGCTGATTTAAGTATGAATCCGTTGGTTGTTGGACACCCTAATTATAGATTTTTTGCTGGAGTTCCAATCGTTTCCAATGATGGGTATAAAATTGGCACCATTTGCATTTTAGACACATCGGTAAAACATTTATATCCCGAGCAAATAGAGAACTTAAAAAAACTGGCTCATCAAATATCTATTTTGGTTGAATTGCGCAAACAAAATAAAAATCTTCAAGGAGAGCTTAACCAGCTCATCCACGATAGAATCAATCAAACTGAATTTGATTTAAATTCGTACAAATTTGCGTTGGACCAATCAGCAGAATTGGCCATTTCTGACAAAGATGGTTTTATAAAATCAACAAATGAGAAATTCTGTACGACATCTAAATATGTTAAAGAAGAGTTACTTGGTCAGCCTTATAACATCTTAAATTCTGGTTACCACCCTAAAGAATTTTTCACAGAAATGTGGCAAACCATCACCCAAGGAAAGGTTTGGCATGGTGAAATTAGAAACAGAAATAAAAATGGGCAGTATTATTGGGTTGACTGTAGTATCGTACCTTTTTTAGATAAAAAGGGGCAACCTTTTCAATTCTTTACAATTCAACAAGACATTACTGAAAAGAAAAATGCTCTAGAACGATTAAAATTTGAGACAAGACTAGTATCGATTCTTTCAGAAAATGACACTATAGAAAACACCATCAAGAAAATCGCTCATCAAATATGCTTACATTTAGGATGGGACATTAGTTTACATTGGACAATAGACCAAAAGAAAAACAAATTGGTCAACCCAAAATTTTACAATTTAAACAACATCAACATTCAGGAATTTGAGCAAATAAATTCCAAACTTGAAATAAACAAAGGAGAAGGATTACCTGGATATGTATGGGTAAGTAAAAAAACCAGATGGTTATTTGATTTAACTGGTCAAGGATTACTGCTTAGAAAACCCTTTTTTGAAACGTTTCCATTTAGTTCAAGTTTAACTTTCCCAATTGTATTTAACAACGTTGTCATCGGTGTAATGGAATTCTTCAGTATTTCAAGTAAGAAAGAAGATTACAACATCATACAGATGATAGATAGTTTTGCACTTCAACTTGGTGCATATATTGAGAGAAAAGAGGCAGAAGAAGAGTTGATAAAAGCCAAAAGAGAAGCAGAACAATCGGTAAAATCGAAAGACCAATTTTTAACCAATATGAGTCACGAGATTCGTACACCGATGAACGCAATTCTTGGATTTACGCAATTGATTTTACAAACCAATTTAAATGAAAATCAAGCTGAATTTGCTAATTCAGTTAAAGTAGCTGCTGAGAATTTATTGGCAATTATCAATGACATATTGGACTTTTCTAAAATTGAATCAGGTGTTATCAAAGTTGAAAATACGCAAAGTAACATCAAACAAATCTTTAAAAATGTTTTCGATTTGTTAAAATTAAGTGCTGAAGAAAAACAAATTGGCTTTAGTTATGAGTTGGACCCGAGGATACCGAATGCCGTGTTATTAGATGGATTGAGATTGAATCAAATTCTCATCAATCTAGTGGGAAATGCTATTAAATTTACAGAACAAGGCAAGGTTGTTTTTAAAGCTGAGGCTATAAAAATTGAAAATTCATTATTTGAAATCAAATTCACTGTTAAAGATTCAGGAATTGGCATTGAAAAAGAAAAGCAAAATGAAATATTTGAACGATTTAATCAGGTAAACAATGAAATAAACAGAAAATATGAAGGTACAGGATTGGGCTTAAGCATCTCTAAAAACCTAATAGAATTAATGGGTGGAAAACTAAAGATTGAATCGGAAATGAATGTTGGTTCTGAGTTTTCGTTTAGTTTACATGCATTAAAGTGCGAAGAGGACGATAACCTTGAAAATATTGGAGAGCAATCTATTAAAAATTTTTCAAGAAATGTGAAAATACTTTTGATAGAAGACAATATTCTCAATCAAAGATTGGCCAAGAATGTACTAAACACATTTGGTTTCCATGTAACAATTGCTGACGACGGTTTAGAAGGCATAAAAATTCTAAAACAATCTGAATTTGATTTGATTTTGATGGATATACAAATGCCAGAATTAGATGGTTATCAAACTACCACCATCATTAGGAAAGAGTTAAAATTAAGGATACCAATTATTGCAATGACAGCTCATTCAATAGTAGGTGAAAAAGAAAAATGTATGCGCGTTGGCATGAATGAATTTATTTCAAAACCATTCAATCAAAATGACTTGTACAATAAAATTTCAAAATTCATTAAACCGGAAGACAAACCAATAGAATTGGTTGAAAAAGTGATAGAAAAAGATGGACTTGAAGACATAGATTTGACTTACTTATATGAATTATCAAATGGTGAAAAAAGTTTCGAAAAAGAAATGATTTCACTTTTTATACATCAAGTTCCAAAAGAAATCTTACTTTTGCGACAAGCAATCGAAAGTGGAGAGTATAATAAAGTTGCAGAGATTTCGCACAAGATGAAATCTTCTTTGGATATTTTCAGCAGGAAAGATTTAACAGAAATGTTAGATAATATTATCAAAGAAGCACATGGCAGCAAATCAATATACACCATGAAAGAAAAGCTAGAAGCTATAGATACTTCTTTGAATAGCTACTACCCAAAATTAAAAAATTTGTTAAATAAAAATTACAACTAACAACTTGTAATGTGGCTTAATTAAGATGAAGTGTATAATTATAGATGACAACGAAATTGCCTTAATGGCAACAAAGCAATGTGCAAGCAAAGTTGAAATGCTTAATGTAGTAGGCACCTTCAATGATTCAATTCAAGCTTTGGCTTATATTTCAAACAATCCTGTAGATTTAATTTTATTGGATATTGAAATGCCTGAGTTAAATGGAATGGAATTTATTAGGGCTTTAAATCAGCCCCGACCAATCATTATTTTCACTACGTCTCACAAAGAATTTGCATTTGAAGCATACGAAGAAAATGTTTTGGATTATCTTGTAAAACCAATTAGTTTGCCTCGTTTTATTGCTTCAATTAACAAAGCGAAAGCAATATTTGAAAAACACAACATCGACCATTCAGATAATGAAACTTTGTTCATCAAAAAAGGCAACATCATTGTCAAAGTAAATAAATCTGACATTCTATGGATAGAAGGATTGGGTGATTATGTTACCATCAATACTGAAAAAGAAAAATTTGTGGTTCATTCTACTATGCATGCAATCGAACAGAAGTTTTCATCAAAAGATTTTATGAGGGTGCACAGATCATTCATCATAAGAATCGACAAAATCACCAATATTGAAGACAACTGTATCTCATATTTCGACAAATTTATTCCAATAGGTAAAACTTACAAAGATGCCGTCTATAAAAGGTTAAATCTGCTTTAAAAGAACTTTTTTCCGTTTATCTACAGATTATTTACATTTTCCGAAAATCTATTATTAGTAATCGAATTAATACAAACTGATAAAAAGAAGTTTTTAGATTTGTACCATTAAATAAAATTTATATTGTGAAAAAAATTGGAAACTGTAACCCGGTTTCCAATTTTTTTTGTTCTAATTTTTCATTGTTCTAAGCTTGCTGACATCAACGATGGTAATGGTACTACCCTTTATTTCAATAATACCTTCATCCTTAAAATCTGTCAAAGTTCTTATCAAGGTTTCAGTAGCTGTACCAGCAATATGAGCCAAATCTTCTCTAGAAATAGGGAAACTAAACACTTCAGAATCTGTTTTACCATATCTATCTTTTAACATCAATAGACTTTCTGAAACCTTTTTTCTAACGCTATCGTAAGCAATTTTTAAAAGTCGCTCTTCTTTTTCTTTAACCTGTTTGCTCAACAATTTCATAAATGTGTTGGCCACATCTCTATTTTGATAAATCAATTTAAAGAAATCGTCTCGAGGAATTAATTTTAAAACGGTTTCTTCCAATGCCACAGCTTCATCTTCGTAAGCATCGTCTTCAAACAATGTCACATAGCCAAAGAAATCACCTTCATTATAAAGTCCAGTAATCAATTCTTTGTCTTGTTTGTTGTTTTTAACGGTTTTAACTTTCCCTTTTTCGATGTAAAACAAATATAAAGGTGTATTACTTTCAGAATATATGATGTCTTTCTTTTTGTATGTTTTTAACTTGTTGTTGATGTCAATTTTTGTAAACTCTTCAATGGTTTTAACTTGTTTTATGAAATTTTCGAAACCATCAGGACTGTTATTGAAATTGTGCGACTGAAACAAATTAGATTTTTTCAATCTGGTATCAACAGCACTCAAGAGTTCAACATCATCAAATGGTTTGGTAACATAATCATCCGCCCCTAGTTCCATACCTTTTCTAACATCAGCTCTATCCGCTTTTGCTGTTAGAAAAATAAATGGGATATGATTGGTGTTTGGGTCACGGTTCAACATATGCAGAACGCCATAACCATCCAATTCTGGCATCATGATGTCGCAAATAATCAACTCTGGAGTTTTCAATTGAGCTTTTATAACACCTTCCTTACCATTGCTAGCTGTTTCAACGTGGTGACCAGCAAGCGTGAGAATTTCGGAGGTATTTTCTCTCATGTCGTCATTGTCTTCTATTAATAAAATATTTGCCATTTTTATATTGGAAATTTGAGTGTAAATTTAGTACCTTTTTCTGGAATACTTTTAAATCCTATTTCGCCATCTAATATTTCAACGTATTTTTTTACAATGTTCAAGCCTAAACCTGTGCCTTGAATATTGCCAATGTTATTGGCTCTGTAAAAACGTTCGAAAATATGTGGCTGATCTTTGATGGGAATACCAATGCCTTGGTCTTTGATTTCTATATACAAAAAGTCGTAATCTCTTTTGACACTTATTTCTATCAAAGTATTTTCATTAGAATATTTGATGGCATTGCTTAATAAATTCAATAAAATATTTTTAAGGACTCTCCTATCAATATATATTTGATCATTGGTCTGCAAGCCACTATAAATAAATTTCTGACCAGCTTTAGCAATGCCTTTTAATTCATCAATTAAATCGGTGATTGCAGCATTTAGAAATATATTTTCAGGATTGGCCATTACAACACCTTCTTCTAATTTGTCAAGTGACAAAAAGTCGTTTAGAATATCTGTAAGATGGTTTACTGCATTTTTAACGCGATCGATGTGTTTAAACATTTTTTCCTTGTCCATGCTTTCGGCGTACTTTCCTGTCAGAGACACCGAAGACATAATAGTCGCTAAAGGGGTTCTAAATTCATGGGATGCTGTGCTAATAAATCGAGATTTTAAATTGTTCAATTCCTTTTCTTTCTCCAATGCCACATCAACTTCCTTCTTTGATTCAGTTAATTTTCTAATCATCTCAGCCAACTCAAGAGTTCTTTCTTGAACTTTTTGTTCCAATTCTTGGTTAAGTTTTGATAATTGAAAACTGGTTTTTCTTAACAAGTCGTTGGCCTCTCTCAATTCATCATCTTTCTTTTTTCTTTCACTAATATCAATGATAAATGCCACAACAAGCATTTCAGCGCTAGAGCGCACATAACTCAAACTGATTTCTACGGGAAACTCCTCTCCTTCTTTTCTAACTGCCCAGAGGTCTCTACCAGCGCCCATACTTCTAGGCGAAGGCGATTTGTGGTAATTATCTCTATAGGCTGTATGTTGAGGCTTATACCTGCTAGGAATGAGGTCTTCAATTTTCAGGTTATACATTTCGTCTTCTGTATAACAAAACATTTGTTGTGCTTTAGGATTAGACAGAATCAAATTACCTAATGAATTGCTAACTATAATGCCTTCAGTGGCATCCATAAACATTCCTTGTAATATTTCGTTGTAATTGACCGTATTCATACCTAATGTTTGCAACAATTTTTAATTTCAGTTTTATCTGGTTGTTGGCTCAACTCGGGACTCAAATAAGGAATACCCAAATTAACGCCTCTTAATATCATTAATGCTCCTACCAACAAAGGTAAGAACTTATAAGCGAATCTTAACTTTTGCATATTTATGGTCAACTTAGTTGACATAAACAACCAAGCACCAACAAAAATTGGCAATGTTCCAATTCCAAACAAAGTCATGTATAAAATAGCATCAGATACTTCTGTAAAGGTAGAACAAAACAACGCCGCGGTATATATGGCTCCACATGGCAACAGTCCATTCAATGCTCCAAGCACAAATGCAGATTGAATATTGCCTTTTTTCAAGTATTGTCCAAACAGTGCAACAATTTTTTTGTAAGGTTTATCTACCAATTGTGGCGACTTGATTTTCAACAGACCAAATACCGCAAACACTACCATAAAACTTCCTAAAACTACTGAAAGGGTTTGTTGCATGCGAAATAGAGAGAAAGATACGCCAATAGCATATACGATGCTACCAACACCAATATAAATACCAATTCTACCTATTTGATAGGCTATTGCAAAAAGGGTTTTATTGTTGTTGACTTTTCCAGGTATCATCATAGCCAAGGGACCGCACATACCTGCACAATGCAAAGTAGAAATCAGACCAAATATAAGACCATTGACAACCATATTACAACTTGATTTTTTTCTCAATTAAAATTGGTTGTCCTGACTTATACAATCTGATACTTAATTCATACACACCTTTGGTTTTAAAAGATGTTTTATCCAAAGGTTGAATTTCAGAACCAATTACCTTTATCTCTTTATCAGATGCAGCATCATCAGCTTTCATAAACTTAAGCAGAACTGAATCGGCTTTTAAAGTTGTAGGTTGTTTGATGACTATTTTATTATTTAACTCGCTAACAACAAATGAATCTTTATATGCATTCCCTGCTAATCTAGCATCTATTTGCTCTTGGAACTTCAACTCTTCGTTGTAATAATTTTGGGTTTGTAGTTCCACTTTTTGATTACAACTTTTGAAGACCATCATGACAATGAGTGCTACAAAAGTCAGATATATACCTACGATAAAATACTTAAAATTCATAATTAGAAGAGGCTTTTAATGGATTAATAAATTGGACCTAAAAAATTGGTTTTAACTCTTTCGATTTTCTCACCGTTTTTATACACTTCAAAAACAACTTTGGTTTTATGACCTGTCATTTCATTTTTAGGAATGATGAGGAAAAACTGACCATCAATTTTAGACTCTGGTTTGATGTTTATACCATCGCCTATCAATTTGATAACTGCTGATTTAGGTTCTATTACCTTTAGAGTTAAACTAACCGGTTCGTATGTCTTATTGATGGTTTTCAATTGGTATAAATTTGAATAGTGATTGCTATCCACCTCTTGGTATAAAATGCCAGATGCTCTTAATATCGTAGTTTCAATATTCTGTCTAGTTGTTAGCAATACTGTCAATACACCTAATAAGATTATGAGCACAACAATATACGCTTTTGTTTTAGCAGTAAAACCTTTTGTTTTACCAGTTGATATAGCATTTTCGCTTGCAAATCTGATGAGTCCTTTAGGCTTTTCTACTTTCTCCATAATCTCATCACAAGCATCGATACAAGCAGTGCAATTTACACATTCAAGCTGTGAACCGTTTCTGATATCAATGGCGGTAGGACACACTCTTACACACATACCACAATCTATGCAATCGCCTTTACTTGGATCGTGAGTACCTTTTTTCTGGTGACCGCGGGGCTCTCCTCTTTTGTAATCGTATGCAACAACAATTGAATTTTTATCCAATAACACACCTTGCAATCTACCATAGGGACAAGCAATCAAACACACTTGTTCTCTAAACCAAGCGTAAACAAAATAGAATACGCCACTAAAAATCAAAATTAAAGAGAATCCGATAGCGTGTTGATCAACTGGTTCGGTGATGATTTTAAACAAATCATCAATACCAATGATATAGGCTAAAAATGTATTAGAAATTAAGAACGCAATGGCGAAGAATACAAGATGTTTCAATGTTCTTCTAACAATTTTTTCAGTTGTCCATGGGCTGTTTTTCAATTTTACTTGCTGAGCTGCTGGTCCATCTATCCAGTATTCAATTTTTCTGAATACCATTTCCATAAAGATGGTTTGAGGACAAATCCATCCGCAGAATATACGTCCGAACGTTACAGTAAATAGCACAACAAACAGCATGAAGGTAATCATGGCAACGCCAAAAATTACCAAATCCTGAGGCCAGAATATCGCGCCAAACAGAATGAATTTACGTTCCAGGACATTGAACAGGAACATAGGGTGACCATTCGATTTTAAAAAAGGCAGTCCAAATAAAAGCGCCAGATAAAAGATTGACAAAAGGCTCCTGGCATTGTAGTACTTCCCTTTAGGTTGCCAAGGGAAAACCCATTTTCTTTTACCGTCTTTACCTATTGTTCCTATCGAATCACGATACGATTGGTCGACATGTTCCTGTTCTTGCATAATGAGAGTGTCCTGAAAAAATTATTAAACTTAAAATTATTTTACTTCAATAACCTTGGTTGAATCTGTTTTAACGGTGCTATCAGCAGCGCTTGCAACTTCTTCAAACAGGTCGCCTTGAGGGGCTTTAGCATTTGCTGGATTTGAACCTTGAAGTGAGTGAACATAACTAATAACATTTTGAATATCCACTGGACTTAAACTTTCTTTCCATGCTTGCATACCTTTATTGGTACCATTTTTAACAGTTTTGAATACATCACCTGGTTTACCACCATATAACCAGTAATTGTCTGTTAAATTTGGACCAATAGTACCTTCTCCATTGTTACCGTGACAAGCCACACATTTTTCTTTAAATATGGTTTGGCCTTTTGCTATCTTATCAGATTCAGTTAAGAAAACAGCATTGGTTTCATCCACATTTAATGCCATTTTATTTCTGTATTCTGCAATTTTTGCGTCAGCTTCAGCTACTTCAGAAGTATATTCTTCGCCACTAAGTTTAAACGAACCAGTGATGTGGTAACCTACTAGATAAATAACACCAGTAACAATGGTTAAATAGAATCCGTACTTCCACCAAGGTGGTAAATCATTGTCCAATTCTTTGATACCATCATAATTGTGGTCAAGCATTACATCTTTATCTGTTTCAACTGGTTTAACACCAAATATTTTTCTTGAAATAAATTTAGAGAAATTTGATGATTCGTGAGCAACATTATGAGCGGCAGCAGAAGCTGCTTCATTTTTAACAATAATTCTTAGAATCAACAAGCACAACCAAAGGATGACAAAAAGCTCGAGTAATAAAACTACAAACAACGAGTAAAAAGCTAATGGATGCATGCCGCCAATTGGGGTATCAACATACATACTTTCTTTGGTTTCTGCCGCTTGTGCAAATGCACTTTGAGAACCAAATAATAACACAGCCAATACAATAGCTTGGACAGATTTAGCACTTAAAATTTCTCTTACTTTGGTTTTAATTGAAGTTCTAAGAACTGCAGACAGAATGATGATGACAAACAACAACACACCTGTTAAAATAGACATTGACAAAAACAATGGATTACTTGCAATGGAATTTGAAGCATTCTCTACTGCTTTTGATGCTTCTGGAGCTGCATCTTGTGCATATACGCTTAATGTTGAAAAGGCCATTAAGCTTAAACATATTTTTTTCACTTGTTTGATCATAATTGGATTATTGGTTTTGGTTATCAAAAGGTAATTGTTCAATTTCTTTGATATAAGCTTTATCGGTTTTAAGAACGAACCAAAGTAGTGCGACAAAAAACACGAAGAATATCAATAAGGATGTCAAAGGATAAATTTCAACACCTGAGATTTTTTCTAAATAATGGATGAATTTCATTTGTAATTTAATTAATCCCTCGACAAGTGTTCGACTTGTCGAGGAAGGTTATTGTTTTTATTTTTGACTAACTTGTTGTTCTGCGCTAATATCTTTACCTAATCGTTGTAAGTAAGCAATCACAGCAATGATTTCTTTTTGAGGCATAGCATTGATTTTGTCGTTTTTCAAATCAGCAACAATTTCATTAGCTTGTTTCATCAAATCTTCATTGGCCATTTTTTCGTAGCCTTTTTCATAAGGCACACCAAGAGTTTGCATGGCTTTAATTTTAGCTTCTGTGATATCCATATCTATATCGTTTTCGAATAACCATTGGTATCGTGGCATGATAGAGCCAGGAGAGATAGAACTTGGTTCGTACATGTGATTGAAATGCCAAGAATTACTTTTTCTCAATTTAGGAGCGCCTTCTCGGGCCAAATCCGGACCAGTACGTTTACTTCCCCATTGGAAAGGATGGTCGTACACAAACTCACCTGCTTTTGAATATTCACCATATCTAGAAGTTTCGCTTCTAAATGGACGCACCATTTGTGAGTGACAGGTGTAACAACCCTCTCTTACATAGATATCTCTACCTTGCAGCTCTAATGGAGTATATGGTTTAACACTAGCAATTGTAGGGACATTAGATTTAATTAAGAAAGAAGGAATAAACTCTACTGCACCACCAATTAATATCACAATTAAAGAGAATATCAACAATTGAACTGGTTTGCGTTCAACCCAACGGTGCCAGTGTTCAGTGTGGTGAGGCACATATTCTGGAGACAATGGAGCAGCTTCAGCAGCTTCGTCGTCAACAGCAACACCAGACTTAATGGTTTTAATCAAATTGTAGACCATCAAGATTGAACCAATAAAGAACAAGGTTCCACCAATACCACGGATCAAATAGAATGGTTTTAAGTGAACAACAGTTTCTAAGAATTGGTATTTCAAAATACCGTCATCAGTAAACTCTTTCCACATCAAACTTTGTGTCCAACCAGCCCAATACATTGGAATAGCATAAAGCAATATACCAAGAGTACCCAACCAGAAGTGTGTATTTGCAAGCGATTTGCTATACAATTGTGTTTTAAACAATTTAGGAATCAAATAATAAAGGATACCAAAGGTTAAGAAACCATTCCAACCTAAAGCACCAACGTGTACGTGGGCTACAATCCAATCAGTAAAGTGGGCAATAGCATTGATGTTTTTGAACGACAACATCGGTCCTTCAAAAGTTGCCATACCATAAGCAGTAACAGCAACCACCATAAATTTCAATACCACATCTTCTCTAACTTTGTCCCAAACACCTCTTAAAGTCAATAAACCATTGATCATACCACCCCATGATGGTGCAATCAACATAACTGAGAATACAGTACCAAGAGATTGTGCCCAATCAGGCAATGCAGTGTATAACAAATGGTGAGGACCAGCCCAGATGTATAAGAAAATTAAAGCCCAGAAGTGAATAATTGACAATCTATATGAATATACTGGTCTATCTGCTGCTTTAGGTAAGAAGTAATACATCAGACCTAAATATGGAGTAGTCAAGAAAAATGCAACCGCATTGTGACCATACCACCATTGTACAAGAGCATCTTGCATACCAGCATACCAGCTATAACTTTTGATCCAGCTAAATGGCAATTCAAATGAATTTACAAGGTGTAATACAGCAACGGTAACAAATGTTGCGATGTAAAACCAAATGGCTACATACAAATGGCGTTCTCTTCTTTTGATAATGGTTCCAAACATATTCCAACCAAAAACTACCCAGATAATTGTGATAAGAATATCTATTGGCCATTCTAATTCTGCATATTCTTTACCGGTAGTATAACCTGCCAATAAAGTAACTGCAGCAAGAACGATGATCAATTGCCATCCCCAAAAGTGTAACTTGCTAAGTGTATCACTAAACATTCTTGTTTTACACAAACGTTGCAATGAATAGTAAACACCCATAAAAATACCATTACCTACGAATGCAAAAATGATGGCATTCGTATGTACCGGACGAACACGTCCGAAGGTAGTTTGAGCAAGGTCCAGATTTAAGTCAGGGAATACTAACTGAAAGGCTGCGAGTAATCCTACCAGCATACCTACTAAAGCCCATAACATGGTTGCATAGGCAAACCATTTTACAATCTTGTTGTCGTAATGAAAGGTTTCTTTATTCATATTATTTTTGGATAATTTTTTTAGTGATTGTTTTCGTTGTCTTCAAAAAGAATTCTAACAGATGGTGTATATGTGTCTTTGAACTGACCTTTTCGAGAAGCTTTGATAAACATGTATAAGAAGAACAGTGCTAACAATAAACTCGCAGTAATTAAGATGATCATAATTTCCATGGTTCAAAAGTATTTTAACTGCGTTTTTTCTATTATGACCATCGTCATTAAATAAAGATGACCTATATCATATTTGCTAACATACTGAAAATGAAAAATTAAGTACTTTGAACAAGAATGGTCATCTTAGAATTAAAATCAATTAAACTTTTTAATAACACTGAATTCAAGCAAAAAAAAATGCCACATTGCTGGGGCACTTTTTTCTATTTTTTTTGATGATGTTTTATCTCAATTCTTTTCTTGCAATAACCATTGTAATAACCCATGTCAAAATAAGCATCGTAAAAGAGCTACTAGGCATAAGTATTGCCGCAGTAAGTGGTGACAACTGTGCTGTTATTGCATAATACAATCCAATAACATTGTACACCAAAGAAAATGCAAAACTGATGATGATGACCCATTTTGAAGCTTTGATAAAATGCAACAGTTTTGGGAACTTAGAAAGTGCGGGTGCTGTCAACAACACATCACAGGCAGGGAAAAACGCATTTTCGTTATCGGCAACAGATATGGCAACATCAGCTTCTTTTAAAGCAGGCGCATCATTCAATCCATCACCTGTCATACAAACAACTTTTCCATTAGAACGCAATTCGTTAATCAATTCAACTTTGTTTTCAGGAGTCTGATGTATCAATGTTTTAGTAAATGGTTGAACATTGATGTCTTTGTTTAACTCATTGTCTCCGCTTGACAAATACAATTCGTACCCTTGATTTTTTAAATTCAAAGTAATGTCATTGGTTTCAGGTCTAATTTTATGAATCAAGACAAAATAACCTCTGTACTCACCATTTATTTCAACATGCAATACTCCGTGCTTTACATTCATTGGCTGAGAAACATTCAAGAAGGCCGCTGAACCAACTTTAAATGTTCTCGAACCAATTTTACCTTGTAATCCTTTGCCTATCACATCGGTATATGCAGACAAATGTTTATCTGCGATCTTATAGTATTGTTTAGCTATTGCTGTGCTGTATGGATGAACAGATTGATGACACAACAAACCCAATTCAGAAAGCTCTTCTTGATTCAGATTAGACACATTGTCTATTTCAAAATTTTTATTGTCGGTTAGTGTGCCAGTTTTATCAAACACAATGGCATCCATCTTTGTCAGTGTGGTGAGGGTATTTTTATTCTTCACGAACATGCCATTGGCTTTCAGAGTTCTCAACAAATGGCCATTGGCGAAAGTAGTAGCCAACAGTAAAATACATGGACATGCCACTATTAAAACACTGGTAAGAGCTTTAAATGCTTCTGTTATACCGTTGATATAATACTGATATGAAAATGCAAAAGCCCCAACTATCAGCAAGCCTAATGTAAAAT
Source organism: uncultured Chitinophaga sp. (assembly GCA_964438995.1). Lineage (GTDB taxonomy): Bacteria > Bacteroidota > Bacteroidia > NS11-12g > UBA955 > JABMMZ01. Next base: position 14,410 of record CAYTMQ010000013.1, read on the forward strand.
AGTAATTGATTTTTTCTGTTAGTGAATTGTCAATCTCTTCTTTGTCTTTTTCAACGGCCCAAAGTTTCACCAATCGACTGTTGTCAGTAGAGGCTATCAACTCTAGTCGAACTGCATTGCCATTTACTTTAGCACCTGCATAAATCTTATCGCCTTTTTTAAGCGCCACTGGTTTAGATTCTCCAGTAATAAAGCTATAGTCTATAGTAGCATATTCAGTTTGAAGAACTGCATCAGCTGGCAACAATTCACCATTTCTCAATTCTATGGTATCATGTGTTTTCAATTGACGGATATTGACAACTTTTACAATACCATCAATGATTTTTCTTGCAGACAAAGGAAAATACGATTTATAATCTCTATCAAAAGTCAATGAATGATAGGTCAAATCCTGAAAATACCTTCCAACTAAAAGTAGAAATACTATGCCAGTCATGCTGTCAAAATAGCCTGCTTTGTGGTTGATAAACAATTCGTATAAACTTCTAACAAATGTTGCAACAACAGCAAGAGCTATTGGCAAATCAATGTTTAGCGTTCTTTGTCTGATGGCTTTAAAAGAGCTTTCAAAAAATTCTGTTCCACTGTAAAACAACACTGGTAATGACAGTCCGAGACATATAAAATCGAACCAGCGTTTTAACACCAAGCTACTAGCATCCAATGTCAAACCTAAGTATTCAGGAAAGCTAAGCATCATGATGTTACCGAAACAGAATCCAGCAATACCAATTTTAATAGCTCTAACGGATATTTTACTTTTCTTAACACCCGCATCATTAGACAAAGTTAAGTCTGGTTTATAACCTAAATGGTAAAGTAAGGTGACGATATCAGACAATTTAACTTTCTGCTTTTTGGTGGTTACCAGAAGTTCTTTATTAAAAAAATCGACTCTTGAAGATACAATTCCAGCATTAAATCTTTCTAATCTTTCAAGTAGAAAAATACAAGAATTGCAATGCATTCCTGGAATGATAAATTTAAATTGAATGGTATCACCGTGAGAAAACAGGACAAATTTTTCTAGAGTTTCAGGTTCATTGATAAAATCGAACTCCCCTTTATCGGTTGCCTCAGGAGTTAATCCTTTGCCTTCGTTGTAGTAGTCGCACAAATTATTTTCGTTCAGCAACTGATACACTGCAGCACAACCAGAACAGCAAAAGACATGATGGTTTTCAACTATTCTATGTGAATCACATGGCAATCCGCAATGCAAACAATGGTCTACCTTTGCTTCAACATGAGACTCGTTGATCATTTCGGTATTCATACACGAAGATTATGAAACCACTAATACAGGAGATTGGCTAAATTTCAGAGCATATTTAGAGAAACGCTTGTGAAATATACTTTGCCACAACGAATAGTGGTGGGCATATATGACTAACACATCTGGCTTTAAATTTTTAACTGCTTTTTCAAATTCAACTTCTTTATCTAAACCTTGTACCTGTTTTAAGTCGGTATGTTGGTTAGGCAAAAGTTTTTTGAGAGCAAATTTAAATGCAGCCGCATGCTTCTCAACTTGTTCGTCGTAGTGAGACACATTAAGAGCAATAACATTGGATTGTTCAAACCCTAGCAATTCTTTTAGCACATTCAATTGATGTACTTCGGTAGATTTGCCATCCCAACCATATACAAGAGAGTTTAATTTAAGCGATTTGTAATTAAGAGGAACAACGAGCATTGGTGATTTTAATTTACCGATAAGAGAGGTGCAAGTATCACCGAAAATAACTTTGTCCATTCCAGTTCTTTTTTTAACCCCAAAAACAGATAACCAAGGATTTAGTTCTTCTGCTTTAGCACTCATAGTAGGCACTAAAAACCCATAATCTACTTCAAATGCGATAGGCACCCCTGTATATTTCTTCTTTAGATAGGTAATTCCTCTTCTCAACAAAGCCGATGCTTTTTTGATATCCAAATCGGGAGAATAGGTATAAACTGTTTCTGCATCTGCCAAGGCTGAAGCTGAAACAACGTGGTAAATAAACAATTTTGAGCCTGTTTTTTGGGCAATTGACGCTGCTATTTCCAAAGAATTTTTAGAAGATTGGCTAAAATCGTGGGCGGCAAAAACTATCTTATTGGGTTTCATGCTATTTCAGGGTTTTTAATAGATTAATTATCTTAATCACAAAACTATAGAGAGGAGAAAACATGGATTATGACTCAAAACAATACAAAAACTGATTTGCATCATTTTTTTTGTCATCTAAAACCTCGAATGATTTAAAAATAAAAGTTCAAAAAATCAAAACTTCTTGTAAAATGGGTTGTTATTATGTAGATTTGTACGTTTAATTTCAACCCCTTCAAACCCATGGAAATCAATTTAGAAGAACAATTTCAAGATAAACTTGATCAAGAGATTAAGATTGAACCAAGAGATTGGATGCCTGAGAAATACAGGAAGACTTTGCTTAGACAAATTTCGCAACATGCACACAGCGAGATAGTTGGAATGCTTCCTGAAGGTAATTGGATTACCAGAGCTCCAAACTTGAGAAGAAAAGTGGCATTGTTGGCAAAAGTACAAGATGAAGCTGGTCACGGTTTATATCTATACTCAGCAGCCGAAACTTTGGGTATGAGCAGAGATGAAATGTTAAATGAGTTGCACACGGGTAAAGCTAAATACAGCAGTATTTTTAATTATCCTACTTTAACTTGGGCAGACATGGGTGCTATAGGTTGGTTGGTAGATGGTGCAGCCATCATGAACCAAGTGCCACTGTGCAGAACCAGTTACGGTCCGTACGCCAGAGCAATGGTTAGAGTGTGCAAAGAAGAGTCATTTCACCAAAGACAAGGGTATGAAATTATGTTGACATTGTGCAATGGCACAGATGAGCAAAAAGCAATGGCTCAAGATGCATTAAACAGATGGTGGTGGCCAAGTATAATGATGTTTGGTCCAACAGACGACAATTCTCCAAACTCGGCATTGAGCATGAAATGGAAAATCAAGCGTTTCTCTAACGACGAGTTGAGACAACGTTTTATAGATATCACAGTTCCACAGGCAGAATTATTGGGTTTAACCATTCCAGATAAAGATTTAAAATGGAATGAAGGCAGAGGTCATTATGATTTCGGCACCATTAATTGGGATGAATTCAACCAAGTAGTTGCTGGCAATGGTCCATGTAACAAACAAAGACTCAAAGCAAGAGTAGATGCTTGGGAAAAAGGAGCATGGGTAAGAGAAGCGGCATTGGCTCACGCTGAAAAAAGAGCTAAGAGAGCAAAAAATAGTACAGAAGCAGCATAATCATGAGCAATAACGAATGGCCTCTTTGGGAGGTATTTATCAGAGCAAAACAGGGTTTAAATCACAAACATGTAGGCAGTTTACATGCGGCAGATTATCAAATGGCAATTGAAAATGCCAGAGATGTTTACACCAGAAGAATGGAGGGTGTGAGTATTTGGGTAGTTGAAAGCAAATATGTACATGCCAACGAACCTGGCGAACAAGAAGCATTGTTCGAACCAGCGAACGATAAGATTTACAGACACCCAACTTTTTACGTATTGCCTGAAGAATTAAACCACATGTAATGACTGAAAAAGAAGTATTATTTGACTACGTATTACATCTAGCTGATAACAGCATGATTCTTGGCCAAAGAAACGCTGCATGGTGTGGACATGGACCAGTACTAGAACAAGACATCGCCTTAACCAATATATCACTAGATTTGATTGGTGAAGCAAGAAGCTTGTATCAATATGCCTCTGAAATCTCTGGAAATGGCGCTACCGAAGACAGTGTAGCCTTTTTGAGAGATGAGCTGAAATACAGAAACTGCTTATTGGTTGAACAACCAAATCACGATTGGGCTTACACCATCATGAGACAGTTTTTTTACGACACTTTCCATTACCATTTGCACAAACAACTGACCGAAAGTTCGGACCCTAGACTAAAAGAAATAGCCATTAAAACCATTAAAGAAAGTACTTACCATTTAAAGTGGAGTAGCGAATGGGTGATAAGATTGGGCGATGGCACAGATATTAGCAGAGCCAAAATGCAGGATGCACTTGACTATATGTGGGAATACACAGGTGAAATGTTTATCCCTTCTGCTACAGAAGAGCAAGCTTTAAAACTTGGTTTTGGAGCGGATGTCACCAAAATAAAAACTTTTTGGTTAGAGAAAGTTGAAGAGATACTTAAAGAAGCGACGCTTGAAATACCCTCTAATAATTTCGCCCAAAAAGGAGGCAAAAGCGGTTATCACAGCGAATATTTAGGCTATATTCTAACAGAAATGCAGTACTTACAAAGAGCATTTCCTGGTGCTGAGTGGTAATTAAAACACCTCTATTCTCATTATTTTCGACACATTAAAAGTGCATCTTTACACAGTATATGACTGCCTTTTTGAGATACATGACTAAGGACATGTACAATTCTATTAATTAAATTTAAAACTTAACAATAAATTTCTAAATTTGCATCGACTTTTACGACCGTATGGGAAGGATATTTGAAAAAAGAAAACATAAGATGTTCGCGCGTTTTGACAAGATGTCAAAAACGTTTACAAAATATGGGAAAGAAATAGCTATTGCTGTAAAAGCCGGTGGCTCAGATCCAGAATCAAATGCTAAATTAAGGGTGGTTATCGCCAATGCCAAGAGTCAGAACATGCCCAAGGCAAATATCGAGGCAGCCATCAAACGTGCAGCAGGTAAAGACACTAGCAACTACGAAGAAATTGCGTACGAAGCAATGTGTATGAAAGGCGTTGGCTTAGTGATTGAAACCGCAACAGACAATCCTACTAGAACTGTTGCAAACATTAGAATGCACCTTAACAGAGGTGGTGGAGAATTATCAAAATCTGGCAGTTTGGATTTTGCTTTTGAAAGAAAAAGCGTGTTTGTAATAGCCACTGAAGGCGTTGATGTTGATGAATTAGAACTTGAATTGATAGATGCCGGACTAGAAGAGATAGAAGTAGAAGAAGGTGAAATGGTTATTACAGCTTCATTCGAAAACTTTGGCAGCATGCAAAAAGCATTAGAAGCAAAAGGCATTAACATAGTTAGTGCAGAATTGCAAAGAATTCCAACCAATTTGGTTCAATTAACAGAAGAAGAAAAAGCTCAAGTAGAAAGTTTAATCGAACGTTTAGAAGACGACGACGACGTGCAGAACGTATACTCAAACATGGCTTAATAAAACTAATAATACAACAATTAAAAACGCAACCGCAACCATTATGAACAGAACCAACAATAACAACATTCTAGTTCCTACAGACTTCTCTGAAGTAGCAAACAATGCATTAGGACATGCACTTAAAATTGCCGAAGTTTACAAAAACGAAATCACTTTAATCAACATCCAAGATGAAGGTGGATTATTCGGTTTATTTGGCAACAGCGACAAATTAGATTTGGTAAAAGAAGCTGTTAACACCAGAATGGACAAATTGATTGAAGAATCAAAAGCCAAATTCCCTAACGTTAAAATCAACAAACGTATTGAATTAGGTAAAATCTATAAAGTAATCACTGAAATTGCTGAAAAAGAAAATTTCGATAGCATCGTAATGGGTACCAATGGTGCAAGTGGATTGCAACAAATCGTTGGTAGTAATGCCAGCAGAGTAATCAATTACGCCAATGTTCCAGTAGTTGTTGTTAAAGAACAATCTATCAGCAACAATGGTTATCAAAAAATTGTATTGCCAATTGATTTATCAAGAGAAAGCAGACAGAAAGTAACTTGGGCTGTGCATTTGGCTAAAAAATTCAATAGCACCATCCATGTGATTTACGAAAACTCTACTGACAATGAGTTTAGAAATAGAATTTTTGCTGCAGTTAATCAAACGCAAGATATCCTTGAAAAAAATGGAGCAAACTACGTTGTAAGAGGATTAGACGAAGATAAATATCCAGATAGTTTTGCTGAGGACACATTGGCTTATGCTAGTGAAATTGATGCCGACTTAATCATGATTATGAGTCAACAAGAAAAAGGATTCTCAGAATTCCTATTAGGTAGCTATGCTCAGCAAATTGTCAACCACAGTGGTAAAGTGCCTGTAATGTGCATCAATAGCAACGATACTGGTGTTATCATTGATGGTATGTTCAGCTAAGCACCACACACATCAACTAAAAAAAATAAAAAGCTAAGAAACATGATATTAGTTGCAGACAGCGGCAGCACTAAATGCGACTGGATGTTTTCAGGTATTACGCCTGTTCCCAGACACTACGAAAGCGTTGGTTTGAATCCCTTTTTCATGAAAAAGGATCAAATCGTCAAAGAAGTGAAGAAAACATTCAGAGACATCACAGTTGAAAAATTCACCAAACTGTATTTTTATGGTTCGGGGTGTAGCACAGATGCCAACAAAGAGCACATTAAAAGCGCCCTTTCTCAAGTATTTGTTAACGCAGAGATTTTCGTTTCACACGATATGGATGGTTCTGCAATTGCTACATGTGGCAATAAAGAAGGTATAGCCTGTATTCTGGGCACTGGAAGCAATGCTTGTTATTGGAGCGGTAAAGCCATTTTGCAACAAATTCCCAAATTTGGATTAGGGTTTATTTTAGGTGATGAAGGTAGTGGTATGCACATGGGAAAACTGCTTTTAAAAGCCTATTTCTATAATGAGATGCCCATCAATATCAGATTGTATTTTGACAATACTTTTCCTGATAAAGAAGACATCATCAACAGCATTTACAACAAACCGAATCCGAATGCATATTTAGCTTCTTATGCGAAGTTTCTTGCCGAAAATGTCAATTTCAAATACATTGAATCTATTGTTTTGACAGCTTTCAGAGAATTCTTCACTACACACATTGTGAAATACGGGAAACACAAAACTGTTCCAGTGCATTTTGTAGGATCAATTGCATCTGTATTTCAACCACAGTTGCAACAAGTTGCTAAAGAATTTAAAGTGAATCTTGGAAACATCATCAAACAACCAATTAACAATTTGTTTGAGTTCCATCAAAAGCAAGCTTTATCCCACTAAGCAAGCCAAATAAGATACTATTAGGCCTGACAAGATGATGAACCACTTGCTCAGGCCTTCTTTTTTTCTCAAAGAATTTTCGAATACAATAGTGGTGCTGATGTGTAAAAATGTTCCAGCAATAATAGCAGTTACTATTTGAGAGACAGCCTCAGAAATCAGGCTTTCTGAATGAACATACACCCCGATAAAATAACCTATAGGTGTTGCTAAAGCATACAACATCAGCAATAAAAATGCATGGGCTTTCCCTTTGTATTTCGAGTGCATTAACACCGACAATGAAAACGCTGCTGGAATTTCGTGAATGGCTATCCCTCCCACCATACCTGACAATACACCAGGTTTTAAGTAGTTATTTAGTCCAGCTGAATAGCCTTCAAACAAAGCATGCAACATCAATCCACCAAATAAGACAAAAACACTTTTGGGGATATCATGACTGTGGATGTGGCCGTGACCTAATCCACCAGTAAATCGCTCAAGGAAAATTTGAAATAAAAAACCTAGTACTATCCATACTCCTGCAGTTCTTATGTTATCAAACAATTCAGGCATCAATCCAAACAGTGAAATGCCAAGTAAGAAAGAGCCACTAAACAGCACAGTATTGCCGATAAATTTATGAGAACCAGCACTAAAAGTCCTTTGCAAAACAATGCCCAACAACGGACCAGCGAACAATATCAACAAAGGTAAAATCATTTCCATCCTTTTCTTACAACCATTTTAATATACCACTTATAATACACGTAACCTATCATTCCTCCTATTGCGCCACCAACAATAACATCTGTTGGATAATGCACCCCCAAATAAACCCTTGAGTATGCAATTAATGCGGCCCAAAGCAACCACAAATAACGCCATTTGAATTTTGAAGATGTCAATAGAATCAAAAATATTGCTATACCAAAATGATTGGCGGCATGAGAGGAAGCCATGCTACCAGTATCACTGCAATGCACTCCTTCAATCAAACGCGGGGTTAATTCAATTTCATGACATGGTCTAACCCTATTGAAAGTAGGTTTCATTAAGCCACTCGTAAATTGGTCGCATGTAATAGCCACCAAAATCAGACATAGAATTGTAAACCAAGAATGTTTCTTATGCAGGTAAACAATGACACCTAAAATGATGACATACAAAGGAATCCAAAAGTATTTGTCAGACGCATTCAACATAATGGTATCCAACCAAGGTGAAACCAATTTCTGATTGATGACATGGTAAAAATATGTATCGAATGAATTCATTAAATGGCTTTAGATACTAAAATTAATCGGTCGGAAGTTTCTGCATCAAAATTGGACAATTTGTAATTGCCGTAAACATGAATGATTTCAAATCCAGCTTGAGCATATAATTTTTCAAAATCGGATAAGAAAAACAGATTGACTTTTTCACAAAACTGATAATCCACACCTTGGTCAGCGAATTTTATAGACTTGAAAATGCAGGTATTTTCAATGTGTTTTTTTATTTCGAACTCAATTCCTTCAATGGTTTTAACCTCATAAGGCACCATTTTAGCAACCACTTTATGGGCATTGAAATAATCTTGAACAAAAATGCCATTGGGTTTCAAATCTTGATGCACAGAACGCAAAGTTTCTAAATTGTCGTTTTCTGAATCGAAATAGCCAAAGCTGGTAAACAAATTTAAGACATAGTCAAAATATTGTTGTTTGTATGGCAATCGCATATCGTGGACGTCGAAACTCAAAAGAGGATTAGAGAACTTTTGAGCCGCTTTAATAGATTCTTCACTTAAGTCGACCCCAGTAACATTGTAACCTAGATTGGCAATTTGAAGCGAGTGCCTGCCTTTACCACATGCCAAATCAAGAAATTTACTAGTCTCATCAGGTTGAAGTACATCCATGAGGTGGTTAATGAATGCTTCAGCCTCATTTTCATCCCTTTTGCCATACAGCAAGTGGTAATAACGACTATTGAACCATTCTTTAAACCAGGGCATTTTTAAGACTTGCAAAAGTAAGTCAAATTTCGTATATTTGTTTTTTATTATTTATGAAAAAGCATTACTTAATTCTGTTTGCAGCCGCTATCTCGTTTGCTGTGTTTTCTTGTAAAGACAAAGAAGAAGATCCTCCAAAAAACAATACTACCAACACCAAAACTGCATCTGAATATTTAATGCAAAAACGCTGGAAAATCTCCAATGTTATGAGTGGGTCGACTGACTTCTGGTTGCTTGCTGAAGCGTGTAACAAAGACAATCAATACCAATTTGGTGCATCAGATTCTTGTACCATTTATGATATGGCGACCAAATGCAGTGTTTCAGATCCTGACTCTACAAAGAGTTTCTACAAATTGATCAACAACAATACTCAAATGATTTTGAATGCTAAATTATCTAATAGCATTACCATCAATGATACAACTGATGTTGTGACTTTGGATGACAACACTCTTAAAATCAATGCAGAGTATAGTGGTTTGCCTGCAACAATCACCTTTAAGCACCCATAATATGAGAAAAGTTCTTGTTGTGACTTTGTTGTTGACGCTTGTTTTAGGTTGTAAGAAAACCATAGAACAACCTGCAGAAGAGAAAAAAGTGACCGAAGACATAGAAATGAAGCGCATTACGGCGTTTCCTTGGGTTATTTACAAAGTAACATTAGGAGGTACTAATATTTGGGATTTAGGTTTGATAGAATCATGCACCAAAGATGATTCTTATAAATTCTACAAAGACAGTACAATGACCCAATATGAAAATGCTGAAGTGTGTTCAGGCGGGCAAGATTCTACCAAAAACACCTGGTATTTTTACGACAACAAAGCAAAACTTATAGGAACCTTATTGGGCATCACAGATACCGCAACGGTATTAAGTTTACAAGAGACAGAAATGAGTCTTTTAGTCAACTACAATGGCAATCCAGTAAACGTTTATTTCAAAAAGAAGTAATTTGAATACTGCACATCCTTGGCACGGTGTTTCCTTTGGAAAAGACTTTCCGAATTGTGTCACAGCCTATATAGAAATTACACCATTCGATACCGTCAAATACGAGTTGGACAAATCTAGTGGTTTGTTAAAAATCGACAGACCTCAAAAATACAGCAATCTCTGCCCTGTTCTCTATGGATTTGTTCCACAAACATATTGCGGTGAAAAGGTTGGCGAATACAGTGCTCAAAAGACCAATCAATCTGGTATAATTGGAGATGGCGACCCACTTGACATTTGCGTTATCAGCGAGAAAGCCATTTCAAATAACAACATCTTGATGGATTGTATACCAATCGGAGGTTTGCGCATGATTGATAAGCATGAAGCGGACGACAAAATCATCGCAGTTCTAAAAGGCGACCTGATTTTTGGCCATATCACATCAATAAAAGATTTGCAAAAAAGCATTCTAGAACGCATCTTACACTACTTCAAAACGTATAAACTAGACCCAAACAATTCTAACAATGCTGTTGAAATAGCTGCTATTTACGATGTTGAGGAAGCACATGAAGTTTTAATCAAATCTACTGAAGATTATAAAACACTAAAATCAAAACCACTATGAACGCTTTTTTGATTTCATTGTCGCTTTTTTTTCAAGTGCACGCACCTATTGCCTACAAAGACTCTTTTAGTTTCAATAAAAAACCTATAAAAACCTATTTCTTCAAACAATCACTTAGTTTAAGGAATGCCACTTTGAAAACTAGGTATGCATTCACAAAAAGAATCAACAGCATTAGGCAATTGGGCTCTGAGTGGGAGTTGACTTTTGAAGACAATTTTGATAGTTTAGATACTAAGAAATGGCGTTTGGGTCAGCCTTGGGGCGAATTCCATCCCGATAATCCGCATCAATATTATGCTAAAGATTTGATTACAACAGACAGTGGGTTTTTGCACTTATACGGCGCCTACCATCCCAAACAATTTGCTTCTGGAGATTCAACAATTAACATTCCTCTTGGTGTAGGACTGATCAATTCAGATATTTCATTCAAGCAGAAATACGGGTATTTTGAAATCAGAAGTAAAAATCCACAAGGTGCTGCAACATGGCCAGCATTTTGGCTGACAGGAGCAACAAGATGGCCACCAGAAATAGACATCTTCGAAATGTATGGCAGAAAAAACGGTCGCTATGTTCACAATCAAATTGCTACCATACATTACGGGAAAACAAATACCCGTTCAAGAGGTTGGATGAGCAAAAAAATCAACCTTCCCAATAACACAGATACGTTGTTTCATACATACGCTTGCGAATGGAGTCCTTATTTTATCAAATTCTATACAGATGGAAAACCAACTGCATTCATTAGGGTCAATAAAACTTTAAGACAATGGATGGACGAAGAAATGGTTGTCATCATCAACAATTCATTTGATGAAAAATACCTCAAATATTTTCCGGATATCACCAAAGTAAAAAATGACTTTGTGGTAGATTGGGTAAGGGTTTGGAGACGCAAACCTATTGTGAATTAATCCCTAATTACAATTTCATTTGACATCAAACATGTCTACAGATGGTGCATATCAATTGAACCATTGAAAGTTGATATTGATTAAATTCGCCACATGACTCAATACAGCAAAATTGTTGCATCAGATATTGACTTTTTCAAGCAAATTGTTGGACAAGACAACGTTAGCTCGAACATAGAGGATTTGATCACCTATGGGAAAGACCATACAGAAGATTTCGTGTATCAACCAGAATTGGTGGTAATTCCAAAACATGTTGAGGAGATAGCGCAGATTGCCAAATACTGTAACGACCATCATATACCATTAACATGCAGAGGAGCTGGCACAGGATTAAGTGGTGGTTGTCTTCCAATAGCAGGAGGTTTGGTTCTAAGTCTGGAGAAACTTAACAAAATACTGAATATTGACACAGTAAATTATCAAGCAACTGTCGAGCCTGGAGTGATCAATGAAGCATTGCAAAATGCGGTTCAAGAATTGGGCTTATTTTATCCACCCGACCCAGCTAGCAAAGGCAGTTGCACCTTAGGGGGCAATGTCGCACACAGCAGCGGCGGTCCGCGTTGTGTTAAATACGGCACTACAAGAGACTATATTTTGAATTTGGAAGTGGTTTTGATGAATGGTGAAATCATTCAGACTGGCGCCAATGTACTTAAAAATTCTACTGGATACAATCTAACACAATTGATGGTTGGAAGTGAAGGCACCTTAGGCATCATCACCAAAATAACGGTTAAACTATTGCCATATCCCCCATACAGAACATTGTTATTGGCCACATTTGAAAGTGCCAAGAAAGCTTGTGCATGTGTTTCGGCAATTTTCAATGCTGGAGTGCAACCATCAGCCATAGAATTTATGGATAAAAAAGGCGTTGAGTTATCGATTACAAAACAAAACATCACATTTGAGCAAGCAACAGAAGAAGCTTATCTGCTCATTGAAATTGATGCCTTTGAAGACAATCAATTGATGCCGCAATGTGAAAAAATCTATGATGTATTAGATCAACATGGTGTTTTAAATGTCTTATTAGCAGAAGACAACGAAACAAAAGAAAAATTTTGGAAGATTAGACGTTCAATTGGAGAAGTTGTCAAACAAGCATCTGTATATAAAGAAGAAGACACAGTTGTAACCAGAAGTTATTTACCAGACCTTTATGAAGGTGTTCAAGTACTGGCCAAAAAATATGGATTTGAAGCTGTGTGCTATGGACATGCAGGAGATGGCAATCTACACGTCAATATTTTGAAGAACGACATGAGTGATGAGCAATGGAACAATGGATTAACAGAGGCAATCAGAGACATTTTTAAATTGTGCAAACAATATGGCGGCACTATAAGTGGAGAACACGGGATAGGATTGGTTCAAAAACCCTATTTAGATATTGTTATGAAAGAAGCGCAAATCGACTTGATGCGCGGTATAAAAAGGGCATTTGACCCAAACAATCTTTTGAATCCAGGAAAAATTTTCCATCAGGATTAATGTGTTTTGTGAATAAAACGTAAAATTATGTGAATATAACCAAGAGGGGTCTTTCTACTTTCGCAACAATTATAACAGAATAACATTCGTATGAAATTTATAGTAGCGGCACCTGAATTATTGGAACATTTGTCAAGAGTGAGTGGAGCGATTGTTTCTAAGCCTGTTTTACCTATTTTGGATAATTTTTTATTCGACATAAAAGGCGGAAATTTAACCATTTCAACAACAGATTTAGAAACATCTATGTCAACCAGCTTAAAGGTTGAATCGAAAGAAGATATTTTAGTTGCTATCCCTTCTAAATTATTGATAGACACTGTAAAAATGTTGAATGACCAACCAATTACTTTTACAGTAAACGAGGAAACATTTGGCATTGAGTTAAGTACTTCATACGGTAGATACAAATTAGCTGGTCAAAGTGGCACCGATTTCCCAAAGGTTCCAGAAATTGATTCTGAAAACTCTTTTGCCATGCCATCAAATGTGTTGTTGAGATGTATCAGCAAAACATTGTTTGCAACTGGCAACGACGATTTAAGATTGAACTTAACTGGTGTGTTTGTTGAATTAGGCAAAGACAGTGTCAACTTCGTTGCTACAGATGCCAACAGATTGGTTAAATTAACCAGAACTGATATCAAACCTGGATTAGAACATTCATTTATCCTTCCTAAGAAAGCTTTAAACTTATTGAAGTCTTCATTGACAAATGATGTGACACCAATCCAAATTGATTTCAACAAATCAAACGTGTTCTTTACTACTGAGAGTTTAAAATTATCTTGTAGATTGATTGATGAAAAATATCCTGATTACAAAGCAGTTATTCCTCAAGACAACAACAACATTGTAACCATCAGCAGAATTGATTTCTTAGAAACAGTAAAACGTGTATCTAACTTTTCAAATAAAACTACCCACCAAATTCGCATCAAAATTACAGGTAACGAATTGGCTGCTAGTGCAGAAGATATCGAATTAGCAAACGAAGCGAACGAAAAAAGAACATGTGAATACGATGGTGAAGACATCGAAATCGGATTCAATTCTAAATTCTTATTAGAATTGTTATCAAATGTAGACCACGACTCAGTAAAACTTAGATTGTCTACTCCAAACAGAGCAGGATTATTATTACCACAAGAGAACGAAATTGACGAAGAAGTAGTGATGTTGGTAATGCCAATGATGCTTAACAATTATTAGACTTAAATTACACTAATAACCTATAAAGAAGGCAGCTTAAAAGGCTGTCTTTTTTGTTTAATGCCTTTTATGCTCTTAAAATACATATTTAGGTAGCCTCTCGATTTATCGAGTAAAAGTCATATAAACAGTGTGATACTTCTCAATTGTAAGTCAATATAACAAGCTTTATAATTGCAATACGAGTTTTGGAACTTTGTAATTTATGGGTTCCACATCTTTCAAGTAGAAAAAATTATTTGATATCAACCACATTAGAATTTCTAATATTCTAATGTATCGGAATTAATCGTTAAAAATCTTAGAATTATTTACCTGTGCCTGTACCAGATGAGGTACTTGGTTTAGGCGTCGTGGCAGGTTTCTTTTTCTTGTAATCGCCTCTCTTCCAAGATTCGAAAAATTGCGCCCAAGCAAAAGGGTTTAACAAATTCATTGGAGGCACCTGCCCTGCTGCATAATTGTATTTTGTAGAATACTCTCTAGCCATAGCTTTATAGGCTTCTGAAGCATCAGAACCTGATAGCGTACTAGCCTGATCTCTCATTGCCTCTCTTTCTAAATTGTCTTTTGCCCTTGAAATATCGTCGTTTGGAATTTCTTTGGTAACAAACAAGTAATCAAAAGTAGCTCTTGGAGGCATTGCAGTAATCATGACACCAGGAAAATATTGAGTATCCTTTGTCATGAGCTTTATAATTGAATATTTTTGTTCTTTAAGTGTATCAGGTATGATGAAATAAGTTCTATTGAATTCGACGTGAGAAAAAATAACCGTATCTCCTTTGCTAGCAACTATAGAGAAGTAACCATCTAAATTAGAATAATAGCCATACGGATTTTTATTGACATACACAGAAGCAAATGGAATTGGATGAATACTATCTGAAGTCAATAACAAACCAGAAAATTGAATCAATGTACTATCAATTTTTTTGGTGTTCCTATTTTGACTAAAAACGGTACTTACAATACTTAGAACAACAATGAGTAAAAGCGGCTTTTTAAACATATTTTGAATTATAACAAATAACCAGCCAAAATTGTTACAACAACCAGTAAAAATGGCGGTAATTTCTTGTATTGCAAATATAACAAAGTTAATCCAAAAACCAGCAATGGCATAAAGGCACTTTGGTCGAATACAATTTCATGAGTGATGTAAGGCATGGCCATGAAGAAAGCTGCAGACCATAAAAATCCGATAGAAACTGAAATAATTCCGTCGAGTGACCGATAAATGATGGGATATGTCTTGACTTGACTCCAAATGGGATAGACAAAGAAAATCAACAAAGTACCAGGTAAGAAAATCGCCAAAGTACCTATTCCACAGCCAATTAACTGACCATAGACATCATAACCCAATTTTTTCATGGCTATTCCATTGGCATAAGTGGCGATGGTGAAAGTTGGACCTGGGACAGCTTGTAACAAACCTAAACCGGTATTAAACTCTTGTATGGTTAAATACTGTTTGGGGCGGTACTCAACAAACTCAGTCAGCATCATAGAATACAAGACATTGCCACCTCCAAAGACCATAGAACCCATGCGGTAAGTATTTTCAAACAAACGCACTGGCTGCGAAATATGTGGGAACTTGGTTTTAGTAAAGGTACCTAACACAGCTACAGTAACTAGAATCAGAACCATTAAACTTAGATTGGCCCAGCGAATGTTTAAAAGGGGTTTGGTATTAGGCACGTTATCTTTTGGACCGAAATTTACCGTAACAATGGCTCCAATAATCAGAAAGATTGGGAATGCGTATGGCGAATGGAAAATGACCGACATGACAGCTGCAATAGAAGCAAGTACGATGTTAAGTGTTTTCTTTTTAAGAAGACGTGTCATATTGATAGCAGCCATAAATACAAATCCGATAGCCATCGGACCAATAAATCTGAATATAGAAGGATTGGCATAGCTGGTTGTGATGGCAAACAAAGACATCAAAACAGCAGCTGGCATGATCCAGATGATAAGCGCCAAGAAAGCCAATCGGGGACCACCTAGTTTGTAAGCGATAGCAGTAAGTGTTTGTGTAGAAGACGGACCAGGAAGTATTTGACATAAGCTATTAAGCTCCATCAAATCCGTCTCATTGATATAACGTTTCTCCTGCACTAGTTTTTTAAGAAACAGTGAAATGTGCATTTCTGGTCCGCCGAATGCCGACAAGGCTATGAAAAGCACGTCTTTGAGAAATACGATTTCTCTTACTTTTTTTAGGTCTGCTTTGGTTAACAAAAATCAGATGAACGTTCAAAACTAAATTATTTGGTTTAATTTTGTGCAATGTTCAAATATTTTATTCCAGTATTATTTTTATTGATGGCATGTAACAATGGCCACAAAGCCGACTTTGAAGTCCAAACAGAATTACAAATGATAGACACCTTGCATTACAGACTAGAAGTTGTAAAGACTTGGCTAGACAAGATGAGCATCAATGAAATGCAAGAGAGAAAAGACATAATAGAACACAACATAGAATACATACAAGGTCAATATGTGGCAAGAGGCATGAAGCTCGAGCAAGAAAGAGCTTTGCTTGTAGATGAATATAAGAGCTACAGTAAGATGTACAAAAGGGCAATGGACAGTTTTAAACCCATTGTTATGGAGACAGAAGAACTGTTGTTTCAATTGAAAACATTAAAAGAGTCGGCCCATTCTAAAGACTACAAAAAAGAAACGTTTTTGGTGTATTACGAAAAAGAAAAGAAAGACGTTTTAAAGCTATTAGACTTTGCCAATATGGTTCAACGACCGGTAATAGATACAGATATGGCCTTTGATAGAGCTCAGAAAAAGATTGAAGAGTGGGCTGAGGAGTTGAAGAAGAATGAGGTAGACGGAGTTGAAGGCAAGGCGCACGAAGAGGATGATTGATTCTGTAAGTCTTAGGCGGATGAATTAACATCCATCCATGGATAGCGGATCTCAGGATGCTCAGCCCTTGGATCATGGATCTCAAGTTACATGAATAAAATTTTTTAGTTCTAACTTTTTATGTTAGTTTTGCACCCTTTTTTAGGCTAATTACACCCCAATGAAATTATCAAAATTCAGCTTCGATTTACCAGCTAACTTAATTGCGCAAGACCCAGCGAAAAACAGAGATGAGAGCAAATTAATGGTATTGCACAGAAGCACTGGCAAGATAGAACACAAAAAATTCAAAGACATACTAACTATTTTTGATGAAGGTGATTTGTTTATCATTAACAACACCAAAGTGTTTCCTGCTAGAATGTATGGTAACAAAGAAAAAACCGGTGCTAAAATTGAGGTTTTCTTATTGAGAGAACTTAACGAAGAGCACAAATTATGGGACGTACTTGTAGACCCTGCAAGAAAAATACGTGTTGGCAATAAGTTGTATTTCGGTGACGATGATTTAGTAGCTGAAGTAGTTGATAACACCACCAGCAGAGGTCGTACCATTAGATTCTTATTCGATGGTAGCAAAGAAGAGTTCAACAACATTGTTAAAAAACTAGGAGAAACTCCAATTCCAAAATACATAGAAAGAGCGGTTAAAAAAGAGGACGAAGACCGTTATCAAACCATTTTTGCTAGTGTAGAAGGCGCTGT
This sequence comes from uncultured Chitinophaga sp., assembly GCA_964438995.1. Lineage (GTDB taxonomy): Bacteria > Bacteroidota > Bacteroidia > NS11-12g > UBA955 > JABMMZ01. The sequence continues at coordinate 32,245 of CAYTMQ010000013.1, forward strand.
TGCCCCTCCTACTGCAGGCTTGCACTTCAGTAAAGAATTGATGATGCGTATGGACATTAAAGGTGTCAATTTCGCAGAATTAACCTTGCACCAAGGCTTGGGTACTTTTAGAAATGTAGAAGTAGAAGACTTAAGCAAACACAAAATGGATTCAGAGAATTACATCATTCCTGAAAAAACCGCTGATTTGGTCAATGAAACTAAAAATAAAAAAGGCCGTATCGTAGCTGTTGGTTCTGGAGTTATGAGGGCAATAGAATCATCTGTTTCATCAACTGGAACATTAAACGCTAGTGCTGGATGGACGGATAAATTCATTGCACCACATTACGATTTCTCTATCGCAAACGCATTCATCACCAATTTCCATGCACCTGAATCTACCCTATTGATGTTGGCAACAGCATTTGGTGGTTACGATTTCATCATGGAAGCATACAAAGAAGCTGTTAAGAAAAAATACAACTTCCAATGCTATGGTGACGCTATGTTGATTTTGTAATTGCTTGTCCAATTCATATTTTCATTTCAAACAATTCAGCATTTATTCTCAAGAAAAAGGACTGAGAGTCACGACAGATGCATGTTTGCTTGGAGCGCTTGCTCAACATCCTAAACCATTAAATATTATAGACATTGGCACTGGCACTGGTGTGATAGCATTGATGCTGGCTCAGCGCTTTGAAGATGCAAATGTTGATGCAATTGACATTGAAAAAGCGGTGGTAGAACAAGCTACAAACAACATCCATCAAAGCAAATTTGCAAAACGAATAAAGCTCCATCATGGTGATTATTTGCAGCATTCTTTGGAAAAAAAATTTGATTTGATTGTCTGCAATCCACCTTATTTCAAAGACCATTTGCAAAAACAATCATCTGAAAAAAACATTGCCATTCACAACGAAACCTTAAACCATAAATTGCTATTAAAAAAGGCAATCTCAGATTTAAAAGAGCAAGGCATTTTTTACGTCATACTTCCTCCATTTGAGGCAGATCAATTAATGGCTTATGCGAAGCAACTTTCTGTAGGTATATTTGATGTTATTCAAATATTCAATTTGCCTGGAAAATTGTATAGGAAAGTCATAGGTTTTGTAAATTATCAGACAGAACCGACTGAAAGGACAATCTTGATTAAAAATGACGATAAAAATAATACACCTGAATTTCAACTATTAATGAGTGACTTTTATCTAGAAGACACACAAATGTATAAAAACCAAAAACACTGAAACCCTAGAACCCTTATTTTTGCAACACATGGAAGACATTTTAAGCACCGCTGGCCTCATCAGTTTAGTTACATTAACGTTCATGGAAATCATTCTCGGCATTGACAATATTATATTTGTTAGTATTGTCGCTGGCCGAGCAGAGAAAAAAGATCAGAAAAGAGCCAGAAACTTAGGTTTACTGCTGGCCATGGTCATAAGAGTTTTGTTGTTATTCGTTATCAAATGGATCATTGAAGCACAAAAACCAATCTTTAGTTTGCCCTTTGATTTTGAAGGGAAAGACATCAGCATCAAAGATTTGGTATTGATATGTGGCGGTTTGTTTTTGATATATAAATCGACCACAGAGATTCACCATAAGTTTAATGTTGATGAACATGTTGAAACAGAAAGTAAAACCAAAAAACCTTTTAACGCTATAATTGTTCAGATATTGATGTTGAATTTGGTATTTTCAATTGATTCTATCGTAACTGCAATAGGCTTAACACAAAGCATTCTTATTATGTTTGTATCTATCGTTGCAAGTATGCTGATTATGCTATTGATATCTTCATCTATCAGCAATTTTGTGGAGAAACATCCAACAGTAAAAATGTTAGCACTGTCATTCTTAATCATGATTGGTATGATGTTGATTATCGAAGCGTTTGAATTCCACGTACCAAAAGGATACACCTATTTTGCCATGGCTTTCAGCTTATTTGTTGAAATGCTAAACATCCGCTTAAGAACCAAATTGAACGCTAGAAAACACTAATTGTTTTACAAAACCTCTATAAAGCCCCAAGTCAAATTTTCTAGCTATACATCATTTAAAGATGTTGCGGCAGAATGGAGGACCATATTACCGGAGAATCACCATCTTCAGTGTCGCGACATTGAGGCGCTCGAAAAAACCATTCCTGAAGACATTCAATTTAAGTATGTCAATATTTACGAAGAGTATGAATTGATAGGTGTCATGTATTTACAATGTTTGAAATTCAACAACAAACATTACAATCACGGTATTTTAGACCGACCAGTATTGCGTCAAATCAAAGGTTTTGTATTGAGTAAAACAGCCGATATTCTTATTTGTGGCAATATTTTTAGAGTCAACTTTCAAGGTTTTTACTTTAAAGATAAAAACAGAAGAGAGATGATATTTGATTGTCTTAACCTTTACAGACAGGAATTAAAGGCTGAGAAAAACTTCTGTGGAATATTGGTAAAAGATTGTTCTAGAGAATTTCAAAGCATACAGTTTAGTTGTTTCGGATTTAGAGCTTTCAACCAAGACTTAACCATGGAACTCAACATCCGTGACAATTGGAAAACCTTCGAAGATTACATCAACGACCTTAGTCGTAAATACAAGCAAAGAGCCAATAAAATCATAAAGAGCAGAGACAGTATTACCGTTAAGGATTTATCAATAGATGATTTGATTCAGGAAAAATCAAGAATCAATGAGTTGTATATGAACATTGTCAAACAACAGACTTTGGCACTTGGCATACTCAACTCTGATTATTTCATACAAATGAAACAAGGATTAGGTGATGGATTCAAAGTTTATGGCTATTACCTAAACGACAAGCTCATCGCCTTTAGCAGCCACATTTATTATTGGCCAAAACAGGCTATGGAAATACATTACATTGGATTGGATTACGAATACAACCAGCAATACAATTTGTATTTCAATATCTTGTACGACGGTATAAAAGCTGCCATAACAAACAATCTAAAAAAAATAGAAATGGGTCGAACTGCAAGAGAAGCCAAAGCAAATGCAGGGGCACATGCTGTAGAAAACTTCAATTACATTTGGTTACGCCCAGGCATCTCAAGAATAGCCTTCAACACCTTAGGAAAATGGTTTGAGAATTCTGTTGGTGATGATTGGAAGAAGAGACATCCATTTAAGGATTGATGGAAATAAGGGTAACGTTATTGGTTAATCGTTATTCGTTATTTGAAACAGCATGCGACAGCGTCGCACTAACTCATTCTCTCATAAGGTATGCCGAAATCATTAAATTATCGTATCGGTAGCCCGTAGGCAGCGCCTAGGGAAATCATAAATTACAGTATCGGTAGTCCGTAGGCAGCGCCTAGGGAGATTATAAAATTATCGTATCGGTAGCCCCCCGCCAGAATAAATTCTTTCGGGCTGGACGGCCTGAATGACTTAGTAGGGCAGGCGCTGTTTGCGACGCTTAGTAAATCGTAACCACAATTCATCAGCAGGGCTGCACATTCAGCCTATTTTAGCCAGTCGCCAAAACTTGGAATATCTTGAATCTGCTTAGACGCTTGCGACTCAGAACCAGCTTCTATAAAGATGTGTTGAAGTCCGTTGCTTATACAAATAAATTTAACGTTTAAGACTTTCTGGTACATGCCAGCTTGCATTAGAGTCTGATTGGAAAGCTTGATGTTAGGCGCTTTGCACTCTATTAACAGAAACATTTTGCCATTAGAATCAGAAACACAAATATCAAAACGCTTGAGCAAACCGTTGTAGGTTAAAGCCCTTTCAATAGAAATCAAACCCATAGGAACTTGCTTTTCTTCTATCAAATAATGGATAAAATGCTGTCTAACCCATTCCTCTGGAGTAAGCTTGACATACTTTTTCCGTATAATGTCGAAAATTAGTGCATTACCTTGTTCTGATTTTGTATTAAAATTGTAAGTCTTAAAATTCAGTTTCAAGACCGCGAACATAACTAATAATGGCTAATAACACCAGCATAAAATTTGACCAAATCATTGGCGATATAAAAAGTCGACGATTCACCCCTATTTACTTGCTGGAAGGCGAAGAAACGTTTTACATCGACGAGATTACAAGGGAGCTTGAAGAAAAGGTATTGAAACCCGAAGAAAAGAGTTTCAACCAAACCATTGTATACGGAAAAGATGTGTCTCCATTAGACATTAAAATGGCTGCCAGAAGGTATCCAATGATGAGCGAATATCAATTGTTGGTTGTTAAAGAGGCTCAGAATATTTCAGACATCGACCAATTAGAAGATTACATAGAAAATCCTATGGCTACTACCATCCTAGTTCTTTGTTACAAAGGCAAGAAGGTAGACAAGAGAAAAAAAGTAGGTAAATTGTTCAGCAAATACACCCATTTTACTTCAGAAAGATTAAGAGACTATGAGGTAATTCCGTGGATTGAGCGCTACATCAAAGCTAAAGGTAGAAACATTGATCCTAAAGCTGTTCAGATGATTGGAGATTATTTGGGCAATGATTTGGGTAAAATAGCCAATGAAATTGACAAAATGCTGATCAACGTAAAAGCAGATGTGCCAATTATTGGCATTCCACATATTGAGCAAAACATTGGCATAAGTAAAGATTACAATGTGTTTGAATTGAACAAAGCACTTGGCGAAAAAAACTTCAATAAATCCATACAAATTGCCAATTACTTTGCCAACAACACCAAGACACATCCAATAATCCCAATGATTGCCAACTTGTATTCATACTTTTCAAAAGTGTATACATACAACACCATCAAAAGCAAGCCTAAAAAAGAAATAGCGATAGCTTTGGGGGTAAATGAGTTTTTCATTGACGATTACAGGATAGCTGGCACCAACTACAACCAGCAAATGATAGAGCAGATTTTCGGCAATTTAAAATACTACGATTTACGCTCTAAAGGCGTGAATGACAATGGAACAGACGAAGGTCAACTTATAATTGAATTGGTGGTTAAAATTCTCCGAATTGCTGAAATTCCTAGTCAACTTAGAATGGTGTAGCAAACTGCAACTATAAAAAACACTTATTTCAACCATAAATCAAATTGTATTTAACTGCATTTCAGATAGTTAAAATCGCTTTTGCAATATTATTTTAAACCAACATTTTTATTTCATTTTTTATGTATTTATCCATAATTTTACGCCTTTAAAAGAAAAAAAATAGATTGTTATCATGAAAAAAAATTTACTTTTAGCTGCTTTAGTGCTGCCTTTTTTAGCGAACGGACAAGCTTCGAAAGAGGCTGCTAAATTTGGCAACCACACTGTAGGTGGCGCTCAAGTGTTAAACAGTGGCACAACAACCGTTGATGCTACTTCAGTAGATGCTGGCAAAGGCACAGCATCAGGTAATTCAAATTCAAAAAGAGGTATTATCAATTATAACTTTGTTAAAGTTGGTAGCACTTATTACGATTTGCAAACCAATGCAAGTATTGGCAGAAGGGTTATGTTATTGCCTGACGGCACTGTATCTGTAGCTTGGACTACATCTGAAGATGATGCATATACAAAACGTGGTACTGGTTACAACCACTTTGATGGTAACAACTGGTTAACCGTTGCTAATCCAACTAAACGTTTAGAAACAGTTCGTATTGGCTGGCCTTCAATTGGTTTAAACGGTGGTAAAGAATGGGTGATGGGTCACGATGCTGCTAATGGCGGTTTTGTATTATCAAAAAATGCGTCTATCGGTAGTACAACATGGACTTCTAACTCAAACGTTTTAGCTGAGTTTGGCAGAAGACCAATCTGGGGTAGAGTTGCAAATAATGGCGATATTTTCCATGCCATTTGTAGTTACTCAGATTCATCTGCAGCAGGCGATCCTAGAGCACCTAGAATCAATGGTGTATTTGCGCCAATGGTATACAGCCGTTCATTAGATGGTGGTAATACTTGGGACAAACAACACATTTTATTACCTGGTTACGACAGCACAAGAATCACCAGTGGCGGTGGCGACGAATACGCTATCGACGTTAAAGATTCAGTAGTTGTAATAGTTACAGGTGACCATTTAAAAGACGTTGCTCTTTGGAAATCTACAGACAATGGAAATACATTTACAAAAATCATTGTAGATTCTTTCCGTTATGCTCCATACAGTGCTAAAAAACAAATGTTGGATACTCCATTTGTTTGTGATGGCTCTGTTGAAGTAATTTTGGATGCTCAACACAATGCTCACGTATTCTGGGGTGTTAGTAGAATTTTTGACGAAGATACAACTGATGAATCATACAGCTTCTTCCCAGGTACTTCTTTATTGGGTTACTGGAATGAAGTTTCTGGTACTACTCAATTCATTGCAGGTGGTTCTCAATTTGACAGAAACAAAAACGGTCAGCTTGATGTTTCTGCTGGTAATACTGCTGCTTTAAGTGGTGGTGTAGTTCCTGCAGCACTTAAAAACCAAGGTATCTCTTCTGTAGCACGTTTAGGCAATACTTCATTATTACACTCTCCTTCTGCTGGTATCGATGGTAATGGCAATATTTATTGCACATTCTCTTTCCCATTAGAGCAAGATTTAGACGCTAACAACGTTAATTTAAGAGACATCATGATTGTGCATTCAACTGATGGTGGTGCTAATTGGGCTGCTCCGCAAGACGTTACTCAAACAATAGGATTTGAAGAAGAATTCGGTGCTATTGCTAAACAAGTTAACGGATTTGTACATTTGATTTTCCAAATGGACCAAACTGCTGGTACCAACTTACAAAACAACAGTACATCTGACAACAACCACCCTACTGCAGTTAACGACATTATGTATGCTGCAATTCCAGTAGGTAAAATCTTAGATGGTTCTATCGAAACTTTATGGAACGCTGGTATTGAAATGTACGATGCTAACAAAGAAGTGTTTGTTGTTTCTCAAAACTATCCTAACCCATTCAACAACAACTCTGAAGTATTGATTTTCTTAAGCACTGGTGCTGATGTAGAAATCGAAATTTCTGATATTTCTGGTAAAGTTATCAGCTCTCAATCTTACAAAGAATTAGGTGCAGGTAACCACAACTTGAATTTAAATGCTGAAGGAATCAGTGCTGGTATTTACTTCTATACAGTAAAAACTGCTACCCACTCAGTAACTCGTAAAATGACTATCAACTAATCATTAGTTAATCCATATTTAAAATCCCTTCAGAAATGAGGGGATTTTTTTTTGATACTACTTTTAGAATTTAAAATCTTGATTGAGTTTATAGAAAGCTATTTGGCCTTCTTCATTAGGATTAAAAGCCAAAGAATAGACATACTCCGAACCATTTGTATACGATTGTATGGTCCATTCTGATGCATGAACTTCATTTAGTCCCCAAACTTTGTAACGACCGTCCAAAGATGGTATGCTCGCAACATCGTCATCAATGCCTTTGCCAATAGCTTTTAAAAATGCTTCCTTCCTAGTCCATAACAAGCAGAATTCCCTTCTCTGATTTTCGCTTTGAATGATGGCAAACTGCTCTTGAATGCTAAGCACCTTTTTCCCAATTATCGGTGCTTTGATGGCATTTTCTGCACATTCTACGTCCACACCTATTGGCTTCTTATCTACAGCTATGAGTACTTTATTTTTGGTATGTGAAACATTGAAGTGCAACTTAGATTGAGGGAATTTCAATACAGGTTTTTTGTTGACACCTTGCTCTATAACCAACTGTGAAGGATGTATGTTTAATAGCTTACCGAGCAATTTTCTTAGCATGGCTCTCCCAGTTAAGAATCTTAGAGAATCACTTTTTTTGTGGTAATTAAACGAGCGCAATTTTTCTTGTTCACTCAATACAGATAGCAAGATGTCTTGTTTACCTTCAAAATCCATATAATCCACTTCCAAAATTGCAGGCAGTTGCATCCAATTAACGGCTTCAATATCGCTAATTGACACCCAGTTCAATTGCTCATTTTTAAGCGTCGATATGTTGAGGTTTAGATGTTGCACTAGTGAATGTTCAAACTTCTATTAACTGCATCTTGTAAAGTTCTAGCAAAGCTGTAGCAATGCTCTCCTGTTATCATGTGGTCGTGATCGCCTCTAACCTCATGTACTATTATACCTTTTTTTGCATAAGGATGCCAACCTAAGTATTTAGGATCTTTAAGATAATACAATTTCTTTTCAGACCTAAACAAGTCAATTACGCCATTGTATGGTTTGATGTCATATTTTTCAAACGCTGCAAAATAGGCATCCATGATTTTGTAAAAATGGTCTAAAGATGGATCATCATCATCTGGAATATCTTTGCCAAGTCGAGCTAAAATACCATTGACTCTAAGTTTGATGAATTTCTTCTGATATGCCCAAGCTTCAGATTTGAACTTGAATAAAGTTTTTATGAAATGGAGTTTTCTCGGAATGAATTCTACCAAAGCATTCGTTAACTTTTTATAGGCAGGTTGATGTCTTTTAGTAGATTCTAGTGAATAATCAAATACACCGAGTAGTCCAACCTTATCACCCAATTTTTCGAGTTGACGAGCAGCCTCGAAAGCCAATAAACTTCCAGCAGACAGTCCTGCAATCAAATATGGTCCTTTAGGATTATGGGATTTGATTTCGTTGATGTACTTAGACACTATGTCTTCTAAATGTTCAGAAGGAAATTCGTTATTGCTTAATCCGATGGCTTGAATACCATACAAAGGTTGATTGGCATCTAAGTGTTGAGCAAGTTCTTTAAACACCATCACTTCCAAACCTGCACCGTGAATGATATACAGCGGAGGATTTGTTCCTTCAGGTTTTATTGGTACTAAATAATGGTAAAGTCCAGAAGAGTCGCCGTTGATCAATTCAGCCAATCCAGCGATACTTGGTTTTCTGAATAATGCTGAAAGTGGCAGCTTAAATCCGAGTTGAGATTCTATGTTGTGCATCAACTCAATAGCAATCAGAGAATGTCCGCCTGAAGAGAAGAAATCGTCTAATCTACTAGCATTTTTTACACCCAACGACGCTTCCCAAATAGGTTTTATTGCTAATTCTGTTTCATTCCAAATATCTGTATCGGCTTCATTATTCTTTTCTGAATTGAGTAAATTAGCTACATCAATTTCAGACAAAAATTTCCTATCCGTTTTTGCATTAGGTGTAAGAGGCATGGCATTGACACAGACGAACATGGCTGGTACCATATAATCTGGCAAATCCTTTGACAGCAAATTTCTTAAGACATCAAATTCTTCTTTTTCTATCAAACTTAATTGCAGTCCGCTATTCTTACAAGTTTTAAATTTTCTTGAACTAACGCCAAAATCTTTTAGAAAAGCAACCAATCTCAAATCATCTTTAGCAAATAGTTTAGGCACTACTACTGCTTCTTTAAAATTGCCTTTTTGAATCAAAACCGATTCTATTTCACCTGTTTCAATTCTAAATCCTCTAATCTTAACTTGGTTGTCATTTCTACCAAGACATACCAACTCATCATTAGAGTTGATATACCCTAAATCGCCCGTTAAATAAATCTTCCTATTGGCATCATAAGGGTGTTGAATGAATTTCTCATTGGTCAACTCTTTTTTACCTAAGTAACCAATTGCAAGTCCGTCACCACCAATGGCTATTTCGCCTGCCTGACCAACGGCCATTGGGCGATGTTTAGCATCTAATATGTAAATATCTGTATTTGCGAGAGGCTGACCAATAGTAATAAGCGAATCACTGGCATGAATTTGTTTTACACATGACCAAATACAGGTTTCAGTAGGACCATATAAGTTCCAAAGAGAATCACATTTTACCACCAACTCTTTTGCAAGTTCAAGCGGCAAAGGCTCACCACCACAGAACAACTTAAGGTTCTTTTTACCATTAAATCCAAATCCTTGCAACAATCTAAAAGTAGCAGGTGTTGCTTGCAATACAGTGATGTTATGTTGTTCTAAAATATTGATAATGGCTTCTCCATCCTTGTTGATATCAGAAGGCGCCAACACCAATTTTCCTCCACATATCAGAGGCAAGTACAACTCTAATCCAGAGATATCAAAACTAATTGTTGTGAGAGCAAATAAGGCATCATTACTGGTAAATCCAGGGGTTTGTTTGACACTCCACAATAGGTTTATCAAACTTCTCTGAGACATTTCAACACCCTTTGGAAGTCCGGTAGAACCAGAAGTATAAATAAGATACGCAGGCAATTCATTGCTGTGAATTGTCCCATCAAATTCGCTATTCTTCTCAATTGATAATAGTTCCTTCGCAGAATATGCTTTACATGTATCAGTAGAGATATGTTTGTATTTATCTTCACAAATCAAGATACTTGTTTGTGAATCTTCGAGCATGTATTGAATTCTTTGAATAGGAAAAATTGGGTCGATTGGGATATAGGCGGCTCCAATGCGCATTACAGCTAGCATCGCAACCATCATGTCGATACTTCTATCCAACATCACTCCGGCTTTCATACCAGAACTCAATCCTACTGATTGTATTGCATGAGCGAACTCGTCAACTTGTTTGACCAATTCTGAATAAGAAATTTGGTTATTTTCAAAAGCAATTGCAGTTTGATTAGGATACGATTTAGCCATTTCCAGAATCAATTCAAAAACCGTCGACGATTTTGGATAATGAGCTTTGGTATTATTGAAAGACGCTAATGCTTTTTGTATTTCCTGAGGGTCAGACAAATCGCAAGCCCCAATAACAATATCAGGTTGGTTGCACAACGAATCTATTAAATATTGGTATTGGTGCAACAAATCGAGAACCGATTGTTCATCAAATAGGGATGAATTATAGTCCAACTCAATAGTAAGCTGCTCACCTACCCTAGACACATTGACAATCATATCAAAAGAACTGTAATGCCTCTTGTTGATTTCGAGCTGCGTATCAAGGCCATCTAACAAGGTGTTTCCCATTAATTCTCTGTCAACATTGAATGTAACAGGAATAAGAGGAAGGGTACTCTGACCGCGATTAATTTTTATGTGTTTAAGTACAGTACCAAACGTGATATGACGGTTGGCAAAGGCTGTTTTATAGTCTTTAGTTCTTTGAATTAAATAGTCTTTGAAACTTAGATTGCCGTTGACATTTGCAAGAATTGGAATTGTATTGACACAATGTCCCATCAATTCATTCATTTTGTGTAAAGGCTGACCAGCTGTAGGCAATCCGATAACAAAAGATGATACGGCAGATTTCCTATACAATAGAACCTCAAATATAGTGCACATGGAAATCAGCAAACTACTTCCAAAACCATCCGCAGCTAAGCGCAAAGAATTGAATTGTTTGGTTGATAATGGGAAACTAATGTGGTTGCTTTTATAGGAGTAATCGTTTGGACGAACAGCAGTATATGGCAATGCTGGCACTGGTTTAAAATCCTTAAACACATCTTGCCAAAAGTTCTTTACTTCAAGGTACTCATTGCTTTTAGCATACTGCTCTTCAGCCTCAGCAAATTGCACAAACCTCAATGCAGGAGCAAACTCTGTTTCATTTTTCTGAAAACCATTGTACAATTTCCCAATTTCAGAAATCAACAAACCAAGTGTCCATCCATCACAAATCACGTGATGCGCGGTTAAGGTCAAATAATGTAAGTCACCATAAGAAATTAGACTAGCATCAAACAATGGACCTTTTCTCAAATCAAAATTGATTAAAGCACATCTTTCTTTTTCAGCATGCAAAATGGCTTCAAGTGATTGATTGCTTTTAACAATTTGTTTCTTAATGATAGCAGGCAAAGTGGTCACAACCAAACATTGGTTATTCTGAATATCGAACAACATTTTAAAATTGTCGTTTCGATCCACCATTGTTTGAAGGGCTTTTTCTAATGAATCAATGTTAAGCTTACCAGTAATTTTAAGGGTTATGCTTTGATTGAACGCGCGGTTGGCATCTTGACCACCAATCATGCAAGCCGTAAGAATTTCCGTTTGCTGTTCAGTACATTTAAACTTATACAGCAATTCCAAACCAGTCACATTGTCTAGTTCAGCACCTAAGTGATGTATATGGTTGGTGGAATTCATTACTTTTTCTAAATGTCTTTTCTGCTATTATGAGTAAAACTAAGTGTTTAATTTTTTGTTAAAAACACGACAACCCAAAGGAGATGAAGATTTAGAAAGGTGTAATGAGAGCACGGTCAATTTCTCAAATTGCGTTTTGTTTAAGTTTTGTGTCATTTATCTCTGCGTATTGTGTGTATTAGATTCAATCAAACAAATTTGAACCTATGCAAAAATAATGGATAGGGTTGAAAAAACAAGGTGCTTGGATGTCTTAACTGCAAGTTTTTTAGATTACTGCCATTTACTAAAACATTAATTACTGATATTCAGTATATTATCAATTATTATTATCCATAATTTTAATTGAAACTCAGCTAATATCATATTTGGGATTGTTAAAGACTTTTTTAACATATTTCAACAAGAAGGCGCTATAATTAAGGTCATCTACAATTTGAGAAATTCAATATTAACATCTGTATATCAGCAATATACAAAATCAACAAATTACATCTTTCAAGTTAGAATTCTTGTTTAACAAATTAAAGGAGGACATTGGTAGCAAAAAATATTTATTTTTATTTTTTGACATTTATAAGGAAATTCATTGGAATTTGTTTGAGTCCAAAATCTATTTATATTTGACTCAGACTTAGCTCAAATATGAGATTTACCAACTACTTGATCGTTGAATTGACGGCCTTAAACTGGTAGAAAATAGTTCGTTACTTATCATGACACCATTTAGAATCCAAAACGCAAAAGATTACAACAATGCCTATAAAGAAAGCATTGAACAACCAGAGCAATTCTGGGACAACATCGCCAATCACTACCAATGGCATCAAACTTGGCGCAAGACATTAGACTGGAATTTTGAAGAGCCCAATATCAAATGGTTTGTTGATGGCAAAATGAATATAACAGTCAACTGTATTGACCGTCATTTAGAGTCTAGAGGCAATAAAATTGCATTGATTTGGGAAGCTAACGACCCAAAAGAGCCTTCAATTAGATACACATATCGAGAGTTGTATGGGCATGTCAACCGCATGGCCAATATTCTTAAAAACCTTGGTATTAAAAAAGGAGATAGAGTGTGTATTTATTTACCTATGATACCAGAATTGGCATTTGCAACTTTGGCTTGTGCCCGCATTGGTGCTGTGCATTCAGTTGTTTTTGCTGGATTCAGTGTCAATGCTTTAGCAGATAGGATTCAAGATTCTGGTTGCCAAGTGGTGATTACATCTGATGGATTGAACCGTGGGGCCAAACAAATACCTGTAAAATCGGTTGTGGATGAAGCAATAGCTCTTTGCGAAGGCGTAAAAAAAGTGTTGGTGGTTAATCGTTTGAATTGGCCTATCAACATGGTAGAAGGTCGCGACCACTGGTACCACGATATGATCACACATGTTGCAGACACATGTGAACCTGAAATCATGGACAGCGAGGACAATTTATTTATTCTATATACTTCTGGTAGCACAGGCAAACCCAAAGGTGTGGTGCATACGTGCGGTGGTTATATGGTGTATGCGGGCTATTCGTTTCAAAATGTGTTTCAATACAACGAAAGCGATGTATACTGGTGCACAGCCGATATTGGCTGGATTACTGGTCACACTTACATACTATACGGCCCTTTGTTACAAGGCGCAACCTCATTGATGTTTGAAGGTGTTCCTACCTTTCCAGACCCTGGAAGATTTTGGCAAGTAATAGACAAACACAGTGTCAATATTTTTTATACTGCACCAACAGCCATTCGCTCATTAATGGCATCTGGGGTTGACCATGTTTTAGCTTATAGTCTGCATTCATTAAAGACACTGGGGTCGGTTGGCGAGCCCATCAACGAAGAAGCTTGGCATTGGTACCACACCCATGTAGGTAAAGGCAAATGTCCAGTTGTAGACACTTGGTGGCAAACCGAAACAGGAGGTATTATGATCAGTGCATTGGCTGGTATATCTGAACTAAAACCTGCTCATGCTGGATTCCCCCTACCTGGAATACAACCAATATTGGTAGATACCGAAGGCAAAGAAATTGAAGGCAACGGAGTAGAGGGTTACTTATGCGTTAAATTCCCATGGCCTTCGATGATACGCACAACATTTGGCGACCACGAAAGATGCAGGGTCAATTATTTTGCAACGTATAATAATCTCTATTTTACTGGAGATGGTGCAAAGCGCGAAGACAATGGCATGTACCGAATTATTGGCAGAGTAGACGATGTCATCAATGTGAGCGGTCACAGATTTGGCACTGCAGAAATAGAGAATGCCATCAATCAAAACAAAAAAGTCATAGAAAGCGCAGTTGTTGGCTATCCCCACGACATCAAAGGTCAGGGCATATATGCTTATGTTATATTATCTGAAGGCACGGCTTCAGACAATCATACAAGAGATGAAATCATCGAGAGTGTTGTTGAGCATATTGGCAGAATAGCCAAGCCAGACAAAATACAATTTGTATCAGGATTACCTAAAACCAGAAGCGGCAAAATCATGCGTAGAATCTTACGAAAAATTGCCGAAGGTGACATCAGTTCTTTAGGCGATACCAGCACCCTACTTGACCCATTGGTGGTGGATGAGATAAGTGGTGGAAGGTTGTAGAAGAAAGTCCGTCTAAAGCGTGAATCCCCTCACCACTTCAACAAAAAAGTGCCACTTTGTTCGCTGTATTTGTAGAAGAAATCTCTGAAAGAGATGACATAGGTGTAGACACCATTTTGGCATAGTTTGCCTCTGTAGTAGCCGTCCCATTTGTCTAAATGGTTGTCTGTGGCAAACACAATTTCGCCCCAGCGGTTGTATATCTTAAATGTGTAATTGCGGGCAAACTCAATACCTTCCGGACCGAACATCTCGTTTTTACCATCACCGTTTGGCGTGAAAACATTTGGTGTGTAATACTTTATTGGACCGCCAATGTACACCCACTCCTCTTTTGTATTGCTACAACCATTGAAATCAGTGATTTTTAATTTCACTAAGATGGTTGTTGAATCATAAACAGTGATGGTGCTATCATTTTTTATGGATTGACCGAACTGAGCAAAATCCCAAAGCAAATACTTGTAATTGGTCACAGAATTTTTAAAAGTAGCCAAAGTATTGCTATTGCCTCCATCTTTAAAATTGTAGGTAAAATTAACATTAGGCAGTTTTAAAACATAAGCATTGCTAGAAGCGTTGAATGTATCTTTACAACCACCAACAGTTGAGGTGTATAATTTCACTTTATACTGACCAATATTTTGGTATTGGTGACTGGCATTTAATCCTGAAGCATAAGCCCCATCGCCCATGTCCCACATAGCATAAGATGGTATTGGTGAGCCATTAAGCAATGTCGCTAATACTTTGGTACTATCATTCAAACAAACTGTTTTAATATCTGCTATTTGTAATCTTACTGAACTTTCTACTTGAACATTTTGCATGGCTGTATCGGAACACATAGAATCAGAATTGCAAATCAATTGAACCAAATATGTACCTGAGTCGAGGTATTTTTTTGGTAGTGGATTGACCGCATTAGAAGTTGAACCATCACTGAAACGCCACAATTGACTTGCTATACTGCCATTAGCAATGCTTGAAGCATTTGCGAAAACAAATTGATTGTTGCTCAAACACATTTGCGAATCAGAACATGTAAAATTGGCCTTCGGATTTGGATTAATGTTCACTAAGATTGTATCAAAACCAGGGCAATTACTTGCACCTAAATTTATTACCCTAACTGTTTGCCATCCATTGTTTGCAAACTTGAGTCCATTTACTTGAGGCATCAACAAACTATCTGAATTAAAATACCATTTAACACTAGAACTGCCAGTGGATTGCTTCAAATGAAAATTGAAGGATTGAGACTTTGAACACTGTGAAGCATCATTTACCACAATATCAGCTTTCTCATTTGGCAATACACTAAAGGTTTTTTTAACACTATCACGACATCCAAATTCATTCACGACTTTTAACCAAGCAAATTTCGCTCCTGGCAATCCAAATGAATGCCTTAAAGAATCAGAATTCTCTTCGGTATATCCATCACTCATCATCCAAGTCGATGTTTGAATCTTTCCCGTATCTGAAGTGGATGTATTTTTGAATTTAAAGTTGTTGCCGTAATCACATTGTTGAGTATCATTAATAGTAAAATCGGCCTTCACATTGCCACTTACCTTTACGATTTTAGTGATAGAATCTTTGCACCCTTGAGGAATTGTTGCTTTAAGTTTTACTGAATAAAATCCTTTATTTGGATAGATATAAAATGTATTTTTAGCTGTATCCTTTTTAGACACAATGGTCCAATTGTAACGAATTGGCGAGTTTAAAGCGGTTGTTGAATTGATCAATTTAACTGTATCACCCATGCATGCAACAGGTTGACTGGCATTAAAATCAACATTAGGTTCTTTGAAAATTTCAATATTTTTACGCATGGTATCAATGCAACCATTGCTGTTTTCGTATATCAACAGCGTATAGTATTTACCTTCTGCCGAGTACTTTCTTGGAGCAGGAGGATTGTTGTTACTGATGACATAACCTTCTGAGAAGTACCACTTAAAACGACGGTGCAATGAGGTATCTTTTATTGTAGTATTGGTATATGTTACAGTATTGGTTTTAAAGCACGAATCTTTATTGGTGATGGTATAAAACGCCTTGGGCGCTTGCTTGATTTCGAAGAAACCAAACGTATCATCTTCACAGCCTTTGTAAGTTTTAACTTTAAACTTGATTAGATATTGACCAACTTTAGGAAACTTGTGATAAACAGTATCGGCCATCGTATCAAAAGGATTAAAATCATCGAAGTCCCACGAGGTATTGATGATAGAATCTTTAGAGGTACTGTTGTTGACGAAACGAATTGGATGGTTAAAATTAGAACAAATTTGAGTATCAGCCTGAATAAAACTAGCAACAGGACTAGGCGTATTGTACACCATTAAAGTATCTTGAAAACGACAACCATTTCGCTCAGTAACCCTTAACCAATACAGACCAGGATTTTTAATGTATTGACCAAAGGCATCGTGACCACCATTCCACTCGTAACGTTTAAACCAATCGAGGTTTTTTGCCAATAAAGTAAAACCGATATGCCCACAAACTAGAGTATCATTGATTAAGACAGGTGTTTCATCAGCAAAATCAACATAAATTCTTTTAGAAATAGTATCGTAAACGTTGGTATTTTTATGCCTAAAATACATATAAATCTCGTGGTATCCAGTGTCGGGAAACACTTTGGTAAAACTATTTCCAGAATACAAAGTTGGAGCATTATCAATTCGCCAGGTGATGTTATCAATACTATCCGTTCTAATGGCAGTAAATATTGTAGTATCTTTTTTGCAAGTGCGGGTAAATATAAAATTTTGATTGAGTATTTTAGCACCACCACCCATTGTTGTTGAAAAGCCTTCACTAAAAGCATAACCGTACATGTAGGCCCAGAAACCCTTTGAACTGGTAAGTAAATTGGCTATCGAATCTAATTTTAAATAGGCATAACTAAAGCCCGACATGGTACTTTGGTTGTACCAATTGGCATTGGGCAAATGTTTGTTATCAACTCTAAAATAAGATGTATCAGCTGTTTTGGTGATGATATTGAGATACGATTCGTGAAAGTAATTTGAGTCAGTAATACTATAATCTACATAGTCAACAGAGTTTACCAAAGTTTCTTTAATTGGTTGTTCGTCGGCCATGATATAGGTCATAGAGATATTGCCTTTGGCGATGTTATTGGGGTATTTACTACATGTTTTACCTTTCGTAAACTGGGATACAGAAATGGGTTTATTGGCTTTGATAGTAGTTCCAGAATCTTTAAAAGCATTGTAAACGTAGAGGCCACCAGCATTCAATGTGAATGGACTGCCATTATTGATTTTGATTTGAGTATTGGATTCTTTCGCAACAATTCGAATGAAATAGCCTCCTGGATTTTTGTAAAAAGGTGCCACATGATAGGATTTTCCCCAGTGATCAATTGGGCGTAACTGTTCGTAGACGTGGTCTATTGGGTCAGACTTACCACAAATGACATTAGAATTGTCCGCCAATAACGAGCGAGTGCGTTTGTTTCCCGCAAACACTGCAAACTTAGAGTTAGCCGTTTTAGACCTAATGGATGTGCCAGTAAGATTGTATAATTTATTGATTGAGTCGGCGTTGGCAATGTATAAAAACGTCTCGCCTTTTCTAATTTTAACAATAACAGGTTTTAATTTCCTTGATTGCGGGTAGGTGGTTGCAGCTGTAGCAAAAATTTCAACCAGAGATTCATCTGCAATTCCTACTATGACAAATTCAGAACATGTTTGATCGTTGTATTTGGCTATCCTCATACAAGTATCATAAGAGGTACTTTCGTTGGTCGTAACAATATACTCTGGGGCAAAAGGAATTGAGCTACTAGGCAATACAGATGTTGCACCTTTTCTAGTCTTTAGTAAATTAGATGACTGCACATAAATTGGTGTATCCGACCAAACATGCACGCCATTGTTGAACACATCGAATGCATAATCATAACGGCACATTAACTGAACAGGTAGAAGTACCCTCTTTGTTCTATTGGGTTGTAAATAAATTGTATCAGAAAACTCTTCAGATGGACCATTATCACCCATTATTCCTTTCTCTATGTGAACATATACCGTGGCATTGTATTTAGAGGATAAAAACAATTCAGTCGTGTCATACCAATAAATGGGAGGAGCGGGATTTGGCATGGGTAAATATGGATATGGAGTCGGAGTACATCCTCCATTATCAATAAATGCCAACCAAAAATCTTTACCTGCATAGTCTTGGGATTTAGCTGTATTACAAGCAATACCAAAGAAAATTAACAGTATGATTTTTAGCGATTTCAAAAGAGCAAATAGTCAGCTTTACGCGAAGATATGGCTTTCCTGTACTCTATCAAAGAATATGAGAATAATGTGACAATGCCTTTAGGATTGAAACAAACTGCCGCATTGATGGACTATCATAGAACTGTTATTGTAACGTCTGTTTAAACAGTGTTATTTTTTGAAGTAAATCGTCATTCAATGTTACATCAACAATCTTCCCATCCACAAAGTTCTTGTAAAATGATGGCAAAGAAAAAGTAGCTACCACATTGGCTCCACATTTTGGGAAAAAAGAAGAAGCCAAACTCATCACATTTCCACCGCCAAATCCACCTGGTGAAGCACTCATTAAAAGCATGGGTTTACCGGCAAAAATATCCATATCTACCCTACTGCACCAATCAAAAGTATTTTTAAATGCTGCGGTATAAGCCCTATTGTGCTCGGCCATAGAGCAGATAATGGCATCGGCATCTTTAAATGCTTGTCTAAATTGGTGGGCTTGATTGGGTATACCTTTCTTCTCTCTATCGACCGAAAAAATTGGCATCTCAAAGTCGTTTAAATCTAGCAAATTGATTTCTTGTCCTTCGAAATGGCTTAAAGCGTATTTCACCAATTCTTTATTAATAGATGTAGAACTATTACTTCCAGCAAATGCAACTATTCTCATAATACGTCTTGTAAGTCTTTATTTTTTCTAATAATGGCATTGGCAAATGGGCAAAGAGGAATGACTTTCAGCTGATGTTGACGGGCAAATTCGACCCCAGCTTTTACAAGTTCATTCCCAACATTTAAGCCTTTAAATTCAGGGTTTACTTCAGTATGATCGATAATGATTCTATCATTACCAGCCTTAGAGAAAGTCATTTTACCCATCTCTTTACCGTCTTTAACGGCGATAAATTCGCCTTTTGATTCTGATTGATTGATTTTTATTTGCATTTTTTTGATCTTGCATCGCGGATGCGAAGTTACATCTATCAAAGATCGCCTGCGTCGCGGACGTCAGGTTACATCGATTACAAATCGCCTGCGTCGCGGACGCTAGGTTACATTATCTTTCATCGCGGATGCGAAGTTACATTATACATGTCTTATTAGCTCCATCCACAACTTTCAGGGTTTGATGTAAAGTTATGACCTCCGACGTTATGACCTCCGACGTTGCGACCTCCGACGTTGTATTGAGGTTTGTTAAGTTACATTAACGCATAGGGACTTCCATGAGTAGAAATTCGGCGTCGGTTTCGGCGGTGATGTCAACACTTTGTGTTTCCCAGATGCCATAACCATCGCGGGTTTCCAACAGTTGGTCGCCAACTTTTACGCTACCTTTAAGTACGAATACATAGAGTCCGTTGCCTTCTGATTTGAATTGGTAAGTTTTACCAAATCCTTTGTCGAAGTCTGATAAATGGAACCAAGCGTTTTGATGAATCCATACGCCTTCATCATCGTGGTTAGGTGACAATACTTGATGGAAGGTGTTTTTCCTATCTTCGATGTTCAATGTCTTCTGGTCGTATCGAGGTTCAACATCTTTTTTATTAGGGAAAACCCAAATTTGGAGAAACTTCACCATTGTGTCTTTGTTGCGGTTGTATTCGCTGTGTTGAATGCCTGTTCCAGCACTCATCACTTGAATATCCCCTTTTCGAATTACGGAGGTATTCCCCATAGAATCTTTGTGTTCTAAGTCGCCCTCTAGTGGAATTGAAATGATTTCCATATTGTCGTGAGGATGTTTACCAAAACCCATACCCTGAGCAACACTGTCATCGTTGAGAACCCTTAATGCTCCGAAGTGTACCCTTTCAGGATTGTAATATCCAGAGAAACTAAAAGTGTGGTAACTTTTTAACCAACCGTGGTCGGCATATCCTCTGGTCTCGGCTTTGTGAAGAATTGATTGTGCCATAATTTTGATTGAATTTTGTAGTACAAAGTTACACGCACTAAAGGCATGAAATTCTTGTTCTAGATTAAGAAATTTAGTTAAACTAGATTATATATTGAAAGGTCAATGAAATGGTTTCAAAAGTTCATAGATTGTTCAAATCAATAAAATCAATTTATATAAAAAATTCCAAGAAATTTATTTTTGTACTGCAATTTTCCGTACATTTGTAGTATAATTGAGTATGAAAAAGATGTCGAGATTTGACGCAAGATTGCCTGAAGAACAAAAATTATTGTTGGAGAAAGCTTCTATTTTAGGTGGGTATAGAAACTTAACCGACTTTGTTCTTAAATCAGCCAATGAAAAAGCCAAAGAAATCATACAAGCACAGCAATTATATATAGCTAACGAAAAAGATGGCTTGGTATTCTTTGAAGCGATTACAAACCCTAAGAAACCAAATTCTGCATTAAAGAAAGCTTTTAAAGATTATTTAGATTTTAATCTCAATAAGAAAAAATGAAGATTGAGCTTCTTTCAAAAAAACACAAAAAGGATTTTTTTGATTGTGAAAATGAGATTTTAAATCAATATTTAAAAACAATTGCCGCCCAAGATGTTAAACGAAAACTATCAGCATGTTTTGTTTTAGTCACTGAAGATGATACCATCGTTGGATACTATACTTTATCAAATAATAGCATTCCTTTAAAACATTTTTCTTCAGACATACAACGCAAACTTCCCCCATTTTATGCTTCTATACCAACAACTCTAATCGGTCGACTGGCAATTGACAAGAACTATAAAGGCCAAGGTTTTGGGAAATATATGCTGATAGATGCATTAAAAAGATGCTATGAAACTTCTGAAAAAGTTGCCTCGTTTGCAGTTGTTGTAGACCCAATCGACCATCAAGCAAAAAAATTTTACTCAACTTACGATTTTATTGAATTGAAAGGTAGTGGCAAAATGATGATAGCCATGAAAACATTACAAGAACTGTTTAAGTGAGTTTTGTTTTGGTTCTTAATATCCTGTCTGCATTAGGCTGACGAGGGCACAACAATCCTATATCGCGGACGCGAGGTTACATCACTTGAGGAGGCGGTCGCTGTTGTCTTTGAGGAATTTTTCCCAAGAGCTGCTTTTTTTAGCTCTAGATGTTTTTGAAGATTTTTCTCCAAAGCTACGCGGACTGAATTGAAAAATATGACACATAGCAGCAGCCAATCCATCTGTTGCATCTAAATGCTTGGGCATTTCTTCGAAGTGCAACAACTTTTGAAGCATCTCTGCAACGCGTTCTTTATCGGCATTTCCTGAACCTGTTATGGCGAGTTTGATTTTTCTAGGCTGGTACTCAAAAATGGGAATCTGACGCATCAAAGCAGCCGCAATCGCCACTCCTTGTGCTCTGCCTAATTTCAACATCGATTGAACATTTTTACCGTAAAATGGTGCTTCTATTGCCAGCTCATCAGGATGATAACTTTCAATTAAACCAGTTACCCTCTCGAATATGTGTTTCAATTTTAGTGCATGGTCTTCTAATTTATCCAAACGGATGATGCCAATACTTAACAAATAATATTCTTTGCCAACCAATCCAACTACACCATAACCCATTATATTTGTACCGGGATCTATGCCCATTACAATTTTATCAAAATTCTCAGGTAGTAATCGTTGCAAAACAAGACAAATATACTAAAAAATGTGGATTGGCAATGGCTCTTTAGAGTGATTAAATGGACAGTTCCCGCTTTCATCGCTTTTGTTTTATTTAAAAAATTCTACAGCAACCCCAATGTGTCTTTGCAAGAATTATCAAAAGCCATTAAAACTTTAGATTGGTATTGGTTGATTGTGCTATTGGTTTTTTCCTTTTTAAATTGGGCAATAGAAACACGCAAATGGCAATATTTAATTTGCAAAATCGAAATTCAAACGTTTAAAATTGCCTTTAAATCTGTCATGAGTGGCGTTGCTGTTTCTCAATTGTTACCTTATAGAACGGGAGAATATTTAGGTCGACTAGCTTATGTGGATGATGAACACAAATTAGAAGCAGGATTTCTATCCATTATAGGAAGTTTTTCGCAACTTCTTATGACCTTGGTACTTGGAATAATATCATTTCTTATTTTAAAACCTTTAAGTGTTCCTTTTGATTTTGTTCTCTCTGCACTTGTATTGATTGTTTCATGTATTGTATTGATCTATATACTTCCAAAGTTATCAATTGTAAAACGCTCAAAACTGTATCAAGCTTTGCAACATGCGATTACCATTTTAACTTATAAAGACATTGTGCGATTGATTGCATTTTCGCTGTTAAGGTATTGTTTGTTTCTAATTCCATACGCCTTACTTGCTTTGCATTTTGATTTGATTTCAGATGGTTTCATTCTAACATCTTTGCTTTCCATCTCATGTATTTATTTGTTGCAAACCATCTCCCCCAACTTCATTCTTACAGATGTAGCAATACGAATTAGTGTACCTGCTTTGGTGTTTTCAGGCACAATACATTCAGTGAATGGATTAGAATATATTCCAGGCTTAATCATTTATTTATTTAATGTTTTGATTCCCATGTGCTTGGGAGCAATAATTCTCCTATCTTTGAAATTGAAAAACAACAAATAATTTCCTTCATGATAGACATATGGGACAAGGCATAATCATTATCATCTCTTTATTGATAGCGGGAATATTTACAGTGGTAACATTTGTATACGCCCTGTTTGCTTGGTTTTACAGTTCAAGACTTATAAAGTTTATTCACCGACCAATAGATCAGAACGAACCTACTAGCTACTGTTCCATCATTATTCCGTGCAGAAATGAAACTCAAGTGATAGAGCGTTGTTTAAAGAGCATAGCCCAACAATCGTTTATTCACTATGAAGTCATCTTAGTTGACGACCACTCAAACGACCAATTACTCGATTACTTAAATACATTACACATACAAATACCATTTAAGTACATTGTCAACGAAGGCTCAGGGAAAAAATCGGCATTAGAAACCGGAATAAAAAACGCTCAATACAACAACATTTTCACCACAGATGCAGATTGTATTTTGGGGACTAACAACTTAAAACAAATGATGCAAATGTTGGGAGATGACAACCACATGGTGTGCGGGTTGTTGTCTTATCAAAACACCAACAATCTATTTGGTCAATTGCAACAAGCCGAATCTGCAGCCATTGTAGGCATAAGCAGTTATATGCTCAACACAGGACGACCAGCAACATGCAATGGGGCCAATTTGCTTTTCAGAAAAGACATCTTTTACAAAGTGGATGGCTATAGTTTAGGAAAAGAAATTAGTTCAGGCGATGACGATTTGTTGATGCATAAATTTGTTGAATTAAATCCCGCAAGAGTCATATACAGCGCCAGTGCTGAAACAACGGTATATACCAAAGCTGAACACAAATTAAAAAACTTTTTCAATCAGAGAATGCGATGGGCTGGTAAAAGAAAACACTATATCTTTCCTTACAATCAATATCTTATTTGGCTGCTTGGATTGAAACTTATAGTATTCTGGACGACATTTGGTTTTTCAATTTACTCAGGTAATTTTAATTTTCTTTTGATTTCAGGTTTTATAGTGTTTTCGGATGTCTTAATTGCATACAGGACCAAAGACATTTTAAATTTCAAATACTATTTAATTCCGATTTTGCCTTTTTATCAGCTATATGTTCCAATAGTGTTTATTGCCAACTTCTTTATCAAACCAAGCTGGAAAGGCCGCAAAGTAGTTCAATAATTTATCGGTAAAATCGAACATTTGGCAGTATTTAAAAACAAAGTCATACCTCAATTGTATTTTTGTCCAAAGAATGGATTCATTAACTCAGATTGTTTTAGGCGCTGCAGTAGGCGAAATAACATTAGGTAAACGCATTGGCAACAAAGCTCAGTTGTTTGGCGCCATTGCTGGCACGATTCCAGATCTTGACATTCTATTAACCTTCATTTATCCTGATGGGGTATCAAAGCTGTTGATACATAGAAGCTATTCTCACGCTTGGCTTACACATATATTACTTGGATTACCTTTAGCATATTGGTGTTATAAAGCATATAACAAAACAATAGATTTTAAATCGTGGTATTGGCTGTGGTTACTCGGACTAACAACCCACGCATTGTTAGATGCATTTACAACATACGGCACACGTTTGTTTTTACCATTTACGGATTATCAAGTTGGATTCAACAACATATCTGTTATAGACCCTTTATACACTTTGCCATTCATGTTTGTTTTGGGTATCTGTTTGTTTTTAAAGCGCGATGACCCAAGGCGCTTAAAATGGGCTTGGCGTTCGGTGTATATCAGCACAACCTATATGGTTATGACATTTGGTGTTAAATACTATGTGCATCAAAAATTCGATAACGAACTAAGTAGACAAGGCATTGTGCGAGAACATCTTTATACTTCTCCAACATTTTTTAACAATGCTTTATGGGCATCCATTTCTACCACAGATACGACTTTAACCATAGGTGAATATTCCATATTTCAAGATCGAGACAGCATAGCATTTGTAACATATCAACGCCATTTAGAATTAGAAAAAGGTTTTGAAGGCAAAGGCCTAACAACGCTTAAATGGTTCAGTCAGGGCAAATATTTCATAGAACAAAAAGACAGCAACGTCATCAATGTCTATATTGTAAAATGGGGACGTTCGGATTTTTCGCAAGTAGACCCTAAGAAAGCGTTTATATTTTACTACCAAGTTGATAAAAGAAAGCCTGATGAAATCAACAACATAGAACCTAAATTTGATTTCGAAATGTTTAAAAAAGCATTTAGCCAATTATGGAATAGGATTTGGAAAGCTTAAGACACTTTCTATTTATCCTCTAAGCGCTTATTTCTTCTTGTAAAAAACATGTAAGCGCTAACACCACACATGGCAAACATTAGATACATCACAGGATTTTTAAACCCTCCTTTTTGAAATTGGGCCATTCCTTCTATCATGGTAACTGCTGCTACAACTATCCATAATATCACCACTATTTGTCTGCTTATAAATGATTTTTTATCCATTGTTTATTGATTTGTAGAATCTTTTTGAATTTTAATGTTGCCCCTTGGCTTAAGAATTTTCCAGTTGCTAAAGTCTTGCTTGGCTTCCATACCATCACCCGTCAACACCTCGTCTTTCGTGGTAATACGAACAAATTTATCGGTATATATCAACTGCTTGCGTTGGTCCCATATTAGTTTTTCGGTATTCAAACGTTCGCCTTTGATGTTTTGAACCACAACATTTCTGTTGACTTCAGTGATTTTTTGTGTTTGATATGAAGTGCCATTCTCAGCTGTTAGATAACTCTCTATCTGACCTTCATCGTTATAAAAATTGGCAATTATTCCTTTAGGCATTTTAATGATTTCATTGCCTTCATTTTTATATCCCAATAATTTCTTGGCGGTAATTCTTGCTTTTAATATCCCTGAGTCGGTGTAACTAATGGTAACATCAGAAGCCTCTTGTGTATAAATCAAGGTATCAGACTTCATCATTTTCTCAACGTTCTTCTTAGCGTAATCACTGCAACCAATGACTCCAATGATTAAGCAAAAGAAAAATGCCGGTTTATACATACTAATAAAATTTGCGTTGTTTGAACCAAATATCAGCAAGGGTAAAGCCTATGGTTAATCTGTACAAATTTTCAGCTATCATACCATTGTTTGTATTGCCGCGGTGTATATATTCTCCAGTAATGTTCACCATAGATTTGATGATCATTCTTTTCGAATCATACTCGAGTCTGGTTTTAGGTATACCAATACCGAAACTAATACCATATTCTTTCAATGGATTGATTTGTCCTTTATTGTCTTTGAATAAGTATCCAGTGTTTAACATTCTAAAACCTAAACGGTATTCAAGATTGGCTGAAAATTTATTTTTGTCTTTGGTTCTAAACATTTCGACATTGGCATCAGGTCGAAAAGCTAGACCAAAATTCCATTGCGAACTGTTGCTAAATGTATCTGTAAACAACGAATTTTTCATAGTACCCCATTGATCTGTTTTGTAATCAACGGCCAACATCCAAGTGTTGTTATAGGTCAAACTCAATCCTGCAGAATAACCAAAAGGCATGTTGGTTTTACCAGTTTTATTCTCTTGCAACAATACTGTATCAACAGCTGCATAAGGATTAAAACTACTTTTATTGGTGATTTTTCTATAGATACTGTAATCCAATTGGGCGTTGTTATTGACAGTTGCACCGAAAACAAATCTCAAAGGCATTCTCCTTACGCGAAGTACTTTCACATTGTTTTCGACAATAGAATCGGTTACAATGATGGTATCTTTATTGCGTTGAGCTTGAACTCCAAATTCAAATTTAAAACCATTGTATCTGATATTGTTTTCTTGAATGGTAGCTCTTGAAACGAAAGAATCTGACAAGAAATAACCATCTAAGCTGCGCGACTGACCGAAAATATAAGACGTGTTAAGACCTAGACTTAAATTGTTGCTCAAATTAACCGCATTGGTAAAATACACCCTAGTTAAACCACCAGTTCTAGAATACGAATTGATGATTTGACCATAAGATGTATCAATGTCTTTGGTAAAAGAGGCGCTAATATTAGAATACGGACTCAATCCAAACCCACCAGCCCAAATGGTTTTATACTCGCGATACAATTTGGTTTCCTTAGTTTTTACTGATGTATCTTTCTTCACAATAGGCTTTCTATACATTGGAAATGCAATGCTGATATAGTTAAAATTGCCATTGTATTTGGTTTTGGCAGCCGTTTCAGAATACACTTTAGAATAGTCGCCTCTGAATCCAAAATCCAACATCATCATTGTCAATGCGCCGTAAGATGCAGGGTTAGAAAATGACAAACATCTTTGTGATCTAATGCCATTGGTTGCTCCGCCTAAGGACCTAGTGTAAGCCGATTGAAATTCCTCAATCTCTCCAAATCCTCTAATAGAATAAGGCGAACTTGTGTTGTTTTGAGCATTAAGTTCTAAAACAAAAATGGTGGTTATAAGTAAAAATAAATAGTGTTTAATCTTCATTTAAAATCAATAAGTGGTATAATCCTCTCAGCACAAAGTCTGGTGCCGCAAATATCTCGTATTTATGTTGTTTATCAAAATATGAATAATCCCCTCCACAAAGAACAATTTTCAAGTCGGAATACTGCTCTTTAAAATGTGCAATATATCCGTCAATTTCGAATTGCATGCCATTGACAACGCCATTCGCTAAAGCCGACACTGTATTGTGTCCAAGCATATTATCAACATCTTCTTTTGTGGCCAATGGCAGTCGCTGAGTAAAATTGTGCATGGCTTTCAAACGCATCTCTATACCCGGAGAAATGTTTCCTCCGTTGTAAGTACCATTAGGATGCAACAAATCAATTGTCATACACGTGCCGATATCAAAAACCAAAACTGGAGAATTTGGAAATTCTATTGCTGCCGCTGCAATTGCCGCTATTCTGTCAACCCCCAAGGTTTCTTTGCTTTTGTATTGGTTGTCGAAAGGCAATTTACTTTGATAGGTCAAAGAGTAAGTTTTAATGCCTGGAATTTGCGGTAAAATAGCTTGTGCAACAGAAGCCGACATCAGAGACGATACTTGTCTCTCGTTCAGCCATTCTATGGCATTAATTAAAGTATGGAAATAGGCTTTCTCAACCAATTCAGCTTGTTGGTTAAACACTGCTGTTTTAATCCTAGTATTCCCTATATCTATTACCCCTTTCATTAAGAAATGTATTGTTTTATGGTTCCATGAGGATAGGCTTTCACGTCAGTATCTATCACTATTTCCAATCTTCCGAAGGCATCGCAACCAAGCACCTTTCCCATTTCGATGTTACCATCTATATCAAACGCACCAATAGTGTCGTATCCATATAAGGCTTCGTTGAATTGTTTGTTGATGTCAGAAATGTGTTCAGATTCAAATTGATTGTATACGTCTTCGAATTGCTCAAGAATTTGTTTTAACAACGCTTCCCTATCGAATTCGATGCCAGCGACTCCAACCAAAGATGTGGCATTAAGACTGGTAATATGTTCGTAATGCTGATTAACATTAAGTCCCACGCCAATTACACTATAATTTAGAGAAGAGCCACTGAAGTTGTTTTCGACCAGTATACCACAAATTTTTTTGGCATTCACCAAAATGTCATTTGGCCATTTGATGTGCACATGCTGTTTGGGCAGGATAGAAGAAACGACTTGATACATGGTGAGGGTTGCGATTTTATTGATGATAAACGGATCTGGGTTAGATTTTGTTACAAAACGCAAAATAATAGAGAACATGAGGTTCTCGAAAGGTTCAGAAATCCATGATTTGCCGTACTGACCGCGGCCTTTAGATTGGAATTCGGCAAACACGACACTGCCATTTTCGGCAAGATTTTGCTTAATCAATTCGAGGGCAAATTCATTTGTAGAAGCCACTTGGTTAAAATAAATGATATTTTGACCGATAATTTGGGTATTTGGCTTTACTTTTGCAAACACAATTAAATTCTGAATTTAAGTTACAAGGTTAATGCCAAAAAAGAAAATTGCCAAAATTGATTTAAAAGATGCCATAGTAAAGGGCATGCTAGAGAAAAAAGCGAACGATGTTACCGTATTGGATTTGCGTAAACTAAAGACTTCTATGGCCGACTACTTTGTAGTTTGTCATGCTACAAGTGATAAGCAAGTAGTAGCGATAGCGGACAGTGTAGAAGATACAGTAAGAAAAGAGACTGGAGAAAAGCCATGGCATGTTGAAGGCAGAGAATTGGCCGAGTGGGTTTTGCTAGACTATTTCGACATTGTAGTACACGTTTTCAAAGAAGAGAAGCGAGAATTCTATGGTATTGAGGAATTGTGGAGCGATGCCGACATTACGAAAGTGTCGGATAAGTAGGTTGAGGTAGGATCAATATCATAGCAAAATAAGGCACTCACAAGAATTTTTATAAATTTTCAAAAAAATATTTGCGAAAGTCTAAATAATATCTATTTTTGCAGTCCCTAAAAAACAAAAAGGGAGCTTAGCTCAGCTGGTTCAGAGCATTCCGCCGCCACAAGGCGCGGAAGGGTCACTGAACGAAAGAGCAAAAACAATGGGAGCTTAGCTCAGCTGGTTCAGAGCATCTGCCTTACAAGCAGAGGGTCACTGGTTCGAATCCAGTAGCTCCCACCAAAAAACCGACAGAAATGTCGGTTTTTTTTATTACCTAAAAGCTAAAACTTATGTGCACTTTCTATATTTTATTTTCTAAATCTAAAGACAAGTTCTATGTCGGTGCTACTTGCGACAGCATTGATGAGAGAATTAGAAAACACAATTCTAACCACAAAGGATTTACTGGAAATACCTACGATTGGGAACTTGTATATTCAGAAATTTTTGACTCTAAAGAAGAGGCTTTCGCTAGAGAAAAAGAAGTTAAAAATTGGAAGAGTAGAAATCGAATCTTAAAGTTAATTAATAATATTTAGCTCAGTTGGTTCAGAGCATTCCGCTGCCATAAGGCGCGGAAGGGTCACTGGTTCGAATCCAGTAGCTCCCACCAAAAAATCTCGACAGAAATGTCGAGATTTTTTTTGTCCGCAGCGTAGCATGCGGACCTACCGAGTAGATATAATTAAACTATCATTCGTTTACACCCTCAACAGAATATTGCTTCAAACTTTTCTTCAATCTTCCGACAATTCTTCGGCTTAGGCGTTTCGGACTTAACACCTTTATTTGTTCGCCAAAACCTAAGAGCTCGCGCTCAAGCTCATAATTCAATACCACATCTATAGAATATATTATGCCGTCGTCTTCTACCTTCAGCAACTCCTGGGTTTTGTGCAAAGGCTTTGTGTTGATGTATTGCGCATTTAAAGCATCGATTTTGAAAACAACTTTACTAGGTATGCTCTTCAAATCTTTCGTCACGCCTATTACATCGTCAAAATATTCAAATACATTGAAACTTGGTTTTACATACTTGTGTGTGGATGTAACAGACAACTTCTCTATCCTATCTAATGCCAATAACAAAACAGTTTTTGCCTGAACATTTAAACCCAATACAAACCATCTGTTTCGGTATTCTTTTAAAAGATATGGACAAAATGGAATAACAGAAGCTTGTCTTGATTTGAACGACTTGTAGGTAATTTCTATCACCTGTTTATTCAATATGTGTTGGTGAAGCTCTCCAATAAAATTCAATCCTTTTAACAATTCGTTTTTCTCAAAGTCGATGAATGATTTACCCTTATGCTGCTGTTTGTACAACTTGTCTTCTAACCGCGTTACCATGCCCTCCAATTCTTTGAAATGGTCGAATCCACTAAATTGTTTTAGTATCAAAGCTACTTCGTTGAGTGTACTCAAATCTTGCTTGGTAATAGGTGTATTGGTAATGCTATACCCCTTCTCAGAATAGCTGTAAAACTTCCTATCGGTTACTACTATTGGCGCATTATAACCCAATTTCTCGCTGCGCATCGTCTGAATATCCAATTGAATGGTTCTTTTGCTAATACCATCTGTTATACCTTCATACTCGTATAAGGCCTCTGAACATGCTTCTATCAAATCGTCTAAGGTCCATTTTCTGAATCTGTTCTGCAAACAATTGTCTATGGTTTTGTAACGAATTAATGCTAATTTATTGATTGACATAGTTGAAATGATGGATTTGATATTTCAATAATACAAATCTATTTCATATTCTACGCAATAGAATTGCGCAATTCAAATTGTTGTCTCGAATTTATAAAAACAATAAGATTGAAAATGTGCACTTTAATCAAAATATCAAAAAAAATTCTTTAAAAATTCAAGTACGCAATTTCCTTGCGCAGATAGACCTGCAACTTTGTAACATCAAAATCAACCTAATGATTTCTGTTGTGATGATGTGTGAAAAAGTTAATAAACATCGAAGAAAACAATTGACTATGGAAGATAAGATGCCCCTCTCTACTGCTGGTGTAGAGAGGGTTTCGAAAACACGTCCCTATAGCTTAAATAGGAAAAGCTGTGGTAAAAATTTCTGAACCATGGAGTGTATGGATATGCGGTTGTTACTGCTCGTTTCAATCGTTACATTTTACAGTGCACCTGACAGTTGTTGGGGAAGCGTATTTTAAGCCATACTGTTCGAAAGAAAATGTGGGTTCGAGTCCCACTAGGGAAACAAGTTCTTTTTCGGGAAATATATCAATTGGAAGATAGCGGGCTTTGGGTGCTCGAGGTTGCAAGTTCGAGTCTTGCTTTCCCGACAAAATTTAAAGTGCATATAACTTTAATGATTTCAAAATTTAACAACTTAATTTGTATTTCAAAATGACAACTAAACACTTAACTGGAATCGACTTGCTTAAAATTGGCTTTAATGAGGGACCATGCGTTGGACTTGCTTTACAAGCCATGTCAGTCAATGCTTCTTCTATGAAAAAAAATGAACAGTTGAATCAGTTAAGAAACATCTTATCTCATCCTGAAAATTATATTGAGGATGTGGTATTTAAAGACCTTGCTATCGCCTTAATTGATGAAAGAAAGCAATATGACTTAGATGCTATTCAACTAAAAAATGAAGCAACCTCTTACTCCATTTTCGGAGAACAACATATTGAAGAAGGTGCCAGAAAACAAATGGATGTGGCCATGAGGTTGCCAGTTACAGTTGCTGGAGCTCTGATGCCTGATGCTCACCAAGGCTATGGACTTCCAATTGGCGGTGTTTTAGCGACAAAAAACGCCATCATTCCGTATGGAGTTGGCGTTGATATTGGATGTAGAATGGCCTTGTCTGTTTATGATATTCCTGAAACATATTTTCTAGAACATAAAAATCAATTTAAGAGAGAGCTTATTGCGTGGACCAAATTTGGTGCTGGTGCGGGTTGGCATGGAAGACATAAAGCAGATCATGCTATACTAGACAATAAAGATTTTAATATCACACCTTTGATCAAGTCGCTTAAGGACAAAGCATATTCTCAACTTGGGAGTTCAGGAGGTGGTAACCACTTTGTAGAATTTGGCATCATAGAATTTGAGAAAGACGACCAAGCTCTAGGCGTTCCGAAAGGTCAGTATGTCGCATTGTTAACGCACTCTGGTTCTAGAGGATTTGGCGCAACAGTAGCTGGTTATTACACTAAATTGGCTAAGTCGATATGCAAACTTCCAAAAGAAGCGGTCAACTTAGCGTATTTAGATATGAATAGTGCTGAGGGTCAAGAATATTGGATAGCCATGAATTTGGCTGGCGATTATGCTTCTGCTTGTCATGAAGTAATTCACGATAGAATCAGTAGAGCTATCGGAGCCAAAGTATTAGCTAAAGTTGAAAATCACCACAACTTTGCTTGGAAAGAAATATGGAATGGCGAAGAGGTAATAGTGCATAGAAAAGGTGCAACACCTGCCGCAGAGGGTGTTATGGGAATAATTCCTGGGTCAATGACCGCACCTGGTTATTTGGTTAGAGGAAAAGGCGAGCACCATGCCATCAATTCGGCTTCTCATGGAGCAGGAAGACAAATGAGCAGATCAGCTGCCATAAAAAACGTTACCAAACAAGACCTAGTCAACGAACTTCAAAGCAAAGGTGTGTCTTTGATTGGGGCAGGATTAGATGAAGCTCCAATGGCTTATAAAGATATAGAGGTGGTTATGGCTTCTCAAAAAGAGTTGGTGGATGTGGTAGCTAAATTTACGCCAAAGATGGTGAGAATGGCGGATGATGGTAGTAGAGAGGATTGAGTGAGGGCAGCATCGCTGGACATTCTATCGAATTCTCTCCATCTGCTTCACGAGCCCTTTCAGCTCTTTTACTTTTTCATTGTCTTTGACAGACACCAATTCTAAGACCAAGCGGTAATCACCGCTGCCTTTGTATTTTGAGTCTCGTAATATCATGCCAAATAAGGCTACGCCACTGGCAAGTTTGAAATCGTCGCTTAACTTTTTGTAGGATTGGTTGCTAGATTTTAAAACTTCTGTAAGCTCTATGCTAGTAGATTCTTTAGGTTTTTTGTAACGTACTTTTAATGTCAATATTTCATCAAATGAATCTATTAGTGTTATGGTTGTTTTGGTGTACTTCAATGATGTTTCACCAGTATCTTGCATCTTAACACCAATAGGGACTATTTCGTACAATACTGTAACGGTCTGACCAGCTCCCATATCTCCTGCATCTTTGGCATCGTCCTTAAAATCCTTTTTATTTAACAATCTATTTTCATACCCTATCAAACGATATGCTTGAACATATTTCGGGTTAAACTCCACTTGAATTTTAACGTCCTTAGCCATGGTCATCAATGTAGAAGAAAGTCCGTAATTAAACACCCTTTCAGCTTCTTTTAATTGATCAATATAATAATAGCTACCATTGCCATTATCTGCCAACATTTCCATTCTTGAATCCTTTAGATTGCCCATACCAAATCCACAAACTGTTAAATAGACGCCGCTTTTTCTCTTTTCTTCTACCAGTTTTTTCAATTCACTTTCACCTGTAATACCAACATTGAAATCGCCATCAGTTACCAAAATGATACGGTTGTTGCCATCTTGAATGTAGTTGCTCATTGCTTCATCGTAAGCCATAATGATACCTTGACCTCCAGCGGTAGATCCAAAAGCACCTAAATAATCTATTACTTTATTGATTTTAAAAGAATCAGAACACAAGGTAGATTTTAAAGCCAGTGATGTATATCCTGCATAAGTAACTATTGATATTTGGTCATTGGGATTCAAATTTTTTACCATTGTTTTTAAGGCGTACTTCACCCATGGCAATTTATTTTCTGCAGACATAGAACCAGACACATCAATCAAAAACACCAAGTTGTTTCTATACATTTGGGTCTTTTCTATTTCTTTGGTTTTTAGACCTATCTTCACCAGTTTGTGTTCTTTCTGCCAAGGACAAGAACCTTCTTCCATCTTAATTGAAATATCTTTATCATCCTTAGGTTCTTCATAAGCATAATCAAAATAATTGATAAATTCTTCAACTCTAACTGCATCTATCTTTGGCTTTTCATTGTTATTGATCATCCGCCTGACATTGGTATACGAGGCGTAATCAACATCCGAACTAAAGGTAGATACTGGCTCTCTTACAGTTTTAACGAAATCATTTTCTACAGTAGGATAATACACTTCCGTTTCATCACCGTCTGTACTTGTATATGAGAAAGGGGCAACTACAACCTTTTGTTTAGGAGCATGTCCACTTCCACTTCCTGAACCACCTTGCTGAACCCTTTTACCCATTTTTTGTCTTGATGTTAATCGGCTGCTTTTAACTAATGATGCATACCTTAGAGTTGAATTACTGCCAAAATGGTAATATAAACTGTCTTGATTTAATATAATATCATTAAGTACTTCATTCGTGTTTAGAAACATCCTTTTATTATAAGGCAAATATCCAAACTCAGCAACATCGAGGGTATAAGAGTCCAATTCCAAATTTAAAAACTCGTACTGTCCATATTTATTGGTAATGTTTGACTGTAAAATTTTATGATTATGAAACAACTCAACCCTAACATTAGAAAGTAGTTTCCCAGTATCATCTTTAACAACACCTTTCAAATGGGCCATCTTTAGTACTGGACTATCCAGTATTGATAACTTTTTTGTAGTTTCTGAAGACACATATGCTTCCTTGTTATCATATGTCAAATAGTATCCGAAACTCGCAAATATTAACAATACTGATAGTGGGTGCACTTTGAAGTTGGCGTTTCTGAGTTTGGTTTTAGAATATTTATTCAACATAGTATGTAATAGTAATTGCGATTCAATTATATGTTCTTAATCTTTAATAAACGTTTACAAGCTTTTAATCTTGTGTTAGATGATTAAATTCACATGAATTAAATCGCAATTAAACTCAAAATATCAGAATAGCAAAGCACATTCAACATCTTGTCATCATTTGATGCAATGCGAAAGTTAAATGCTCAGTCTGAATCAATTCATTATATCCATCTTTTTGACCAAAGCTAGAAACTCTTTCACTTTTTGATTTTCCGAATATGGCAGCATTTCCAATACAGTCTTATAATTAGCATTGTTTGAGAATTCAGAACCAGATAAGAGCATTCCAAACATGGCGACACTGCTAGCCAATTTCATATCATCCGTTGCAGAAGCACTCGATTGTTGATTGGCCTTTAAAACTTCACTTAGTTCAATACTAGAATTTTGGTTTGGTTTTTTGTATCTAATTTTTAAAGTTAAAATCTCATTAGAGGTATCACTTAATAGGCTCGTTAGCTTACTATATTTTAATTCAACTTGGTTGGTATCTTGCATGTCTACACCAACAGGCACTATCTCATATAAAGCAGTAACGGTTTGACCAGCGCCCATATCCCCTGCATCTTTAGCATCGTTTTTAAAATCTTCGTATGCCAAAATTCTGTTTTCATACCCAATCAAACGGTATGCTTGAACATATTTCGGGTTGAACTCCACTTGAATTTTAACGTCCTTCGCCATGGTCATCAATGTTGATGATAAACCATATTTAAATACCCTTTCTGCTTCACTTAGTTGATCAATATAGTAATAGCTCCCATTGCCATTATCTGCCAACATTTCCATTCTTGAATCCTTTAGATTGCCCATACCAAATCCACAAACTGTTAAATAGACGCCGCTTTTTCTCTTTTCTTCTACCAGTTTTTTCAATTCACTTTCACCTGTAATACCAACATTGAAGTCGCCATCAGTTACCAAAATGATACGGTTATTACCGCCCTCAACAAAATTGCTAGCTGCTACACTATATGCCATATTGATACCACTTGCACCTGCGGTTGATCCCCCAGCTCCCAAACCATCAATCACTTTTTCAATTTTAGAATAATTATTGCATGAAGTAGCTTCTAATGCCAAAGAAGTATAACCTGCATAAGTAACAATTGAAATCATATCAGTTGGATTCAAATTCTTAGCCATTAATTTTAAAGCGTATTTTACCCAAGGCAATTTATTATCATCAGACATAGAACCAGACACATCAATGAGGAAAACAAGATTGTTTTTGAGCATTTGTTCTTTAGCAATGGTTTTAGCTCGCAATCCAATTTTAACCAATTGATGGGTAGAGTTCCATGGACAATAGCTTTGTTCAAGTTTCATTGAAATATCGTTCTCATCTTTTGGTTCTTCATAAGCATAGTCGAAATAATTGATAAATTCTTCTACACGAACTGCATCCACAGGCGGTAGTATAGATTCATTGATCATCCTTCTTACATTGGTATACGAGGCGTAATCTACATCCGAACTAAAAGTTGATACAGGTTCTTTGGATGTTTTAAAAAAGACATTTTCATCTGTTGATTTGTATTCTTCAGTGTTTAAACTACCATTATTTACTCTTACACCATCAATGTAAACAGCTGTTCCATCTGTTCTTGACCCTCTGCCAACAATGCCATTTCTTGTTTCAGTTGTACCTGAAGCATAATTAGCTATTGAACTTCCATTTCTAAGACCTGTTTTAACTGTTCTGAATGAAGTGCCAGTTTTAGTCAAAGCTATTTCTTTAGTTGATGACCTACTTATTATACAACCATTAAACATCCTAATAGCTTTAAGTTGTATATCAAAGTACAAATCTATACTTTCAATTTCAATAGAATCCTCAAATTGGGCATGATATGCTGAATTGACCATTAGTTTGTACTCACCAGGTTTGAGTCTCACAAATTCATACATCCCTAAAGAATCGCTTTTGCATGTATCTATGATTTGATCTTCAAATTTTAGATATACAAAAATATCTTTTAAAATAGTGCCATTGACTTCTTTAACAAACCCACGAATGAAATAATCTTGTCGAGGTGGTGATTGGTGATTTAAGTTATCATTAAAAGATGTGTTGAATGAATTTACAGAGTTGTAAGAATTGTTAGAAATCAACATACCCATGCTGGAGACAATCAACAATAAAGAGAAAGGGTGAACATGTAATTTGCCATTGAAGGCATTTGGTTTTTTTGTAAAAATAGACATAACAATAAGGTTTAAATTTTAAAAACAGAACTTAATCTTTAGACTGCATAAAAATTTAAAACGCTGCGAAGGATGAATTTTGGATAAGAGAGTTAGTGTAGCTTGGATGGGGAATTTATAGGACGATGTACCCCGCGTTCCGCCTTAGGTGGAGGCTACATACTGCGAGATTGAGTGAGTTCAGAATCATAGATTATTCTTATACGTTAATTAGGCTGAGAATTATTCGATGTATCATTTCATCGTGCAGTTAATAGATAAATTTGGCCAGTAAGTTGAGATGCAAAAGTCAGTATCGATAAATAATTTCTTTTTGAATATTATGAATTAAGAATTAAAATAGATTAGACAAAAACAATGTGATTAGCCACTAATTTTCAAAAATATAGAAGTATTAATATTTAATTAATTTGCTTTTATATGGAAAATTAATAAATTTGAAAGAAAAAAATATCATGGCATCATTGAATGCATATTCTGGGACCTGGGGTAGAAAACAAGTTGTTCATTTATTAAAGCGTACAATGTTTGGAGCAAAACCAAGCGATATTGATTATTTTCTATCAAAAAATCTTCAAAACTCTGTTGATGAACTTTTAACATTAGGAAGCACTCCTCCTAGTCAGCCTCTCAATTACTATGAGGGTTTTGATTTAGGTGGAGGGCAATTTATGAAAGATGCCGACAATATTGCTAAAGGTCAAACATGGGTTAATGCTACTTATGGCGATGGTACGACGAATTTTTTTAGAGGTGAGAGTATTAAAGGTTGGTGGATTGGCAATTTACTCAATCAAGCTAGAAGTATAGAAGAAAAACTTATTGTTTTTTGGAGCAACCACTTTGTTACAGAGTTAAAAGCTGGAGGAGGAGCTACAGGAGCCTATCGTTTAATTGAATTGTTTAGAACTTACGCTTATTCACCACTTAGCACTTTAATGGTTGAAGTGTCTAAAAACACACAAATGTGTCACTATTTAAATGTTTATTTGAATACCAAATACTCGCCTGACGAAAATTATGCGCGCGAACTTCAAGAATTATTTGGTGTTGGTAAAGGTCCCGATAGCAAATACACTGAAAGCGATGTAAAAGAAGCTGCAAGGGTATTGACTGGCCTTTCTATTGATTGGCAAGCACAAACATTTTTATATAGAACAGATCTTCATGACTCAGATAACAAACAATTTTCGTCATTTTATGGCAATAAAGTCATAATAGGAAAATCGGGAACAAATGGTCTGCAAGAATTGACTGAATTAGTGGATATGATTCTAGAGACGGATGAATGTGCGAAGTTCATAATAAGAAAAATTTACAGATTTTTTGTCAATTATGACATTTCAACTGAAATTGAGAATGATATAATTACGCCATTAGCTAATATTTACAGAAGTAATGGATATAATTTAAAACCTGCCTTAGACAAGTTATTCAAGAGTGAACATTTTTTCGATACCAATATTATCAGTGCTTACATTAAAACTCCTTTGGATTTAATGATTGGTTTTTGCAGAGAATCTGGTGTTCAACAGCCCCCTGTAAGTCCTCTTGAAAATTTATATAAATTTTGGATTGATATTTACAATGTAGCAGGCATTCAGAATCAATTTTTAGGAAA
Source organism: uncultured Chitinophaga sp. (assembly GCA_964438995.1). Taxonomy (GTDB): domain Bacteria; phylum Bacteroidota; class Bacteroidia; order NS11-12g; family UBA955; genus JABMMZ01. Next base: position 71,822 of record CAYTMQ010000013.1, read on the forward strand.
TCCTCCAAATGTAGCAGGATGGCCAGCATTTTATCAATCACCTTTATTTTATGATACTTGGATAAACAGCGATACGTATCCTAAACGTGTTAATTATCCTCTTTACTTTCTATATGGAGGTTTTAATAATAGTTTCGATCACATTCGTTTTGCATCTGCATATCCTAACATCTCCGACCCTGTTTTATTCGTTAAAGATTTGTGTCAATCTATCTATACAATGGACGTTAGTCAAGCTTCTCAAGACGCAATTAGAGTGCAAATACTTCAAGGTGGATTGTCTAGCACTTCATACTGGACATTAGCATGGAATGATTATATTGCTGACCCTAATAATTCTACTAAAAAATCTGTAGTTGTTAATCGACTTACACAACTTCTAGCCTATTTAATTCAATCTCCACATTATCAACTTTGCTAATTAAAGGTTTATGAAAAGACGTTCATTTTTAAAAGCAGTTAGTGCCGTTACATTGCCCTTAACGGTAGACAACATGAGCCTTTCTGCAATGGCTCCACAAAACACATTGGCAAGGTTATTGGCAATGGCTACTTCAACAGATAATGTTATTGTTATAATTGATTTAAACGGTGGCAATGATGGCTTAAACACAGTCATTCCTTTAGATCAGTATGCCAATTTAAGTAAAGCCAGAAACAATGTATTAATACCAGAGAACAAAGTATTAAGTTTAAATGGAACTACAAAAACCGGTTTACATCCGTCATTAAGTGGTTTAAGAAATTTATACAATAATGGAAAGCTACACATAATTCAAAATGTTGGATATGAAAATCAAAATTATTCTCATTTTAGAAGCTCTGATATATGGTTTACAGCAAGTGACTCTAACGAATATCTAAGCTCTGGATTGGGAGGCAGATATTTAAATTTAGAATATCCAGGATTCCCAGATGGATATCCAAATGTTGATGTTCCAGACCCATTGGGTATTCAAGTTGGAAGTCTATTAAGTGTTTTTTTCCAAGGACCAACAGCGCAAATGGGTATAGCAATCAATAATCCTGATGATGTGTTTAATCTTGTACCAGGCATAGCAGATACTGCTCCTTCTGGCTACCCTGGAGATCAATTAAACTACATTAGATTGGTTGCTCAACAAACTAGTAGTTACACGAAAACCATAAGTGATGCAGCCAAAAAAGTTACCACACAAGGCACTTATCCTGATACAGATTTAGCTCGACAATTAAAAGTTGTTGCAAAACTTATTGCTGGAGGTTTAAAAACTAGATTATATATGGTATCTATTGGCGGCTTTGATACCCACAGCGTTCAAACTGAAAAATCTGATACTACAAAAGGTATTCACGCTAATTTACTTTCAACATTAAATGATGCGATTGTGGCATTTCAAAATGATCTAGAGGGACTTAATATAGCTGATAGAGTTGTTGGAATGACTGTTAGTGAATTTGGAAGAAGAATTAAAAGTAACGATAGTCAAGGTACTGATCATGGCGCAGCTGCTCCACAATTTATTTTTGGCAAACCTGTTGATGGGGGTAAAATATCTGGCAATAATCCTTCAATTCCTTCTACTGTGACTGTAGACAACAATCTTGACAAAGAACATGATTATAGAAGTTTATACGCTACCTTATTAAGAGATTGGTTATGTTTAAGTGATGAAGATGTTCAGACTGTTTTACAAGAACAGTTTCCTATTTTACCGTTTATTAAAAATTCTTGTAGCACCTCTGGCGTATATCATCTTAAACATGAAGGCAACCCATTATTATCATGTTGGCCAAACCCATTCTCAAATGATATTCAATTAAATTACAAAGGAGACAGTTCACATACAATTATTGAATTGACAGACTATAGTGGAAGGGTTCTAATGAAGCTTATTGATGAAGATCCAGACAACTCTATTCATTCAAAACAATTTAATTTGTCTCATTTACCATCTGGGCAATATATCATGAGATATATAAGCCTGCATCATATGCAAAGTATTTTTGTAACCAAGATTTAAAACAAAAATGGAAAGTAGTTTTATGCTTAAGTTATAAGCAGAACTCAGCTCAGCTTATACCTACTTCACCACCAATTTCCTGCCCAATTTTAGAATGGTGGTAGGCTTGATGTGGTTGAGTTTGCAAAGCTTTGCAACTGTCGTTTTGTTTTTACGTGCTATTGCGCTTAAGGTATCACCCTGCTTTACTGTGTGGTATTTTTTGGTTTTCTTGACAGTTTTATAATGGTCCTCTGAGAACGTGTGCTCTTCTTGTCTTTGTTTCTTTACAAGCTTATGGTTGTCAAACGTTGTACTGTCTATCATCACTTCGTTGTTCAACAAAGAAAATGTCTCGAAAGCAATGAATTTTGCTGGGTCTATTGGTTGACCCATAAAACGAATTTCGAAGTGTAAATGCGATCCAAAACTATGACCTGTATTGCCTCCTAAACCTATTGTCTGACCAGCCTTCACAGGTGTTCCTGGCTCTACCAATACTTTAGATAAATGACCATACAAACTCTCTAATCCATTGTGATGTCTTACTACCACCATGTTGCCATAGCCGTAATAATACCTCGACATTCTTACAACGCCATCAAATGCTGATACTACAGTATCTCCAGTTTCTAAGTCAATGTCAACGCCTTGGTGGGCTCTGCCATGTCTCGGACCGTAGTTAGATGTTACAATGTTTGCTACTGGCATTACAAATCCTAAAGAATCTCCTGTCAAACACAAACTCACCGGTTGTTTGAAACTGAAGTAATCGTAAGAATATGGATTAAGCACTTCAGTATCCCATGTTTTCATGTAAATGTCCCATGCTGTACTGAAAGTAGAATCGAAATTTGAACCAATCTTAAGTGACTCGCCAGAGGCATCTCCACCGTCGTTTAAATTCAAATTAAGGATGTTGTGAATGTTGTGCGCGTCGATATAGCCTGTTCCAATGAAGAACAAACCAATGAAAACCAGAAACTTATATATCTTTGATCTTGATACGCGCATTCTTTTCGTCGAGGCGCAAATTTAGTGATAATTCTTCAATATTTTCAAACTTTTTTTCATCCCTCAAACGGGTTATCATCAATATTTCGATAGAATCACCGTAAATATCCTCTGAAAAGTCGAATATGTGCACTTCTACACTGAAATCTTTTCCGGGTATTGTTGGATTGTTGCCAATGTTCATCATCCCTCCGTATTCTTTTCCTCTTACTCTGCATTTAACTGCATATACACCAATGGCTGGAACGAGTTTATAGGTCTCCCTTATTTCGATATTGGCAGTTGGGTAACCCAATTGTCTTCCCAATTGCATCCCTTTAACAACAATGCCACTAAAATTGTACGGTCGACCCAAATATTTGCACGCAGTTTCTACTTCTCCTGCCAATAAAGCATTTCTGATTTTGGTACTGCTTACAGTGATTTCATCTATGTCTTCTGCAGCAATTTCTAACACTTCGTATTTGTAGTGCTCTTGATGCTTCTTTAGAACATTGATATCACCTTCCCTATTTCTACCAAATCTGTGGTCATACCCTACTATGGCAATGTGAATATTGAGTCGGTTGACCAATATTTCTCTTATATAATCTTCAGGTAAAATATTGCTGAACTCCTTGGTAAACGGCAGAACGATAACATTATCGATATGACATCTAGCAAATAGCTCCAGTTTTTCGTCCAATGTTTGAAGGAGTTTCAATTGATTGTCATCCGGAAACAGAAACAATCTTGGATGAGGCCAAAATGTTAATACAACTGTCTCTCCATTTCGTTTATCTGCCAACTCTGTCATTTGAGCTAGTATCTGTTGGTGACCGATGTGCACACCATCAAAAGTACCTTGTGTGAACACGGTATTTTTAAATTCAGGTAAAGATTCTAGCGAATGAAAGACTCTCATATTAGAAGCCGCAAAGTTCTTGAAATTCTTCGATTTTAAAAGCTTTATCGATATGAAATTCTCCAATTTCGGTTCTGCGTAAGTCGGTTAAGTAACAACCACTGTTTAGACTCTGACCAAAATCGTGAGCCAATGTTCTGATGTAAGTGCCTTTGCTACACTTTACCTCAAATTGTATATGCGGTAATTTGCCAGAAATTGCAAAATCGTAAATTTTTATGACCCTGCTTTTGATTTCAACTTCCTCTCCATTTCTTGCAAATTTGTAAGCTCTAGTACCATTTATTTTTACGGCCGAATATACAGGAGGTGTCTGCACCACATCACCTGTCATAGCCTTTACGGCAGCTTGTAATTGTGAATCTCCAATATGTTGATAGTCGTACTCAGCATCGAATTCTGTTTCCAAATCAAACGATGGTGTGGTTTTACCAAAATTAAAAACTCCAGTATATACTTTGTACATATCCTGAATTTGTTCAATCATTTTGGTGCACTTTCCGGTACAAATAATGAGCATACCAGTTGCCAATGGGTCGAGTGTACCAGCATGACCGACTCTAGAGGCTTTTGTGAAATACTTTACTTTTTTTACCAGTTTAAAAGACGACCAATGCTCTGGCTTATCAAATAGAAGAACAGCTCCAGTTTTTAATCTTTCCTTGTCAAAGTTATCTGCCGTCATTAAATAATCGGCAATACTTTTCACTTCCTCATTGTTTACTGAAACTTCCATTAATTGTTTGTTGACCGGCAATTGTGATGTTATAAAAATAAATTCCTACCTGATAATTGGATACATTGATGATGGCTTTTTGTTTACCAGCAATTTGAGCTTCCTTAAACGTTTCGACTGTTTTACCTGTTGCATCTGTTATGGTTAATACCACTTCCGCGTCCTGTTGAATATCGAATGGAATACTTAAAAAATTCACCACTGGGTTGGGATAAACAGGCTCAATATTGTTGATTTGTTTGGCATCAACACCAACAGCAGGATCATTCATTTGAATTTTACTGATCCAAGTGCCTACAGTATTGGTTGTTCTTCCATAAGAGCCAATCAACCAAAATTCATTAGGGTTGTTGTATCGTCTTTGAATCGCTGTGTAATCTCCCCATCTTTCAACAGAGTCAATGATAAAGCTATTGATATAACCCTCTCCTTGTTTGGTCATTAACAATTTAGAATACTCACCATTGTTATCGAAATACACCACAGAAGTACCAGGCAATGTGTATTCGCTGCTATGAGAGAACGTAATTAAACTCTGTCTTCCAAACGTGTTGTTTCCTGCATGCACTATTGTTGGATATGCTATATCTAAGCTATCGTATGAAATAATATTTGCCGTAATTGTTGGATTTGTTGAGGCAGGAAATTGCACCACACCATGAAACACAGAAGACCTTCCATTCACTGGATTTCTAGAGGTTTGAACGTATTGAATTTTGTTGTTGACATAAAATGCACCTAACACTCTAGCATCATTG
>CAYTMQ010000014.1:0-64923 GCA_964438995.1 uncultured Chitinophaga sp.
CGTCCCTCCCGACAGGGCTTTACGATCCGAAAACCTTCATCACCCACGCGGCGTCGCTGCGTCAGAGTTTCCTCCATTGCCCAATATTCCCTACTGCTGCCTCCCGTAGGAGTCTGGTCCGTGTCTCAGTACCAGTGTGGGGGATCATCCTCTCAGACCCCCTAAACATCGTAGCCTTGGTAAGCCGTTACCTTACCAACTAGCTAATGTTGCGCATGCTCATCTCTAATCCCCGGAAGTTTGATTATCAAATGATGCCATTCAATAATGTTATGGAGTATTAATCCCGATTTCTCGAGGCTATTCTCCAATTAGAGGTAGATTGCATACGTGTTACGCACCCGTGCGCCACTTTCATGTCATATTGCTACAACAATCTCGTTCGACTTGCATGTATTAGGCCTGCCGCTAGCGTTCATCCTGAGCCAGGATCAAACTCTTCATTGTAAAAAATTTTGATCTGACTTTTTCTCAAAGTATATTTGAGGTCCGCTATTTCTTCTCTTTAAAATCTTCAAAGAACTTTCCTTTCAAAAAAGGACTGCAAAGGTAAGACTTTTCTTTTCAATTCTCCAAATTAATTTTCATTTTTTTTTCAATTAATTTTTTGACTCAATTTCAAGTATTTTGTCAACCTGTTTCAATCGTAATTTAAACCTGTCAACTCCTACTCTCATTATCTTTGCAATCTCATTCAGAACGGGGGTGCAAAGGTAATATCAATTTTCACATTTCCAAATAAAATTTTATAAATTTTTAAAGTTTTTTTTGGAAGCTTTTGTCTTCTTTTTTATACAGTCTCTTTCAGAACGGGAGTGCAAAGGTAATACTAAATTTCCCTTCTCCAAATTTATTTTCAAAAGATTTAAAATATCCTACTAATGTATTGATAATCAGTACTATAAATTTTGGACGCTTCTTTCATAACTGCTTAAAAACCAATATTTTATAAAAAGAAAGGGCGTTAAAAAATAACGCCCATGTCTCAATTTTCCAACCAATTATATCGCCAAAACCCTTGCACCGCAATGGTTACATCACATTCTGTACTTGATTTGAACCCCTAACCCACTACTCAACATCCTGGCATTTAATAAGCCATAATGCAAATCGTATTGCATATTCAATGTCTGTATCTGTGTCTCTATTCCTAACCACCACTTTCCTCCTATATTATATGAATACCCTAAACTGCCTGTATAACCTATACCATGCTTCTTGTTTATAGTTGCTCCAACTGTCGACATCTTTATATCGTTGATCATAAACGACCTCCCACTGCTACTTACTATTGACCCAAATACCATTCCACCACCAATTGACAACTCATGCTTACTGCCCAAAGTAAAATTGTAATTAAACTTTATTGGTAATACCACAAACGTAAACGATTGCGATTCTCTTATTCTAAATATAGGCGCACTAGAACTGTCTACTCTATAATTGATAATGTTATTAGTTGAATCTCTATCTGCATAAGACGTAAACCTGTATTCAAAATTAACATTGTTGTATACCTTCTTATATTGCAATCCACTTGATATTGTTAAACCCAAAGTTTTGACAGGCTTGTACTCTGCACTCAATTGTATGTTGAAACCTAACTGAGACTTATTGGCTAAATCAAATACAGCTTTCGAATCCATGTGAAGCTTTTCTGGATTTGTAATTGCATTGGCAGTTGTTTTCATCATATTAAAGCCCGATTGTAAACCAAAAGCCCAACGACCTGTCATCTCATTTTCCGGCCTATTCTTTTTTAACTTCCTTGGTTCTAATTTCAAACCTTCTGTTAGATACATATATATAGGAGAGCCAACAGTGTATATAAATGGTGATTTTAAAGCACGAATTGATGACATTCTCAAATGTCTATGGTAATCTTCTTCTTCTATAATACTTATTTCAGAATTACCTTCTTTGTCACTTCCTCCCTTAATGCCATCTAAATTTCCTATTTCATTTTTAAGTAAATCTCCTAAAGGTGTTTTAGCATGCTCAATATCATTGGTATTGCGTTCATTATTTAAAGAATTAGAATGGGTTGCAATACCAGTCATCCCATAGTTTGATTGATTGTTTTCATTACTTGAACTGCCGCTGTTTGATTTGATGTCACTTTCATCTTCTCCGGTTCTCGATGGTATAGAATGACTATTTATTTTGTTCGATTCAATAGTATTTGAATTTTCAGGTGCAACTGTGTGGGATTCAGTTGCCCCTTTGGATATCAGATCATCAACATTGTTATTTTTGATATATGCAGCAATGCTTGAACCCGCAATTACCGCTGTAATAATAAAGAACCATGGCAAAAACCTTCTCTTTCGTTTAGGTGCCAATTCCTTACTAATTCTCTCCCACTGAGAATCGTTGAGTGGAACTTGATGCTCATATAAAGCATCCTTAAGCGCTCTATTGAGGTTATTTTTCGACTTCATTTTTTTTAAGTGTATTTTTAACTAAATCTGCCAATGCGCGTTTCGCTCGGCTGTATTGAGCCCGCGAAGCCTCTTCACTGATGTTTAGTCGTACTGCTATTTCTTTGTGACTTAAATCGTCTATGACGAAAAGATTGATGATGATTTGCTGATTGATGCTTAATTTACCCAATAACTTCAAAGCCATTTCTGCTTCGAAACTTACCTCTTCTTCTACATCCGACTCCACGACGTTTAAAACATTGTCTGAAATGTGCTCAACCATCAAGGCATTCTTCTTCTTTCTTAAAAAGTCGAGCGCCGTATTGACACCAATTCTGCTTATCCAAGTTTTAAGTGAACTGTCTCCCTTAAACTTTTCCAATGATTTGTATATCTTTATCATTGAATCGTGGAAGATTTCCTCCGCATCTTCTCTGTTGCCAGCATAACGCAAACACAATCCCATCAAAATTGGTCCATAATGGTCGTACAAGTATTTTTGTGCCGATGAATCGCCTTTAATGCATTTCGCTATGATGACTTTCTCATCCAATCAGTAGTTTGTTTTTAGTTTATAGACGAAAATATTAGATTTTTGTGACATAATTAGTATTAGTTTTTAAACGAATATACTAAAATCGTCTTATTTTGCATTACAATTCTATGCTTAGGCTCTCTCTACTCATCTTACTTGCATATTCTAATACTGCTATTGCTCAAGATATCGTAGTTCGCGATTCTTGTTTGTCTAACATTACCGTCTATAAGTTTGTTAGCGATTCTACCTATTCTGTAAAAAGCTACTACAGAAATCAACTGATTTTTGATGGCTTTTTAATACATCCCAATCTAAACAAACAATACAATCTCTCAGAAGAATATTCTAATTTATTTGCTTCAAGACCAATTGAGACAGGCCGTTGCACTTTATGGCTAAACAACGGCCAATTGTCTAGCATCAAACATTACAACCAAAATGACAAATCACAAGAAAATTGGATCTACATTAACGGTCGTCTTTCCAATCATTACTTATCTAAACCTAAAGAAGCCATCTACAGTTATGAAGAATATGATACTCTTGGTAAAATTGTGTCTGCATATGTTCATGAATTTAATAAAACGCCACGGACTAAAACAACCTACCAAAGAATCAACGGTAAATTAAATAAGATCGTTTTAATAGAAAATCCTAGTAATGGCGTTTACTATCCAAAAAATGGCAAAATTTACGAATACAATTCTAAAGGTGAATTGTATAGTCGTACCGAATATTTCAAAAATTCCATTCAAATTCGCTCTAAAACCTATTTCAATCATAATAACAATACTAAAAGTATAACCGTTTTTGATAAAGACAATAATGAAATTCTAACAGAAAACATTGACCTAAAAACAGGAAAAACAACTTATCGTCGGAAAGATTTATATAAGAAAAATGCTTCTGGGTTTGTATACGAACACATCGAAACGGTAGGAGATGATGATGTTTCAGATACATTCTATTGGGTAAATCGGTCTTTAAAAGATTCTTCTATTATAATCCGCGGATATTTAGATTATAAAATTTGGTTTCGAAACGGACAATTAAATGCTATTATAAATTCAAAAGACGCTGAGCCGTATCAAACAACCATTGTTCGTCAAATCGGCACCAACCTATACATTCAAGGATGGAATAACAAAGAATTACAGATGACAAGACATGTCAAATACCCTGCGTTCTATAGCAATTTAGGATTCTTCCCAAATACTGATAAAGAACTTGAGAATCAATTGTACGAGTTGAATTATCTATTATACGATGAACATTTCAGAATAGAATCAGAAGGTGAAATAGACCCAGAAGAAAAGCATTATTTATGTAATTATGCTGACAGTTTTTTCAAAAATGGACAATTAAATGGCATTAAATACTACCATGATGATACCATAAAGCATTACATATTTAACGGTAAAACTTTAGAAATGGTAAACAATACACATTATTTAAAAGCTATCAAAGATCTAAATCAATGTGCTTTAGGAATGAAAAATCATGCGGGCGAATGGGTGATCCCTGCTCGTTATGATGCTATCAATACTATTAAAAATGGCAATAGTAATCTATATTTCTGCGAATCAGGCACATACACTTCTGTCTACAATTGGGATGGCCTTTTACTTCTACCTCCAACTGAGTATTTAGTAATACCCCGACCATACGAGGGTGCTTATACCAACCTTTGGCACCTCAGTCAAACGCTTTGTGAATCACTGCACCTTAGCAACAACACCATACTAATGGTTAAGCATGAAGATACCAAGACATTCAAATTCATCAACCTTCACAACGAGTTGCTGCTAATTTCTAAGAATCGAATATATCCTCAAACCGAAATTTCTAATGACACCCTTGACAATATGGGTTTCAATATTTTTGATTCTTTAGACAGAATGGGCTATTTTGATTTGAAAGGTTTAAATTTTCCATGTCGGTATAAAACCATTTCAAAACTATTAAATGGCGATTATATTGTTCAAAAAGACGGAAGTGGAGAAATGCAAATAGTTGATAGTATTCAAAGACCAACAAATTTACCTGGTTTTATAAAATATCTCGAACCGCGCTATTACGATTCATTGATAATCCTAACTTGGACAGATAGTACATCTAGTAGTTATAATATATTTACTCGACAATTAGTTAGCGAACGTTATAATTTAAGCCTAGATCAAGATTATGATCGCGATGGTTATTTCAAAGCCCATAAAAACAATCGTGCTGGTGTGGTTAATAGACAACTAAAAACAGTAATTCCATTTAAATACAGTCATATTTTTGTTTCAGATTATAATTATTTCATTTGCCGAAATAATGATACTACTGATTTTTATGATAATAGTGGTTATTTAAAACAGCGTTTAATTTGTGACTCTTTATATCACAATTTTAATTTCAATTACAGTCGTATCTATTACCCCTATAATGATTGGAAAAACAATTTATCAAATAAGTTTGTATTCCAAAAGGACAATCAGTTTGGCTTAATCAATAAACTGGGAAAACCATTAACAAATAGGCTGTTTGATAAAATATCAATGACCACTGTTAGTAATCTTTACGTATTTTTCTCAGGCAATAACATAATCATAGGCAAACTGGACAATGATCGCGACACCATTGAATTCATCAATTACTTTCCCGCAGATGGATTCACCTATTTTAGAAACGTTAATGAATACTATGACAATGGAATCATAGACTATAATGGCAATATTATAATTAGGGAAATCAGTTCTGAGCACTCGTCTATTACTCGTTTTAACAATACCAGTGTGTTTAAAGACGATAAATTAGTAGGCCTCATCAACAGCATGGGAGAATGGATATTAAAAACCAACCTCTACCAAAATTGTGAAATTCGGCATGAAGATGGTTTGGCCTATGTCACCAATAAAGATGGGAAAGCTGGCATTATTGATTGTTCAGGTAAAGAATTAGTAAAAGTGGAGAATACCATGATCAGCTACAATTCCAAGTATAATTTATTATGGTATACCAATATCCCAATGCCACAATATATATACAATCAAGAGTCATTGCACGGGTTTTGGCGACTAAAAAATGCCCAACGACAAATACTAGACACGCTCGATTATCCAACAGAATTTGTTAAAGGTTACAGTATTTGCATGAACAAATACAAGAGATATGGTGTGATAGATTCTAATTTAAACGTGCCTTATGGATTTATCTTTACACAATACAATACATTATTAAACGACAAAAGCTCTTGTATTCTAATAGATAGCAGTGGTATATCTTGGTTGATGGATGCCAAGTTTAAATGCATTAAAAAATTTAAAGCTGATAAAGTCAACTTAATTAACCAAAACACTTTAATGGTATTTAATGGCGACCTAACTTATACGATGTCTATAGAGGGTAAAGTACTTGATTCTACCTATAATTTTTTTACTGAGTATTCAAGAAAGTATCTAAAAGACCAATGGCAAGATGAAGATTATGCTTATAACAATGAGGACTATTCTGATTTGGGAACAATGGAGAATGATAAAATGATTTCCATAGATACTTTAAGCGACGCTCAGCAAAACTTTATTAAAACAGCTGACTATTATATATCTGCTGGTAATAATAACTCATATAATAATTGCTCTATATTTCCATATCCACAATACCAATCAAATTTTTATGACTTATGGGAAGAAAGATATCCTTTAGACCTCTACACCAATTATACTATTTCGAGTTTGAGCATCATTCCAGGCTATACTCTTAGCAGATTGAAATTACAACAGTTACAACAATATTCCAATTTATACTTTAAACATCTATCGGGACCAATTTTAACTTTTTCATACAATATAGGGCGTGATTATAACAACGATTTGTTGACCAATTTCTATTTTAGTCCGAATAACACCATTTATGAATTCAATTTATCCGACTTAATTGAAGACGACAAACATGCAATATTCAATCAGTTGGTTATAAAAACGATTGATAAATTGGAATTAAAAGATATACCATGCTATAACTCGTCTGACTTTATAGAAATATTCAATTATAAAATGCAAGCGAATAAAGATTACATTATGTTACTAGTTGATGATGACATCTCTATTGAAATTGCGTATAAAGACATGCAAAGTATCATGCGAAAAGAATGGAAAGAAAAATTTTTAAAGTAGAATTCTAGTTGTCTTTTAACAACATCCTCTCCACGTATTTTCCGATAATATCAAATTCAATATTGACCTTATCACCCACCTTTATTGTTTTAAATACAGTATGCTCGTATGTGTAAGGAATAATTGCTACCGAAAAATTCTGGTCGCCACTATCTACAACGGTTAAACTTGTTCCATTTACTGTTATAGAACCTTTTCTAACTGTAACACCAGGATGGTTATAGGTGAAATAATATTTCCAGCTGCCATTCTCATCTTCAATTTTAACGCAAGTCGCAACACAATCTACATGACCTTGAACAATATGACCATCAAACCTACCATTAGCTGGCATGCATCTTTCTAGGTTTACCAAATCACCTGTCTTCAAAACCCCAAGATTGGTTAAATCCATGGTTTCTTTTATAGCGGTTACTTTATGAATTTGACCAGCAATTTCAACGACAGTTAGACAAACACCATTGTGAGCCAAACTTTGATCAATCTTAAGTTCGTTCCCAATTGGAGACTCAACAAAGAAATGGACATTCGATTGCTCTTGTTGAACATCCACTATTTTTCCTAGGCATTCTATTATTCCGGTAAACACTGTACAAAGTTATGAAAATTTAAATCGCTTAGAAGTAAAATTTAGAAATATAGGTTATCGTTCTATTTCAACTTAACCACCAATCTGAGATTGAGCCTTCTTCCAGTTAGATAATTAGGCACACCATAAGTGTTGTTACTAAAATCTTTCACCCACATGTAAGACACCACATTATTGATTTGAAGTAAATTGTAAACATCAACTCCTATCCACATATTTTCTATGCTCTTACTTTTCAATTTTGTTTTAGAGCCTCCAATTAAGACCTTACTAAAACCAATATCAACGCGTTTGTAAGCCGGTATGGTATTCCCTTCTTTATACCTTGCTGTACCGCCCAAGTAATATGGCAATCCGCTACCAAAATTCAACATTAAGTGCATTCGATAATCCTTATTGGTTTTTAATTCATCTTGGAATACTATAGAAGAACTAAGTCTTCTATCTGTTGGACGTCTTATTAAACCTGACTCTTGTTCTTTGCCATTAGCATCAATGTATTTAATGTTCTCATCTGTTTTCAACACACTCAAAGTAAACCAGCTTTCTAAATCTTTAATAAACTGGCCATTGATACGTGCATCAAAACCTGTAGCATAACCTCTAGCAGAATTGGTTGCGTAATATCGAATTCTAACATTATCTAAAATAAATGGTACAAGGTAATCCATATCTTTATAGAATACTTCAGCACTCATTTTAAATGGTCGACCGTTTTTCTTAAAACCAAATTCAATTCCACTGGTGTAATGTATGCTTCTTTGAGCTTTCAAAGCGGTGTTAACATTGCCATTAAAATCGCGCATCTCTCTATAAAAAGGCGCTTGATAATAATACCCAAATGCTCCTTTTAACAACACATTTTGCTTAAGAGGGATAGTGTCTTTCTTGTGCTTGATGTTATAGCTTTTGTTCGGCTCATAATACACTTGAATACGTGGCGAAAACAACCCTTGTTCATTAAGCGTCGAATACAAATAGCGCATGCCAGCTACAATTGCAAACTCATTAACACCACCAAATGCCTGATGCAACTGTACATAACCAGAATAACGCTGATTGTTGATATTGGATTTTGAACGTATGCTTTCTGAAAGAAAAATGCCAGTATCGTTGAAGCTTCCTTGACCCATATTAAAATCACCTGAGTCGCTGTACTTCCATTCTTTAAACACGTCTTGTATCACCTCCATTTGGTACTTCAAGCCATATAACAATTTAGTAGGATGGGTTAAGTTGCTTATATCTCTTTTCTTACTTTTATTCTCAAAACCTCTCAATTTGACTGTTCCGATGTGAGCCAAATTGACCACCGCAAATTTCAAGTCGTTTCTACCATGGTTGATGAAATAACCTAAGCCTAGAAGCGACTTCTCTCCACCAAATCCAGAAGAACCAAGGTTGTTATCTACTTCTGATATTTGATACGCTCCTTGAATATCGTAATGCTCGCTTTCTACACTCGAAAAGGCAGATGCCATAAATTTGTATTCAGTATCTTTCTTAGCCCTTACATAAGACAAGCCACCCATGAAACTGTTGTAATCAACAATCTCCTGACCATCCATACCTATCTTTAATTTTAATGCACTTTGTAAAGTACCAAAATTGGTTTCTTGATATTCAGGTTCAAATCTAAATCTGTTTTGAGCATAATTGACAAGTAATTCAATTCGATTGTATCTGTTGATGTGCAATGTCATCAAAGATTGTAAATCACCAAATCTTGATTTATACAAACCTATTGCATCTAAAGAATTCAGGATATTTTTGTTTCCTCTATACCTTCCTCCAATCAAGAATGAAAATCTAGTTGAATCTCTTTGTCCAACGCGTTTCTTTGCCTTTATGATGTCCTCCACATAAATTGAGGCCCCTAATAATCCAATTTCAAAACCACCACTGGCCTTAACCGGAGCTCTGTAATTGACGTTTAAAACCGACGATAATTTATCTCCATACTTGGCTTCAAATCCACCAGGTGAAAACACCAAATTATCAACCATATTACCATTGATAAAACTCAAGCCTTCTTGTTGACCACTGCGTATCAATTGTGGTCGGTATACTTCGAAGTCGTTGACATAAATTAGATTTTCATCAAAACTACCACCTCTCACGTTGTATTGAGAGCTCAATTCATTTCCAGAACTGACACCTTGCATGGTTTTGATCATATCTATGAAATCACCTGTAACGCTAGGGCGAGTTGTCAAAGGTTTAATAACGGTTCCAAATCTTGGTACAGTTGCTGTAACTCGAGGGGAAATGGTGAATTTATTGACATTTGATGTTAAAATAGGATCGAGTTGAAAATCCTCATCATCAAATATCTCGGGTATAACTGTTATATACGTATTGAAGTTGGTCTTTTCAAATTTAAGACTGTTGCGTTTTCCTATGATGTATTGAATTTTATATTGTCCCAAACTGTCTGAATACACCACTTCGTTAGAAGCTGTATTGGACACCTTTACACCTTCAACAATATGTGTGCTATCGGCGAAAGTCCTACCAAACACATACGATTGGGCACTGATTTTAGAACAAACAACAAGCGATATAAAAAGGAAATAATACCTCAAAAACGATTCTATAACGATTTCTTTAAAAAGTTATTGCTTTAATGCAGTAATTGTTGCACTTGGGTTACTTGCAGAGAAAACTGTATTCCCAGCTACCAGCACAGTAGCACCTGTATCTAATAGTTTTTTATAGTTATTAAGTGTCACTCCGCCATCAATTTCTATGTCGAAATTAACACCCAATCTAGCTTGCATATTTTTCAATTGCTCTATTTTTCTATAGGTATTTTCTATAAAAGACTGACCTCCAAAGCCAGGATTTACGCTCATCAAACAAACCAAATCCATATCACCTGCAACATCTTCAAGGTTAAGAACATTAGTATGAGGATTTACTGCCACTCCAGCTTTCATACCAGCTGATTTAATGGCTTGTAAGCTTCTATGCAAATGGGTGCAAGCTTCTATGTGAACTGACAAAACATACGCTCCAGCTTCTGCAAACCTTGTGATGTATCTATCTGGATCCACTATCATCAAATGCACATCCAACGGTTTGGTGGCATGCTTTTTCAAACTTTGCATCACTGGAAAACCAAATGACATGTTTGGAACGAAAACACCATCCATGATATCTACGTGAAACCAATCGGCATCACTATTATTGATCATTTCTATATCGCGCTGAAGGTTGCCAAAATCAGCCGAAAGCACGCTTGGAGCAATTTTATGAGACATGGCGCGAAGATAATACTCAAACACCAATTAAGCATAAAGAATATTGTATGAAATCTGTCATTTTAAAGTTTAATCATTATATCTAAAGTCTTGTATTATTAAAAACGCTTATCTTCGCAAAAAATTTACAATGCGCAACGTATTTATACTCTCATTTTGTTTGTTTTCAACGGCTGTTTTTGCTCAAAAAGAAGAAGACGTAACAGCACGTATGAAAAACGATATCACTTACTTGTCTAGCGACCAGCTTGAGGGCCGCTTAACTGGCTCTGTAGGCGAATCTAAATCATCTTACTACATTGCTGACGAATTTAGAAAATACAAATTGACACCAAAGGGCAACGACTCTGGTTCTTACATGCAGAATTTCACCATAGTAAAATTAAGACTTAATCAGTCTAATTCTTATTTTCTGTGGACTGAAAAAAACATGATTATGAATGGTTTTAAACCAAAAAGTGGCGACTTCTACCCACTTTCGCAAAGTTGCAATAAAGACAGTATTGGAAAAACACCCGTTTTCCAAGCTGGATATGGTATATCTGCTCCTGAACTGAATCACAATGACTATTCTGACACCAATGGCATCAGAGGTAAAGTATTTGTAATCAAAATGGGAAGTCCAGAAGCCAACAACCCTCACGGAAAATTCAGTCCTTTTGAAGGCTTGAACTACAAAGTCGATTTGGCCATTAAAATGGGTGCTAGAGCGGTTGTATTTGTGATTGCAGATAGCGGCATCGAAGTTCCAAAAGGCAAAATGGATAGAAATGTCAAGCCTCGCAGTATACCCGTTGTATATGCAAGCAAAGAAGTCAATTCAATTCTTAATGCCATAGAAATTGGTTTCTCAGTTAACATCATTCAAATCAATTCTACAGCTCATAATGTCGTTGGTTTCATCAACAATAAAAAAGCCAAAACCATTGTTATTGGTGCACATCAAGACCACCTAGGTTACAATGAATTTGGAGGAAGCAGAGACACCAAAGGCGGTGAAATACACAACGGTGCCGACGATAATGCAAGTGGCGTTGCAATGATGTTGGAATTGATGCGTGAAATCAAACAAAACAAAAAACTCAGAAAACACAACTATTTGTTTATTGCATTTAGTGGAGAAGAACAAGGTTTATTAGGTAGCAATCATTTTGTTAAAAACCCAACCATTGACATGAAATCTGTGGCTTATATGTTGAACTTTGATATGGTAGGCAGATTGGATTCAACAAAGAAAACTCTAATGATTTATGGCGTTGGTACCTCTCCTGTTTGGAAAACTGCTTTAACCAAAATCAAAACCGATAGTACGCAAATCAGAATTAAAACCACAGAGAGTGGAACAGGTGCATCTGACCATACCAATTTCTATTACGAAAACAAGCCTGTGTTGCACTTCTTTACTGGTCAGCACTACGATTACCACATGCCTTCAGATGATGAGAAATTGATCAATTACCACGGCATGTATGAAGTATTAAAAGTGACCATGCAAATGATAAAGGCTGTAAACAAAACAAAAGACTTCCCTTTCACAACTACTAAAAGTGAAGACAGTGAAAAAATGAGTTTCAAAGTGACATTAGGCATCATGCCAGATTATGTTTACGATGGCACAGGAGTTAGAGTTGATGGGGTTAGCATGGGGAAACCAGCCCAAATCTCTGGTATTGTAAAAGGCGATATCATACTTAAACTTGGTGATTACACCATCTCTAGTATGACTGATTATATGCGTGCTTTGGGCCAATTTACCAAAGGGCAAACAACTACTGTTAAAGTAAAACGCGGCGACAAAGAAATAGATTTACCATTGACTTTCTAAGAACATGAAGATTACAGAACACATTAAACAATCGAATAAAACCCTATTTTCGTTTGAGATATTGCCTCCATTAAAAGGGGATAGCATCGATAGTATATACAAGGGCATTGATCCACTTATAGAATTTAATCCTTCATTTATAGATGTCACCTACCATCGCGAAGATTACGTTGAGAAAAAACGCGCTGATGGCTCATTTGTAAAGGTTTCAACTAAAAAACGTCCAGGTACAGTGGCAATTTGCGCTGCCATAATGCACAAATACAAAGTTGATGCAGTGCCGCACATTATTTGTGGTGGTTTCTCAAAAGAAGACACCGAAAATGCACTAATAGATTTGAACTTCTTAGGCATAGACAATGTCCTTGCACTTAGAGGTGACAATGCTAAAAACGACAACATCTTCAAACCAGAAGAGAATGGTAACATAAATTCACTCGACTTAATTCATCAGATTAAAAACATGAATAGTGGTATTTATCTGGATGAAGAATTGACCAATGCCAACATCACAAACTTCTGTATAGGTGCCGCAGGATATCCTGAAAAACACCACGATGCGCCAAATCTAAAAACAGACTTAAAGTTCTTAAAAAGAAAAATAGAAACAGGAGCTGAATTCATCGTTACACAGATGTTTTTTGACAATAAAAAATACTTTGAGTTTGTTGAGAAATGTAGAGAAAATGGCATCAATGTACCCATCATTCCGGGCATTAAACCATTAACGACTAAATCTCAATTAACCCTATTGCCCAAATTGTTTCACATTGATTTACCAGATGAATTGACAGATGAAATTGAGCATGCTAAAACAGCTGATGCAGTAAAACAAATTGGAATAGAATGGTCGATTCAACAATGCAAAGAACTCATCAAGGCAAATGCGCCAGTTCTGCATTTTTATACCATGGGTAAAAGCGAAGCGACAAAACAAATCTGCGAAAAGATTTTCTAAACAATTTGAAAGGTGTAGTCATTAAATCGACCGGTAGCTGGTATAAAATTCGACAAGAAGACAAGTCGATTTTAGATGCAAGGATAAAAGGTAAAATCCGATTAAAAGATTTAGATACCACCAATCCAGTAGCTGTTGGCGACATTGTAGAATATGAGTATGAAAACAGTGGCGATGTCACAAATGGTGTAATCAATGCCATTGAAAAACGACACAACTACATCATTAGAAAAAGCAATAAACTCAGTAAACAAGGTCAAATTATTGCAGCAAACATCGATTTGGCTTTACTCATCGTAACCCTTACAAACCCACGAACATCTTTAGGGTTTATTGATAGATTTTTGGTTATGGCTGGTGCTTACCATATTCCGGTTAAACTTGTTTTTAACAAATGTGACCTATACAATGAGGAGGACACCGACTTTTTTGATTACCTTAAAATGGTCTATGAGCATCTTGGTTACGAGTGCATTTTAACTTCGATATTTATTGACGAATATTCTCCAGCAAAGCAGTTATCACCTATCATCAAAGACAAAAAAGTTTTGGTTAGTGGTCATTCTGGAGTTGGTAAATCAAGTATACTAAACGATTTGATGCCAGATGCTGGTCAGAAAGTTGAAAAGATAAGCGACCAGCATTTGAAGGGTAAACACACCACCACATTTGCAGAGATGTTTTACATCGATGATAAGACTGCATTGATTGATACACCGGGCATAAGAGACTTTGGCATTATAGATTTAGAAGAAACAGAAATTGGGCATTATTTCCCTGAGATAAGGGCCTTGATGAGTGGTTGTAGATTCAATAATTGTAAACATTTCAACGAACCAGATTGTACTGTTATAAAGGCATTCAATGAAAACAGGATTGCGCCAGAGCGTTACCTTTCATATTTGAGTATTCTTCAGAATGAGAATATTTTTGAATAAAAAAAGTACACTTGATATAGTGTACCTTCTATAAAGAATTTCCTATTAAAATTTGCAATTGCAACCTTTCTTTTGTTTTCCTCCTCCCATACTTTTTCTACCACCACAAGAGACGACTGTGGTTGACAAAAGGACAAGAATCAATCCTAAAATCAGTTTATTTTTCATGAATTAAAGAATGACAAATATAACAAAATTAAGGTAATAATATAAAAGGATTAAAAATTAGAGGCACAACTGCGGTTACTTGCTTTACCAGTGGCCATTCTTGCGCCGCCACATGCGCTGAGTCCCACTACCAGTGTTATCAGTAACAAGAATTTAATTTGTACTCTCATACCTTTTTAACGGCAATAACTTGATTTTTATTGCGCCCCAACCTGTACATTTCAACCTTGTAAGGTTGGCAACCTGTGCCATGTGAGAATATGACACTTTTACTTACCTTTGCAGCAATGAATCCCAAAAAACCTTCCGAATCTTATACTATCATGAACGAGATAGTATTGCCTAACGACACCAACACGCTTAACAATTTAATGGGTGGTCGATTATTGCATTGGATGGATATCGTTGCTGCAATTGCTGCTCAAAAACATTCAAACAACATCGTTGTTACTGCTAGCGTTGATGGTGTTTCTTTTAAAGAAGCCATTCGTTTGGGGGATGTTGTTACTCTTGAAGCTTATGTTACACGTTCTTTCAATACTTCTATGGAAGTATACATAGAAGTATCCGCACAAAACATTCCTAGAAACGAAAAATACAAATGCAACGATGCATATTACACCTTTGTTGCAATAGATTCTAGAAATAGACCTATTCCAGTTCCTCCTTTAGAACCAGAAACTGATATAGAAAAAGCAAAATATGAAGGTGCACTTAGAAGACGTCAAGTAAGACTTGTAATGGCTGGTAAATTAAAACCAGACGATGCAACCGAACTAAAGGCTTATTTTACAGACAACAACTAATCTTTAAAATGCACATCAACAGTTTTGTTGTTGATAGACATTTGTGCCCAGAACTCGCTATTTTTCAATCGCAAGATTGTCCATGAATTTTCATTACTTGAGCCACTTGGTGTGTATAGCAAATATTTCTTGTCATCGCTAAACTTCCATGTTCCACTCTCGCTATAGTTAACAAGATTACCTGGTCGGTAGCTAAGATTGTAGTTGTCGTCGTCTTTAATCTCAAGCTTGTAATTGACATAAGCATTCTTGTACTCATCCGTTTTTTCAACGCCTGCTTCGTACACTTTATCAATGTACCAAGTGTTAACTATTCTGGCTTTTTTAGACCTTAAACTGAATTTTGGTCCATCATCGTAGATACAACCGCTGAACACAATTAAAATTAATCCCGTAATAGTCAAATAATTTCTCATAACATGTATACGTTTGTACAAATTTAGTTTTTTTTAATCATTTTTACTCACTTTATTTGACGCATTATAATATCAAAATTATGCAACTTTTTAATTTATGGGCTATCTTAGTAGCAACATTAGCAACACTTCCTATCGGATTTATCTGGTACAACGAAAAAACTTTCGGAGGCATTTGGATGAAAGAAATTGGAGTTACAGATCCTGAACAAATGAAAGAAGGTGTTAGTATGGTAAAAATCTTCGGACTTCAATTGCTTTTTGCCTTTCTAATTTCTACATCTATGGTTCCAAGTGTGATACATCAAATGGGTATTGGTTCAATTTTACAAGGTTTAACAGTTACAAAAGACTCTAAAATAGAATTGCTATTAGATGGTCAAGCAATAGATTGGATGAACAGATTCAGAACCTTTAAACACGGTGCATTTCATGGTTTCTTAATGTCAATTTTTGTTGCCTTACCTTTGATTGGCACTAACGCAGTTTTCGAAAAACGCAGTTTCAAATACATTTTTATTCATGTAGGCTATTGGGCTGTTTGTTTGAGTGTCATGGGCGGAATCATCTGCGCTTGGAAATAATCAATCGCTTTCCCATTTTCTGGTAGTTTTACCAGACCTATAATACATTGGCCAGGCATTTTGCTTGGCCTTTTTTATGAGTTCTTTCCTAAGTAATTTAGGGTAAAAATATTTACGCCATAACTTATTGATACGAATGGTTTCGAAAATCCCCGCAGATGCACACATTTCATAGGCAGATGAAGCACATCGCATTCCAAAAAAGGCGTAATCATATGTCATAACTTCATACCGTTTTCTAATGACCGAATCTAGTCTAACCCTTTGAATACTATCTATTGGAATGGTTATTATCAAAAAACGACTTCCGGTTGTATCAAATACAAATCTATCTTCGTATTCAAAGACAATTCTTGAATTGATTTTTTTCCTTTTGAACACGTGAACATTCCCATTCGGCACAAAACTGGCAAACTCTTTCTTATAACTTATACTGACATGTCCTCCATGGATACCTCCAAACCATTTGTCCTCATCTTTGCTAATTGGCTTAGAGCCATAAACAAATAAAATCTTCAAAGAATCAGTGGCATTGGATACATACCCAATACACCACAACACGACTACTAAGGATGTTTTCATTTTTGATGCGTTTATACATACAAACGCATTAAGGTAAACTCTAATTGCATAACTCTTAATGAGCAAGTAAAAAAATGTTCAGTTTTTGATGTATCTTGCAACTAAATTACTAGAAAAGACGTCTTTATATTGAATTGAAAAACCTTCTAATTATATGGTTATTAGTTTGTTTTAAACTTTCTGCTACGCATATTGTAGGTGGAGAAATGACCTATAAATATCTTGGGTCAAATGAATATGAGTTGAAGTTGAAATTGTACATCGACTGTTACAATGGAAGCACTCAGGCCATAGCCCAAGACTTATATGCCAATATCGGCATATTTGAAGGTGATTCAGGCAAATTGATTCAAGGGTTGTGTCAATCACCCATCAGAAACAGTCCAATTAGAGTGTCTAAAACCAATTACAATTGCATTAAAATATCTCCTAATGCCTGTGTAGATGCTTATGAATATATCACCAATGTTGTATTACCTCCGATAAAAGGTGGATACTATTTAAGCTTTCAGAGATGTTGCAGAAACAACACCATAGTCAACATCATCAATCCATTGTCAACTGGTGAAAACATTTGGACAAAAATCAATGACACCCTTAGTTTTGGCTATAATTCTAGTCCGGAATTTAAAAACCTCCCACCAAATTTTCTTTGTACAAATGCACAATTAATTTTCGATCATTCTGCTACAGATATTGATGGTGACAGTCTCGTCTATGAGTTCTTTCATCCATATAACGGTGCTACAAACAACAATCCACGACCAGAATGCAATCTTTTCGAGAATCCACCATTTACTCAAATCGTATTTGGTTCGTCATACACATTTAACAATGCCATTCCCTCTAGTCCAGTTGTTAGTTTGAATAGGTATACTGGAGAATTGCGCATAACGCCAATACAGGTTGGACAATATGTTGTTGGAATTGTTGTTAAAGAATTCCGAGATGGCCGATTGATTGGCTATACACAAAGAGATTATCAGTTCAATGTACAAGATTGTGTGTTCGAAACCACATCAGCTTTTGTTAACCCAAGTGTCAATTGCAATAGAGAAGTCTTTTTCACCAATAACAGTCAGAATGCTGACACTTATAAATGGGAATTTGGCGATTCTACAACTCTAAATGACACATCAAGTACAAAAAATGGATATTATAGATATGCCAAACCAGGCTCGTATTGGGTGAAACTATTAGCAGCCAAAGGCAATTGTGTCGACTCAATAAAAAAACTGGTTACAGTATTTGATAGAATCAATTTCAAATTACCAAACGACACGACTATTTGTCCAGGAAGTTCCCTTAAAATCGTTCCCGATTCAATTTATAAATCAGCTTCATATCTTTGGAACAACGGGACAAAAGACAGTTTTATCATTGTCAATACTGATGGATCTTATTGGTTAAATGTTACATTGGGCAATTGCAGCACCAACGATACCATCAACATTGCATTTGATAAATTGGTTGTTGATCTAATTTCTGATAGTTTAGAATGCAATCCTCAAACCTATGAATTAAATGCCATTTTAAAAGCAAGAGGCTCATACAAAAGCATCAATTGGAACTCTAAAGATTATCCAATTCCAATCAACTACCAAGACAGTTTTCTGGTCATACGCAACAAAGGCCATTTCACAATAGAAGGCTTAACAAAAAACAATTGTCCTTACAGCGACTCTTTGACCATAGTAGGATTTGATGCGAGTAAGTTATTGAGGACCGGCAATGTATTTACACCAAATGGCGACCAAATAAACGATGCATTTCCTGCTGAGAGCCCTGGCTATAGCTACAAACTTCAGGTGTTTAACAGATGGGGAATAGAAGTTTACAAAGGCGAAAACTCGCCATGGTATGCCAACGGTTTCCCTAATGGTGTGTATTATTATTTCATAGAGATGGAAGCTTGCGGGTCTGATAACCAATTACACGGCGTTGTTCAAGTTATCAAATAAGTGCTGCTGAATGATATCCCATGCAGCATCTGCCTGTAAATGCAACATCTCCAAGCCATTTTTTACTTTGGCATTCGACTTTTCAAAGGCTTTCATAGTAGCAGTTACTTCCGGATTATAAATCAAATCGTAGAAATAAGCCATATTTGGAATTTGGGAAAAATCGATTGGAAGTACATCATTCGTTTTTGAATTAGAAGACATACCAATAGGAGTACAATTGATAAACAATTGATATTTCGTAACATCCAGATTATAGTAATTGATTTCAGATTGCCTTCCAACCACATCAAAATCTATATTCAATTCTTTTAAAACATATGCAATAGCTTTTGAAGAGCCTCCAGTTCCGAAGACAACTGCTTTACCATTAAAATCGTCAATAAAGTTTACCAAACTTTGTTTAAACCCAATCACATCTGTGTTAAAAGCATTCAACTTTATATCCTGCCCTTTCCTATCGATGCACACCAAATTACTAGCACCAATAATATCAACTGCATTAGAAATAGAATGACAATAAGGTAAAACCAGCGACTTATAAGGGATGGTGATATTAAAAGCGACCATATCAGAATGCGACTCAATAAGATGAGGCAAATCGCTAATACGCTCAAGCGGAAATGCTTGATAGTCCCAATTGTTGAGACCTAAGGCTTTAAATTTTTCCTTGAAATATGCCGGAGAAAAAGTGTGTCCGAGAGGATAACCGATTAATCCAATAAGTGGCATATTGATTATTTATTATCTTCTACAGCATCGATAATGGCATCTTTTTTACCCATCTTAGCGCGAATAAACTCGACAACGATAGGCAATAGAGATATACCGATAATTCCAAAAATAACGATTTCGAAATTCTTTTGAATAAATGGAATATTGCCACACAGATAACCTAACACTGTAACACCTCCAACCCACAATACTGCTCCTAAAACACAGTTAACGATGTACTTTCTGTAGTTCATAGAACCAGCACCAGCTACAAATGGCGCAACTGTTCTAACAATAGGAATAAACCTTGCAATGATGACCGTTTTACCGCCGTATTTGTTATAGTAAGACTCAGTCTTTTCAATATGTTGACGTTTCAAAAAGAGTATTTTCTCTTTGCTTTTAATGAGTGTTCCGAAAAATCGTCCAATAAAATAATTGGTATTATCGCCTAGCAATGCAGCTACAATCAATAGAGGAATAAGAATACTGATGTTTAAACTACCTTCAGATGCGGCAAGAGCACCTGCTGCAAACAACAATGAATCACCAGGCAACAAAGGCATCACTACCAATCCTGTTTCCACAAAAATTATGAGAAAAAGAATGCCATAAATCCATAGACCATACTCACCAATCCAAAGCTTAAGGTAATCGTTTAAATGCAAAAGTATATCCAGTCCGTGTTTGATCATTTCCATGACACAAAAGTAATACTTTTACTGAATACTAAAGCCAGAAATGGTCGAATCAATAAACTTATTCGTCCTCTGGTCGGTTGCCTGCAGGCCGTGCCAAAGGAACCTCCTATCCCTCTTCATAGTCTCGAAGATTCGAAACTGGGCAAGCGTTACGACCTCTACACTACTCCCACAGCCACTTCTTGCGCTGTTTAGGTTTTAATCCGAAAGGAACAATTGTATGTGTGATGATGAAGTTTACAGCCTCGTCGATATCGTCGGTTACCAAAAACAAATCAGTATCTTCTGGACTTATCGTACCGTGCTTCTTCATATCTTCGATGTATTCCAATAATTTTTGATGGTATTCGCGACCGAATAGCACCACTGGGTATCGTTTTATCATGGAGGTTTGAATCAATGTCAACACTTCAAACAACTCGTCCATAGTACCAAATCCACCAGGCATTGCAACCAATCCGTAAGAATATTTTAGTAACAACACCTTTCTTACAAAGAAGAATCTGATGTTGGTGAATCTCTGAAGATATGGATTAGGGTCTTGTTCGAATGGCAGTTTGATATTACAACCAACAGATTTACCGCCCACTTCAACTGCTCCCCTATTGGCAGCTTCCATTATACCCGGACCACCACCTGTCATAATGGTAAAACCATTTTGAGCAATTTTGCCACCTAAAATTCTAGCACTTTGATAGTGTGGATGATCTTCTTTAAATCTGGCAGAACCAAATACTGTAATACAAGGACCAACAAAGTGCAACACCCTAAATCCTTTTATAAATTCCCATGCAACTTTTAATGTAAATAAAAATTCCTTAAATCTCGACTGAGGACCCTCTAAAAACTTGATTTCCTCTCTACTAAATTCGTGTTTATTCATTCTAAAATATATCGTTATATGTAATTAAACAATGTGGCTATTTCTATTAATTCAAGAACTTTGCCAATATTGTCCATGACTAAAAATTTGACTGTAAAATGCAAAAGTATCATTAATTCTTACATTACTTAAAAGTTTTTTACCTACATGTCTGTTCAATTTGACATTTAATCGAAGCTTTCATGTATTTTTGTTGATGTAAAACTTTCGAAATATTTTTACATCCATAAAATAAATTACTTTAATTATAGTTTAGGTCGTGTATGAAATTGACAACCCGCTTAGCTCTGCTGATATTTTTACTCTTTAGCCAATTCCTTAAAGCTGAAAACAAACCAGTGGCTTTAGGTCAATGGCGCGTGCATTTGCCATACCGCTCAGTTAATGTCATTGAAGAAACTAAAGACAAGATCTATTGTGCTGGTTTGTATGGCATGTTTTCGTATGACAGAGCAGATGGTTTTACTGAAAGACTTTCCCCTATCAATGGATTTGGAGGATATAAAGCTCAAGCAATGGCTTATGATGAAAGTTCAGACCAATTGCTGATTGCTTATGCCGATTGCAGACTAGAAATTCTGAAAGATAAAAAAATCACGCGAAATGACGACATCTTCAACAAAACAATCGTTGGAGAAAAGACCATCAACCACATCAACATCGTCAACGAATTTGCCTATATTTCTACAACATTTGGTTTACTTGAATTCAACCTTCAAAAAAATGAATTCAAAAATTCTTATCAAAATATTGGTCCAGGAGGCACCGTCATCCCAATTTATAGTTCATGTATTTTAAATGACAGCATCTTTATATCTACCAATACTGGTATCTATAGAGGCAGCATGAATCCTTTGGTCAACCTAGGTATTAGTACCAATTGGACCCTTGTTAAATCAGCTTCTATCAAATCAAAACACATTGCGTCATTCAATGGCAATTTGTATGCTGAAATCGATTCGTTTTTATACAAATACGATCAAACATCTTGGTCGTTGGTAGAGCCAAATAAAGTCATCGTAACCAACATTGATGTAGACCACAACAAACTGCTTATGGGAGTTTATGGTAAATATATCATCACAATTGATGGCTCTAACAACCAATCAACCAAAAGCATCAATATCCTTAATGAATGCTTGTTAGATGGCAATGGCAATTACTGGTATGCTTCTCCAGCTAATGGGTTGGCATTTATGAATCCTTACGGACCAGAATTGTATTTCTATCCTAACGGACCGCGAGCCAACACCTCTTTTTCTATGGTAAATGCATTCAACAACTTGTATGTCACAGCTGGAGGTTTGCGTGTTACAACCTACGCTCCAACATTTAATGGAGAAAAGTATTACTATTTTAACAACTACGATTGGACCAATTCTCCAGAAAATCCTCTAACACTTCCATTATACGATTACACCCATTCAGCATTTAGTAAATCTTTAAACAGGTTGATTATTGGAACACATGGTAAAGGATTGTTGCAAATGGACAATGGCGAACCTAAAAAAGTATGGGATGAAACGAATTCTCCACTTAGAGGAAGATTGAATTTGTACACCATCATATCAGGGGTTGCCTTTGATTCTCGAAACAATTTATGGGTGAGCAATTTTGATGTCGATAGCAGTTTACACATGATGACACCTGCAGGCAAATGGACCAGCTATAAAATGCCTACGAGCATGACTGGCAAAATTGTGATTGACAACAAAAACAACAAATGGATTCTTACACCCCAAGCAGGAATCGGCATAATTGCGTTTAGTGATAAAAACACAGCAGACCCTTCTGACGATATAAAAATCACCTTGAATACCAATAAAGGAACTGGCAATTTACCTTCATCTAATGTCAACGACATTGCATTCACCAAATCTGGAGAATTGCTGATAGGCACCGATGGTGGATATGTTAAAATTAGAAGTCCACAAAATGCTTTCAATTCAAATGCAAAACCAGGCGATTACGACGCCCAAAAAGTCATCATTTCTGTTGAATCAAACAGCAATCTTGGTGGTTATTTATTAGGAGCAGAAGTCATTAATTGTATTGTTGTAGATGGTGGCGACAGAAGATGGTTTGGAACCAGCACTGGCGCTTGGTTAATTGACAGTGATGGAGAAACAGTATTACACCATTTCACCAAAGACAATTCACCATTATTAGCAGACAATGTTACCAGCATAGCCATTATGGAATCAACTGGCGAAGTATTCTTTGGTACTGATAATGGGATGGTTTCTTTCCGTTCAGATGCTTTAGCTCCATCTAAAAATCTTGATGCTTTAAAAATATACCCTAACCCAGTAAAACCAGAGTATACAGGAGATATCGCTATAACAGGTGTTCCAGACAACACACTGGTTAAAATTACAGATATCAACGGTGCCTTAGTCAACCAAATGTATTCTAATGGAGGCATGGCAACATGGAATGGCAACACCTTTGATGGCAATAGAGCATCAACTGGAGTGTACCTTGTATTTTGCATGAATCAAGATGGTAGCGAAACACAAGTAGGTAAAATATTATTCGTACATTAATTTCATGGTAACTAAGACCAAAGGCATTGTTTTGCGAACCATTAAATACGGTGAAGCCTCTGCTATTTGCAATATCCTAACCGAGCAATTTGGTCTACTAGGTTTTCATATTCCTGCGGCTTTTAAAAACAAAGGGAAAATAAAAATATCCTATTTGCAACCTTTGAATTTGGTTGAATTCAGTTTCAATTACAACAAAATTAAAAACCTTCACAGCATTAGCGATATCAGTTGTCATCAATACCCTGATTTTAAAAATTTCAATCAACAGGCCTTTTACCATGTCTTATGTGAGTTGCTTCAACAAACCATCAAAGACAATGAAATCAATCATTCATTATTTCACTATTTGTATGATGAGGCAATTCCAAGCATTAATACAGATTTGCACTTTTGGCAATTGCCCTATGTAATGTTGAGCATATTACACCATTATGGCTGTGCTCCAAACATCGATACCTATTCTGACAATACCTGCCTGGATCTAAAGAATGGTATTTTCATAGACCATTCACCCATCAATCGATTTTTATCAAATGAAACTTGTTCATCATTGATTTTTGATATGATGACCAAAGGCATCATGCACCTAGACAATCAAGCTCGATTGAGACAACAAGTCACCAATGATTTGATAACCTACTACCGTTTACACATTCAAGAAGATTTTAGTTTAAGGAGCATGGATGTTTTGATGGAAGTAGTAAGCAAATAAACACATTTTCAAAAAAAAATATCCAAAAAACAACGATTTTCTAACGACACATCATGAAATATTTTTTACCCATTCTCCTACTTGCTTGCACAAATCAAACAAATGTTTCCAATCTATCAGACCATAAAAAAGCTTTCGAAACCATTGCATACAGCAATCAAGGCATTATTCTTTGTGACACACTAATTGAGTACAATAGATATTTAGATACTATTGGAATTATTACTAACCTCAAAGAAACGTTGATTAGCATAGACAGCATTTCGAAACAGAAACATATTTTATTTGACTCCAAAGACTCATGTGATGCATTAAATCTAGTTCACATAAAAATCAAAAACAAATGGCATTGGGTCTATAGTAATTCTGTATTGGAATACAGCAATCAGTCTAAACAACTATTTTATTACAACAAAAAGAATATGAAGTATCTGTTTGGTGATACAAGCATCCAAATACATCCGTTAAATGATTTTAGTATTGGTGTCTCCAATCAAGACGGATTAACCGGATGTGGAAATGCAATAAACGCGACCATCATAGATATTCCACAATTTGGCAGCGCAAAAATCGCTAAAGTAATTGCCAATATAGACGATGAGTATCCAAATAAGTACTTCTCTATTGACCAGCACGATGGTTGGGAGGATAGCATTCAACACATCAATATACATGCAGACACGATGTTCATGACCGTTCATAGAGAATACCAAGAAGGTTCGGCCGATTTAGAATTAAAATTTTTACTAAAAAAAGAGCGTTTCGACATGCTTTATATCAGAAAAACAAACGTTAAGGATTTTTAGACTGATGCTAAACAAGTAAGCTCCAATACAATGGGTATTTTTTTTTAATACCTTTGCGACAATTATGGAAGTAAAAGACAGCAACGGCAATATCTTAAACGACGGTGATTCAGTAACCCTTATCAAAGATTTAAAAGTAAAAGGCACTTCAACAACCTTAAAGAGAGGTACCATGGTAAAAAACATCCGTTTGACAGACGACAAGGATGAAGTTGAGTGCAAAATCAACAAAATACAAATGGTGTTGCGCACCGAGTTTTTGAAAAAGGCTTAAAAGATTCAACTGATTAAAATTGGTTAATGAATTCTTGTTGATATAGAACTTTATAGTATTTTTGATAAAAACTAAAAGTTCACCCCCTAATACTAAACAATGAATTTTGATGTAAAATCAACAAACTACATCCAATTAACAATAGGTTAATATTTAGAAAGGTACCTGGTTTATATTTATTATTGAATCCAGATTTATTCATTTTAGATGCCTCTGATGAATATTGTGCTGCCACTTTAACAAAAAGATATTCTATTATAGAAAAACATCTTTTTGAAGTTTTTACCGACAATCCAGTCGACATAAAACGCACAGAAAGCATTGAAAACATTGACGACATTAGAAATAAACCACTGACTATGAACATGTTTATTGAATTGGTCCAACGTTTTTTCCCGAATTGCTTTGCTAACAATTAATTTCCCTTTATAATTGTTCTAGAATTTCTATTTACACGAATATGCATCATTTTAAACAATGAGCAGATTACTATTTGAACAATTGCTTGACAGCGGCGACCTTAGAAGCATCAACGGGGTTGATGAAGTATTAAAGCTGATCCATAACCAAAACGATTTTGACATCCTGTTTGCCTGCTTAAAAAGTCAGAATAGATTGGTTGTTGAACGCACAGCTGATGCGATAGAAAAACTTAGTAGACATGACCCAAAATACTTGCAAAAGCACAAACAAAGCATTTTAAAGTATTGCTCAGTTGTTCAAAACAAAGAACTTAAATGGCATTTGGCTCAACTATTGCCCAGATTAGAACTCGACCAATTGGAATTGCGCAACATGTCCCAATTGCTAGAAGATTGGGCTAGAGACAAAAAAGAGTCGAGAATCTGTAGGGTGAACGCCCTACAAAGCTTATTCGATTTATCTTTAATCAATCGTAGGTCAAACGAGCACATTAGCACTTTACTAGATGTCTTAGAAATTGAAGACATTCCCTCTTTAAACGCTAGAATTAGACAATTGCGAACCAAATTAGGCAAAATTCAAGCCAGCGCCTAGTTCTTACTTTTCGATTTGCTGCACAACATCATCGAACAATTTTGATGGATTAATTTGCTTTTTTCCAATCAAATTATGTTAAATTTGTCTAACCATTCTCAGCAATGTTGTTAAATATAGAAATATCGATTTCTCAATTCCCACAGTTCATAGATTTTCGAACGGGACTTGACAGTTAACTCGATCATTTCAACCATTAATTTTTAACAACATGAAAACAGCATTATCACTTAACAAAATACACCACATTTCAATCATTTGCTCTGATTATCAAAAATCCAAAGCTTTTTACACTGAAATACTGGGATTGCATATATTACAAGAAATCTACCGATCAGAAAGAAATTCGCACAAACTGGATTTGTCGCTGAATGGCCATTATGTTTTAGAACTCTTTTCTTTTCCTAATCCACCTAAAAGACCTACTCAGCCAGAGGCATGCGGACTGAGACACTTGGCTTTTGAAGTGGATGACATTGAAGGTACATTGGCGTATTTAAAAACCAATGGTTTTAAGGTAGAGAACATTAGAAAAGATGAACACACCCATAAACGGTTTATGTTTATGAGTGACCCAGATGATTTACCAATTGAGTTTTACGAAAGATGAATATGGAGCAACCCGACTGGAAATTTGTAGCACAACAACTACGTCAACCAAATGGCGAATTTGCCAACGAAATTGGCAACCGTATGAACGAGAGCAATGCTGAATTGCACGAATACACGTTTAAAACCCTCAACATACTACCCAAAAGTGAAGTACTAGAAATAGGCATGGGCAACGGTAATTTTGTGAAACAATTGTTCCAACTATATCCAGATATGCACTATACTGGATTAGACTATTCAAAAGAAATGGTAGAAGCGTCGTTGGTCAACAATGTTGACTTAGTGCAACAAAATAAAGTACATTTTATACATTGCAACATCGATGATTTACCGTATGCCGAAGAACTATACGACAACATATTTACCATCAACACCCTGTATTTCTGGGCCTCTCCTAATAAAACGCTACAATCTATAAGGCGATTATTAAAACCTAATGGTGTTTTAACGATTGGAATAAGACCTAAACATGTGATGGAAGAACATCCATTTACTGCACATGGTTTTACCCTATATAGCGAACAAGATGCAAAACAACTTCTTGAAAAAAATGCTTTCGACATCATCGATGTAACATTGAAAAAAGAGACACCTAAAAGAGGCATTTCAGAACAAGAAATGGTATTCGAATCATTGATTATATCAGCAAAAAAACAATAGCATGCACACACCATTAAAAGTCATTCTAACCGGCGCTACTGGAATGGTAGGCGAAGGCGTTTTATTAGAATGCTTAAACTCAACACTTGTAGAATCTATCTTGGTTGTCAACAGAAAACCCTGTGGCTACCAACACCCAAAGTTGAAAGAAATACTACACAGCGATTTCCAAAACATAGAACCTATAGCCGAACAACTGAAGGGTTACAATACATGTTTGTTTTGCCTTGGTGTATCATCTGTGGGCATGAATGAAGCCGACTATACAAAATTAACGTATACTTTGACTTTACACTTTGCTCAAACATTGGCTAATGAGCAAGAAGGCATGACATTTTCTTACATTTCTGGAGCTAGCACCGATAGCACAGAGAAAGGCCGAATGATGTGGGCAAGGGTAAAAGGTAAAACAGAAAACGACCTTCAAAAGTTGAACTTTAAAAAGGTGTATCTCTACCGTCCAGGCATGATCAAACCAACCAAAGGACAGAAAAACACTTTGTCTTACTACAAATACTTGGGTTGGCTTTTTCCATTGATTAAACTACTGGGTGCTGGTACTACCATGCAGCAGCTTGGGCAATCGATGATAAGGACCGCATATTATCAAACGGATAATAAAATTTTAGAAATTAAAGACATCATTAAGACTTCTACCTTAAATTCGTAGCATGATTTTTCATCTATCATTAGACAAACTTTCAAAAGGTATTACAATCTTCACCATATTATTGATGGCATTTGCAGCCATCTCCCCTTTCTTTTTTTCGCCCGAAGATGTGACACCTGCGATATTCTTGATTCCATTTTTCATCATTATACTGATTCTTCCCTATTTGTGGAAACCTAGATATTACGAAATAACAGAAGACTCATTGATCATTCATAGAATCATCCGTCCCGTTAGAATTTCACTAAGTGATATAGAACAAGTAAGAGAAGGCAATAAGGATGAATTCAGAAACTCGATAAGAATATTTGGTTCAGGTGGATTTTTTGGCTATTACGGAAAATTTAGAAACAGCACCCATAAGACATTTACCATGCACGCGAGTCGTATGAGTAACTATGTTTTAGTATTCACTAAAAATGGCTTGAAAGTATTGACACCAGACAAACAGCAGGACATGATAGATGCCTTACAACAACGACTAACAAAATAAATCTAAGCAACTTTTTTACATTAATAGACTATGGAAGAAATTATTGACGTTTCGGCAGAACCCGTTAAAATAAACAATAAGAAACACATAAGAAATATTATCCTTTTAACAATTTTCAATATAGTTGCTTATACTTTATTAATTAAACCGAGCAATAATGACAACGCCTATTTGGAGAATTTTTTCTCAGCCTTGGTTACCTTTTCAATCGGATTCCCTCTAATAAGCCTAATAATATCAGTACCATTAAATTTTATCCCGTACAAAGAATATTCATATTCTGACCGCTACTACAGGACTTTTTTATTATCCAATCTCTGGATCAATGTAATTTTTGGATTTATGCTTGTCTTAATATTATTGTTTACTATTGTTGGTTTTTACCCTCCAAAATATTCTTGAAGAATAGGGCCTTAAGAATTGCACTGTTTTTTGCCACCCAAATCATTGGCACGGCATACATGTACCAATTGTATAGCAGTAATAATAAGTTATACAAACGTATACTAGATAACGGCATTTTTAGTCATATAACCACCAAACAAGAAACAAAATTCGGTGTTGATTATGCAGTCTTTAGCTTTACCACAAAAGACAATAGAACCGTAAAAGAATCGAAAAAGACCAGCGATTATAGAGCTTTTTCGGAACAGGTTGTTGTATACAACTCAAAGAATCCTGAAGAATTTTTATTAAGCGATGAAATTAAAAATCACAGCGAGGTTTGGCATTTAGGTGGAAGTATATTTGGCGCTATTTTTATCGGCGTTTGGATGCATATGGTGATTGTATTCTTATTAAAATTTTATTCAAGAATAAAAACGTATTGAATGAGCGTTCTAAAAACTAACCATCTAATTCTAATAAAGTTCGATTAAGTATCACTTAAGTACTTTAAAACATTTTATACCATCTAATGTTTTCAGCTTTAAAACATATACACCTTCAGGCATTTGTGACATATCTAGTTGTGTAAACTCTAAAATGTTAGTATTCGCTAAAACCAATTTCCCTGTTACATCAAATAACTCAGCGCTTTTCAAAATAGCATTTGGATCGTTGATCAACAACTTATCTTTTACTGGATTTGGAAAAACTCTGATAGAGTTAAAATCAGCATTTGAAATAGAAACTATCTCTCCCTTGTACATGGCGACAGTATAAGCTGTATTGGTAACAATGGGCGGATTAAAATCAAAATAGATGAAAGCAGTATTTTGTATGGCTTCTAAATGTTTAAGTGTATCTTTAGGAGGAATTGTAAATGTAGCAAAACCATGCGACAGAACTTGGTTGGTATGGCTATCAGGTAGATTGATGCTATCAAAATACAACTTTAGAACCTGCCCGTTAAGTTTAAACTTACAGGTATGACTGCTACAGATAAATTGTAATTTAGACGTGTCCAATTTCTGGCTTATAGTATCTACAATAACAATGTTTTTAGCTTCGGCATTTCCTGTGTTTTGAAAATTAATGGTGTACTCCAAAGCATCTTTAAAACCAGGCAACACACGCTCGCTATCAACCAATTTATTGTTTGGGTCGTATGCACTTTTTACTTTAATATAACTTCTTCTTTTATTGTTAGCATAATTGGGCTCTACTCCATATCCTACTATCTCTGCATCAACAAAAATTGTATCTCCTAATTTAGCTGTTGGTTCAACATACAATTCATAAAGGTTATTACTTGACATATTTCCCATATTCAAATTATCGTAAAACACTTCAGCATATTTTGAATTGAAAACGTCCACTCTCACATTCGGCGTTTTAACTTTTTTAAGCTGTGCTGGCCCGCTAATACTCACTTTTAATAAGCCACTATCAATTGTTTCGCACGTTTTATAGGAGTGGTAATTTAAATTTCCCACCCAAATATATAAATCGGTAGTTTCGTTTGGGTAAGCTCTATTGAATACACCAGCATATCCTCCATAAAAATCGTTGATGCGTTTAACACAATTGTATGCAAAACTTAATTCTAAGGTAGTGTCTTTGTATGTGCGAGGTTGAATGATGGTATCGTGCATCAAACAGGTATATGAAAAGGTGTCGGTATTGCTAGGCCAAAGTCTTAATTTATAAAGCTTATTTGAATCTAAAAGAAAATAACTATACCCTCCAAAAAATCCCGGCATACCTACTGCGTATTGATTATTCGCATCGACTAACACAGGTGCACCAATGACATACTCATCTGTATTATCTTTGACACAATTGTTGTTCAAATCTCTAAAAGATTTTATCACCACCCAATGCCTATCTCCTATTGTGTCAATAAATTTCTGACATATGGTGAAAGTGGTATCATTGCATTGATTTTCAAGATAGCACATGGTATGTTCCTGATGATCATTAATGGTCGCAAGTGCTACAATTTCATCATTAAACTGAGTCATGGTATCACCATCCAAAATCCACTTAAAGTAATTTCTTACCCTCGAAACTTGATGATCTGCTGTAAAAAGGAATTCATTCCCTTTATTATATAATTTAAAACCAGGAGGCTCTTTGGTATTTTCAACACAAACGTGACGAATGAAAGTATCTGAATTTCCACTTTTGTCAAATACTATGTATGTTACAGTGTATTGACCAACTCTATTAGTTCTGACATTTGAAAAAGTGATGATAGATGATGTAATATTACCGTCAACATTGTCATAAGCACTTGCACCAGGGTCAACATAGGGCATATTTAAACAATCCACCTCTATACATCCATTAGCACCAGGATTTGGTGTAATAACTGGCGCAATGGTATCTTGCGACCAAAGTATATTGATTTTAAACAACAATACAAGTACTAATAGCTTTTTCAACTTAGAAACAAATTTAACTTTAAAACACAAAGTTTATAGCAACATTTCACAATTTTGACCGCTTCATGACCGATTTAATAACATAAAATGACAATGTTTTAAATTAAAGAAACTCTAGCAATAAATTCTTATATTTGAATTCACAACCTCTTACAACCAAGCATGAAGTCAATGACTAACAACTCCTATTTGTTGATTTTAATCTTTGTAACTTTTGCACTAAATGCTTGCAACAGCGACTGCCACGACAAAGGCAATTGCGACCCCGAGTATTATCGTTGGGATTTAGGAGAAGCTAAAAGTTATCTTTGGGCAGATACTGGTAGTTATTGGATTTACAAAAACTCAAAAACTGGAGAATTAGATACACAGACTTGCGTCGGATCAAAAACCTATTGGGTGAACGTTAAGGGCAATACTAACTATGCTAAACATATTACAATAGATTATGAAGTGCTTAATAGAAGGTTATATAGTACATATAATAAATGGTATTATAACGATAAAACAACAGACGCAAATCCAAATGTTGCGGTCCTTGAGAATAATATTATTGTAGATAGAACAGTTGGAGGGCAAGGTATAAATATTCCTTTCTCATATCCATTTGTAAAAGGATTAGGAGGAAATACAGGAAGTAGTTCAACCACCTGCACCAATACAGATACCAGCATTATTGTGAATGGCAAAACATACGACCATGTGGTGGTGTTTGATGTTAATATGGATGAAATTTGGGAAGAGAAATTAGGTTGCATAAGACCTAACACAAAATATTTTTGGGTAAAAAACATTGGATTAATTAAAAAGACTATGAATAGATGCAATTACTCTTGGGACTTAATAGACTATAAAATAATCCCATAAAAACAGACCTTTTTTAAGTTTATCTTTGCAACATGAGCAATCAATGGACTGATAGATGGAATGAGCGATACAAAGCGCAAGACTTTGCTTATGGTAAAACACCAAATAACTTTCTTAAAGAGCAAATTCAAGAGTTTGAACCTGGAAAAATTCTTTTCCCAGCTGAAGGAGAAGGCAGAAATGCCGTATTTGCAGCAACTCTTGGTTGGAATGTCGATGCTTTTGATATCAGCCACGAAGGCAAGAAAAAAGCCGATTTGCTTGCTCATGAAATGAACGTAAACATCGATTACAAAGTAGGCAACTTAGTTGACTTGAATTACAAAGATGAGTCATTCGACGCCATTGCCCTTATTTACGCCCATTTTCCTGCCAATATCAAATCTGAACTCCACCAACAATTGATTCAAAAACTCAAAAAAGGCGGTATTGTCATCTTCGAAGCTTTTAGCAAATCTCATTTAGACTATGTGATGAAAGATGAAAAAGTTGGCGGACCCAAAGACATAGATGCTCTTTTTAGTATAGAAGAAATTGAATCTGATTTTAACCATTTCGAAATGTTATACCTAGAAGAATTGGTGATTCTATTGAACGAAGGACTGTACCACAATGGCACAGGTTCTGTCATTCGCTTTGTTGGTCGCAAACTTTAAACAAGCTAGTTTTAAAATTTTAATCCCCTTATTATCTGCTATTTAAAGACAATAGCAAGCCTTTTCTTCAAATTTATTTTGAGAAACCATTTGGTTGCATATATATTTGCAACCGTTTAGTTTCGTTTTATTGATTTAAAAATCGCCATGTGGTTCCTTTTAGATTTAAGTTACTTTCGCATTAAGAAGTATTTTATCTAACAGAACATTGACATTTTTAAATTAAAAAAGCAACTACTACTTAAAATTTTTAAAGATGAAATCCATTGAAGTTTGGCTTCAGCATTTTAAGTCCACTTGGGAAAAACGCTTTTCTCAGTTAGATAAAGTCATTATAAAATTAAATACATATAAAAAATGAAACCGTCATTATTCTTCGATTTCGTTGTCAACAAAGACAGCAACACAGTCAATGTAAAAAGAGAATTTGCCGCAGATATAGCATTGGTTTGGGAGGCATGGACAAATCCAGAAATTCTAGACCAATGGTGGGCACCAAAACCATTTAAGACTGTCACACACTCAATGGACTTTAGGGAGGGTGGCCGATGGTTGTACTACATGGTAAGTCCGGAAGGCAACAAACACTGGTGTTTAAACGATTACTATAAAATAACGCCGTTAAAGAATTTCCAAGGATTAGATGCTTTTTGCGATGAAAGTGGAGTGATACTAAATGAATTTCCGCGCACAAAATGGAACAACGATTTTGAGGAAAAAGATGGTCATACTTATGTATCCATTACTGCTACTTACGAATCTTTATCTGATTTAGAAAAAATCATAGAAATGGGCTTCAAAGAGGGATTCTCAATGGCATTAGAGAATTTGGACCAATATTTAGAGGCCAAATTCAAACTAAGAAAAGAATACAAAACTGGCAAAAGTGTAAGAACGGTTACCTATTTAAATTTTCCAGGGAATACAGAAGAAGCCATGACGTTTTACAAATCGGTATTTAAAACCGAATTTTCTGGAAAAGGATTACAACGATTTGGAGACATTCCGCAAGACTCTGCCCATCCACCAGTAGCTGACAGCATCAAAAACATGATTTTACATTCAGAGTTGCCCATTATAGGCAATCACTATTTGATGGCGACAGATGCTCCGAAAGAGATGGGATTTGATTTGGTATCAGGCAACAACATGCACATATGTTTAGAACCAGAATCGCGAGAAGAAGCAGATAGATTGTTCAATGAGCTATCGGCTGGTGGAACAGTAAGTATGCCATTAGCAGATATGTTTTTTGGTGCTTACTTTGGCGAATTCAAAGACAAATATGGCATCAATTGGATGATCAATTATCAGAATTGAAAAATACTTTATTTTTAGAGCACACAATCATCAATATTGCATGTAGAATAAACACAACAGAAAATGACATCAACAATATATGCTGTTGGGCGACAGTTATTGTAAACCACAACAACATTCCTCCAAACATCAACCACAACACCCTACCCCATTGTAAATTTTCGAACATCCCAAAAATGGCCACAGTTGCCAATACCAACATTGCAAACAATTGCAGTTTCAATCCACTGCCCCATTTGTCTTCTTGATAAATATAAAAAATCAATAAGCAGAACAATACAAAGCCTCCAAAAGAAATCAAAAATTCTTCACGTTTGCTGATTGACTTTTTTTCCCTCGGCTTTAGAAACCACTGCTGCAATTTCATCATCTTGGCAAAATGGAAATTATTAGCAACTATTGGGTCGTCTACTGCATGTTTTGAACTAGGCAATCCGAGTTGCATGACCACTCCATCTTTCTCCTTTTGATAAGTCCCAAACAACTTGTCCCATATGGTTAAAGTGCCACCGCAATTCTTATCTCTATATTCGATGTTTGAAGCGTGGTGTATTTTATGATGACTCGGTGAAACTATAACATGGTCGATGATTCCATGGTGCTTGATGACATCGTTGTGGTTATAAAACTGAATGAAATAATGCACTGCTCCCATAATATAAAACTGTTCTGTAGAGACCCCAATTACAGCCAATCCAGCAAAAAACGGAAATGAGGTTAAAGAAGAATACCAAGAATTGCGGATACCTAAAGAGCAATTAAAATGCTCGCCTTCGTGGTGTACAGCATGAACGGCCCAGAGAATTCGATACTTGTGATGCAATCTATGCATCCAATAAAAACAAAAATCCCAGGCAAAAAAAGCAAATACCCATTGAGCCCATATTGGCAACTGACCGATCCATCCAAGACTTAAATGCCTACTTACTACATCAAACAAAAAGACTTCAACACCTCTAAATACCCAAAGTACTACGTGACCAGAATTGAGATTAAAAACAATCTCCCTCCAAGGCACTTCCTTCTTATCCCTGAATTTGATGAAAAGTATTTCAACAAAACAGAGTAACAACATGATGGCAATTCCAAAATATAGGTTGAGCATAGGTTAGTATTCCTTTGACAAATTCAATTGACCTGAGTTTAACAAATATAAACAAAAAAGCCTCAGTTAACAACCGAGGCTTTTTAGAAATATGTTATAATATTAATTCATTGGATTGCCTTTAACAGCTACACCCAATTCATCTAATTGCTTTTGATCGATGTTTGAAGGCGCGTCTATCATCATGTCTCTGCCCTGATTGTTCTTAGGGAAAGCCATAAAATCTCTGATTGAATCAGCTCCACCAAACAAACTGCACAATCTATCAAATCCAAAGGCGATGCCACCGTGTGGAGGCGCTCCATATTCGAAAGCATTCATTAAGAAACCAAATTGGTATCTTGCTTCATCTTCACTAAAGCCTAAGACTTTAAACATTTGACCTTGCAAAGTTTTATCAAAAATTCTGATAGAACCACCACCAACTTCAACACCATTGATGACCATATCATACGCATTCGCTCTGATACTGCCTAAATCATCTGATTCTAATTTGGCGATGTCTTCAGGTTTCGGACTGGTAAATGGGTGGTGCATGGCATGCCATCTTTTGCTTTCTTCATCTTTCTCTAATAAAGGGAAATCTATCACCCATAAAGCACTAAATGTATTTTTATCTCTATAGCCTAAGCGCTGACCAATCTCT
The DNA here is from genome assembly GCA_964438995.1 of uncultured Chitinophaga sp. GTDB lineage: Bacteria > Bacteroidota > Bacteroidia > NS11-12g > UBA955 > JABMMZ01. The sequence continues at coordinate 36,725 of CAYTMQ010000014.1, forward strand.
AAACGCAATTCACTCATTTGTTTTCTCACTTGATTGGTGTTACCACTCAACACAAGAATCAAATCTCCAGCCTTTGCTCCACAATGATCTGCCCATGCCTTCAAATCGTCTTGACTGTAAAATTTATCTACAGATGATTTAAAAGTCCCGTCGGCATTACACATCACATACACAAGTCCTTTAGCTCCAATCTGAGGACGTTTAACCCACTCAGTCAATTCATCAATTTGCTTTCTTGTATATGTTGCACAATTGTCAGCAACGATTGCCAGCACACATTCAGACGCATCAAACACATTAAAATTTTTACCTCTTGTCAATTCGGTAATGTATTTGAAGGTCATTTCGAATCTTGTGTCAGGCTTATCATTGCCATAATTTGCCATAGCTTGATCAAACGTCATACGAGGCAAAGTGCCGATATCAACTCCTTTTACTTGCTTAAACAAGTGTTGAATCATCCCTTCGTATAAATTCAGAATGTCTTCTTGTTCAACAAAGCTCATTTCGCAGTCTATCTGAGTAAATTCTGGTTGTCTGTCAGCTCTTAAATCCTCATCTCTAAAGCACTTCACAATTTGATAGTATCTATCAAAGCCACTCACCATAAGCAACTGTTTAAAGGTTTGAGGCGATTGAGGCAATGCATAAAACTGACCGGGATTCATTCTACTTGGTACCACAAAATCGCGGGCACCTTCTGGAGTTGACTTAATTAATACAGGCGTTTCAACTTCAATAAATTGAAGATTGTCCAGATACTGCCTAACGTGTTTGGCAACATTGTGACGCAACTCAAGATTATTCCTGACATTATCACGTCTCAAATCAAGGTATCTGTATTGCATACGGATATCATCACCACCGTCGGTCTCTTCTTCAATAGTAAATGGAGGGGTTAAAGACGAATTCAATAACTTTAAAGATTCAACGATGATTTCTATTTCACCAGTTGGAATTTTAGTGTTTTTATTGCTGCGTTCAGTCACTTTTCCAGTTACTTGCACAACGAATTCACGGCCCCAAGAACGGGCAGATTGAAGCAATTCAGAGTTGTATTCTTCATTAAAGCTCAACTGAGTAATACCATAGCGGTCGCGCAAGTCGACGAAGGTCATACCCCCGAAATCTCTTCTTTTGGCAACCCAACCTGCTAGAGTAACTTCCTTACCAACATGTTCAATTCTTAATTCACCGCAATTATGGCTTCTATACATACCGCAAAAATAATTCTATTTGTTGAAGTTTAAAATTAGATTTATTTTTGGTTTTTAATATGTTAAAGATTCGATTCGAAACCCCTATAAAACTATTGCTTTTGAGCCTTTTTTCATGCTTCCAAAGTGCGGTTATTGCTCAATCAAATTCAGGCATTATGGGCAAGAAATGGCTTTTAGGTTATGAAGCCAACTGGAAATACATACAAGGCAATTCAGAATCGACTAAGCCAATTGCCTCTAGACTATTGCACAAATTCATCGTTGAAAGACAAACCGAAGGTCGTTCTAACATTGGCATTTCTATCACATCAGGTAAAGCCATCAGTTCATTCGACCACTATAATTACAACAACAATTTGCCTTATGAAATGATAGAATATTACAAAAACGACACTTTGAACCATATTGATTACATAGATGGTCTACACCAATTAAATACAACGGGAATCGAGTTCAACATTAAACGTTATTGGAATGCTAACAATATCAGAAATTACGGATGGTATTTTAACTATAGATTTGGCATCATTTTGATGAAAAGTCAATTACTTCATCCAACAAAACTGACGGTGCATGATGCAACAAAAGATGGCTACTATTCCAATTACAAATACTATAATGAAACCTTTAATGAGTCTTATAAATCAAATGCTAAATTCATAGGCATTGATTTAGGTAAAACCTATCCGTTTCATAGTTCTAGAATATTATTTAACTATAGTTTTTCTTGGAATATCACATTTAACAAGACCAAACACGACCAAAGTCTTGAGTCAAACATGAACTACATTACTGGCAGAAATGTTGCAAGAAGACACATGCTAACATTTAACATGGGTTTTGCCTATGTACTTTAAGCATCTGTACTAAACCTTTTCATCAAAGAGCAAGTTGCGGTATTCAATAACCCTGTTTGCCAATCGCCGACATTGCTAATGTTCGCCTGCCCGAATGAATTCATTTAGGCGGGGTTACATTATAAAACATCGCAGATGCTTTTTTGACTTCCCGCAACCCTTGTTCGATACCTCACAACGGCGCGGGATATTCGCTTCGCTCCCATTTGACTTTTGACTTTTGACTTTTGACTTTTGACTTTTAACTTATTTCCGTAAGTTTGAGGCATAAAAACATTGTAACAATCAACAGTTTATTGGTATGAAACTATACAGTCAAGTATTTGAGAACAACAAAAAATGGGTTGCTGAGAAGAAGTCAACAAATGCAGAATTTTTCCAGCATCTTTCAGAAGGACAGAGTCCAGAAATATTGTATATCGGCTGTAGTGATAGTAGGGTAACGGCAGAAGAAATGACTGGAATTGAGCCTGGTCAGATGTTTGTGCATAGAAATATTGCGAATCTTGTTCCCAATAATGACAGTAGTTCTGCTTCAGTGATTGAATATGCTGTAGCACATTTAAAAGTCAAACACATTGTTGTTTGCGGTCATTATTTCTGTGGCGGTGTTAAAGCAGCGATGCAAGCAGCCGACTTAGGCATATTGAATCCATGGCTCAGAAACATAAGAGATGTGTACCGTTTACATAAAGATGAATTAAACGCCATCTCAAATGAAAATGACAGATACAACAGGTTGATAGAATTGAATGTGCAAGAACAATGTGTCAATGTCATAAAAGTTGCAACTTGGCAAAAGAGTTTTCTTAACAATGGTTATCCAACTGTTCATGGATGGGTGTTTGATGTAAAATCTGGCGAATTGAAAGACCTTAACATAGATTTTAACAAAATTGTTGCAAACATCAGAGAGATTTACGATTTGGGCTTAGGCAAGTAGCTTGACCTCATTTGATTAAGATTTGCATATTATTCCATTTTTCTTATATTTGAATCAATTTTAAAATTGTGAAACATCAAAATTTAGTATTTCTATTGGCATTGGCTATTTTTTCTAATATTAGCCTAAACGCGCAATCATTTTCTGGAGTATTTGGTAAAAAAAACATAGCTGGTTTTAAGTTCGATTTGATTTTCGAACCTATTAGTTTATACAAACATGTTTACTACGAGCGCATGGTAGGCAGAAGAACCAATATTGGAGGTAGTTTTCATTTTGGGAATGCGACACATTCAATAGATAAATACGAGAATTACATTAGTCCAAATTACAATATCACTACTAAAGTAAGCAATGTAGACAGAACAGTTGTTGATATTGAAGGCGATTTTCTTCAAAAAAAATCAGGTTTTGAAGTATATATCAAACGTTTTAGCAAGCGTAATCCTATGAGAAATTACGGACTCTATTGGTCGTATAAGTTTGGGTTAATTAGAGCAGTTAATATTTTCAAAGCTGGCTCAGATGTAGAAATAACCGATATAAATAACATCAATAATTCGGAAACTTTTAAAACTCAGAACGACAGTAGAAGCGTTTCAAAACGTTCTTATGTGGGATTTGAACTTGGACGTTCTGTACCATTTTTTAAAGATGGATTGATGTTGACTTATTCTGTTTCGGTTAATGGCTTTATACAACGATACGACGAGATTTACAATACGAGTTTGGGTAATTATCTAAAAAACTACGGAGACAATTACATCAACAACACCCATATTATGAGTTTGAATGTTGGATGGAGTTACGCATTTTAATGTACTGAACTATGAAATTAAAACTATTAACAATCATTATACTTACGACATTTAATTACAGCAGAGCACAAACAAGTTCAGGGATTATTGGAAAAAGACATTTGATTGGATTTAATGCCAATGTATGGACAGGTGGCACTCCATTGCTTGTTGCGAGTCAACTTTATGTTGAGAGATTACTAGACCATAGACACAATTTAGGAATATCATTTACTTCTAAAAATTCTAGTAGAGATTTACTCGATCCATACTCATCTCTGCGTAAAACTGTAACAATAAACTCTGAAGGTCAGAATTACTATATCGTTGGAGATGGTATGAGGGGCACCTATGATTTTAATATACAATCTTATGAGTTTTACATCAAAAGGTTCAAAAAGAACACTCAAATAAGAAATTTCGGGCCATTTTATAGCTTTAGATTTGGTATTAATAAAGTCAAAACGACTGTTAAAACAGGTGCTGAATTCTATGTGAGCAAAGACCAAACGACTCAAACCAAAACCATAAAAGTAACAGACCCAATTCAAGACAATTACTCTACAAAATATGTTGGATTTGAATTAGGCAGAACAACACCTTTTATCGGAAACAGAACTATTTTAACATTTTCAGCTTCAACTTTGGTCAACTTTTATAAAGTCAATTATAATGATGTCATAAGTTTTGAAGATTATACAAAAAATGAAATAACTGACCTGTATGCATTGTCTCAATTATTGAGTTTTAATATAGGAATTGCATATTCACTTTAGGATTAGAATTATATGAAATCTAAACTCATAATTATATTAATATTAATATCATACTCTCATGCCAATTCACAAAACAAGGGAAGCATAATGGGTAAGAAAAATTTAATTGGTATTCAAACTGAATTAGGAGGTATTTTTAATAATAAGTCTAACATCAATACCAAATTCACCTTTGAACATTTATTTGGCAGAAAAACCAACATTGGATTAAATTTTTCGTTTAGTAAATTCAAAACAGAATATTATAGATGGTATTATTTCAGAGGAGAGACTGTCAACTATCAATATGAAGGAAAAGAGTATTTTGTAATTGACCCAACTCCAAAACCACCAGTAACTAGATTTCATGTGTACAGTAAAGTTTTTGGATTTAATATAAATATTAAGAGATATTTTATTCAAAGAAGATTTAGAAACACTGGAACTTACATAAATTACAAGCTTGGATTTAATAGAGGAAGCTGTATTATTCCTAAAAACTCAAGTTTTGACATTGGAAAAACCGTTTACAATTATTATAAAACAGTTTCAACAAATGAAGACATTCAACAAACATATATAAACAAATACTTAGGTATTGAATTAGGCAATTCATTTACCATTTTCAATCCAAGACTTTATTTCAATTTATCTATTGGGATAGGTTACAATTTTGGTCATCATAATTATGTTGATTATTCTCTAAAAGAAAGAATACGAATTGGCTCATCAGAAGAATTATCACTATCTCAATTAGCAAATTTAAATTTAGGCATCTCCTATGCACTTTAAAACATTTCTTTTTTTGATTTCAGCAACGACAATTAGTTCTTTAATTTCATCGTGTGATAATACTTATATTGAACCTCAACTTCAAAGCAATTCAACCATTGACTATGAGCATTTACATTTGAAATTACAATATGCATATACAAACAATATTCGTGAATTAAGTTTAAAATCATACTCCATAAATTCAAGTGTAAATTATTATAATCATATCTTTACGTTTGATGATGGAAGTATAATGACTCTTGAAACCACTTATAAATTTAGTGCAAAAAGAGCATTTAATTTAACATCATCCAGCACAATTATTGGGTTTCAAGGATTTTATACTAGAATGGATTTTTTTGATAAAAACAAAAACGAACATTACGCTTTCAAAGACCAAACTGCTGGCATAAAAGTAGACAGTGCATATTATCTTTCTAAATATCTTACATTAAACTTTAATAACAATTATATGTCAATTGAAGGTGATACTACCTCAAAAGCCATTTTTAAAGGGAAACTAGCAATTTTGCCCAATTAAATCTATTGATTTTTAATACTTCAACTTATAGTAATTTCATTATGTCTTTTAATTTACACAAGCAATATAGGAAAACTTATAAATTATTTTCCATCCAAAATACTTAGAGTAATATTCAATAAAGTATATGCAACTAAAAAAAAGAATTTTCCAATTAATTAACCTATTAAATATATCCATGCATTTTAAACATTTATTATACTTAACATTTTTTGTAACATTAACTGCTTTGTCAACTTCATGCGACAACACAGTCATTGAACCTAAATTACAAGACATTTCAACCAATCCTATTGATTCGCAATACGCACATTTAAAACTTCAATACGCCTTTACATCGGATATTCGTATTTTAAAATTGGTATATTATACCAAAAGTTATAAACTAGGGGACTACACGCACATCTTAACATTTGATGACGGAAGTAAAATGACATTAGAATCTAACAATGATTTTGGAACTGGTGATGTGTTTAATTGCTCATCAGCGACATCTATTTCAGGTTATCAAGGCTATTATGTAAGAATGGATTTCTATGACAAATTTAAAAACGAGCATTACGCATTTAAAGATCAAAGTTCTGGATTAACCATCAACAACAAGACTTATAACTCAAAATACTTATTAGTTTATTTCAACAACAACTATACAACATGGCAAGGTTACACCACAACAAAAGCTATATTTAGTGGCACTTTAGCAGTGCTTCAGTAAAAATGGCTCATTATTAATTAAAGAATTGTATTGGATGATTAAACTAATTGAATCAAGTGCCATTATTTTCAACTGTCTAATATTAAAATCCGTTTTAAATTATGAAATTACACAAAGTTATTTTATATACTATTTTAGCCATCTTTTTAATCGTTGTCAATAATACAAAAGCTCAATCCTCTGCAGGGGTCCTTGGAAGAAAAAACATTGCTGGTTTAAAATTTGATTTGATTCTTAAACCCATCAGTCTTTATAAACATCTATATTATGAACGCATGTTCGGTAATAGAATTAATCTAGGTGCAAGCTTTCAATTTGGCAACTCTATTCATAATTTTTTTGTAGATGAAGAAGAAAATCGTTTGAGTTCTTACTCAAAAATAACGACCACTTTAAACGAAACCACAAGATATGTATATAGTTTAACTGGAGAAATAGAACAAAAAAAAACTGGGTTTGAAGTGTATTTAAAGTGCTTTAGGAAAGTCAATCCAGGCCGTAATTATGGATTATATTGGTCATATAAATATGGACAAATTAGAGCTGTTAATAGTTTAAAAGCTGGCTCTATAATATACCTTAATAACCCAAGCGGCGGAAATAGCAGTATACCATATAGAGCCATAAACGAAAGTAGAAATGTCATTTACAAAAGCTATTTAGGATTTGAATTAGGCAATTCGTTTCCTTTATTTAAAGATGGTTTGATGTTGAATTTATCTTTATCCTTTAATCTTATGTTACAAGCTAAACAAAGTTTACCTAGGGAAGGGACACTTTCTCAATATCTTGAAGTATACAACAGCAATTATATCAACAAATCACATCCTATCAGTTTAAATTTCGGAATAAATTATGCTTTTTAAAATTTGTTTAATGTGAATTCTATTAGACAACTCCCTTATATTATAAAAAAGAAATTAAAGAGAGAAGAACTTTTAATTAAAATACATCGAAAAAACATTCAATTAAACTAGTCAATATAATATGTCCAATAAACTCATTCATTTTAATACAATAAATTATTTATTTGTGTATATCCTAATAGCAGTATTTTCTTCTTCATGTGACGATTCATCTATTGACACTAAACTTGAATCAAATAATGTAGAGTCAGATTATAAATACATTTCCATCACTTTTACATCAAATAATCAAACGCGAAAAATGAAATTGATCAATCAGGTTATTTCCACATCCGGCAACAGCCATTATTTAAACTTAAAATTTGATGATGGAAGTTATTGTAAAATTGAAACCAAGATAGCACTTGATGTTAGTCAATCTTATAATTTAACCTTAAATAACTCACTTTTAGGATTGCCAGATAATTATGCTAGAGTTGAGTTCTACGACATCACCAATCAAATGACTTATTACTCAATCTTTCAAAATGATGCCTTATTTATTAACCCTCAATTTTATAATTCCTTATATCTTATATTAAATATTAAAGAATTAAATTTAGGTTTATATTTTTCATCTGATGTAGTCGCTAAAATAAACGGTACATTAGCTATTTTAAAGTGATACAGCTTAATTTTTAAAATCATTTATAGTACGAATATGTTTAAAAAATCATACAATTTTTAACTATTGACTTCCATAAACCCATATTTGATTCCTCACAAAGGCACGGGATGCACACTTCAATCCCATTTGATTTTTGACTTTTGACTTTTGACTTTTGACTTTTTTATCTCGCGTCAGCCCACTAAATCCTATTTCCTAAATCCTAAATCCTTTTTTGACTTCCCGCAACCCTTGTTCGATAACTCACAACGGCGCGGGATGTCCGCTTCGCTCCCATTTGACTTTTTATTTTAATCTACTTGCAAATCTCACTTTCATATCGTAATATTGCAATATTAAAATATGGGAGTAAGTAAAGCACACGAATTTTCTGAACACCAAAATCGAATTGCGGCGCTGGCTAAAGCTTTAGCTCACCCTGCTAGAGTCGCTATACTTGAAATTCTAGTCACTAGAGCCGACTGTATCTGCAATGACATCGTTGATGAATTGCCCCTCGCGCAAGCAACCATCTCCCAGCACCTCAAAGAACTCAAGCAAGCAGGCATTATCAAAGGAACGGTCTCGGGAAAAACTCTTTGTTATTGCATCGATAACAAATACCTCGAGGTGCTTAACAAATTCCTAATGCAACTAACTTCTAAAAACATTCAATGCAACTGTTAATATGAACATATCAGAATTAAAAAACCACCTACAATCCGTTAACTCGATTGATATATACACTCCTGAAGGATTAGCAATTCCTCCCCACTTTCACTTAACCGAACTGGGATTGAATACACGACATTTCATAGATTGTGGAACAAGCATCCACACCGATGAATATGCTTGCTTACAACTCTGGGTCGCTCAAGACACAGACCATAGATTAAGTCCAGAAAAGTTTCTTAAAATCATCGAAGCTTCTTCTGGCATCATTCAACATAAAGACCTAGAAATTGAAGTTGAATATCAAACCAATACTATTGGCAGATATGGCTTAGAATTCAAAAACGGTAAGTTCCATTTAACCAATAAACATACCGATTGCTTAGCAAAAGATAATTGTGGAGTTCCTGAACAAAAGAAAAAAATACAACTTGCCGAACTTGGTAATTCTAATGCCTGTTGCACACCCGGAGGTGGTTGCTGCTAATGAAAAAGCAACTTAAATTCTTGGACAAATATCTAACCATTTGGATATTTGCAGCAATGGCGATTGGTATCGCTTTGGGGTACTTTTTCCCATCCATCCCCACTACCATAGAATCATATTCTAGTGGGAGCACCAATATTCCTATGTCTATAGGTTTGATACTTATGATGTATCCCCCTTTAGCAAAAGTAAACTTTTCACTTATTCCATCTTTGTTTAAAAACATCAAACACTTATTTACCTCGCTTTTTATTACTTGGATTATTGGTCCCTTTTTGATGTTTATTCTTGCATACTTGTTCGTTCGCAATCAACCGGAATATATGACTGGACTTATTCTGATTGGCATTGCACCTTGTATTGCAATGGTTATTGTATGGAATGAATTGGCTGATGGCAGCAGAGAATACGCAACTGGACTGGTGGGCATCAATAGTTTGCTTCAAGTCATTTTCTTCAGTGCTTACGCCTATTTTTATTTGAATGTAATGCCTTCTTGGATGGGGTTTACATTACCTACAGCCGAAGTATCCATGTTAGAAATTGCCAAAACAGTCGGACTTTATTTGGGGGTTCCTTTTATTGCTGGAATCATTAGTAGATGGTCATTGATTAAAATAAAAGGAGAAATTTGGTACAATACAAAATTTATTCCTACAATTTCTCCAATAACTTTAGTAGCTTTGTTACTAACCATCGTTTTGATGTTCAGTTTAAAAGGCAATATGTTCATCCAATTACCATTAGACGTTTTACAATTAGCCATACCATTGGTGGTATACTTTGCACTAATGTTTATTGGAAGTTTTTACATCATTAGAAAGCAGAAAGCCTCCTACCCTGTTTCAGCTTCTATCGCCTTTACAGCTTCAGGCAACAATTTCGAATTGGCAATAGCTGTTTCAATCGGCTTGTTTGGAATCAACAGCGGTCAAGCTTTAGCAGGAGTTGTTGGTCCCTTAGTTGAAGTACCAGCCTTAATCGCACTAGTTAACTTATCAAAATTTTACAAACAAAAACATTACTCCAATGCGCTTTAACACCATCGACACATTGATTCAAACTCTAACTGATTTTGAAGCTATCACTCCACAACGTGTAGCAGATTTGCAAAAAACTTCTCAAGCTTTTGTTGAGTTGTACAAAAAGCAATCATCATTAGACATCATAGTGATATGCACCCACAATTCAAGGCGCAGTCATTTAGGTCAAGTACTTTTTACACTCGCATCAGACTATTACAACATCCCAAATGTAAACGTTTATTCTGGAGGAATTGAAGAAACAGCCTTTAATCACAGAATGGTAAAAGCATTGCAACATTACGGATTTGAAGTTTTAACCAATAGTAGCAACACTAAAAATCCTATTTATGAAGTTAGATGGGGCGACGATAGTCATCAAACACTAAAAGGTATTTTCTCTAAAATATACAACCATGCATTAAATCCAAGTGAGAACTTTGCTGCTATTTTAGTCTGTGATAGCGCTGATCAAAAATGCCCAATGGTACTTGGTGCGAGCGAACGTATAGTGCTCAACTACAACGACCCAAGAAAATCTGACGATACACCACAAGAATCTCAAGTTTACCTCGACAAAGTCATAGAAATGGGCCGAGAATTTTTCTTCGTGATGAACGAGATGAAACAAAACATTTCGCTGACCCAACACTGAAAATTGATCGAATTCAAACAAAGATTTTAACCGAACGATAAATCGTCATATGTTATCATTTGGCTAACGATGAATTCGTAAATATAACATTACGTTCATCCCCGCGTGCGCAGCCCTTGGGGTCTACAAGAATACTTACAAATAAAAATCCCTATTGAACGATAAATCGTTTTGAGAAATCATGCGGCGACCGATGAACCTGCATTTTCTTTAATTACGCAGCCTGCGGCGGTTTCAACAAAATTTTAAATTCCCGTTATTCTTAAAGGCCCGAAGTCTGTGACGAGGGAATGACAATACATATAAAAAAATCCAAATATTTACATAAAATTAAACGAATATAAGCATTTATAAAACGGTTAATATTATTGATGTTTCATAATATTGAATCATGAAACCATTTAATAATTTCAATGATTCATACTCACACCATTTTATTACAATTGTAACATTCAATAGGCAAAATTTCTTTGGTGAAATTCATAACAATAAAATGATTTTATCCAAAATTGGAATTATTGCACAATTGATTTGGGATAACATCCATATGGGAAGAGATTACCTCATGAAAGACGAATTCATTATAATGCCAAATCATATACATGGCATTTTATCTATAAAAAAATCGATGTTATACAATATTGAAAAGAAATGCTATTTATTTGATACTTCTGGTCATAAAAATAAAGTTAAAAACATTTTAAATGCTTATAAATCAACAGTAACTAAATATACAAACAGATTAGATCTCGAATTTCGATGGCAACCAAATTTTCACCAAACATATATTAATTCAAATAAAGAACTTGAAATCAAACGAAATTATATATTAAAAAATATTACTAATTGGTCAAAAAAAAATGATCAATCATTTCCTAATATCTTTGACTAAACTTACATATTGAATCAAATCATTTTCATCCCCGTGTGCTCAGCCCTTGGGGTCTACAAGAATACTTACAAATAAAAATCCCTATTGAACGATAAATCGTCTTGGGAAATCATGCGGCGACCGATGAACCTGTATTTTCTTTAATTACGCTGGCGGCGGCGGTTTCAACAAAATTTTAAATTCCCGTTTGTCTTGAAGGCCCGAAGTCTATGAAGCAAAAATTCTTAAAGGCCCGAAGTCTGTGACGAGGGATATTCCCGAAGTCTGTGACGCCGGGAATACCAATTAATTTCCATATCACAACCGACTCATAACAATTAACTATCGACCAATAATATTCCCTTATTTCGTAAATTGAAATATTAAGGCGAACATTGTATACGTATTTTTGTTATAACGTATATGCTTGGCAACCGATTTCGAAAATTTATGCCCTCCGAGCACCAGGAGCCCTTTGAGAAATTCTTTGAATTGTTCAGAGAAATCCTCATTCACACTTCTGGCGACCTCTCTGAAGCACTCGAATGGATGACGCAAATCGATCGTGAACACAAGATTTCCAACAGCAACTATGGTATGGGCGATTTTATTGAAGACCTAAAGAAAAAAGGGTTTCTTAAAGAAGACTACGAAGAAGGCACCATTACCATTAGCTCTAAAATGGAACAAAGCATTAGGCAGAGTGCGTTGGACCAAATTTTCGGGAAAATAAAAAAATCCAATAAAGGCGACCACGCAGCAAACCTTACAGGTAACGGAGATGAAGTTTCACCTGAACAGCGCTCTTTTCAATTTGGTGATGAAATACATCAAATCGCTTTAACAGATTCTCTTAAAAACGCATTCGGTATTCTATCCGGAACATCAGATGTTTTCAAAGAAGAAGATTTGGTTGTTAACGAAAGAGAACTCAAAGCTCAATCAAGTACAGTATTGATGATTGACATCTCCCATTCAATGATACTCTATGGTGAGGACCGCATAACACCTGCTAAAAAAGTAGCTATGGCTCTTGCCGAACTCATCAAAACAAAATACCCAAAAGACACACTTGACATCATCACCTTTGGGAACGATGCCAAATTGATAGAACTAAAAGATTTGCCTTACCTACAAGTTGGTCCGTACCACACCAATACTGTAGCTGGACTGCAATTGGCTCAAGACATATTGCGACGTCGCAAAAACAAAAACAAACAAATCTTTATGATCACTGATGGCAAACCTAGCTGCTTAAAAGAAGGCGATGATTACTATATGAACAGTTTCGGGTTAGACAGAAAAATAGTGAACAAAACCTTGAACGAAGCCGCCATTTGTCGTCGTTTGAAAATCCCAATTACCACATTTATGATTGCCCGCGATCCATATTTGCAGCAATTTGTAGATGAATTTACCCGCACCAATAATGGAAAAGCATTTTACACTAGCTTAAATGGCTTAGGTGATTTCCTTTTCAACGATTTTGAAAACAATAAAAGAAAACATTTTTAACAACAATGCTTAAACAAACACTCGGAGAGTTAAAGAAAAGTGGCTATCAGCCTAAAACCATACAAGATGAATTGAGAGACAATCTCATTCAAAAAATCAAAAACAAAGAAACAGTATTCAGCGGTATAATAGGATATGAAGATACCGTCATTCCTGATATTGAACGCGCCATATTATCAGGTCATAGCATCAATTTACTCGGATTAAGAGGTCAAGCAAAAACCAGAATTGCCAGAATGATGGTAAACTTACTTGACGAATATATCCCTTACATAACAGGAAGCGAAATAAACGACGACCCATTCAATCCAATTTCAGCTCATGGACGTCAAACCGTCGCCGAAATGGGCGATAATACTGAGATTTCTTGGCTTCATAGAAACGATAGATATGTTGAAAAACTTGCTACTCCAGATGTATCAGTGGCAGATTTGATTGGCGACTTAGATCCCGTTAAAGCCATTAACCAAAAATTGAGTTATTCTGATGAAAGAGCTATACACTTTGGATTGATTCCAAGAAGCAACAGATGCATCTTTGTTATCAACGAACTACCAGATCTACAACCGAGAATCCAAGTTGCCTTGTTCAATATTTTACAAGAAGGTGATATTCAAATCAGAGGATTTAAATTGAGACTTCCATTGAATATTCAGTTTGTCTTTACAGCAAATCCAGAAGACTACACAAACAGAGGCAGTATTGTTACACCGTTAAAAGACAGAATTGGTGCACAAATCATTACCCACTACCCTAAAGACATTGATACCGCTGCTTCTATTACAAAACAAGAAGCAAAATTAAAATCCAAACAAAAAGAAACTGTTAAAATTTCTCATATTCTAGAAAGAGCCATTGAACAAATCGTTTTTGAAGCCAGACAAAGTGAGTTTGTTGATGCAAAGAGTGGTGTTTCTGCTCGATTAAGCATCAGTGCTTATGAGACTTTAATCAGTGCTGCAGAGAGGCGTGCTTTAATTGCGGGTGACAATGAAACCAATGTTAGGATCAGTGATTTATATGCATTAATTCCTTCAATTACAGGAAAAGTTGAAATGGTTTATGAAGGTGAAATAGAAGGTCCACTGAAAGTGGCTCAAAACCTTATCGGCAAAGCCATTAAAAATTTGTTTGAAGAACATTGCCCACCGATTGAAAAATACAAGAAAAAAGGCAACGACAGCACCAATCAATACAAACACATCATGGCATGGTTTGAAGATGGCAAACACGCCGACATATTGATGAATGCTAGCAACAGTGAATATAATTCTGCATTGTTATCTATTGAACCTCTCCAACAATTTTCAGAAACACATTTTTCGAAATATGTGAACGATGAACAGTTTTTATTAATGGAATTGGTGCTTTTTGGCTTGAGTGAAAACAGCAAATTGAGTAGAACAACCTTAGATAAGCAAATACGATTCAAAGATTTACTCGGAAGTATGTTCTCTGGATTTAATTCTTAAACGTATTGAAAGAATTAGAAGATTACTCGTGGTTTCCAAAAAGTTTCAGGCAGGAACAATCTGAATTTATTGGTGATTTAGCGGTATTTACTGGCATATATAATCCGTTCTTAAAACACTTGAATGAGCACCCTACTAAAACGAATCACATGCACGATTTATGCAGTGGTAGTGGAAAGCCAGCGTACCACATTTTTAAGAGAAGTCCACAATTCAATCAGCTCACGTGTAGCGATAAATTTGATGTAAATAAGAATATCCCAATTGAAGCTTATCGATTTGTTGAAGCGGATGTGCTGAATTATTCTTATACAAAAAATGAAACTTATACGATGCTGAACGCATTTCATCATTTTGACAACAAAGAACAACTCCAAATTGTCAATCGAATCAAGGATGGAAAAGCAGAAGCATTTATTATAGAAATATTGGAACCAAGTCTCTTAACCTTTATTAAAATATTACTAGCTGGCACATTAGGAGTTGCAGTATTAACTCCCTTTATTAGCAAAATGACTTGGAGAAAATTTCTATTAACTTATATTGTTCCAATTACCATTTTAACCGTCACAATAGATGGATTAATTTCTGTTCTTAAATCAAAATCAAGCCATCGATACCGAGAACAATTCAAACATCTTGACAATATTGTTGTTAAAGAATTTCGTAGCCTTTCAGGTAAGAGTATTTTAATCCATATTCAAAATTGATTACGCTAAAAACACTCATAAAATTCAGTCGACCTCACACCATTATCGGTAGCGTCATCAGCATAACTGCTATTTACATGATGGTGTGCAATGGCAATGCTGACGATCATCTTGGACTTTGGTTAAAAGCCATATTTACTGCTATATTTTGCAACGTTTACATTGTTGGCATCAATCAAATAGTGGATGTAGAATTGGATAAAATCAACAAACCATTTTTACCTATTGCAGCTGGAGAACTGACTCTTAAACAAGCGAGACAAATCGTATATGTTTGTTTTGCTGCTGCATTAATCATTTCTTACAGCATCTTCCCATTTTTATCTTTAGTTGTAGGCAGTGCAATGGGCATAGGTTGGGCGTATTCATGTCCTCCACTTAGTTTAAGAAAACACCATTTACCTGCAGCCTTATGTATTTCGATTGTTAGAGGCGTACTATTGAATTTAGGGGCATTTAGGGCATTCAATTTAATCATACAGAATAACGACCATTTCAGTAGCGACATCATTATCTTAAGTGTATTTACTACAGCATTTAGTATAGTAATTGCATGGTACAAAGATTTACCTGACATCAATGGGGACAGTATTTTCAAGATCAAATCTTTGGCTATACTATACTCACCTAAAACTGTAGTTTATGCCGGACATTTTCTATTAATTCCTGTTTATGTTATCAGCATATTCTTTTACAGACATTTTACATTAATGTGCTGGGGACATTTGTTTTTATTGCTGATGTTTATCCTCAATACCATTGTTCTTAAAACAAAAGAAACCCCAGATTACAAAGCCTATTACAAACGTTTTTGGTATCTATTTTTCGCAGAATACATCTTGTATCTCATCCATTTTTGGAACTAAAAACGCTTTATAAAATTAATACTTTGCTATAGCTGCAATTTAATTTATAGCTATATAATTGTATGTTCTTTAAAATACTTATCTCTTATAATTACACCAAATATCACATCGTAATTTTCAATATTATGACCTTCGTTAAAAGCATACTTTTTAATGTAATCCATTTCTGGCTCGTTAAGGTAATGACTGAAATTTTTACCTATTTCAAAGCAATATTCTTGAATGACATAAGGATTATTTGTCTCTGAAGTATTAGATTTTATCTCTTTATCCAATACATTCCAATTCTTGGAAACAAGAGATTCTGCTTGAATTGAACTTGCGACTTCTTTGCCTTCATCTGACAACTTTATTGGGCTATTTCTAACTGAAAATTTATTGTTTTCTAGCTTTAGGCCATTAATAAATGCTTTAATAGATAGGACATCTATTTTTATAACATCAATTGATGATTCTAACTTACCAAAACCTTCAAATTTGTGAACGAGCTTTCCAGCTTTATATACGACAAAATAGGTAATTGCTAATACCCCAAAAACAAAGCCGAAGCTTCCTGCAGGTGATGATAGTATTGATTGAAAAATTTCTAACATATAAGTTTAAGTTTATAATTAAATGATTTAGTAATGAAGAAATGATTTTAGTTGTTTCATTTCTCCCACAAAAAAATTCATTTAAATTCGGCCTAAAAAATTTTCAAACCTATAATTTTAGAACTATATGATTTTCAATCTATTTATTATTTTCTTTTAGCTTATTTTTTTCTCCACTAAAAATAAATTCCTCTACAAGTAAAATTTTACACTAATTCGGGAATTATTGATTCTTTGGAGGCTTAGCAATGGCATCGCGCATTTCTGTATCTGCCTTAATATTTTGCATTTTATAGTAATCCATAATTCCTAAGTTGCCATTTCTAAATGCTTCACTCATAGATTTTGGAATTTCAGCTTCTGCTTCTATTACTTTTGCTCTTGCTTCTTGTGCTTTGGCCTTCATTTCTTGTTCTAATGCAATCGCCATAGCTCGTCTTTCTTCTGCTTTTGCTTGAGCGATGTTCTTGTCTGCCTCAGCTTGGTCCATCTGCAATTTAGCACCTATATTTTCTCCGATATCAATATCTGCAATATCTATTGATAATATTTCAAATGCAGTTCCTGCATCTAAGCCTTTTGCCAATACTCCTTTTGAAATCCTATCTGGGTTTTCAAGAACTTCTTTGTGATTCATTGCTGAACCAATTGTGGTTACTATACCTTCTCCTACCCTTGCTAATACTGTTTCTTCTCCAGCTCCACCAACCAACTGAGCAATATTAGCTCTAACTGTTACCCTAGCTTTAGCAATCAATTGAATACCATCTTTAGCAACTGCAGAAACAGGAGGTGTATCAATTACACGAGGATTTACGCTCATTTGCACGGCATCAAACACATCTCTACCAGCTAAATCAATCGCAGTAGCAGCTTTGAAATCTAGAGGAATATTTGCTTTGTCTGCCGAAATCAAAGCAGCAACTACTTTGATGACATTTCCACCTGCAAGGTAATGCGCCTCTAACATATCACTATTGATAGTTAATCCAGCTTTAGTAGCGTTTACCATCCCTTTTACTATAATTTCTGGTGGCACCTTTCTCCATCTCATGAATATCAAATCAAGTAATGAAATTTTTACTTTTGATAATATGGCTGAGAACCATAATCCCAATGGGACAAAGTACAAAAAGATAAAGAATACAATGATGACTACAATTATCCCCCCTGCACCATATATGAAATTTGTTGTGGCTAGTATATTCATAATGAAATTTGTTTAACGTAAATTTTGTTGTTTTCGATTTTTATAACTTCGACATAAGCACCTGTATCTATTAATTCGCCCATTGATGTTACTTCAATGCTCTGATTGTTCAATACCATTCGTCCCATTGGTCGCAATGCGCTGGATGTATATCCATTGTCTCCAACTTTTACATCTGGTAACTCATTGACCTTTCCTTCAACATTAGAATGCAGACTCACCTTATCCCAAACACCACTTTTAACAGCAATGATAATACAGGCAATCAACAATAAAATCAGTCCAGCTAATGCAAGATGTCCAGAAGTTTGACCATAAATTGTATAGATTTTATACAAGGCATACAACCAAGCAATCCCTCCTAGAACTCCTGTCACAAATCCAGGAGTAACGAATAACTCCAATAGAATCAACACCAATCCAAGAACGATCAATGCTATTATCAATGCTGTTGTCATAGGGTTTTTATTATAAACTTTCTAAAGTTTGTTTTACTTTTTCAAGATTAGGCAATTCGCCCGCACTTTCCAAAACTTCGGCATATTTTATAACACCCTCTTTGTCTACTACAAATGCAGAACGTTTAGAAACGCCCATCATTCCAAGTATAAAAGTATCATACAAACAACCATAAGCAGTTGAGACATTCTTGTTAAAGTCGCTCAACAAATCAAAATTCAAGTTTTGCTCAGCTTTAAATTTACCTAATGAAAAAGGTGTGTCAACTGATATACCAAACACTTTGGCATTGATGTTTGAATAACTTCCAATATCATCTCTTACACTGCACAATTCAGCAGTACATGTTGACGTAAATGCAAGAGGAAAAAACAATAGTACAACGTTCTGACCTTTTAATTCTGACAAAGTGATGGCTTGTTTCTCTGTGTTGTAAAGTGTAAAATCAGGTGCTAAATCACCTACAGTTAATGTTCCCATTTTTTTTATTAAATATTATAGCACGAATGTAAGGAATATTGATTTGATTTGTACGCAGATTTTAGACGATATAGTCATTTTTTTGTATGAAAATCTTTAAGTCACCAAAATCATTACTAATTGCTCTATTAACTCTAATGGCGTTAATAAATTCTGCCAAATGGTTGGTCGATTTTACTAAAACTCCATATAAAGCTCTCGACTTTAGAACCTATTATCTGGCTACAGAAACCTACTTTTCTGGGCACAATCCTTATCTCAAATCAGAACAAAAAATAACCTGGGAAAATTCTACCAATAAAAAACAATACGGTATTCCCAATTTCGACCATCACGAAACCGTTGTTTATGCGCCTCAATTTGTTTGGTTCTTTAAAATATACCAAACTTTGGATTATGAAACGGCCAAATTGCTGCAATTCTTCCTCAATATAATTGCCATTATGGTCTCCATTATTTTGATCAATAAATTGAATCCTGGGCTTTCAAAAACACATATAACAATCGGATTTTTGGCATTCAAAGGCACTTGGTATGCCATTAATAATGGTCAACCAATGTTACAAATTTTATGTTTGATTCTGCTTTCGCTTTACTTATTGAACATTAAAAATAGAATTATCATTCCAGGATTGATACTTGGTATTTGTACATTTAAATTCACCTTCATTGTGCCTGTAGCCCTCTATCTCTTGGTTCAAAAACAAACCAGAACTTTGATAGCGCTTATGTTGTGTTCCATCATTTTGAATGCTTTAACTTTGGCCTACCATTTAAATGCTGCTGATATCGTTAACGATTGGCTATCCAACCTTAACAACATGTTCGATGCGGTTCTTTCTACCGAACACGGCAATACATTATCCATTATCAACACCAGTATAGGCTATACATTAAAACTGTTATTTAATGTATCCAATTCAGCATTAAAATTAATATTATTATTCTGTTTGGGTTTGTGCACAATGGTAGTTTTTTTCAAGACCATTAAAACTGAATCTTACTTTAAAGCTTTATTTCTTTTCAGTTTGTTAAACCTTTGTTTTGGTCAGCATCTTATTTACGATATCCTAATCACCATTGCCTACTTAATGTTAGACAAAACAAACACCATCGACTTAAAATGGCAAATTCCAATTGTAATAGCGCTCACTTTTCGTTTAAGTATATTTAGAAGCTATTTCCCACACATAGACATCTTAGTTCCAATACTTATTTTAGTATTTACATTGAAAGAGATGTTTGCTTATTTGTTTAATAAAAACAAAGCAATAAAAAACCCTAGTTGAATCAAATAGATTGGTAACGACAGTTTATTGTTAGGGAACTTAATACTTTTTATATAGATGTATTGAAGGAAAAATCCGATTACAAACCAAGCAATATAATTTTGAAGAGGTACTGCCCCACTATTCCATAACCACAATCCATAACGAATAGCAAAAGGTTCTAAGAAATAGTCCAACAACACCATCAATGCTGCAGCGACCGCACTTGTCATCACAATGTCTTTAGAAATCATTTCTGCAATTTGTCTTGTAACATACAAAGTCGTGAGCCAGTTAACAAACATCATCAAGGGTGTGTCCCATAGCGCATAACCAAGTGTTGGTCCGTATTGATAATACCCAAACACCCTTCCTGTTTTTACACCAATAACTTCTATCATAAAACCGCAAGATCCAATCATAAACAAGGCGAACACAGATTCTTTTCCCCATTTTTTGTGATATGACAACAGTACAATAGCAGTAAACAATAGATTTATCCATACCAATTGAGGCATCAGCTTCTTTGTTTGAGGTAAACTAAATCCCACTATACCCACTATGTATACCACAGTAAGGATCCAGCCAGCAGATATTGGTTTTATTTTCTCCATCAATGAATCACCAAGTCTGAAATGGCTTCATATCCCAAAGCTTCATTTACCAATTGAATGGCTTTTTCTTTGTTGTATAAAAATTCATTTTTAATGATAGAAGAATTAAAATACACATGCAATTCTTGACCCTTAATATACAATCCAGTTGTGTGTTTAGATATTGCTGCTCCCATAATATTTGGCCATTCTTGTTTGATGACACTTTCGGTCAATCCTTTGCTGATACGTTTATCAGACGTCAGTAATTGAAGTGCTTCTTGAATGGTAAAACTATGATTGGGTTTCTTTTGCATGAATGATTTTACAACTCTACGAAATTGATACTTTTCTTGGCATTTTCAAAATGTTTTCTAACCCTGTCGATATGAGTATCTGTTAAAACAATCTGTCCATAGGTCTTACTGCTCAGCATATCGATCAATCTTTGAGCTCTATCTTCATCTATTTTTTCGAACATATCATCTAACAACAAAATTGGCAAAGTGCCTAAAGTATCTGACAAATAGCGGTACTGCGCCAACTTTAATGCGACAATAAATGATTTACTTTGGCCTTGAGAGCCAAATCTTTTTAATGGATAACCATTGATTTCAAATACCACATCGTCTTTATGAACACCAATTGTGGTGCGCTCCGCGGCCAAATCTTTATTGATTTCATTCTTTAAAGCATCTTTAAAATTTTGTTCGTGTAAATCTGACTCATATTTAAACGACACTTGCTCGTTTCCAGATGAAAAGGCTGGATAGATATCATTGAAATACGCATTCAATTTACCTAAAACTTCTGCTCTTTTTTTGTAGATATAATTGCCAGCTGGCACCAATTTGGCATCATAACTTTCGATAATAATCTCATCAAAATGTCGATGTTGAGCAAATAGTTTGAGTTGCTTGTTGCGCTGATCTAGGACTTTTTGGTACTCACTTAAATTGTTAAGATATTCTCTATCGGTCTGGCTGATACAAATATCAATGAATTTTCTTCTGACATCACTATGTCCGATGACAAGTTCTACATCATCAGGTGTGATAATAACTGT
The DNA here is from genome assembly GCA_964438995.1 of uncultured Chitinophaga sp. GTDB lineage: Bacteria > Bacteroidota > Bacteroidia > NS11-12g > UBA955 > JABMMZ01. Next base: position 58,778 of record CAYTMQ010000014.1, read on the forward strand.
ATTTATCAAACCAATATGGTCAATCAATTTATCATACTGTTTGTCATTTCTTTTCAATTTTTTCTTTTTACCTTGCTCAATTGTCAACTGCAAATCGATTTGCATATCATCTTGAAAAACAGCATTGATCGCACAGACTGTTTCACCGTGTTTGATGAGCTGATAATCGATGGCATTGAAATAACTCTTACAGGTACTGAGCATATATATGGCGTCAAGGACATTGGTTTTTCCTTTGCCATTGTTGCCGATAATCCCTGTGATATCAGCTGTAAAATCAAGCTTTAAGTCGCTGTGATTTTTGAAATTATATAGGGTAATTCTGTTTATTCTCACTTTTTTGTATTGATAAATATATTTGATTACTTTTGCCGTAGATTTAAAGATTATGGCGAAGGCTGCAAAAATAAATTTTAATAAGGAAACTTACCTAAAATGGTACGAAATAATGTTGTTGGTTAGAAGATTTGAGGAAAAATCAGCTCAATTATATGGTCAACAAAAGATTAAAGGATTCTGTCACTTGTACATTGGACAAGAGGCAATTGTAGCTGGAATGGTTAGTGCCACAACAAAAGACGACAAATTTATTACTGCATACAGAGACCATGGTCACGCTTTGGCATTAGGTGTTAGTGCCGATGCTGTTATGGCAGAATTATATGGAAAAGCAACTGGTTGCACCAAAGGCAAAGGCGGCAGCATGCACATGTTTAGCAAAGAACACAACTTTTTAGGTGGACATGGTATAGTAGGTGGTCAGATTCCTTTAGGAGCAGGAATAGCATTTGCCGACCAATACAATGGCACTAAAAATGTCACTTTGTGTTTTATGGGCGACGGTGCTGTAAGACAAGGTGCATTGCACGAAACCTTTAATATGGCAATGCTGTGGAAATTACCAGTTATCTTCATTTGCGAAAACAACGACTATGCAATGGGAACTTCAGTTGAAAGAACTACCAATGTATTAGACATATACAAGATTGGTTCTGCATACGATATGCCTTCTTTTCAAGTTGATGGCATGAAGTGTGAAACGGTTCATGATGCGATTGCAGAAGCTGCAGAGAGAGCAAGAGCCGGCAATGGTCCAACTTTCTTAGAAATTAAAACATACAGATACAGAGGTCATAGCATGAGCGACCCAGCAACATACAGAACTAAAGACGAAGTAGCTCACTACAAAACGCTAGACCCACTAGAAACAACTAAAGAAACCATCTTAAATCAAAAATTTGCAACTCAAGAAGAGTTAGATGCAATGGAAGAGAGAATTGTTGAGACAGTAAATAAATCCGTTGAGTTCTCAGAAAATTCTCCTTATCCAGATCCATCAGAATTATTTACAGATGTTTACGATGGAAATTATCCATTTATTATGGATTAATCACAAATTTGATTATTTTCGCAACCTTTTAAAAAATATTTAGTTTAAAATGAGTAACAACGAAATCATAGAAAACGAAGAACAAAACGAAGAGTATATTGAGCAAGAAGAGAATTCTGGCCCTTCAAGTGCCAGTTTATTCGTTGATAAAATTAAAGCTTGGTTAAACAAACAGAACAAAACTTTGGTTCTTATTGTTTCTGTTGTTTTAATTGGTGGAATTGGATATTCTTTATACCATTTCATGTATAAAGTACCAAGAGAAAATGAAGCAATCGCTGCAATATACAAAGTGCAAGGCTATTATGAAGTAGATTCTTTTAAGTTGGTTCTTAAAGATGCACCAAAATTAGCTGAAAAATATAGTGGAACTAAAGGTGGAAACCTTTGCAACTATTACAGTGGTATGTGCTACTTAAGAGTTGGCGAATATAAAAAAGGTCTAGAATATTTAGAAAACACATCATTTGATGATGTTGTAATGTCTTCATTGTCTTTATGTAATATTGGTGATGCATACATCGAAAACAAAGATTATGACAATGGTTTAAAATTTTATTTAAAAAGCGTAGCTAAAGCTGAAGATGAATTTTCTGCTGTATGGACAAGAAAAAAAGCTGCTAAAGTTTACGAAAAGAAAAACCAATGGAAAGAAGCTTTAGAATTATACGAACAAATTAAAGCTAATTACTCTGAAGTGCAAGATGCTTATGATGTAGACAAATACATCGCTAGAGCTCAAGCCAACTTAGGTGCATATTAATGGCAACACATTTAAAAAACTTATCGGATTACAATCCAAATGATATACCCAATGCCGAAGACAAAGTCTTTGGCATTGTTGTTTCAGAATGGAATACAGACATCACTGGCGCTCTTTTAGAGGGTTGTCTCGAGGCTCTTGGCAAGGCTGGAGCAAAACAAGAAAACATTATTATTGACTATGTGCCTGGCACGTTTGAATTACCTTATGGCGCTCAAAGACTTGCTATAAACAAACAACCTAATGCAGTTATTTGCTTAGGATGCGTTATCCAAGGTGAAACCAGACATTTCGACTTTATTTGTCAAGCAGCAGCTGATGGAATAATGCAAGTATCTCTAAATCAAAACCTTCCAGTTATTTTTGGCGTACTAACCACCAATAATTTAGAGCAAGCTAAAGACCGCAGCGGTGGAAAACATGGGAATAAAGGTTTCGAAGCAGGTATAACAGCCTTAAAACTAATAAGATAGTTTGTTATTTTCTTTATAAAATTCCCCCTTTTTTTACTTCTTTTTCCTAATTTTTGAACATTTAATTTAATAATGTTTGTTTTTGTGTACAAATAATTTACATTTGTACTTGAAAAACAACAAAAAATATGGATAAATTCTACAAAATGGCACTTGCTTTAAGTGTTTTTGTGGTATTTAATTACGGCATCATTGGTGCCCAATCAAATATCGCAACTAGTGCAACTGCCACAGGTTACACATCTGATCCAAATGGATTGTGGAACTGGTCGCAAATCAACAACAATAGCTTTAGTAGCTGTGGTAATCAAGAAGCCTTTATCTGGACATCAACCTATGGAATTCAAGGTAATGAGCACATGACATTTACTTGGTCTTCTGCCAAGAGCATGAATAAAATCAGGTTCCATAATGCTTGGAACAACACCAGGAATTTAACAGCAGCCGACGTATACTATTACAATGGATCTACTTATGTATTTTGGAAAACCATTTCCATTGCTCAAGCCTGTGTAGACTCGGCATCATTTCCTACTGTCACAACAACCAGTTTAAGATTGACCAATTTTAAGATGACTGCAAGCGGTCAGCAATCTAATCCAAGTTGGAGAGAAATTGAAATCATTAGCGCACCTAGCACCAATTATGATGCAGGTGTTTACACCATCAATCCCATAGATTTTTGCACAAATACTCAAGCCATTACTGCTCGCGTATTTAATTTTGGCAAACTAAAATTAGACAGCTTTAGATTGCATTGGAGCATAGATGGGACACCTCAAACCACTAGATATATAACGAGCAAACTAGGTTCAGCTAAAGATACTGGAATTGTGCTAAACTCTTCTTTTTCTTTCTCTAATAATACAACCTATAACTTCAAATTCTGGACCAGTCGCCCTAACGGTCAAACCGACTCAGTAGCGGCAAACGATACATTGAAATATACCATAAAATTCTATGGTAATCCTCCTACTCCAACCACTACAAACTTTACTCAATGTGGTATCGGAAAACCTACATTAAGCGCAAGTACTGGTGTAAGCACCGATACGATAATGTGGTATAAAACACCAACTGGAGGCACACCGTTTGCTAATGGCAAAAATGTTGTCGGTCCATCAATTTCTGGCACTACAACATTTTATGCACAGGCTTATCGCTTCGTAACAAAATCGTCTTTAAGCAATGGCAATACAGGTAACATTGTTGTGTCGTTCAACTATTCTGCATACAATGGCAATTACTTCGACGTTACTCCAGTGAGCACATTAACTATTGATAGTATAGCATTTAGAGTATATCTAAACAACCCTACAACCAACTATCAATTGTATTACAAAACTGGAACCTTTAATGGCTCCGAAACAAATTCATCTGCATGGACATTGATTAATTCAGGTGGTGGAAGATGTTATACTTCAGGTGGTATGAACTTTATAAAAGTATCTACTAAAGGTCTGCTGTTAACAGGAGCTCAATTATATGGATTCTATTTCACAATTGACCCTACAGGTGGAGGAAATGACATTTATATGAAAGGTTCTACTGCACCAACTTCCAACGGTGATTTAAGTATAGTAGGTGGTAAATATTCTTATGGCCTATTTGGCACTAGTGGCTTTGGCCCTACCTACACTATCGACTGCGAATTTTTCTATAGCAAAGCATGTATCAATCCTACCAGATCTGCATTAGTGGTTACAGTTAAACCTCGTCCAATTGGCTCTGATGTTGTTAAAGGCACTCCTTTCCAAGGTCAATTTAGAATTGGTGATAACACCAAACCTGACGTTGCTGAAGTTGGTAAAAGTAATACTTATGAACTTGTACCTCCTACAGGATTTACAAATGCAGGACATACCACAACTTGGGTAATTAATTCAGTAATTGCCACTACTAGATGGGGAGCTGTTGTGCCTGGCACCGAATATACAACTGTTGCTCCGTCTTCAAGCGGACCAGGTTCTATAACTTTCTTACCTACATCTACATTCCTTGATAGTTTTGTTACTTTCTCAGTCAGATATTCTGATTTAGGTCCAAACTTCTGCGACTCCACAATTAAGAGAACTGTGGTTGTAGCACCAACTCCTAAACCAAGCTTCAAATTCCCAGCGTCCATCTGTTTAGGTGATGCTACCTTATTTGAAAATACAACAACTATCCATTCTGGCAATGCCACTTATACTTGGTACTTCGGCGATGGTGATAGTTCTGACTTACAAAACCCAGTGCATGAATACAAACAAGCTGGCAGCTATAACGTAAAATTAATTGCTAAAAGTTTCCCTTGGGGAGTTTTAAAAGACACAACTATTTTAGTTGAAGTTGGTGAATTGCCTAATGTGAAATTTAGAGCTAATAACAAATGTCAAGGTATTGCAGTGTCGTTCCAAAACCAAACAACTGTTGGTAATGGGGTATTGACTTACGAATGGGATTTTGGTGATGCTTCTCCTAAATCTACTACTATCAATCCTACACATTTATATGCAACACCAGGTGGCTATAAAGTAACCCTAAAAGCTTCTGCTAATGGTTGTGTTGCTACACTTGTTAAAAATGCTTACATGTTTGCTCGTCCAGTGCCTAACTTCTCTGCGCCTTTAGCACCAGTTTGTGCTAAAACAGAGGTGTCTTTCCCTAATACTTCAACCATTGCATTAGGTAATCAAGGTGCTTTCTGGACATTTGGCGATGGTTCTAACTCAACTCAATACGATGGCTTACATCCATATTTAACCCCTGGCACTTACAATGTTAAATTGCTAGCTGTTTCTGAATTTGATTGCAGAGACTCTGTAACCAAACCTGTAACCATCAAAGCAACGCCTAATCCTGATTTCGTAGGCGACCAGTATTGTGGTAAAAAGCCTACGGTATTTACCAACTTAACCAATGAGGTTGTTCCAAATCCATTCTACAGATGGACTTTCAGCGACAACTCTTCTACAACAACTAAAAACGTTACTAAAAACTGGCCATTCGAAGGTCCGTATTCTGTTACCCTTAAAGCTACTTACACCAATGGTTGTGAAGCAAGTGTAACAAAACTTGTAGATGTATTGATTCAACCTAAAGCTGATTTCTCAGTGCAAGATATTTGTTCTGGTGAGTCTGCTCACTTCGTCAACAAATCAACTGGCGATAGAGGTAACATTCAATACTATTGGGATTTTGGAAATGGTACATTCAGCAACATAGATGCACCAGTTAGATTGTACAATCCTTCAATCACTACAACATATAATGTAGCGTTGACAGCATCATACAATGGTGGTTGCGGCGATACTGCAAGACAAACCATTACAGTGAGTGAATCTCCGATTTGCGACTTTACTTTCAAAGAATTAGGATTGAATGGTGTGAGCTTTACACCAACCAACACAACTTATACCAACTATTCATGGTTCTTTGGAGAAGGCGGAACTTCTACTACAGTAAGTCCAACCTACCAATACTTGTACAGTGGTAATTTCAATGTAACCATGAAGGCAACAAATGCTGCAGGTTGCGA
>CAYTMQ010000015.1:0-57265 GCA_964438995.1 uncultured Chitinophaga sp.
AAATTTGAGAGGATCTGACTTTAGTACGAGAGGACCGAGTTGGACGAACCTCTGGTGAATCTGTTGTCACGCCAGTGGCACTGCAGAGTAGCTAAGTTCGGATAAGATAAGCGCTGAAAGCATCTAAGCGCGAAACTTGCCTCAAGATGAGATTTCTTTATAAGGGTCGTAGGAGATTACTACGTTGATAGGCTACAGATGTAAGCATAGTGATATGTGTGTCGAGTAGTACTAATTACCCGTAAACTTACCATTTCTTTTTTCTCTTACTTTCAATTTTTGTCATTTACATAAAGTTCTTTATGGCAACTATAGCAAGGGTGTTCACCTCTTCCCATTCCGAACAGAGAAGTTAAGCCCCTTAGCGCAGATGATACTTGTGTTAAAACTGGGAAAGTATGTCGTTGCCAAACTCATTTCAAAACCCACATCCAAAAGATGTGGGTTTTTTGTTTTTTATCTCCTACAACTCGAAAAAATATCGCATTTTTGCACCATGCAAATCGCCGATCTTATTAAAGCTAATAGAGAACGAAAATTCTTCGCTCACTATAACGAAAACCCTAAAGCCTACGACGAATCTCTTAATGCCGCTGGCCTCGAAACTTTCCAAAAACGCCTTAACTCTAATTATGAATTGCCCGGTAATCCTAATGCGGATTACTACGGCGAAGAAGTCTCTCCTTACATGCAAACTGGGCTTGGTATTCACTACCCTAAAGTAGATACCGATACCATCATCAATAACGCTCAATCTGCTTTCAATCAATGGAGAAAAATTAATCATACAACCAGATTCGATATTCTTTTTGAATCCCTAAATAATGTATCTAATAGATTCTTTGAAATGGCCTACGCTACTATGCATACAACCGGTCAAAGTTTCTTAATGAGTTTCCAAGCTTCTGGTCCGCACGCATGCGACCGCGCTCTTGAAGTTATGGTTAGCGCTATCGATCAATTAGACTACTACCCAAATCAAGTTGATTGGGTGAAAAACATGGGTAAATTTGATCTTACTTTACATAAAAATTATAAGCCTGTACCTAAAGGTGTTGGTTTGATTATTGGTTGTTCAACTTTCCCTACCTGGAACACCGTTCCTGGTCTATACGCAGATTTAATTACTGGTAATTCTGCAATCGTTAAACCGCATCCTAAAGCCGTATACCCAATTGCCATTTTTGTAGAAGAATTGCAAAAGGTATTTATCAAACATGGCCTAAACCCAAATATCGTTCAACTAGCATCTGATAGTAGTGCTAACCCAATAACCAAAATACTAGCAGAACACCCAGCAGTCAAGTTAATTGACTATACTGGTGGTAATGCTTTTGGTGATTATGTTGAATCGTTAGGTAAAACCTGTTTTACAGAAAAAGCAGGTATCAATTCTGTATTGGTTGATTCTTGTAACAATTTTAATGCTGTAGCGCAAAATATCGCTTTTTCTATTTCATTGTATTCTGGTCAGATGTGCACAGCACCTCAAAATATTTACATTCCTGAAACAGGTGTCGTAACGCCAGAAGGAACGATTTCTTTTGATGATGCTAAAGCTGCTATCACCAATGCTGTGAAAGCACTGATGGAAAATCCTAAAGCCGCTGCTCCAACCTTGGGTGCAATTCAAAACGATGCCACCATCAACAGAGTAGAAGATACCATCAAACAACACCAAGCCAATGCAATTACTTTAGATGTTAAAGTTGAAAACACTGAATTCTCTAATGCAAGAATTTTAGTGCCAAGCATCATCACTGCAGATGCATCTGATTCGTCAACGTATCTTAAAGAATGCTTCGGTCCATTGATTTTCATAGTTAAAACAAAAAATTTCGAAGAATCGCTTTCAATAATTAAAGATTCAGCTGCTAAACATGGCGCTATTACCTGTTTGGCATATTGTAACGATGCTACTAAGATGGAGGTGATAGAAGATGAAATGAACAGCGTTTTCACACCAGTTTCATTTAACTTTACTGGAGCGGCATTTGTGAATCAACATGCTGCATTTAGCGACTTGCACGTAAGCGGTGGAAACCCTTCAGGTAACGCTACTTTCACCAACGCCGACTTTATAAATAAACGTTATATATGGATAGGAAATAGATATATGTTGTAACGAACGTTAATATTATTTTTGCTTCATGAAGAAATTAATTTTAATGTTATCTCTAGCTGGTGTATTTGCATCTTGCAGCAATCAGCAAGCTACCGAAACTAAAGAAGTAGCAGAAGTAAGTAAAGACACAACAGGTGCTAACTACATCGTAGATTCAACTGGTTCAATGTTGGAATGGGAAGCAACTAAAAAAGTTGGTTCACACAACGGAACAGTTAATGTAAACGGTGGTAACCTAAACATTAAAGATGGTAACATCGTTTCTGGTTCTTTCACAGTTAACATGAGTACTATTAAAGATTTGGACATTACCGATGCTGATATGAACGGCAAATTGGTTGGTCACTTAATGTCTCCAGACTTCTTTAACGTTGCTGGTTTCCCAACTGCTAAATTTGAAGTTTCTAGTTCTGAAGTATTAACCAACGACGCAGCTGGTAATACCCACAAAGTATCTGGTAACTTAACTATAAAAGATTCAGTTCACAACATTTCTTTCCCTGTAAAAGTTGTAGTTGATGGTGACAACGTTAACGCTAATGGCGAAGTTGTAATCAACCGTTTACAATGGGGTATCGTTTACAACTCTGTTTCTGCATCTCCTGCAGCCCTATTGAAAAAAATCGGTGATAACGCAATCAACGATGAAGTGAAATTGAAAATCACCTTGAAAGCGAAAAAAGGATAATTATATCATTTTTAAGTTTGTTTTTAAATTTACAATGCCCCGCCTAGTGCGGGGTTTTTGTTTTAAATAAGTTTGATATAAAAACCTATTTACTCATCAGTTTTGTTATTTTTGCAATCATATCCTTAAATCTTGAATGGAGTCGAACAGTAAAAAACATATTATAGCAGAAAGAATATTAGATAACGGCATTTCTCTTAAGTTGTGCAATCTGTTTGTTTCTGAGATTTCTGATTTTACTGTATTGTCAGCCTATTCAAGCTTGAGTAAACAATTGGTTGCTTATAAAGTGCTTAATTCAGCTGATGCAATGCAAGATCAATGGTTAAGCGAAGCAATGTTCAACGAGGGTTACAAAGTAGGTTTTAATCCTGATTTTGAACTAGTGCCTAACAAGTTAAGTCAAGCTCTGAACCCACTGAATGATGATTTTAAAATCCATGAAAATGTTGGTCATACAGAATTGCACTTGCTATATGGTATTGATAAATGGATGAAGGATATCAAAGGCAAAAAAGTTTTTGTTTTTGGAAGACATGATGTTATCGCTATAGTTGTTTATCGTGATGGACAATGCCTTTTCGCAAACTCATTCTCGTATTCTGACCAAACAGAAATATTGTATTTCATCATCAATGCCATTCAAATCAGCGACCTCAAACAAGAGGACATGGAACTGGTTTTAGATTATTATTGCGCTCATAAATTCGGACTTATAGAATTTTTTACACCATACTTTACTTCAGTTAAGTCGTTACAAATTCCATTTGAAAATCCAGATTCTGAAATTTTAGATTTAGATCAATTGTTGATGCCTAATCACTTGGGGGCTCTATGCGTATAATTCACGGCAAGTATAAAGGATTTCAATTCCCGTCTTATCATGGTTCTAACACACGACCAACAACTGATTTGGTTAAGGAGAGCTTGTTCAACTCACTAGAATCTATTAGAGACATTGAAGGGATAAGTGTTATCGACCTATTTGCAGGTACTGGAAATATAGGCTTAGAGTTTTTATCTCGCGGAGCTGCTTCTTTAATTAGTGTCGACCACTACATTAAAAACATTGATTACATAAAGTCCATCAAAAAACAATTGCAAATTGATGAATGGAAAGTCGTTAAATCGGATGTTTTGAAATTTGTGACAAATGACACTTTAGAAGCTGATATCATATTTGCAGATCCACCGTATGATTTACCCAATATTCATGAAATGGTGAACAAAGTATTGAGCAGTGATTGGTTTCTTAAGGGTGATAGAATATTTGTAGTTGAGCACATCGATAGATTGGTATTTAATAACAATCATGTATTTTTGAAGAAACAATACGGTAACACCTCGTTTACTGGCTTTAAACTCAATCAATAAAATGGAAAGAATAGCATTATTCCCTGGTTCATTTGACCCAATTACAAAGGGTCATTTTGAAATAGTCATAAAAGGTCTGGAATTGTTTGATTCCATTGTTATAGGAATAGGAGAGAATTCTTCAAAAAAGACGCTGTACTCCGTTCAACAGCGAACCGATATGTTACAAAAAGTTTTTGCTGATTATCCAAATGTTAAAATTCAATCGTATTCTGGATTAACCATCAAATTTTGTAAGGAAATAGGTGCCAAGTTTGTGTTAAGAGGTTTGCGTTCTGGGTTGGATTTTGAGTACGAACAAAGCATCGCTTTTGCGAATAAAGAACTCGAAAACGATATTGAAACAGTGTTCCTATTATCTAGTCCGTCTTATTCAAATATCAGCAGTACAATCGTTAGAGAAATCATCCGCAACAATGGAGATTATTCCAAATTTGTTCCTTTAGGATTGAATCTAAGCTTTTAGCCTGCTTGTGTAAGATTTGATGATAGCATCAATGTATTCAGCTTCTTCTTTTTCTTGAGATTTATAGCTGTTGTACAGGTTCATTAATACCCTTAAAACAATTACCGAATTGCTGCATGGTAACATGTATTCTGGTTTTTCATCCAGTTGCATTTCTTTTAATATGCCTTTCAACTGACTGTGATTAAACACCCCGCCACCATTATAGGCATTGATATAAAATTTAATTTCTCCGAATGCCGTTTCAGTAATTTCTTGTTGATCGTTAAACTTTTCGATGGTCCCAGTTTCTTCATCTTCTACATAGGCCATAATGAAATGTCTTGGTAAATTAACACCATAAATTGGGACATTCAATCGCTGTGCTACGAGCATATACACGATAGATAAAGAAATTGGATTGCCTTTTTTATTGTCTAGAACTTTGTTTAAAAAGCTATTGTCGTGGTGTAAGAAGTTTTCTTCATCGCCTCTAAATCCATGTAATTGGAATAGGATATAATTGAGGATTTTTACTTTCTCAAAAGACGTTAAATCATAATGGAATTCCAACCAAGCATCTAATCTCAATGCTTCTAATTTTTCATTCAACTCAGATTCTGTCACTTCAGGATATCTCAATTGACAGATGTAAGTCATAACCTCTAAAAGGTTTTTACCGCCTTTTTCTTTCCATTGATTGATCAGTTTACCAATATGCTGATATCTTATGCGCTCAATGATAGATTGCAAGCGCTCTTGTTGTTCAACCGACTCGATGTCTTTATGTAAAAGATGCAGTAAATCTTGCGTTTGGGTATAATCTGCATTAGACAATTCGTTCATTGCTGCTTCCCAAACTTGCTGATCTGGGTCGTCTAGCAGCGAAATCAAAGCTTTTATTTTTACGATTTCGAGCATTCCGTAGTAAGGTTTATTTTTTAGTTTTAGCTTTGGCTTTTGCCTTAGCTTTGGCTTTAGCTTTTGGAGCAGCTGTGTCAGATTTTGAAGATTTCTTTTCTTTTAATCCTCCTTGTTTTTCAATTAACTCCATTACTTGTGCGTAAGTCAATTGATCTGCAACAGAATCTTTAGGGATTTTGAAATTGTTCTTCTTATAGGCAATGTATGGTCCCCATCTACCTTTCAAAATTTCTAGGTCTTTGTCTTCTGAAAAAGATTTGATTAGTTTTTCTTTCTCTGCCTGAATTTTTGCTTCAATCAATTCAATGGCTTCATTGATATTAATTTCAAAAATATCTCTGTCTTTCGGAATAGAGGCGAACAAACTTCCAAATTTGATGTATGGACCAAATCTACCGATGGCAGCAGTTACTTTTTCACTTTTATATTCGCCAATCAATCTTGGCAATTTAAACAATTCTAAAGCTTGTTCAATGGTGATGGTTTCAAGCGTTTGACCAGCTCTTAAACTAGCAAATTTCTTGTCTTCATCGTCGGCTTCACCAATTTGCACCAATGGTCCATAACGACCAATTCTACCGGTTACTGGTTTGCCAGTTTCTGGATCTGTACCGATGATGCGTTCGCCTTTTACACGCTCAGCTGTTGCTAGAGTGTTGTCTACATCTTTGTGGAATGGTACATAGAAGCTGTTGATCATTTTGGTCCATTCTATCATTCCTTGAGCAATTTCATCAAACTCTTTTTCTACTAAAGCAGTAAAGCCATAGTCCATAATGTGTTTGAAATGTTCGCTTAAGAAGTCGGTTACCAATGTTCCAATATCTGTAGGGAATAATTTATTTTTTTCTACGCCAACTCTTTCAGAAGCAGTTTTAACAGTGATTTTACCTCCTTTTAAAACAGCAGTTTGAAATTGACGGGTTGTGCCTTCGCGGTTGTCTTTGATAACATAACCGCGTTTTTGAATCGTAGAAATGGTAGGGGCGTAGGTGGAAGGTCGGCCAATACCAAGCTCTTCAAGCTTTTTAACCAAACTAGCTTCAGTGTATCTTGGAGCAGGACGACTGAATTTTTGTTCAGATGTCATGTGAATCAACTCCAGCATTTCACCTTTACTAAGAGGAGGAAGAATGTCTGAATTTTCTTCATCTTCATCTTCGTCTTTGCCTTCTAAATATACTTTTAAAAATCCATCAAACTGAATGATTTCACCTTCGGCTTTTAGATTCTTATTTGCTTTGCTAACATTGATATCTACTATCGTTCTCTCTAATTCGGCATTGGCCATTTGTGAAGCGATAGAGCGTTTCCAAATCAATTCGTATAATCGTACTTCCTGAGCATCTGTACCAGCTGTGTGGTTCTCAAAATAAGTCGGACGAATGGCTTCGTGAGCTTCTTGAGCACTGCTATTTTTTGTAGTATAGTTTCTTGGAGCACTGTATTCTTTACCATAAGCTCTAATAATTTCCTTAGCAGCACCTTGTATGGCTGTTTCAGATAAATTAACAGAGTCGGTTCTCATATAGGTAATGTGACCAGCTTCGTATAATTTTTGAGCCAGCAACATTGTTTTTGCTACTGGATAACCTAATTTTCTAGAAGCTTCCTGTTGTAAAGTACTAGTAGTAAAAGGTGCAGCCGCTTTTCTTTGAGCTGGTTTTACTTCAATATTATCAATTCTAAAAGTACTGTCTTGAGCAGCTGTTAAGAAATCAATTGCTTCTTTTTCAGATTTGAATCTTTGAGGCAATTCTGCTTTGATTGGTTTGTTGTTATCAGATTTTTTTAACTCTGCAACAATCTTATAATCGCTTTCGCTGTTAAAATGATTAACTTCTCTCTCTCTTTCAACTATCAATCTAACAGCAACTGATTGAACTCTACCAGCAGATAAAGAAGGTTTCACTTTTTTCCACAAAATAGGAGATAGTTCAAAACCCACCAATCTGTCTAGAATTCTTCTTGCTTGTTGAGCATCAACCAATGCCTTGTCAATCTTTCTAGGATTTTTAATGGCATGTTCAATGGCTGGTTTAGTAATTTCATGAAACACTATTCTTTTGGTATTGCTTTCTTTTAAGCCTAATACTTCAAATAAGTGCCAAGAAATAGCTTCTCCTTCGCGGTCCTCATCCGATGCCAACCAAACTGTCTCACTTTCTTTAGCCAGTTTTTTAAGCTCAGATACTACCTTCACCTTGTCAGGTGAAACTATATAGTTGGGTTTGAACCCATTGTTAATATCAATTGCGTTGTCGCCCTTGTCAAGGTCCCTTATGTGTCCGAAACTTGACTTGACTGTATAGTCCTTGCCAAGAAACTTCTCTATGGTCTTTGCTTTGGCAGGCGACTCAACAATTACTAAGTTTTTCGTCATTACCTATTAAAATCAATTTGCAAATATTACCTTTTTATTGATAATTTGGTTATTTGATTTTATTTTTATTAGATAAATTCCTGATGTAATGCTGTTTTCTTTTGTCCAATTGATTTCAACTTGGCCTATTTGATTACTCTCTGGCGCAATTTCTGCCACTTTTTTGCCTTCCATATTTTCTAACCAAACTTCTGTGCTTCCAGTTTGATTTTCATATTGAATGGTCAATCTGTCTTCTGCTGGATTAGGGTAAACATTTAAATTAATGGATTTTTCAATCTCAGTAACATCCGTGTTGAATTGTCCAATATTGATGGCATCGATATAAACTGGATTGCCTTTGTTGCCAGTAATCTCTATCATAAATGACACATTGCTGTCTTTTTCAAAGTTGGTTAACGGGAAACTAATTTGTTTCCATTGATTGTTGGTCGTTGGTTTAAAGCCAGTTTGAAAAGTATTACTGCTATATGACATAAAAGTCGCATTTCTATAATTGAATTGGGTCCAATTGTTTTCGCATCCTCTTGAATAATACAATCTGAATTCTTCATATGAAGCCGTTGATTGTCTGATATAGGCAATCATCATAGATAACTTTGGTTGTTTACCTTCTAAGCTTCTCAAATCAATTGCAGGTGTTACCAATTGAAATCTTTGACCAGTAGGAACTGCCGTAGAGATAGGTGCATAAATACACGATTTATTTCTATAGGCAGTTGTAGAGTCTCTTGTAAATTTATACGTTCCAACATCTAGGACATTCCATCCAGTAGCTATGTTCCAATTATTAGACTCAAAATTTTGAGAAACACTTGGTTTGTCAAATGCTACACTTGGCTTAACAGTTATGTATTCATCCACATTCAATGTGTTGCTGCCAATACCGTTACTCACCATCAATGTCACTTTGTATTTTCCAGGTGCACTATAAATAACTACCGGGGTGTCTTTATTGGTGCTGCTGATATTCGCTCCAACAAACGACCAAAGTCTATTTGTTACTTGAGCTTTACATGATATATCATAGAAAGAAACTGGTTGACCAACACATGCTGTTCTCGTGCTGCTGCTAAAAAATGCTAGTGGTGCAGCCGAGGTGTTGTCTTGTACACCAGTTGAAATTAAATTATTTGTAGATACCAATGATACTCTGAAAGAATAGTTGGTTAATGTGCTGTGCATGATGCTCTTTTGATTCAATGTAAACATCGATTGACAAGTACCTTGCGAGTAATCCATGTAATTTTCCCATTGATCTATCTTATCTGGATTGTCCGTGGTACAAGAATTTCCATTAGCTGGACATGAAGCATTGGTAAAAGTACCTGCTACTGGAGGTGTGTCAGCGCATCTATCTCCAGAGTTACCGTTGCCTGAGCAACCATCTTCAAATGTGTGAAGCAATCCAAGGTAATGACCAATTTCGTGGGTCAATGTTCTTCCTGCTCCTGAAACTGAACCAGTGCCGATAACTCCAACATAATCGGATCTCATCACAATACCATCCATATTGCTTAAACCAGCAGCTACTGAAGATGGTAAATAGGCATATCCTAATGTTGTACCACCCGAACCACTTTGGTCTTTAATGCTGCTTACTGTCCAAATATTTAAGTATTTTCTATTGTCCCATCTAGCTCCAGGTATAGATTTAACTTCATCTCTAGCATCATTGTGCAAAGGGCTGTAAACGCGGTTGATACCGTTTGTACAATTGCCATTAGGGTCGATTTTAGCTAGTCTAAATTCTATTTGAACATCAGCTGCAACGCTCGTAAATGCAGCACGAATAGCTGATTTATTTGCATTGTTGAAACTAAAATCTTCGTTTAATATTTTGATTTGATTCTCGATTTGAGCCTGTGAGATATTCTCTGGTCCGTTGGTATGAATTACATGAAATACAACAGGTATGATGTATTTGGTAGCACGTTGTGTATTGCTAACTTGGGTAACATTATCATAAAAGGTTTGCTCTAGGGTATTGATGACAGGGTTGTTTTTCTTTGCCTCGTTGCGATAGTAATCGGTCATACACTGCCCAAAAGCACTGTTTGTAAAGAAGGTTAGAACACTGATGTAGATTAGTTGCTTCATTATACTTGTACTATATTTTTCTTTTTTTTAATTAGACTCCGTTATTGGTAAAACTTCTGTCATAATTCTGTCATATTTTGTATTTCAAGTTTAGTAATAATTGGTCGCATACCACCAAAGCAGACATTGCTTCAACGATAGGCACTGCTCTGGGTAGAACGCATGGGTCGTGTCGACCATCAACAATAAGGTCAACCATTTCACCTTGTGCATTCATGGCTTTTTGTTCGGTTTTGATACTAGAGACAGGTTTAAACGCAACATTGAATTCAATGTTCTTTCCAGTACTTATTCCAGCATTGATGCCACCTTCATGGTTGCTGTTCTTATCTGGTGTGTCATTGAATTGACTTCCAAACAAGGTTGTGCCTTCAAATCCATTGCCAAATTCAACGCCCTTTACAGCATTGATGCTAAACATGGCATGGGCTAGACTGGCATTTAATTTATCGAAAATAGGTTCTCCAATTCCAATCGGACAACCCTCTATTCTTGTGCTAATTACTCCGCCAACACTGTCGCCTTTTTCTTTAACAGTAACAATTAAGTCTGACATTTGTTGGGCGATAGTTTTGTCTGGACATCTAACGATGTTGTTTTCTGCTTCAGACCAATTTAAAGCAAACACGTTTTCAACTTGAATGTTTTGGATTTTTGAAACAACAGATTGAATTGAGATATCGAATTTTTCTTTTAAAAATTGTTTGGCAATAGCACCCGCTGCAACCCATGCTGCTGTAATTCTAGCACTGCTTCTGCCGCCTCCAAAATAATCTCTGTTGCCATATTTTTTAGAATAAGTAAAATCGGCATGCCCAGGCCTGTAGACGTCTTTTAAAGCTGCATAGTCTTTAGAGTTGTGACCGGTGTTTTTGATGATTATAGCAATTGGAGCACCAGTTGATTTGCCTTCAAATAGTCCAGAAACGATTTCAAAAGTATCGTCTTCTTTTCTATCAGTACTGATGCTAGATTGACCAGGTTTGCGTCTGTTGAGTTCTTTTTGAATGTTATTCAAATCAATAGCAAAGTTAGACGGAAGTCCATCCAAAACACCTCCAACCATTGGTCCGTGAGACTCACCGAAGGAAGTAAACACCAATTGATGACCGATGCTATTTGCCATTATAAAAAAAGAACTTCGCTATTTAGCGAAGTTCACTGCTCTTTTTTCTCTGATAACGGTTATTTTAATCTGACCAGGATAAATCATTTCTTTCATGATTTTTTGAGAAATTTCAAAGCTTAGGTTGTCTGCTTCTGCATCTGTTGCTTTTTCGCTATCAACCATAACCCTTAATTCTCTACCTGCTTGAATTGCAAACGCTTTATCGACTCCTTTAAAGCCCATTGCTAGAGCTTCTAAGTCTTTCAAACGTTTGATATAGTTTTCAGTATCTTCTCTTCTTGCACCCGGACGAGAGCCGCTGATAGCGTCACAAGCCTGTACAATTGGAGACAACATACTTGTCATTTCAATTTCATCGTGGTGGGCACCGATGGCATTTACCACTTCTGGATGTTCACCATATTTTTCAGCCCACTTCATACCCAATAAAGCGTGAGGAGTTTCAGCGTCATCTTCTGGAACTTTTCCAATATCGTGTAATAAACCAGCTCTTTTAGCAAGTTTAGTGTTTAATCCAAGTTCAGAAGCCATAGTTGCACAAAGGTTTGCTACCTCTCTACTGTGCTTTAGCAAGTTCTGACCATAAGATGAACGGTATCTCATTCTACCTACGATTCTAATCAATTCAGGATGTAAGCCAGTAATACCTAAATCAACAACAGTTCTTTGACCGATTTCGATGATTTCTTGCTCAATATCTTTCTTTGTTTTCTCAACAATTTCTTCGATACGTGCTGGGTGAATTCTACCATCTGCAACCAATCTGTGTAGAGACAATCTTGCGATTTCTCTTCTTACTGGATCAAATCCAGACAACACGATAGCTTCAGGAGTGTCATCAACAATAATCTCAATACCAGTTGCTGCTTCTAATGCTCTAATGTTACGACCTTCTCTACCAATGATACGACCTTTGATGTCGTCGTTTTCTAGGTTGAATACAGTAACAGTATTTTCAATAGCTGTTTCAGCTGCAGTTCTTTGGATGGTCTGCAATACAACACGTTTCGCATCTTTAGTAGCATTTAATTTTGCTTCTTCGATGATGATTTTGCTTTGAGCAATGGCATCAGTGTGAGCATCAGCTTTAACTGCTTCTAACATTTGTGCCTTAGCCTCTTCAACCGACAAATTGGCTACTTTTTCAAGCATTTTAATTTGTTGTTGGCGAGATTGCTCTAATTCATTTTCTTTTTTGCTTAAAACACTCTGTTGAGTTGCTAATTGGTTTTTGAATTTTTCAATTTCGTCTTCTTTAGATTTGTAGGTCTTGATTCGATCATCTAAAGATTGTTCTTTTTGTTTGATTCTGTTTTCGGCAATTTGAATTTCTGAATTTCTTTTTTGAACTTCTTTTTCGTGTTCAGCTTTTAAAGCTAAGAATTTCTCTTTCGACTCCAGCATTTTGCTTTGTTTGATAGCTTCTGCTTTCGTTTTTGCCTCTTCTAATAATAAATCTGCTTGTGCTTGCTGTTGCTTCTTTACTAATGGCATCCCGGCAAAATAGCCGATGGCAAGCCCCACTAGTAGTCCGACTGCGATGTACAAAATTACGCTCATTTCAATAGTTATTTATATAATTATTGAATTAGGGATAAGATGCTATAAATGCAATTAAGAATTTAGAATGTCTTCAATACGCTTTAGTTCCGATTCTATTGGCTCGAAACTCGATGGTTGTTGCTGGTATTGTATGTTTTCATTCGATTTATTCAACGAATCAACCGCAAATTCCAATGCGGCCATTGCTAATCCGTCAATTTTATCTTTAACGGAAAAATTATTGTTGAAAAAAACCATTTTTTCATTCAATAGCTTTGCAGCTTTTCTGACATATTCCTCTTCAGTAGCCTGTATTCTCAGTGGATACACCCTGTCACCTATATTCACTTTTATTGAGATGTCGTTTACGGCCATTGTTATTCTTACTTGCATTAGCAGGCAATTACCTTACTAATTCAAATGCAATTTTAAGGTTTTTTTTTCAATTTTCTTGTTTTTTGTTTAAAAGAATACCCCTTCTCTGGCCATTGCCTTCAAAGGGGTATCGTATCTTTCAATAAATCTGCTTTTAGATGACAGGTATTGGTCCTTCTCTTATTAACTCAGGCTCTTCTCCACTGCAATCGATAATGGCTGAACCCTGAATACCACCGCTTCCAGAATCTATAAACCAGTTGATTTGATGCCTGTAAGCATTTTCTATTTCAATGATATCACTCATCATTGTTTCGGTATTGCCTGGCTGATGCACAGATGCCGATACCAAAGGTTCTCCAATTAAGTCCACAAGTCTCAATGGAATTTTATTGTCTGGAACTCTTATCCCCAAGGTTTTTCTATTGTTTAAGAACAACTTTGGAACTTTGGAGTTGGCTTTTAAAATAAAGGTAAATGGTCCGGG
Source organism: uncultured Chitinophaga sp. (assembly GCA_964438995.1). GTDB lineage: Bacteria > Bacteroidota > Bacteroidia > NS11-12g > UBA955 > JABMMZ01. The sequence continues at coordinate 13,573 of CAYTMQ010000015.1, forward strand.
AAGGTTCCTATTCATCACCTTGTAAATAGATTTGTCAAACTGAATGGTATAATCACTGATATGTTTTAAATCAGAACATATAATGGACAAATTGGCTTTTTCTGGCTTTTTACCGACCAATTTGCAAATCTTTTCAATGCCACTTTTATTGGATAATGAACAAACAAACGCATAAATGGTGTCAGTTGGACATATTATAACCTCTCCAGAACGCAATTCGGCCGCCATTTGTTCTAAATAGCGTTCGTTTGGGTTGCCCGGAAAGATTTCTAGAATTGGCATTGTTAAGGTTTACAACTTATCTCCAAATTTCGCGGAAAATCCAACACCAAAAAAGTTTTTTAATTGGATATTTCTTTGAACGCCCTCTTGATCGTTCACAGTGTCCACATCATAGTCCCAAATCATCTGATTGATCAATGTTACCGAAACATATTTGTTAACTTTCATGTTAAGGGTGTTTTGCCAGTTGACATCTATTCTATCAGGTTGTAAGGTCATATAGTTTTGGAAAAACTCTAAACGAGATTGCAATCCAATATTTTTAGCGATGTCTTTGTTAAACGACATGTTGATATACCAACCTAACTCTTTTCTAAATGTCTGACCATCTTTGATTTTTCTAGGAATGGCGCCTGTCCAACTACCAGTGGTATCGTATTCAGCAGGAGTCATACCATACAATCCCAAATCGGCCAATCGTTGTTCTCTAACAACTGTATATTTTGCTGTGATAGGAGAGAAGTAAAGTGAAAAATACTTTACTGGTTTGTAATCTATACCCACTGACAAATAACCGAAACCTTGAGCCATAAAATTTGAAACGTGGTTGTTCTTTCTTAAAACATCGGTTGCCTCATATCCAGGGAACATCTGAGTGTTCAAACTAAATAGTACCGAATAGTTCAATTTGTCGTTGATTTTTCTGCCGTATTTAGATAAGAAAACCAATTTGTCCTCATTTTTAATGAAAGGATTGGTGATTTTAGTGCCAGGATTTGAAGGGTCATCGATTTTGTTCTTGCCATTTCTCATCAATCCATAAGCAAGGTCGAGGTAGTTTTCCCAAATTTGCTTTCCATCTTTGTGTTTGTATATAGCAAACAAAGAAGAGGTAATAATTACTGAAGAGTTGTTAGTACCACCTTGAGACCAATTAGAGAATGTGGTATTAGATAAGTTAGTGGCAAAGAAACCACCTCTCACCCAACCAGTATCCTTAATGTCTTTCATGGTATTACCTTCTGAGGCTTTCTTTTTAACGTCTTCATCGCCGCCTTGAGCAAATGCGTTAACACTCATGCATATCAATGCACAAAATAAAATATTTAGCTTTTTCATAAATGTTTAAAATAAAAAAATGCCGGGAGTTATTCCCGGCATTTAGGTAATGATTTTTTATGCTTCTTTGGCTTTTTCTTTGGCTTTGTTCATCAATTTAACAATTGTAAATAAAACCAATGCGATCAATAAAAACTTGATGGTAGCAGCAATAAATTTACCATAGGTAAACGGCCCAGCTTTCAAGTCTTCAATTTTATCAAATCCACCAAACATTGCAATGATTGGCATGATGATATCATCTACCAATGAAGTAACGATGGCTTGAAATGCGCCACCTAAGATAACTGCAACAGCTAAGTCAACTACGTTACCTTTGTTAATAAACTCTTTAAATTCTGATATAAATCCCATAATTAATAATTGTTGATTCGGGGGACAAATTACATTTTTGGGGTAAAATATCCAACAAAAGTTTGTTAAGCTAACACACTCTTCACTAAATCAGCGGCTTCTTTTAATAAAATTGCTGATTTTACCTCTAAACCACTCTCGTCAATTAATTTTTTTGCTTCTTCTGCATTTGTTCCTTGAAGTCTTACAATAATAGGTACATGAATATTGCCCATTTTGTTATAAGCATCAACAACACCTTGAGCAACTCTATCACATCTTACAATACCACCGAAGATATTGATTAAGATTGCTTTTACATTAGGGTCGCTTAAGATAATTTTGAAACCAGCTTCTACTGTTTCTGCATTAGCAGTACCTCCAACATCTAAGAAGTTTGCAGGCTCACCACCGCTTAATTTGATGATGTCCATAGTGGCCATAGCCAAACCAGCTCCATTTACCATACAACCCACGTTTCCGTCAAGTTTTACGTAGTTTAAGTTGTATTTTTTAGCTTCTACTTCTGTAGGGTCTTCTTCGCTTTCGTCTCTCAAAGCTTCATAGTCTTTGTGACGGTATAAAGCGTTCTCGTCTAAATCAACTTTAGCATCTACTGCGATGATTTTGTCATCTGAAGTTTTTAATACTGGGTTGATTTCAAACATAGCGCTATCAGTTTCTTCGTATGCTCTGTATAAAGCAGTAACGAATTTTTCCATTTCTTTTTGAGCTTGACCGCTAAGACCTAGGTTGAAAGCTATTTTTCTAGCTTGGAAACCTTGGAAACCGATTTTTGGGTCAACCCATTCTCTGTGTAACTTTTCTGGACTGTGTTCAGCAACTTCTTCGATGTCCATACCACCTTCAGTAGTGTAGATGATAACATTCTGACCTTTTGCTCTGTCTAAAAGCACACTCATGTAATATTCTTTTGGTTCGCTTGCTCCCGGATAGAATACGTCTTGAGCAACCAAAATTTTATTCACTTTTTTACCTTTAGCACCAGTTTGAATGGTTACCAAAGTATTGCCAAGCATGTTTTTAGCTATATTGTTTACATCGTCCAAAGATTTTGCAACAGCAACACCTCTTTGTTCGCTACCTTCAATTTTGCCTTTTCCTCTACCACCAGCGTGGATTTGAGCTTTCACAACTACCCAAGAACTGCCAGTTTGGGCTTGAATGTCTTTTGCAGCTTGAACCGCTCCTTCTGGAGTGTCGGCTACGATTCCTTCCTGAATGGCAACACCATAGGATTTAAGGATTTGTTTCGCTTGATATTCGTGAATATTCATTTAATGATAATTTATTACTTTGAAAAAATCGAGGGCGAAATTACAAAAAATATTGTTTTGATATGAATAAAATATAAGTCAATTTCGCAATCGATGATTCAGGCTAAAAATATTGTTAAATATTATGGCGAACTTCAAGTATTGAAGGGCATCGATGTTCATATCGCTGATAAGGAAATAGTGTCTATCGTTGGCGACTCAGGTGCCGGTAAAACCACCTTGCTTCAAATTCTTGGGACCCTTGATTCACCTAGTTCTGGAGAAATTCAATACGAAACCGTGCTGGTTAATCAATTAAAATCTTCTGCTCTCGCCGAGTTCAGAAACACCAATATTGGTTTTATCTTTCAATTCCATCAACTTTTGCCTGAATTCAATTGTCTAGAAAATGTTTGTATGCCAGCTTTTATCGCAGGTAAATCTAGATCTGAGGCTGAGACCAAAGCCAAAGAGCTCTTGAATTACCTTGGTTTAGGACACCGTTTGCTTCACAAACCTTCTGAATTGTCTGGTGGCGAGCAACAGAGATGCGCCGTTGCAAGAGCGCTAATCAATCGACCGAAAGTGGTTTTTGCTGATGAGCCAAGTGGTAACTTAGATAGTAGAAATGCCAGCGAGTTGCATCATCTTTTCTTGAAGATTAGAGACGATTTTGGTACCTCATTCGTCATAGTAACCCACAACGAAGATTTTGCTAATATGGCAGATAGGAAATTGGTGATGCGAGATGGACTGTTAGTGCAGTAAACTACCAACCATAAGGCGAATTCAAAATATCATTTGGGTTGAATTGCATAGTTTTTTGCTTCGTTGTTCTTGCCTTTTTGATATTGAAATTTTTTAAATAATACTCCATACTCTCATCGTTCATTTTTACTCTAGAGTCAATAGAAGAAGCAATAGCGTAATTAAGGAATGTTTTTTCTTTGATACTTAATCCCATTATCATTGGGTATTTGATGAAGCCATAGGGTTCTGAATACAACAAATCACTGTAATATGAATCCATAGTAAATGCTGAACTTAAGCCTGTTATAGTAAATGTTGCTCCCGATTGATTCAGTGTGAATTGTAAAGATTGGTATTTAGAAGTATCAGAAATTACATCATCGTAAGACACTATAAAAGTTGAATCGTAACCAATTGTTGGGTCGAATTTGTCGGTAGAAATAAATGCTACAACTTGTTGAGAACCTCTAACAGCTTTAAGTTTCTGACTATAGGTCGAAGTAAATGAATCATTTTTGTAGAGCAAGGTTGCAGGTTTTTTACCTTCATTGTGCAATTTGATGTTTAGCGATTTTAGAATCGAAAAGCTGGTTTTTGGGATGTCAGAATACCTAATATCGCCATTTATAGCAAACATATCTAGGTAAGATTTTTGCTCTGCATTTAAAAGGGTATAGATGGTGCCATCCAACTGTATAGCTTGTTTTTCTAATGTTGGTTTGAACCAAAATTCGGTTTTCTTGCTGCACATAAATTGAACGAATTCGAAATTTAAAGGTGCCTGAATTAAAGTATCTTTCCCTACAGAAGGGTCGTTAGGGTCGGTCGACAAAAAAACAGGGTAATAGGTGCTCAATAGTTCCAATGCCCCTTCTTTTGAAAGGTTAAGTGTCTTGACTTTATTTTTTAATATGGATTTGTAAATCAAATCACATATAGAATTGTGCTGTTTCATGCCCCAGTTGCCGATGTGATAGGCATCTAAAACCCCAGTAATTTTTGCAGAGTTGGCAGTGAAAACAGTTGTGATCAATAGTAAAAATGAGAGTTTAAGTTTTAAAATCATAAAGAAAATTTGATTCACAATTATACAACTTTTAGAATAAATGGCAGTTTTTCAATATTTTTATTTACCTTCGCTTTGTATTTATGAAGTATCAAAGTATTGATAATCGCTTGTTTATAGAAAATAGAGCTAGGTTTGTTGCCCAAATGAAGCCTAACAGTATTGCTATATTTCGCAGCAACTTTGAATTTGTTCGAAATGGTGATGCTACATTAGATTTTAAACAGAATTCTGATTTGTTCTGGTTAACTGGGATAGATCAAGAAGACAGTATATTGGTTTTGTATCCAGATTCTCCAGAAGAAGCCTTTAGAGAGTGTTTGTTTTTAAAGCAGACCAACGAAACCATAGCTATTTGGGAAGGCCATAAGTACACCAAAGAAGAAGCCAGAGCTACTTCAGGTATTCAATCCATTTTTTGGAACGATAATTTTTGGGGTGCCATTCGTCCTAAAATCAACTATGCCGACAATATTTATTTAACTTTAAACGAAAATGACCGTTTTTCATACAAAGCGCCATACAGTGATTTAGAGTTTGCAAAAGAAGTACAAAGTGCTTTCCCATTGCACACTTACTATAGAGCTGCTCCGATTTTACAGCGTTTGAGAAGTATCAAATCTGAACTTGAGTTGGCATTGACTCGTCATGCGATCTCCATCTCTAAAAAGGGTTTTGAAAGGATATTGAAATTCGCAAAACCAGGTGTTATGGAGTACGAAGTAGAAGCAGAATTGATACATGAATATATCAGAAATGCAGCTATTGGACACTCTTTTCATCCTATTGTGGCAAGTGGAGAAAGCGCTTGTGTGTTGCATTACGTTGAAAACAACAGACCATGTAAAGATGGCGATTTGTTGTTGGTAGACTGTGGCGTAGATTATGCCAATTATGCCAGTGATATGACCCGCGTTTTACCTGTTAATGGCAAGTTTACTCAAAGACAAAAAGATGTTTACAATGCTGTTTTAAGGGTGATGAGAGCCGCTACTAAATTGTTGGTTCCTGGTACCAAATTGATGGAGTATCACGCAGTAGTTGGTAAAGAATTAATGGAAAAAGAACTGGTAGACTTAGGTCTATTAACCATGGATGAGATTAGAAATGAAGATCCATCTTGGCCAGCTTATAAAAAATATTTTATGCATGGCACTAGCCATTTTCTTGGCATTGATGTGCATGATGTTGGTATGCGTTATGAAGAAATGAAGGCGGGTATGTTGTTTACATGCGAACCTGGTATCTACATCAAAGAAGAGGGTATCGGCATTCGCTTAGAAAACAATATTTGGATTACCAATAATGGTCCACTCGACCTAATGGATGAAATTCAGATGCCATTAGAAGTTGATGAAATCGAATCAATAATGGCGAAATAAAAACAAAAAACATATATGGCACGACCTCAAAACCCCAACTTAAATTTTCACAATCTGATCATCCTAGTTTCTAAATTAAGGAGAAAATTGGATTCGCAGATTGAAGCAGAAGTTCACTATAGAGGGTACAAGAACTTTAAATCTTCTTACCTTCCTATTTTTCTGCTGTTGTTTAAAGAAGGTAGCACTACTGTTAAAATTGCAGAATCTTGCGGCGTTACGAAGCAAGCTATCAGCAAATTATTGATGGAGATGAGCGAATTGGGCTTGGTGAAAACACAAATCAATAAAGAAGACAGAAGATCTACTATTGTGTTGCTATCAGCTAACGGAATGCGCATGGCTACCGAAGTACGCAAATGTCTAACTAAACTGACGGATAACTACAAATCTCTTATGGGTAAATCCAAGTACGACAATCTAGTTGAGCTATTAGACGTATTGTGGATACTACATGAGTAACTTGTGGATACTATTTTAGTTAAGCATCTTTTGAATATTAAAAGAATGTATACATTCGCCAAATAAAATTATGACGAATGAGATTTTACATGAACAAAAAATGAAGGAAGAAGACGTTTTTCCTAGTCTTTTGAATAGAATTCAAGCTTTATTCTTTGATTTTTGGGTCATAGTTGGAATTGTTATGGCGCTGTCTCTTACCATTTTTGAATCATTCGATGATCAGTTTACTGGCTTTAAAATCGCTTTGTTTTTTGTGGTTTTCTTTGTCTATGAGCCGTTTATGTCAGCCTCAGGCGGTACAATAGGACATAGAACTATGGGTATTACCATCAGAAAATTTGAAGATCCAAAATGTAGATTAAACCTTATTCAAGCATATTTTAGAACCGCTATAAAGTTCACCTTAGGTTGGATTTCATTCCTAAATTTGAATTTTGATCCCTTTAAAAGGGCCATGCACGACAAATTCTCTGGCTCTGTCGTGATTTTTTCTAGAAATTATTAAAAGAGATTTAAAAGCAAGTTCAAATCTTTGAACTTCATGCCAAATTTTCTTGAAAGTGATTCATTAACCAAATGGCCTTTGTAGATGTAAACACCATTTCTAAATCCTTTAGCTATCTTAATCAAATCATGAAAGCCCCCGTAGTTGGACATGTCATTGATCATTGGTGTAAAGATATTGCTTAATGCATAACTCGCAGATCTAGATACTCGAGCCGTAATATTTGGGACACAATAATGTATCACTTCGTGTTTTTTGAAGATTGGGTTTTTGTGGTTGGTGATTTCTGAAGTTTCAAACACACCACCTTGGTCGATGCTGACATCAATGATGATGCTGTTTGGTTTCATTTGAGACACCATTCTCTCGGTAACAACAACCGGACTTCTGCCTTGTTCGCCACGCAATGCACCAATGGCCACATCGCAATGTCTAAGCGCTTCGGCAAGGATATTGGGTTGTATCGTAGAAGTGAAGATTTTGCCACCTAAGTTGTCTTGAAGTCTTCTCAATCTGTACAATTCATTGTCGAATACTTTAACATTTGCACCTAATCCTACAGCTGCTTTACAAGCGTATTCGCCAACAGCACCAGCACCAATAACCACAATCTGAGTAGGAGGGATGCCTGTAAATCCGCCTAGTAGCTCACCTTTCCCGATATTAGCGTTGTTTAAATATTCTGAAGCCAATAGTATAGAAGCGTGACCAGCCATTTCACTCATAGCTCTTATAATTGGAAACGAACCCGAATCGTCTTGAAGAAATTCATAGGCTATGGCGTTAACACGTTTGAGTATAAGTTTGTTTAACGTAACGGGATTAAGTTGGTCCAATTGCAAAGCCGAGATAAGCAACTGTTCTGGTCGCATAAGTTCTATCTCTGCATCAGTAGGAGGTTCAATTTTTAAAATGATATCTGCTTTGAATATTTCTTCATGAGAATGAACAATTCTCGCTCCTGCTTCACTAAATCGCTCATCACTAAAATTACTTGCTGAACCAGCTTTCGATTCAATAACAATCTCATGACCATTATGAACTAGATATTCTATGGCTGAGGGAGATAAAGGAACTCTGTTTTCTTGGGATGTAATTTCCCTAGGAATGCCAATAAAAAGACTGGTGTTGTTCTTTTTTAATGGAGCAGCCATCTCTAAAGGTTGCATGGCAAAAGCTTCCTTGGCAAGTTCGTTGAATGTAACAAGGCCCTTCTTGTTGTCAGACATAAAGTAGTAGTGATTTGTACAAAATTAAGGATTTTAAGCCTTTTATCAAAGGAAAATGATAATAAAATCATTGTATTTTGCGTTTTTCAGGAGTAGCTTTGCAATGCTTTTTTAATCCACAACATCTATGCGCAAATTGATTTCTATAACATTGGTATTTCTCGGAGCTTTTTCAGCGTCTGCTCAAGAGAATTCAATTAGTAGAATTGATAGTTTAACCCATCTGTTTATGGAGGCTACTTTAAGTAAACCTCTTGCTAGATTAAGCACTCAAGAAATTCTGAACCTCGACGAATACAAGTTCAATGAATTGGTTGCTGCTATGGGCACTACCATACCTTTCAAACTTGACCCTTCGGTGAAACAACAAATGGGTTATATGAAAGACCCATCAAGTTCTTTTTTGTTTAAAGCTTGGAACAGGAAAAATTTGTACTTCAGAGTATTTGAAGAAGTTTTGGACAAAAAGAAAATGCCAGATGAAATCAAATATTTGTCTATTGTCGAATCTTTGTTGAGCACTAATGCTGTTAGTTGGTGCGGTGCTACTGGTCTTTGGCAGTTTATGCCAGCAACCGGTAGAATGATGAATTTGGCCATAGATTCTGAAGTAGATGAAAGAAAAGACATTTATAAAAGTACTGAAAAAGCGTGCGACTATTTACTGAGCATGTACAACATATACAATGATTGGTTGTTGGCTTTAGCTGCATACAACGGTGGTCCAGGAAATGTTAACAAAGCCATTAGATTGTCAGGAGGTAAGAGAACGTTTTGGGAAGTGAGAAAATACTTGCCTAAAGAAACTCAAAATTATGTGCCTAAGTTTTTAGCTACTGCATTCTTGATGACCTATTCACCTCCATCTGACGAATCAACCAGTATTCTTAGAGCTCACGAAACCTTAGTGCCAGTTTATTTGTGTTGTCCTGTTGACATGAAGTACGTTTGTGCCTTAGTGAATGTGAGCGAGGACGAGCAATTAGAATGGAACAGCGTGTATAAAAATGGATTTATTCCTGAAAATATAGAAGATAAAAAAGTTGTATTGCCTTACAAAAAGGCCATGCAATTGGCAGAATGGCAAGATAGCATTTATTCCATTAGCAACAATTCTTTTAGAGCCGACGATTACATCAAAACTGAAACAGAGGTGGTGTTCCATACCGCTAAAAAGGGACAAACTCTCACAACCATTGCCAATATGTATGGTGTCTCAGTTGCATCCCTAAAGAAATGGAATGGATTGTCTTCTACTAAAGTGAAATCTGGAAGAAAAATAAAAATTTATAAAACACGCCAATCATATCTACCTGTTAAAGCAGGCACCTTAGGGTTTTTATTTTACATCACCGATTACGAATCTCAAACCTTAACAGACATTTGTTCGCGATTTAGTAATTTCGATTTGGAAAAAACCTGTGCTATGAATAACATCGTATCTGCTAAGACTCCAATTGGCAAAGGAAAATTAATCAAACTCTATACTTATTAATACATGTTTAAATCAATTATTGCGTTCTGTTCTGTCCTTGTTTTTTTTGTTGCTTGTAAACCTTCTGAACAGTCTAAAGAGGCTGCCGTAGGAAAACTTGGAAGTATTACTATTGTAGCAAACAAAGACATTCAAAAACACTTAAAATCCAATCTAGACTCTACGTTTTTAAAAGACTTTGTTCATTACACTGGCGGAGAACCATTTTCTGAAATACTTAGACCAGATCCTGAAGAATTTTATAAGTTTTTTTACAATCAGAAATCTATTTTTGTGCTAGTCACTAAAAGTACTTTGTCTGAACTAGAAGACGTCCTTGTGCCATTTACTGATAAAGAAATTGAACAATACATCAACAATCCTCTACCTGAATTGGTTAGTAAAAGTGATGTTTTTGCCAAGTTTCAACACATAGTCTATTTATTCGGTAAAGACGCTACTGATTTAAAAGCAAAATTAGCCAAATGTGAAACTCAATTGACCAAGATGATGTTGGATTTTGAAGTTAAAGACCAACACGATATGTTGTTTAGTGCCAGCAATCCCAACGATTCGTATGTTAATTTGATGAAAAAAGAACTTGGCATGTCGATTAGAATTCCCAATGGTTTTAAATTAAAAGAGCATGCAAATGGTTTCTGGTGGTTCGAAGAAAACATTGCAGGGGCTAACAAAATTATGGCCATAATTGTGCATGGATATCCTAGTAATGATAGCAGTGATTATACATATTCTTCTATTGTAGCTCACAGGGATTCTGTGATAAAATACCACATCAAAGGCGAATTAAAAGGTACTTTCATGAGTACTTCAGAAAGCGAACAATACCCTCAAAGATTTGTAGACAAATTAACCATTGGAAATTCATCTGGAGCAAAAGTAAGAGGCTGGTGGAATTTTGATGGTATGATGATGAGTGGGCCTTTTTTACGGTATATAGTAAAAGTTCCTAATTCAAATTCAGTGTTTGCATTCGAAGGTTTCAGTTATTCAGATAATTTAGATTTTAAGGACAAAGATTTAAGGCTAATTGAATCAATAGCTTTAAGTATTAAGTAATATGCATAAGATAGTAATTTTTGCATCAGGCAGTGGTAGCAATGCACTCAATTTGATCCAACATTTTAATGGAGGACATTTTGCAAGAGTTGAAGCGGTTTTCTGTAACAAGCAGAATGCTGGGGTTATTCAAAAAGCATTGGATCATCAAGTTGATGTCGTGCTATTCAATAAAGCAGATTTCTATACTGAGACGACTGTTATCAATAAAGTTCAATCTTACCAACCTGATATCGTAGTTCTTGCTGGCTTTTTATGGTTGGTTCCTTCTAATTTCATTCAAGCGTTTGATGGTAAAATCATCAATTTGCATCCATCTTTGTTGCCAAAATTTGGGGGTAAGGGCATGTATGGCCATCATGTGCATGAAGCAGTATTGGCAGCAGGCGAGAAAGAAACAGGCATCACCATTCATTTAGTGAATGAGGAATTTGATAAAGGTGAAATCATCTATCAAGACGCATTTCAAATTCCTGAGAATGCAAATGTATCAACAATAGAAAGCATGATTCATCAATTAGAGCACAAAGGTATGCCTATCGCTGTAGAGCGTTTTTTATCAAAATAAAATTACAAGCAGTTTCTTCTTTATTATTTTATAAAAATTAAACGACTATAAACGTTTATAAAACGGATACTAACCGCGTTCATCTTTAATTTTGTTTGATGAATTGTGTGAGATTTGTTTTTATAAGTTTTCTATTGTCTTTACATCTATCTGATGTTGCAGCATGGGGATTTTTTGGGCACAGAAAAATCAATGAAATTGCTGTTTACAGCATTCCAAAACCATTGTTTGGGTTTTATAAATACCACATTCAATTTATGGTAGCGCATTCAACAGACCCTGATATGAGGCGATATGTGCTGGATAACGAAGCCTGTAAGCATTTCTTAGATGGCGACTATTACGAACATGCGGTGCCATTCGATACATTGCCTAAACAGTATAAGAGTGCCATTTTAAAGTATACAGAAGACACCATTCACAAACATGGGATTGTACCTTGGCAAATAATAGTTGTTGTTAATCAACTAACGGAAGCATTTAAACAAAAAGACATTTCAAGGATATTAAAGTTAAGTGCAGACTTAGGTCATTATGTTGGGGATTGTCATGTGCCATTGCATGCTACATCCAACTACAATGGTCAAAAAACCGGTCAGAAAGGCATACACGCCTTATGGGAGAGCCGCTTAACGGAGTTGTACTTTGATGAATTTGATTTATTCGTTGGTCGGGGTGTATACATACAACATATTAGCAAGAAAGTTTGGGACGCGTTCGAAGGAAGTTTTGCATTGGTTGATAGTGTTTTAAGAGTTGAGAAGGAAATCAGTAAGCATTTTAAAGAATCTAGAAAATACACTTGGGAAAAGCGCGGCAATGTCATGACCAAAGTGTATTCCTTTACTTTCTGTCAAGAATATTATGATTCTTTGCATGGGATGGTAGAGAATAGGATGAGAAAATCGATTTTGTTATTGAGTTCATTGATTTATACTGCATGGATAAATGCTGGTCAACCGGATTTAGAGCAAATGCCAATAGACGAACCAGAATTAAAGAAGCCTGAAATGGCTATTATGAAAGGGAGAGAGGAGGATTGAGGAATTCAAAAAATAATAAAGTAAGTTGACGAAATGGAAAAAAATGACGTTTTCGGGGCAAAATTTGAATTCGTTGCAGGCTGATTTATAAGCAATATGAGAAAAAAAGAGCTTGTATTTTATCATTTTGAAAAAAAAATAGATTTTTTTTCGAAAAAAATATTTTAGAGGTCGTTTTTGTTTAGCTTTTTAATTAGAACATTATAATAGATAGAAATTCAACTATTTAGAAATTAGGTCAAAATTCATATATAAAATATTTTACAGGAAGAAAATCTGGTTAATTGATGATTTTGAATAAGTAAAAAACTTGAACAAAAAGTCTCAATTTTTCCAAATGCAAACTTTGATTATGATTTAAATATTGTGTTTGATATGCTCAAAGTGTTGAAAAATAAGATGGTAAATCAAATTGACCAATATTGGACTAAATAAGTTTAAATATCACGGAAAAATGAGTAGGTAAAAAGTACTATGAGTGTGTTGAGATGCTTGTAAACACTTGCTTTGTTGATGTTATCGAAATTATATTTGCATCACCCAATTCATATTTTCATGAATAAATTAAATTACACAAGTACACCTAAATTTTTAACTGCATCTAAAAAACTATTATTTAGTTTACTAATGACTACATTAGTCGCAGGTGCCTCTGCTCAAACTGCTTCTCAAGCAAACGTAAGCGGAACGAACTCTACTAACACCATCACCAACAACACTGCAAGTGTTGTAGATGCTGGTCTGACTTTAACTGCGAACGGAACCATTTCCGGTTTCACAGTTACTATTACTGGTAGTTACACTTCAGGAGACATTCTTGCCTATACAGGCACTTTGCCTTCAGGTGTGTCAGCTGCTTCTTTTAACACCACTACCAGAAGTTTAGTTTTTAGCGGTACAACAACAGCTGCCAATTGGCAAACTTTGTTAAGAACTGTCACTTTAAGAACTACTTCTGCTGTATGTAATCCAGAATCGCGTCAAGTAAGTTTCATTGTTGGTGGTAAGTATTACAACCCATTGAACGGACACTTTTATGAGTATTACAGCACATCAGGTAGCTGGACATCTGCTAAATCTACCGCTGCTGGTAGATCTTATTTTGGTAAAGAAGGTTATTTAGCAACCATCACTTCTCAAGCTGAGAACAGTTTTATTTCGGTTTTAATCGGACAAAACTCTTGGATTGGTTGTTCTGATAACTATTCTCAACTAAATTCTGCTCTTGGTTACACTGCATTTGCAAACCAATCTGCTTCAGACGGTAAATACTACTGGGTTACCGGTCCGGAGAGAGGTATGAAAATTAACAATGCTAACGCTTGGGCTTCTGGTGGTATTGCTGCTGTATCAGGTGTTTACAACAACTGGTCATCTGGCGAACCTAACGACTGGCCTGGTTTTACTACAAGTAACCCAGGTGAGGAAGATTATGGTCACATGTACACTGGTTCTGGATCTTGGAACGATTTCGCAAACTCTCAATCTATTGGTAGTGTTTTCGAATACGGTGGCATGCCTAACGACTTGACCAATTCTCAAGTAGTATTTACCCGTAACTTATACATCAATGGTGCTCCATCTGGAACCATCTCTGGTGGTAATGTTACTAAATGTTCAGGTTCTAACAGCACAACTTTAACTTTATCAGGTTTAACTGGTACAGTTGCAAGATGGGAATCGTCTTTAGACAATTTCTTATCTGCTGGTACTACAATCTCTAGCACTTCAACTTCAATCACTGTAAGTAACATTACTCAAACTACTTACTACCGTGCTATTGTAAACACCACTAGTGGTTGTAGCGGTTTAGCAACTTCATCAACTCCAATTTATGTTGCTGCTACCGTTCCTGGAAACATTGTTGCTGCTAACAATTCAATTTGCGCCGGTGCAATGGCCGAATTTACTTTGTTTGGTAACTCTGGTAATGTTGTTAAATGGCAAGTTTCTACTAGTAGTAATTTCTCTACTGGTGTAACTGACATCTCTAACACTACTACTTCATTAAATCACACATTAAGTTCAGTTGGAACTTATTATTTCAGAGCAGCTGTTCAAAACAATGGTTGCGGTTCTCCTTCTTATACTCCTGGCTACACAATTACGGTTGTTTCTGGTACTGCTCCGGTTGGAGGTACGCTTAACAATACAGAACATTGTGGTGGTTCAAGTAACTCTGGTACTTTAACATTAACTGGTTCTACCGGTACTGTAAGTCGTTGGGAATACTCAACTGACGGTGGTATTATCTGGAACAATGTTGCAAATACTAGTACTACTTTAAACTACACAGGTGTAGGTGCTAATAGAATTTACAGAGTATTATTGGTTAATGGCTCTTGTGGTTCTACTTATAGCGCAGAAGGTACAGTTACAGTTTATGGAACTACAGTATCTCGTTGGGATGGTGGTGCAAGCACAGCTTGGCAAACTGCTTCTAACTGGTGCGGTGGTGTAGCAGACAATGGTATCGATGTTGTTATCAATACTTCTGCTCCGAACGATTTGATGTTAGATCAAACACGTATCATCGGTAACTTAAACTTTAACGGTACAAGCCGTATCATTAACATCGGCAATTATAACTTAACTGTTACTAATGTTGATGGCGCAGATGCTAATAGCTTTATCAGAACTCCTGGTACTGGCGAATTAAAAATCAATATCCCTAACGGTCAAACCAAATTGTTCCCTGTTGGTAACTCTGCTTACAATCCAATGTCAATCACTAACAACACTGGTGTTGCTGATTACATGTCTGTAAGAGTTATTGATGAGGTTTACAACAATGGTTTAACTGGGTACACTTCAACTCAACCAAGAGTAAAACGTACTTGGGATATTCATAAAACCAATGCTAATGCTGGTAGCGGTCTTACATTTGTATTCAATTGGAATGCAGGTGAAGCCTACGCATTAAGCACGCCAACATTGTACCACTACGAATACGGTCAATGGAATAGACAATCTGGTACAACTACATATACTTCAAACTCTTTGACGTATACTAGCTACACTGGTACTTTCTCTCCATTCGCTATCGGTAACAACTTAACGCCACTACCTGTTAAATTGGCTAGCTTCAATGCAGTTGCTCAAAACGAAACTAAATCTACTTTAGTTACTTGGGAAACGGTTGAAGAAAAAGACAATAGCAAGTTTGAAGTTGAAAGAAGTATAGATGGTATCAACTGGATCAAAATTGGAACAGTTGAAGCTAACGGTAATTCTTCTACAGTTAACAACTACCAATTCGTAGATGCTAAACCAGAAAATATCAATTATTACAGATTGAAATCTGTTGATGTTACTGGTGATTTCCAATACTCAGAGATTAAGAAAGTAAACTTCGCTGAACCTACTGATATTGTTAAGGTATATCCAAACCCTTCTAACGGTACCATCAATATCTCTGTAAACGAAGCTGCTAAATATTCAGTAATGGATGTTAACGGTAAAATCGTTTCAGAAGGTGAAGTAGATGCTCAGATTAAATTGTCTGATTTACCAACTGGACTTTACATGGTTAAAGTGATGGTAGGTGAAGATATGTACAATTTTAAACTGATTGTAAACTAAGTTACTGCCAATCAATTCTCGAATATTGAAGAGGATTAACACATGTTAATCCTCTTCTTTTTTAAAACCATTTTTTCTTTCTAAAGTAAATCAACATGCCTACACATACGATGGATACAATGACCCAAAAGTAATAATAGGCATCTGGGTGGTTAAGCCCAGGAAAGTACTTGAAATTCATACCAAAGACTCCTGTAATAAAACTCAAAGGCATAAATATGGTGCTGATAATTGTAAGCACTTTCATCACTTGATTCAAACGATTGCTCATTGTAGTGAAATAGATGTTCATCAAATCGTTTAACAAACTTTTGTAGTTTTCTATCGTATCATATGCCTGATACGTGTGGTCGTAAACATCTCTAAAATAATTCATGTTTTTGACATCTATTAGCTCACTTGTACCGCTATCTAATTTGTTTAAGGCTTCTCGCATTGGCAAAATATGCTTGCTCATCAACATCAATTCTTTTTTAATGCTTTGGATTTTGAATGAAGTTGAATTGTTGGGATAGTGCATGGTCTCTTCTTCGATGTCTTCAACGTTGTCCCCAATTCTATCTATTAAAATAAAGTATTGGTCAACCGCCGCATCTAGAATTTTATACAACAAATAATCTACTTTTTTATGTCGGATAGTGCCTTTTGCAGTATGTATACGCGAATATATTTCTTTGAACAAAGGACTTTCGGTTTCTTGAAACGAGAGTAAAAAATTCTTGCCAAGTATAACACTGATTTGTTCTGTTTCAATGCTATTTGTAATTTCAGAATGTACAATGTTCTTAAATGTTACAAATAGATAATCATCGAATTCTTCAATTTTAGTTCTTTGTTGGGTGTTGAGTATGTCTTCCTGAATGAGCGGATGTATTTTGAAAATAGTACAAATTTTTTCGATGGTTTCAGCTTCATGAATACCGGTAACCGATATCCATGTCACAGAATCTTTGTGTTTGTATATTTCACATTCGCTGATTTTGTCAATGGTTTTTTCTTCTAAAAGTTCCCCATGATAGTCTATCAGTTTTATGGTCACTTTTTCTGAACGCTCTTTACCTACATATACCATGCTCTCTGGCGGTAAACCTGATTTTGCTGATAGTTTTTGTCTGTTTTTTAAACGAGGATTTAACTTTGGTTTTGCCATTGTATTATTGATTGATGTATGCTTTTATTTCTAAAAAATAGTCGTCAAGTTCTTTATAACTAGGTGTTTTTTGGCTTTTGAAGTTTTTTTCGACAAGTTTAAATAACGCTAAAGCGGCTTTTTTATTCGTGAAATAAAGCTCTGCAGCAGAAGACAAAATACCAATTCTAATATTGTTGAAAGCTTGAACTTCATTTCTGTTGTTTTGATTGAGCAGTGGTTCGATACTCAAGAATTTTTTAAACACTGAATATTGTTCTTCAGTTGAGACAGCTGGAGCAATTATATCAATGGTTTTCATTCCAAGGTAATTGGTTGTGAATTTGGTCATTCCCAGTGGCTCTTTTCCATAGCCATCACAAAAAAATACATTGCTCTTAAAGCCGTCATTTTTCAATAGACGATATAGTATACAACTCGATCTTTTTACTATTGGCGTGATAGTGTCTTCATCATCTATTGGCGTGATGACGTATTCTGCAATATTGATGGTGTCAGGAAATTGATAATTAAAACAGCAGGTATCGATGTGCAGGTTTTTTAAATCTGTTGAAGATGAAAAATACTTTTGTAAAATACTAGAGTACCACTTTGTGCCCAACATTTGGTTGTCTATGGCTCTAATGTCAGTTCTGTGTTTTTCTATCAATTGTGTATATAAGACATTGAATGTGACATTGTCGCCACTCATGAAAAAATAACTGTTTTGTGGACATTGATCAAAAAACAATTTTAAAGATTCAATGAAGAAAATGCCAAATCCACCTCTACTTCTGCCTTCTTTTAAAGCCCAGATAGCTGAATCGTATTTGTCTATATACAAATATTTAAAAGCGAGCGTACCCCACTCAGAAGTGATTTTGGAATGAGGGTCCAATACAACTATTTCTCCTTTGTACTTAGGCGAAATTTGTATGGCTTTTTCGAACGACTCACTAGATTTTATGGTCAATTCTAAATTGGCTTTGTAAATGTTTTCGGCGTAAAATTGGTTAAGTCGGCTATAAGCATAGCCTAGAAAATAGTATGCTTCCGCACTTGCTGGATTGGCCTTAGTTGCACTAGTAAATATTTCTACGGCGTTAGCAAAACCTTGAGAGTCGGATTTGTTAAATTCGGCTTTCCCTGCTTTCATCAAAGTTTCAAAGCCGGTCTGACCTTCTGATTGAAGGGCAAACATCCACAATAAACAGCATAGGTAGTTTTTAATCACGATTCGAAGGTAATGAAATAATTATTTTATTTTTAAAAACCTGGCAGGGGGTAATAGGGGTAAAATTGTTATTGGTTGTCATACAGATATGAAAACGAAGTTTTTTACATGTCTGTTTGTAGTAATGTCTTTACAATCAATTGCTCAAGAACGCATGCATTATCGCGATGCCGTATTGAAAACCAATTTGCTTTCTCCGATTTCATTGGGTGTTGAACTGCCATTTAAAGAAGATTTTACCATTGAATATTCGATAAGAAGGGCACATTCATTTGTTTTTTCTAAAAATACTTATAGAGACGAACGCTTGAATTTTAAATACCATTTTCCGTTTAAAGGGTTGCTTGATTTAAAAAGAAGTGCTTATTTTATGTTGGGCATTCATTCTAAATACGAAGAGATGCACAACAAAGTTTACCGCTCTGGTGGAAAGGAATTTGGGTTACTCAACCAAAATAGATTTGTATACGGACTAGGCATGCGTTCAAAATATTTTGATGTTTGGATTGCCGCAGAGAGGGTTTTTTTTGAGCGCAGTAATGTTTATACGTTTACTGATGCCGACGGAAAAGTTGGTCCAGAAACCATTTGGAAAAATGGGGGTACATTAAGTATGGGACTCAGCTTTAATATTTTGAATTTTTCAAATTTGAACCTTAAATCTCGCTGATTTTCCAAAGCATAGCAGAGATGCCAACTCTAAATTGCCAAGTAGAGTTGTAAAGGTTTGTAAATGGAGTAGAGCCATTGAATTGATAGTTCAGATTTGCGTCTCTGTTTCTTAAACAATTGTACGAAGCTGAAACATCAAGATAAATGTCTTTTTCTTTAACCAATGCGTATTGTAAGCCCAAATCAGTGCCGAAATTAAAATGGGTTGTTATGGATTTTCCTGAACTCTTTACATTGTCATCGTGTTGTCTAGTATGCTTATCAATGAAATTTGTAGCTCCTAATGTTGGACTAACATATAATTTGTATCTGTCATTATGAGCCATAAAATATTTAAACTTAAATTGGAAGTTGTATAGAGATTTTTTGTAATCATCTTTAACATTGTAAATGGTATCAACGGGTATTTGAAATTTACCACTATAAAGGATCATTGAAGGTGTAAATTCAGTTTCATGCATCAGTTTAAAAGCATTAAAACTGAAAGTAGGCATTAGACGTTTGCTGATTTGAAAGCCTGGCTCTACATAAATACCACTGCGGTTGCTATAGTTGGTGTTAGAAAAGAATTGTGTGCCGCCAAGACTTAAATGGATTTTTTGAGCAGATAATTGGATACAACACATCGAGATTAAAATAAAAAACAAAGATTTCATAAGTTTAAAATGTATATCAAAAATAACGAATTGTTTTGAAATTTTAGTATACAGCTATTGTGTCAATTTTAATGCTTGTCTCATGTGTCGGTCGATGTGGTAGACGTTGAAACGTATTGTGTCACCAAGCCTTAGCTTTATGAATTTGCTTATCGAAATGGCACATTTTGTTCTGTTTAAATCGGTTTTTTTTGACAATTCTATGATGTGTTTGAACCTCTCCAATTGTTTTTCAAATCGATTGATGACACTTTCATTCAAATCAGAGTGCATAGGGTTTTTGTTTTTAGGTGATGTCATTTTCTTGATGTTTTTGTTGTCTACCCTCATCAATTCTGTGAAATATTTGCCAAGCCAGCCCGATCTATACACTTTGGATGCGACCAATATGCCTGAGTTTAAAATGCGTTTCTCCATTTCTGGTAAATAAAAATCACCGTATAAGTTTAAATGTTCGAGACATTCAAGGATGCTCCAAGAACTTTCATTTGGTCGGTAATTGAGCTGTGGCAGTTGTAGTGCTTTTATGGTTTTTAAATGGTCAATCTGTGTGTCAATTATCGACAACATCTCGTTTAACATTTCAGTTGAGTTCTGTTTCATAAGAATGACTAATATGGTGCAAAATTGCAGCGCTAATTTCTAAAAGTTCTTGATTTAAATCAAGGATTTTAAATTCACAAGTTGGGCAATTGATTAGATATTTAAGAACAAACATTGTTTACGAAGTGTCATTTTTTATTTTTTTTTATATGGTGATATGATATTCGTCATGGTCAATTGCACATCCATATTCTCTCGAATTGGTTTTTAAATAAATGGATTTTTTTAATTGGTGTAATGCCTATAAATCCTATGAAATCTAATCAAAAAAGACCAACTAATTAACAGTTCTTATTTGCAGTCCTACATCATTTAAGCGCAAATTGGATACGGTTTTTTTGACGATATTTTAGAAATATGTGACTGATATTGGTCATTTGACATAGGCGTTTGAGATTTTAAATTTGACTAAATCAGACGAAACTATAATGGATAAAACTTACTCTCCTCCTAAAAGTATATTATCACCTTGGAAAATTACGCTACCCTACGCTGTTTTTGGGATTTTATATATATTGTTCTCAGATAAAGCAGTGTCTTTAGTGTTTAAAGACATGGATACTATTCTTCGTATTCAAACTTTTAAGGGATTTGGATTTGTAATTGTAACTGCCATGCTTTTGTATTTTCTTGTTGGTAAGTTTGGTTCTTTTATCGTTGAGTTTTATGAGAATACCATTGCAAGAATATATGATACTGAAAGAGAATTGAAGTTGTCTGAAGAAAGGTATATGGCATTGTTTGATGAGAATCCATTGCCGATGTGGATATTTGATCCAGATACCTTAAAAATTGGATTGGTGAATAAGGCAGCTTGCAAGAAGTATGGATATACCAAAGATGAGTTTTGTCAATTAACAATTTCTGAAATCCGACCAAAAGAAGATTTAGAATTGATGTATAAACTTCTTAATGACAAGAAAGATCAGAAGCATATTATTTGGGATACATTGGTTAGACATTACACCAAATCGGGCAACTTGCTGACAGTGAAAATTGAAAGTGTATTGGTGATGTTTAATAATAAACCTTCGCGTTTGGTTATCATCAATGATGTTACAGAAGACATTAAGACACAGAAAGCAATTAATGATGTCAATTTAAGATTAAAATCTGCGAGCGAAATTGCAGGTTTGGTCTATTGGAGCAAAGATATTCTGAATTCTGAATTGTACATCTCTCAAGAATTATACAAATTATTTGATGTTGATTCATCAATTGAAACATTAACCGAAGACAAGTTATTTGGTTTTGTTCATCCAAATGATTTAGAGCTTTTAAAACAAGCCATTTTAAGCATATCTAAAAATAAAAGTGTTAAAGAAGTTGAACATCGATTGGTGCTAAAAAATGGTGATGTTAAATGGATGTTGCATAGGATAAAACTCGTTCGCGACTCCAATTTTAGAGCCATCAGAATAGAAGGCGTTATGATGGATATTACAGAAAGAGTAAAACATCAAGACATGATCAATCAAAGCAATCTTAAATTTCAATCATTATCAAATACGGTGTTCGAAGCCATTGTAGATTGGGATATAGCTGAAAACAAAGTCTTTTGGGGCGATGGATTCTTCGATTTGTTTGGATACAAAGTCAATAGAAGTGACAATAAACTTTGGATCAATGGCATCTTCGAAGAAGACAAAGAAAGGGTCATCAATAAACTAAAAGAGTCTCTAGAGGATAAAGATCAATTCAACTTTTTTGAAGAATATAGGTTTGTGAAGGCTAATGGTGATATAGCTTTTGTTCAACATCGTGGAGTGTTTACAAGAGATGCTAAAGGTAGTGCAACCAGAGCAATAGGCGCAATAATTGATATAACCGAATCGTTGAATAGGATGGCTGAACTAAACAAACAAAATGAAAAAATCAATAAAATTGTTTGGACACAATCTCACATTGTTAGAGCTCCAGTAGCGAATATTATCGGTCTAGCCGAATTACTAAAACACAGAAATGAAAATCGAGTTGATAGTGATGAAATTATTGATTTGATATTAGATAGTACCCAAAAATTGGATAAGGTAATCCATCAAATTACCAAGTATGCTAATTGAGTAGGATGTAAAGCAATTTATTTTATCGTTTTATCCTACTCAATGTCTCTGCACTCATCCTTAAATACGACGCGATGTACTTTAAAGGGATGTGTTGAAATAGGAGAGGACTTCTTTTAAGCACACGGTTTAATCGTTCTGTTGGCGATTCAATTAGTAAATCAATTTCTCTTTCAATTTGCTGTACAACCAGTTGTTCTATTAGTTGTGAATATGCCTCTAAATGTTGAGTGCTTGAATGGATGAAATTTTGTAATTGAGCCTTTGATATCGCCTTCACTTTTGTTTTTTTTAAAGCAGCGATAAATAGTTCTGATGGCTGATGGCTGATGAACGAGGCCAAAGAATTGATGATATTGCCTTCGTATCCAAACCTTATGGTATAGTCTTGGTGTTCTGATTGGTAAAATGCCCTTACGGCACCTGATTGAATATAATATAAATGGGTTTCTATTTCGCCTTCTCTAATTAAAAAATCCCCTTTGTTTAATGAGATTGTTTTGCCTTCTTGCTCAATAAAGGAGTTTAATTGAATTAGAAACTCAGTTATCATGTGTTACAAATTGCTCTTTTGAGTTTTTAAGTCCATGATGTACGCATCTACCACATTTCTTAATTGCGGTTCAATGGTATTGATGTGTTCTAGTGTTTTAATTTTAATGGTCTTTCTATTGTCATTGAATTTTCCTTCAAGGATAGAGTGCTCGCCACTTATTACAGCGCCATTAGGGAACACCAATAAAACAAAATCTTTATTTGTATTGAATACTACAAAGTCTTTGATATATGATTTTGCATCGTAATTGGGAATCATATGTTTGAAATAGAAAGCAGGAGAATTCCATTTGATGTGTTCTGAGATGTCAGAACTGTATTCATTGAATAGTTTTCTCAAGCGTGCTATGATTGGTCGCAAACTTGGTTCTGAAAGAGCAATGAATTCTTCAATACTTTGAAAGTTGTGTTTGATTTTAGCCATAGGTAGTTTTATAGTTATAGTTCAATTTTAATTTGATAATGTCCCAATAATCCAGGCAAACCATTTAGTGAAAAATGGGCGTTCTTAATTCTGTTGTTGTTGGGGTCTATTCTGTAGTTATAAGCGCTTCTGAAATCGCATTTTTCAAGATTGGTGCCATCGAATACGGCATCAGTTAAATCGCAGTTGTCGAATTTCGCCTGACTTAAATTGCATTCAGAAAAATCGGTTTCTTTAAATGTGCAATGATTGAAAATATGTGACTTCAAATCAAGTCTGTAAAAATTGGTATAATTGAGGTTGCAATGCGAAAATTCAAATGTTAATAATAGGTTTTCACATCTATCAAATCTAGTACCCATCATTTTGCAATGGGTAAAATTTACGTCTCTAAATGTAGTGCCATCAAGTCTCACATTGCTTAAATTACAATCTTTAAATGAGCAATTGCTGAAAATAAAACCTGAGAAATCAGCATTGCTGAAGTCGCAAGAAACAAATGAACATCCTTCGTATTCACCAACATTAAGCACATTGTTTTGATGGTCTAGTTTTTCATATATGATATCTTCGAAGTATGTACTCATTGTTTACACTTGCAATCTTTTTCTAGTTGTTTTATTGCCTTCTTTAGGCTCTTGTCAGTGGAATTAAGTTTCTTAAACGCTGCAATATAATGACAAGACCTCTTATATTGTTTAGAAAGAAATAAGGCAACAATTAAATCGTTTAGTAGGAGTGCATTATTTGCGTCGAATTTATATCCAATTTCAAAATAATCTATAGCTTGCTTTAGGAAACTGCTGTCTGACTTTATAGCATAAAGCTTATAGTACACAAAGCCATAATCTCTATAGTATAGTGCTTTGTTGATGGATATTTTATTTGAGTCTATGAATTTTATTTTCTCTAATTGAATGTTTAAAGAGGCACTATCGTTGGCGAAACATAGGTTAAACATTGAGTCTTTAATGTGTAAATAATCAGGGTTTTGAGCCCTCGAAATTTGACAAATTGACAAAAGAAAAACCAGGCTTATAATGGTGTAAATACTGCGTGTTTTCAAGCTTTTAAATGATAGGGAAAATGCAAATATAACAAAAAACGCCGACATTTAGTCGACGTTCTTGTTATATTTTTAGAATACCATTACTTCATTTGCGAAGCGGCTTTTAAGGCAGCACTTGCGCTAACTACTCCAGCGGTTGTGCACAGTTTTTTGTATTTTGTTTTTTTCTTTTTTGTGCCTGGTTTCTTAACCTTTACTTCTGGTTTGATTACTGTTGATTCAATGGCTTGTTTAACTTGCACTGCAGTTAGATTTGGATAATAAGCTCTAATCAAAGCAGCAACGCCTGCAACAACTGGAGAGGCCATACTGGTTCCACTCTCAGCTTTGTATTGATTGTTTGGAATGGTGCTGTAAATTTTAACACCTGGCGCAAATACATTAACCGTTTTTTTGCCATAGTTTGAAAAGTTTGCTGGTTGTTGATTGATATCACTTGCACCTACTTCTATCCATGTTTTGCAATACGAACCATCTATGTAGCGAGGTGTAGGGAAGTTGCTTTCTTTGTCTGTGTTTTTGCCATCATTACCAGCTGCGTGGATGATTAAAACATCTTTGCTTTCAGCGTATTTAATGGCTTCGTCAACAGCAGCTTTGTTGTAAGTGAAAGCTTTTCCAAAACTCATATTGATGACTTTAGCACCGTTGTCAGCAGCATATCTTATAGCATGTGCTACGTCTTTGTCTCTTTCATCACCATCAGGTACAACTCTTAGAACCATAATTTGAACTAATGGGTCTATGCCTTGAATGCCTATGTTATTGTCTCTAACAGCGCCAATAATACCGGCAACGTGGGTGCCATGTTCGCCATCAGGACCTTTTACTTCGTTGTTGCCATATTTGTTGTCTTTAGCATCGGTGTAATTGTCACCAATGATTTTTCTAGAATCATAATCAAGGTTGTAATGATAATTAACAGTATTGTAGTAATGTTCATACGCAGTTTTATATTCATCAAACACTTGCTTTGGTGTTAGTTGGTATTTTTCACAATCATCAATTGTAATGGCATAACCTAGTTTTGCCTCTGGTGTTTCTGGACTAGATTTTTTTAATTGACTAAGTGAAACGTTTTCACTGTCTAGATTTTTTATCAAGGCTTTATGTAATTTGTGGATTCTACTAAAGTAATCCAACGCAGCTTGAGCTTCTGCTTTTTCCTTTTGAAATTTTTTATCTAATGCGATGTATTTTTTATAATCAGCTGCATCTTTCTTGTCAATTTCTTTAGATGTTTTATTGCCAAATCTATTTTTGTAATCTCTAAGCTGTCTGGTCATTTCAAGGTTGTCGAAATTGATGTCAGATGCCAAACTTCCAAGATAGTCCCAGCCATAAATATCATCGATATAACCATTGTGGTCGTCATCAACAGCATTGCCGGGGATTTCATTTTTATTCACCCATAAGTTGCCTTTGATGTCTGGATGAGCAACGTCAACGCCATTGTCAATTACAGCAACTATAACTGGTTTTGCAGTAGCAGGTTTAGGCACATCATTTAAAGCAGTGTTTAAGTCGATGCCAAATACTGTGTCTTTAGGAGAGTATTTTAAATGCCAATCATTTGTGTAGGTTTGAGCAAATAGAGATAAGCCCAAAAATAGGGAAGGAACAACTAAGAGTTTTTTCATTTGATATATTATTGTATAGTAAGTGCGAAAGGTAATCTAGCTTGGTAGCCTTGGGTTTTTAAACTAGATTGAAGTGCTTTATAATATGTATACATAAAGCCAAGTTCAGATGACATTTTGGCGTCCATATGGCTTTTCATTAAGCTGTTGCCACCATCTTTAAAGAACTTTGAAAACGGACTTTCAACTTTAGGAAAATCAACTGTATTGTAAGATTTTATTTTAGCTAAATAAGCGGCAATTTTAACTGCATCATTAATGCCACCATAACTATCTACTAGTCCGTGTTTAACTGCTTGAGAGGCTGTCCAAACTCTGCCTTGAGCAATAGACTCTACAAAGGTACTATCCAAATGTCTGCCTCTTTCAACCACACCTGTAAAGTCGTCGTAAATGCGGTCTATCATGCCTTGTAAATACAACAAATCTGTTTGAGACAATGGTTGGTCAACCCTTCCAAAGTCGCTATACTGACCAGTTTTAACACTTTCAAATGTTAAACCCATTTTGTTGGTTAGCAATTCATGCATGTTAGGGAATAAGCCAAATACACCAATTGAGCCTGTAATGGTATTTGGTAATGCGATAATAGAATCTGCTAAAGCAGAGATGTAATAACCACCACTAGCCGCAATATCACCCATGGAGATCACAACTGGTTTGGCTGATTTACACAATGCCACTTCTCTTGCTATCACATCGCTGGCCATAGAGCTGCCTCCTGGAGAGTTAACCCTGATAACAATGGCCTTAATGTTCTTGTCTTCTCTTGCTTTTTTAAGGGCTTTCATCATTGATTCTGAACCAATGGTTTGTTGATCGCCCTCTCCATCCATGATTTCTCCAACCGCGTAAACGATTGCAATTTGATCTTTTGTTTTGTTTTCGCTTTCAGGTCTTTTAGAGTATGAAGAAGCATTGATAAAGTTAACTTCCTTGTCTTTTTTTATTTTTAGCTTATTGGCAATAGACTTTTCAATTTCATCTCTGTACACCATTCTGTCAATCAATCCAAATTTTACAGCTTCTTGTGGAGATTTAATGGTAAAGCCATTGAAAGCAGCGGCTATTGTTGCAGTATCTATTTTTCTACTTTCAGAAATGCCGATGACAACACTTTTAAATAGCTCATTGATGTATTCGTTGATTTGGGTTCTGTTTTCAATACTTAAGTCGGTTCTTGTAAACGACTCAACAGCTCCTTTGTAGGCGCCAACTTTAACATATTGCATTTCAACTCCTAGCTTGTCTAAAGCACCTTTGAAGAAAGTGATGTTAGCAGTTAATCCGTTGAACAATACATTGCCGGTTCTTTCAATAAAAATAGAATCTGCTACACATGCCATATAATAGTTTTTTTCGTCGTAATACGGCGCTGTAGCATAAATAAACTTGCCTGCTTTTTTGAACTCTTTTAGGGCATTTCTTATTTCA
Source organism: uncultured Chitinophaga sp. (assembly GCA_964438995.1). Taxonomy (GTDB): domain Bacteria; phylum Bacteroidota; class Bacteroidia; order NS11-12g; family UBA955; genus JABMMZ01. The sequence goes on from CAYTMQ010000015.1 coordinate 41,147, forward strand.
AGAATACTGGCATAACCAGTGCTGTTCATATTGGTATTAAGATAAATGCCTTTTATTTTTGGGTCGGATTTAGCAGCTTCGATGATGTTCAAGATTTCGTCTAATCCCAACATTCTGCCTTCGCCATCTTGGTTGAAGAAAGAAGCAAAGTCTTCGTTAGTGCGCTCTTGAATATCGTAATCTAAATTGAGTTTTAGAACTGAATCATCTTTAACATGAACTGTTTTTTCATTCACTGAACCAATAAGGCTCATAATGGAGAAAAATAGCAATATGCCTAAAAACAGAAATGAGACAAAGAGTCCCAGAATGGTGGCTAAAGTATATTTTAAAAACTCTTTCATGATAATATTCGACTGCTGATGAACACACAAAGTAAAGTGATACCCAACTTAATAGCCCTTTTTTTTCGATAAACGCAAGATATGTGGGATAAAAATCTTTGAGTCAATAAATGTTTAATAACTGTTAGTCAATATCCTTAGTCGTTTGAGGGTATGATTTTAAAATTTAGTATTTTTGCGGTGATGCAACTCAACGAACTTTCAGCTATAAGTCCTATTGATGGGCGTTACCGCTCTAAAACATCTTCATTAGCACCTTATTTTTCAGAATTTGGTTTGATAAAATACCGTGTTAGAGTTGAAGTAGAATATTTGATAGCCTTAAATGCTTTGGGATTAAAAGGCTTTTCGGAAACTTTTTCTTCTGATTATATTTCTAAGCTTAGAAGTATTTACACAGAATTTTCTGAAGCTGATGCCACTGAAATTAAGAACACTGAAAAGACAACCAATCACGATGTTAAAGCTGTTGAATATTTTGTCAAAAGCAAATTAGAACACATCGGATTAGGTGCTCACAAAGAATGGGTGCATTTTGGACTAACAAGTCAGGATGTTAACAACACTTCTATCCCTCTATCTTTAAAAGAAGCATTGCAAGAGCAAGTATTACCTGAATTGCAGAAAGTAATCAGTGCTCTTGAAAAAATGGCAAGCGACTATTCTGAGATACCGATGTTGGCTAAGACCCACGGTCAGGCTGCTTCTCCAACAATGCTTGGAAAAGAAATCATGGTGTTTGTGTCTCGTTTAAAAGTGCAATACAGTCAGATGTTGATGGTTCCATACTCGGCAAAATTTGGCGGAGCAACAGGAAATTTTAATGCACACAACATTGCATTTCCAGATAACAATTGGCAAGATTTTGGCGACCATTTTGTGAACAATGTCTTGGGACTAGAACGCAGTTCACCTACCACCCAAATTGAGCACTACGATAACCTAGCCGCTATGTTTGATGTGTTCAAGCGCATCAACACCATTTTAATCGATTTGAGCAGAGACATCTGGCAATACATTTCAATGGATTATTTCAAGCAAAAGCTCAAAGAAGGAGAAGTAGGAAGTAGCGCTATGCCGCATAAAGTTAATCCTATCGATTTTGAAAATGCTGAAGGTAACTTAGGATTTGCCAATGCCATTTTCGAACATCTTTCTGCCAAATTGCCTATCTCAAGATTGCAAAGAGATTTAACAGATTCAACAGTACTTAGAAATATTGGAGTGCCATACGCTCATTGCATGATAGCATATTCTAGTTTGTTGAAAGGTTTAGATAAATTGATTTTAAACAAAGAAGCTTTAGAAGCCGACTTAAACAACAATTGGGCAGTAGTTGCAGAGGCGGTTCAAACCATTTTGAGAAGTATTGCTTACCCAAATCCTTACGAAGCTTTGAAAGCACTGACTCGCACCAATTCGAAAATAGGAGAGAAAGAAATCAAAGATTTTATAGAAACACTTGATGTATCAGAAGACATCAAAGCTAGATTGAGGGTGATTACACCTTCGAATTATACGGGGAAGTAGAGCTATTAAAAAATAATAGAGATTTTTCGAATTAATTGATTAGATTTGTTTTAGTTAAAAAATAATCTACTGGAAACATTTTCAATCAACTATTCTTATTATGAAAAAATTACGACCTTTTCTTTTTCTCTTTTTTTTTAGTTTCCTAACTGTTGAATCTGTTCATGCAGCATGTACAATAACTGCCGGATTCACTTATGTGGATTCATCTGGGTTTATTAGATTTACCAATACTTCTACAGGGAACTACAATCGTCTTAATTACACTTACACTTCTGGATATGTCAATTCAGGTAAATACATTTACTATACAAAATCAGGTAATGTAACAGTTACTCTTATCGCTTTCGATACACTCAACATGAGTTGCTATGATACCTTTACAACTACATTTTATACCAACGGAAGATGTATGGTAGTTGCTGATTTTACATATTCTGATAACAATACAGTTTTAAATCAAGTGGATTTTGTAACTAAAGGATATCAAGGCGATTCTAGTTACTGGGATTTTGGTGATAGCTCTAGTTATTCTGGCTTTGATAATAGCCATCAGTATAAAACATTTGGCATCTATACTGTCTTGTATAAGACATTCCAGAAAAAGATAAATGGATGTAAAGATTCAATTTTTAAAACAGTCGTGATACAGAAGTGCAGTGTGAATGCTGTATTTAATATTACTTTGTTAAGTGGTAATACCTATAAATTTAATAATACGTCAATTAATGCGACCAATTATGAATGGAATACTGGAGACGGATTTAATTACACAACCAATAATCCTATGAGTCATTTATACAACGATGATGGAGCTTATTTGGTGAGATTGATTGCAAAACAAAAAAACAGAACGGCATGCGTAGATACAACCTATCAAAGGGTGCCAGGTGCAACTTGCCGAATAAAAGCCAATTTTTCTCACAAGTACAAAGATGATGTTCGCAATCTGTTTTTTGATAATAAGAGCAGATGTGCCAATCAATTTTATTGGACTTTTGGCGATGGTAGTACTTCTTCAAATGTGTATCCGATTCATCGTTACAAAGATACTGGAGTGTATTCTGTTAGATTAATAGTTGAAGACACTGGTTTTTCAAATTGTAGAGATACTTTCTACAAACAAGTCGGTGCATATTTTTGTCAAGTAAAATCTAAAATAGGATTTACTGATTCTTTGGGATATGTTAAATTGGTAGCATTATCAACTGGAAGCAATAAACACTATTGGTACAACAATGGAGACAATAAACTTGGATATATGCGTGATTCTGGCTATGGCTCTTTTAGAAATTATACTTTTAACGGTTGCGGTAAATTAACCGTAAAATTAAATTCTTATGATACAATTGGTTTGTGCAGCGATTTTACAGTTGCATCATTTACACTGAAATTGCTTGATGCAAAATTTGTCATTCTACCTGATTCAAATAATCTGTATGCAGGTATGATATACAATCAATCCAAGGGTTCTATTGCAGCCAATTATTTATGGAATTTTGGAGATGGAGATACTTCCACCTCATATACCCCAACACATGTATATTCTGGAAATGGTCCATACAATTTGTGTTTGACTTTATCTAATGCCAATGGATGTACTTCCACATGGTGTGATACCATTCAATTCGACACTAGTGGTCATTTAAAAAGAAATTTTATTAGAAATTCAATCAGTACTTATACTGGTCGCAAAGTTGGAACTAATCTGACTTTTCTAAATAGTGATTTGAAGTTGTATCCTTCTCCTGTTTTATCCAATTTAACAATTGAATCAATTCTTCCAATTAGTCAAATCAACGTTTTGAGTTTGGATGGAAAATTAATTATGTCAAAAGCACTTGATTCTGAAAAGAAATGCGAAATACATTTGGATGTAATTCCACAAGGATTTTATATCATTGAAGTACATTCTACCAATGGTTTGGTAATGCGTGAGAAGATCATCAAACAATAAATTAAACAAAAAAACCTGAACAGTTTTGTTGCTCAGGTTTTTTTTATGTCATTAAATTTTGCTTTAGTTCACGCTTAAAACTTTGAATACAGTTCTTCTATTTTTAGCTCTTCCTGCTTCGTCTTTGTTGTCGGCTACAGGAACGCTATCGCCATATCCGACTGCAGACAATCTTGTTGCATCTATACCTGCTTTTACAAGGTAATCTTTAACGGCTTTTGCTCTGTTTAATGATAAGGTTTTGTTCCTCGCTTTATCGCCTGTATTGTCGGTATGCCCTCCAATTTCAATTTTCATAAATGGAAATTTCTTAAGTAAGAAGACCAGTTTTTCCAATTCGAGTTTCGACTCATCTTTGATGTCAGATTTATCGACATCAAAGAACACGTTATTTAATACAACTTCAGTGTTGATGCCTGGTTTTGTTAGTGGAACTTCTAATTGATAAGGCTCTAAACTAGGATGTTCTTTCAGAGAAAAGTTGGCTGAATAGAACAAATAATTCACTTGGTCTATGGTCAGCATATAGTTTCTGTTTGATTTTAAAACAATGAAGAAACTGCCATCTTTTTGACTCTCAATATTGGCGATGATTTTACCAGTTGATAAATCGGTTAATTCAATTTTAGCAACCAACTTATCCTTTGTTACAGCATCGAATACTGTTCCTTGCACATAACTTACTGGTTCTGGTTTTAAACTAGGAGGCAATTCAAATTTGTAAATATCCAATTTGCCATATCCTCCAGGTCGTTCTGAACTTAAATAGCCAAATTTGCCAAATCTATCTACAATCAATCCAAGCTCATCTTGTTCTGTATTGATTGGTACACCAATGTTAGTGGGTTTAGAAAACTTGCCATCATCGCCCAAAGTAGCAACAAATACATCCAATCCTCCTGCACCTAAGTGACCGTTAGAACTGAAGTATAAAGTTTTGTTGTCGTAATGTATAAAAGGTGCTTGCTCGTCTCTATTGGTATTGATTTCTGGTCCTAAGTTTACAGGTGTTTGAAATCTGCCATCTTTAAAAACAGATTTCCAAATATCCAATCCACCGTATCCTCCGGGGCGACCGCTAGTAAAATACAGGGTTAATCCATCAGGACTTATAGAAGGTTGGGCATCCCAATCTGTTGAATTGACTGGTTGACCTAAATTGATAGGCGCCGACCAATTGCCATTGTTGTACAACGCCAAATAAATATCTTGTCGACCTATGCCCATTGGAACACCTTGAGAGTTCATTCTTGTTGTTGAAGAAAAGAAAATGGTTTTACCATCAGCAGAAATAGAAATAGTGCCTTCGTTGGCTGCTGAGTTTAATGGAGCCGGTAATTTGATGCCTGGTCCCCAAATAGAATCTTTGATTTCAGAACGGTAAAAATCTTCGTTGCCTTCTCTCGTCATAGGAGAGCGTGTGTAATAAAAATATTTGCCATCAAGTGTCATACCTGGCCAATATTCTCCATCATCAGAATTGATTTTAGAGCCTAAATTTTGAGGTTTAAATTCTACTGGATTGCTGAACAATGCTTTCAATGCATCCATATTGGCCACCAAGCTTTTGGCATCATCTTCATACATTTTGCTTCTTCTGATGGTCGCATTCAAATATTTGTTTAAAGATACTTTTGCTTCATCAAATTGAAACAACATTCTTTGAGTTTTTCCTAGGAAATAATATGTTGAATAACTCTCAGGCTCTATGCTTAATACTTTGTTATAGGAAGCGATTGCACCTTTAAAATCACCAAGGTCGAACTGAATGGCACCTTTGTATTCCCATAATTTGGCGTAAGTGCTGTCTTTTTTAATGCCTTTGTTGATGATTTCTAAAGCTTTCTCTTTGCTGCCATCAGGTTTGATGAATTCGGTATAACCTTCTTCAGCGTACTTGTCTACAGGGTTGTCTTTGCCCTTTTTAGGTTGTGCGCTGGCGCAAGAAAACATTGTAATTGCAATGGTAAAAAATAGTATCCTTTTGAACATGATAATGGGTAATAACATTTAAAACATCAAATTTATTGTAAATCAGGCAAAATCCCTGCCGTTCTTTTCCCCAATTCGATAACGGCAACATCCTTAATCTGTCCATTAGAAATGACGAATCGCAGCATGGTGCGCATATGATGGAAACCGTGTCGACCTGCAGCACCGGGATTCATGTGCAATATGCCGAGCGTGTTATCGCGCATCACTTTCAGAATATGACTATGACCGCAAATAAATAAGTCAGGAGGGTCGGCATGCAAAGATTTGATGAGTTTAGGATTGTATTTACCAGGATAGCCGCCAATATGAGTCATCCAAACATTGATGCCTTCACATTCGAATTGGTTGTGCAAAGGATAAATGTTTCTGATGTCTTGACCATCAACATTTCCCCATACCCCTCTAACGGGTTTGCCAGTTGCTTCCATGATATTACTAAGTTCTAAATTGCCCCAATCGCCAGCATGCCACAACTCATCAGCATCACTAAAATGCTTAATGATATCAGGCTCTGCACATGAATGTGTATCACTTAACAATAAAATCTTTTTCACTTCTCGCAAATTAATTCTTTATTTGTGATATAAAAAAAGAAGGTATGGATCTTATTATTTTAGCGGTAACAGTGGCACTTTCAATGTATGGATTTCAGAATTATTCATTTCTTGATAAAGCCATGTTTAAACCATACAACATCAAAAATAATAATGAGTGGTGGAGATGGTTTAGTTCTGGATTTATTCATAAAGACTACACCCACTTAATCGTGAATATGTTATCGTATTATTTTTTCGCTAAATATGTGTTGAAATATTTTACATTGGTTTTGGGTGATATTGGGTCAATTGTGTTTGTTCTCTATTATCTAACAGCAATCGTGATGAGCGGTATGTATTCATACTATAAACATCAAAACGATTTTACATACGCTGCATTGGGCGCATCTGGTGCAGTGTCTGCCATTATATTTAGTACCATATTAATCGCTCCACTGAGCAAGATTACCATCTTTTTTGCCCTTCCTATGCCAGCTTGGATGTTTGGAATTATATATTTGTTTTATGAATACACAATGAGTAAAAAACAAATGGATTATATTGGTCATGATGCTCACTTTTTTGGAGCGGTGTTTGGATTTGTGTTTCCAATACTCTTATACCCAAAATCGATCATAAACTTTATTGAAAATTTTATCACACTGTAATATCATTATATGTCAAAACAAGAAGAATTAATCTCCATGGTTCAATCAGCCTATCAAATGGCTGGAACATCTATCATACTTGGAGCAACAAAATATGAAGATCAAGTTTTAAGTCAAGCTCAAATCAAAGCACCTTTAAAAACGTTTAACCGTCATGGTTTGATTGCTGGTGCAACGGGTACTGGTAAAACGAAAACTTTACAAAAATTGGCTGAGCAATTGTCCATGAATGGTGTGCCATCGTTGTTGATGGACATCAAAGGCGATTTAAGTGGAATCTCTCAAGCTGGTGCAGTCAATCCAAAAATTGAAGAGAGGTATCAAAAATTGGGATTGGAGTGGCAAGGATTAAATATGCCAACCGAATTCTTGTCAATTTCAAGTGAGAAAGGCGTTAAAATGCGCGCTACCATCTCCGAATTTGGTCCAGTTTTGTTGTCTAAAATTCTTGAACTTAACGACACTCAAAGTGGTGTAGTAAGTATGATTTTTAAATTCTGTGATGACAGACATTTGCCTCTTCTGGATATCAAAGATTTTAGAAAAGTTTGTCAGCATTTGCAAACCGATAAAGGTAAAGAAGAGATAGAAAAAGAATATGGCTTGGCAAGTTCAAGTTCTATTGGTGCTATCATGAGAAATATATTGGAAATTGAACAACAAGGTGCTGATGCGTTCTTTGGTGAACCAAGTTTTGATGTAGAAGATTTATTGAGAAAAGATGATAGAGGATTTGGCTACTGTAATGTACTTCGATTAAGTGATTTGCAAGCAAAACCTGGACTGTTCTCGACTTTTATGTTGTGTTTGTTGGCTGAGATTTATGAGAAATTTCCAGAGCAAGGAGATCAAGACAAGCCAAAATTGTGTATCTTTATTGATGAAGCACATTTGATATTTAACGAAGCCTCTAAAGCATTGTTAAATCAAATTACTACCATTGTTAAATTGATTCGTTCCAAAGGTGTTGGTCTGTTCTTTATTACCCAAGACCCAACAGATGTGCCTGAAGAAGTGCTCGGTCAGCTAGGTATGAAGATACAGCATGCTTTAAGGGCATTTACCGAAAAGGATAGAAAGGCCATTAAAACCATTGCCGAGAATTTTCCGCCAAGCGATTATTATACTACTTCTGATTTGTTAACCAATTTGGGAATAGGGGAGGCTTTGATCACCGTTTTAAATGAGAAAGGCATTCCAACGCCGTTGGTGCATGCTTATATGACATCGCCTCAATCTAGAATGGATGTTATATCTGCCGCAGAACTTGACACCATCGTCAACCAATCTAAACTTGCTCAGAAGTACAATGTAGAAATTGATAGAGACAGTGCTTATGAAATACTAAGTGGAAAAATTCAATCTGCACAACCTGAATCTGAAGAAAAAGAAGTTGTAGAACCTGAAGAAGAAGTGGTTGAAGAAAAGAAAAAAGGTCCGAATGAGAAATCTACTTTTGATAAAGTGATGAACAGCTCTGTCACCCGCACCATAGTAAGAGAAGTTACTAGAGGATTATTGGGTGTTCTGGGAATAAAAAGTTCTAGTACAAGAAGAAAAAAATCGTCTTGGTTTTAACCGTTAAATAACATGGACAAATCTATAATTGATCAGTTATATACATCTCTAAGCGAGCAATTAAAAACAAAGTTTGGCTTAGAAGAAACTCAACTTAAGAGCATTGCAAGTGCTGGTCAGAACAGCATGACTGCCACATTGAAAACGTATGTGTTAAAAAACGGCAGTTCTGAAATTGAACAGATATTACTTGGCACTAAGCAATACGAAGCCTCAGGTTTGAAAGTAGAGGCTGAAAAAGAATTGAAACAAACGTTATCAAACAATGGTTTCAATCATGAGAAAAAGGATGAAATTGCTGTTTTTTCATTGAGTCATTTGGTCAGCGAACTTGTAAAATCATTTACCAATTCTAATTACAGCAAAGATTTAGATGGTATTTGTGGATTCATCGGTATTGATAAAAACATTCTTAAAATGGTGAATTCACCAATGGGTAAGATGTTGGGGAAATTTTGGTAGGGATGTCCGCTTCGCTCCTATTTGACTATTTTCATGTCGGGCGCAGCCCTTCGTCCTACAAGAAAAATTACAAATTGTGGCACGCGTAAGCCCACTAAATCCTAAATCCTAACGCCTATTCCCTTTTTTAACTTCCCGCAACCCTTGTTCGATACCTCACAACGGCGCGGGATGTCCGCTTCGCTCCCATTTGACTTTTTACTTTTGACTTTTTCCCCTACCTTTGCACCATCTAGTCGCAATCAGCAATTTATAATTTAATGAAATACAAAAGAATACTACTGAAATTAAGTGGAGAAGCCTTGATGGGTGATCAACAGTATGGCATCGATCCGAAGGTGTTGGAGCAATATGCTAACGAAATCAAAGACACTGTCGCTCTAGGCGTTGAAGTGGCTATCGTTATAGGTGGCGGAAATATTTTCAGAGGTGTTCAAGGTGTTCAAGGTGGTGTAGTGGATAGAGCGCAAGGCGACTATATGGGCATGTTGGCAACCGTTATCAATGCAATGGCTTTGCAAGGCGCATTAGAGAAAGCCCAAATCAAAACCCGTTTGTTATCTGCTATTAAAATGGAACAAATTTGCGAACCATTTATTCGCAGAAGAGCCATTCGTCACCTTGAAAAAGGAAGAGTGGTGATTTTTGGTGCAGGAACCGGAAATCCGTATTTTACTACCGATACAGCTGCTTCTCTGAGAGCAGTTGAAATAGAAGCCGACTTAATATTAAAAGGCACTCGTGTTGATGGTGTTTATACAGCCGACCCAGAAAAGCACAGCGATGCTAAGAAATTTGATACCATTACCTTCTCAGAAGTATATGAAAGAGGCTTAAGCATAATGGACTTAACGGCCATCACGCTATGTCAAGAAAACAAACTGCCAATTTTAGTGTTCGATATGAACAAACAAGGCAATTTGAAACGCTTGATGATGGGTGAGAAGGTTGGTACATTGGTGAGTTAATCTTCCACTTTTCATCTAAAAGCCACCACTTACTCAATTTCTGTTTTATAAGCAGTTTTTTACCTTCAATTTTGTGTATCAATGGGCACAAAATTGAAAATTATTATCCTTGATGATGAGTTAAATGGTGCTGAATTGCTTCAATCTCTTGTCGAGCAATACCTCGATCTGCCCTTTGTTGTCTTTAATTTTCAATCAGCTTCTAGCCCCCTTTTAACCGACGATCTTATTTATCAAAGTGATATCGTTTTTATGGATGCTGAAATGCCTTTTTTTAGTACAGAGCAACTATTAAACAAAGTGCATCCTATCAATACTCAAGTGGTTTTGTGTACCGCCTATTCAAAGGAAAAATTCTCTAATCGTCTTTCAAAACCAGTGTATTATCTTCCAAAGCCTGTTGATATTGAAAATTTTACATCTATTTTAGATATCATAACTCAAAGATTAAAAGCTATTAGAGATTCATTGATTATATGACATTTAACAGAAATTATATCGTGCTGCTTAGTGTCTTTTTGACAATGAATCGTATAACGGCGCAAGACCTTGGAAACTTAAAAACCACAAAACCCATTAGCTATAATGGAGGATTGAATCTTCAGACGGGCTTCTATGGCATCTCTGGTGCAAAAGCTCGTCAACCTGGGTTCACTTACATGATGAATGGTTCGGCAAACATCAATATTTATGGAGTGGCTTTGCCCTTTAATTTTACATTTTCTAACTTTCAACGCGATTTTAGACAACCATTTAATCAGTTTGGTTTAAGTCCTACTTACAAATGGCTCACTTTGCATGCTGGTTATAGAAATATCTCATATTCACAATTTTCTATGGCAGGTTATACCATTGCCGGTGCTGGAGTAGAAGCTAAGCCTGGCAATTGGAGACTGGCTTTGCTCTATGGTAGAAGTCAGAAAGCAGTGGCCGAAGATACCTTAAAAACCATAGAGAATAGTTTAAACGGAATCAATGCGCCAGCTTATAAAAGGTTTATACTGTCTGGAAAAATAGGTTATGGTACAAATGATAACTTCGCAGATGTTATTTTTCTAAAAGGTAAAGACGATTCGAGCAGTATACCATACCGACCAGTTAATTCACAGATTTTGCCATCAAAGAATCTTGTGTTTGGTTTAAATAGTCAACTAAGTTTTCTAAAAAAGAAATTGATTTGGATGGGAGAGGGAGCTTTGTCTATTTATACCCGAGATATTGCCATGTCCACTCAAAATACTGGTTATGGTTTGGTAGACGCTTTAATTCAACCCAATTTGTCCTCTCAAACCTATACGGCAATGGAGACGCAATTAAATTATACCGAATTGGCTTATGGATTTGGAATAAAGTATAGAAAGGTAAACCCAGATTATAAAAGTATGGGTGCTTATTTTTTTCAAACCGACTTTGAGCAAGTTCTATTAAATGCTAAGTTCAACTTATTTAAAAATAAACTGAGATTGAATGGAAGTTTTGGTAATCAAAAGGACAATTTACAAAGGAAAAAATTAGCGACTACAAGTAGACAAATTTATAATGCGGCTGTTTCTTTTAATCCGAATACAAAATTTGGAGTTGATGTGGCTTTCTCTAACTATGGCACCAGTCAAAGAGCTGGTAGAAGAACTTTAAGTGACACAGCAGTTATCAATCAAATTAACAACTCAATAAGCATCACTCCAAGATATGTTATTGTTAAAGAAAAGTTCATTAGAACACTCATTCTAATTGCTGGTAGACAATCTCTCGATGATAGAAATCGATTTACAGAACAGTACACTCAAGTTAATAATACCTTTGCCAATGCCATTCACACAGTTAGCTTTATTAAAGAAGCATTTAGCTATAATTATGGGTTAAACTATAATTCGAGTCATACAGTTGTTGGGACTACCAATTTGTATGGTGCAATTGGTGGTTGCTCTAAGTCTTGGAAGAAAGGTACATTTACAATGGACTTTAATTCGACCATCAATTCAAGTACCTTTAATTCTGAGTTTAACGGATTAACCATGGGATTTCAGCACAATATTAATTGGAAACCACATAAGAAGCATCGTTTTTTTATTAATTCGGTGCTTACAATAAATAGATCAAAAAATACTCAAGCAGGCTCTAGTTTTAACGAATATTATACCAAGTTTAATTATGCATTTACATTCTAAAATATCTCGACTACAAAAAACTATTCAAGTATTAGCGATTGGATGTAGTATGCTAATTGGCAGCAACAATAATGTATTTGCGCAAATTACTATTACAGTGAATGCCATTCCTCCTTATTCTCCTTATGTGTCAGATTATATCAATAATCCGAATAAAACAATTGTAACGCTTATACCAATACCCAATAGAACGGGCTTGTATTCTATTTACTTTAAAGGAACCATAGAAGGAGATAATGGAGTAAGTATAAAGACTAAGACTGGTTATAAGCCATCGTCACCTTTAGTTGTAAGTGCAATTTCTCCAAGTCAATTAAATATATCAACCTTGTCGGCATATTTTAGTACAGACAATATGCTGTTTACTGGTGTAACACTAAGACAATTAGTAAATGGCAATGGATTGCCAGAAGGCACATATACCATTTGTTTGCAGGCATTCGATTATGATACCGATTTGCCTCTGTCTAATATGAATCCTTCTGGCTGTTCAGGTTTAATTACTATTGCACATCCTGATCCACCATTGTTAATGAGTCCGCAATGTGGGAGTAATGTTGTGGCTGGTCCGGTGCAAAATATTCTATTCAACTGGTCGTATAATCCAGGTTATACCAATGCCGTCGAGTATTTAGTTAAAATGGTTCCTGTATTGCCAAATCAAAATCCGAATGATGCCATCAATACAATGACAACACCAGCGTTTTTTGAAAAGATTGTTAAGTCGACATCCTATTTATATGGTCCAGCCGACCCAATTTTAACAAAGGGTCAAAAGTATGCTTTTAGAATTAAAGCATACGATCCATCTGGCAAGGTTATTATAAAAAATAATGGAGAGAGCGAGGTATGTACTTTTGTTTATGGAGATGAGTTAAAAGAGGAGGTTAAACCTGCCCCAGCTCCCAATTGGCCAGAAATTGTAGTCAATAACCCTGTTTGTGGCAAAAGTCCAGTTTTAAATAATCAATTATATGTTCAATGGACTAAGTTCGAGCCAGCAAAAAAGAACACAAAATTTAAAGAAGACGAAACAATAGAATTCCCTATTAAGTATTTGTTTGAATTAAGAAGTAAACCCAATCAGAAAGCCAATTCCAATCCTGTGTTTTCATCATCGAAAGTTGTTTACACAGAATATACAACTGGTGTATTTGTTCAGCAAAATACAGCTTTGATAAAGATGGTCGATGGTTCTGATTACTGGTTTGTTATATATGCTTATAAAAATGGAAAGATAATAGCTCAAAGCAAACCTTGTAGCTTTAATTATAAATATACACCTAGCAAAGAAAGGGAAGTAAAAAAAGAATTAGCAGTTAAAGGGCAAATAGTTTACACATCGAAAGGCAAAGATGGAGAGTTTGTGTTGTATAAAACAACAATTGTTCTTGAAGAAGTGTATTATTTGGCCAATAAAAATGCAGTTGATGTGCCAACTTTTTACTTTTATACGAATCCAAAAACTAAAGAGCCTATTAAGAAAGTTGAAACATTATGCGATGACAATGGAAAAGTAAACGTTGCCACAACTATAGAAGAATTGGGAATAATAGATGAAAATTTCACCTATTCACATTCTAAGGCTGGTGAATTAAAAGGGGTTTTAATGCGTGGAATTAGAATTAAAATTGCATCTCCTTATTATAGTCCAATAGATAAGTTGTATTCGGCAAGTACTAATAAAATATTAGATTTTGGAAAAGTTTATACTAGTGTGCCAACCTTCGATTTAACGGTTCATGTTAAAAAAGGTTATAAGGGAGTAGATGGCATACAATCTGATTTTGAAAATTGTTATGTAAAGTTATTTCAAACTAGTAATTTACCTAACTCAGTTCCTAAATTTAAAAAAGAGAATCAAAGTTTGCCTTCAGTAAATAAAGAAAACTATCAGTTTATAAAGGGTGAAAATTCTAAAAAAATAACTACCAATGGAAAAACCACAACATCAGTGTTATTCGAAAATGTTTTATGTACTAAATCTGAAGCTTTAAAATATAAGATTGCATTAGAGACGAAACCTGCTGAACATGGAGTGACTGTAACATCGGTTTATTCGGATAAGAAAGAAATTACTGCAACGTTTGTTTCTGAGAAATTACCCAAGTCGAAAATACAAGGGCAGATTTTTTATAGTTACAAAAATGCAAATTCGGCATTACCTTTAAAAGCAACATTATTGCTTCAAGTTACGTATGTGGTTGAATTAAATGGTGAAAAGGTGGTGATGAATGCCTTTAACTTATCTAAGTTTGGTTCAATTGGGGTTACAGAGAATACAGTATTAGATGTATTTAATAAGCAATTTCCAGACAATGGAAAGTCGGTTGGATATACAACTAGCAATAGTAATGGTGAATTCGAATTTAATATTGATAATGTGGATACATTCGACATAGATAAAATGAAATTTAAAACGTATGCGAGTGGAGAATTTGGATGGAACATAGATACCAAAGTGTATAGGTGTTTGAGGGTTGTTGTCAATAATTCTTATTACACTAATCCAGATAAAGATATATTTGTGCAGCCATTAGAGACTATCAATATTGGAAAAGTAACCGCCAATGTAAGAGCAATGGATGTTAAAGTGGTTTGTAAATCTATGAAATTAAATGGTCAGAAAGTGGTGTCTGGTTCTGGAATTCCGGGCTTAGATGTACATGTTAGGCGTAAAGGACCAATTCCGAATTACTTTCCAGAAAATGAAGGCGATGTATACAAACAAAATAATGTGCCTGATAAAATTAAGGAGGCAAAAGCAATTTCTTATGGTGTAAGTAATCAAAATGGTGAGATAATCTTTAAAGGGATTGTGATTCAAAGAAATAATGATTTCGAAAAGTTGTATTTTAAAGCAGCTTCACCAGAATTGAAAGGCGACTTTAATTATGAATCGGCTGAAAAAGAAGTTTTAGTTGATGAATGGACCTTAAGGTATGCTAACCTCAGTTTTCATCCAGATGCAGTGTTTAATAAAGATTTTAATACTCCAACTTTAGTAGTAGAATTGATACTTGTGCCTAAGAGTCCTTCTATTAAAGGACGGGTTTTAGATTTATCCAAGTCTAATAACGGTCTTCAAGGCGCATTGGTAACATTGACAGAAAATTATAAATGGTGGTTTGGTACCAAAGTAGAAAAGAAATACGGATTAAGCAATAAGGATGGATATTTTTATTTTAATGGTCTAGATGTGGAATCGAGCGAAGATGGAACCGCTAATAATCCAGACCGAACTATAACTATAGAGAAGAAGGGGTATGCTTACGAATCTTTTTTTGGTATTCCATTGCCTTACGTTCAGAAAATGGGTGTGCTAAAAGTTGGTGAACAAAAAGTACTACCTGAAGTGTATTTAAAGCCTTCGGCAAGTTTAAAAGGGGTAGTTAAAGATGAAAGTGGTAAAGTGGTAGATTGTTATGTAGCTGGAATAGGGAATGAATTAGTTCAGAACGATGCCAATGGAAACTTCGAAATTTTGGTTCAACCTGCCAAAGATGTAAAAATTGTTGTTTGGCCTAAAGATTTAAAATACTTTATTGATACAATAAGTGTTGGCGAAATTAAGGCAGGCTCTAACACTTTTAATATAACCGTTTCTAAACGTCTACATAGGTTCACTATTAAAGTTGTAAATATCTATTATAAAAAAGTTAGTGGTGTTTATAAAGAATATAAAGATGCTGTTAAAAATGCAAAGGTAGACATAGAAGGCAATGTAGGGTTTACAAATGAAAATGGACTTGTTTCTTTGTCGTTTGCTAATACCAGCACATACAATTTTACAGCAAAAATAACAGGTCCGAGTTCTGAATCTTTAATTCCTAAAAATGTAAAAATAACCAATTATGAATCTAAGAAAGGGTCTACCTACACCGAAGTTTCAATGGCAAAAGGAAGACGCTTT
>CAYTMQ010000016.1:0-46887 GCA_964438995.1 uncultured Chitinophaga sp.
TGCGATAAAACAAAAAAGACAGAAAGCATTTACGCAATCTGTCATATAATTAATAGTATGTAAATCAAATGTTTTTTCGTAGGTTTGCACTGTCTTCAATGTTGATGTGGTAATCTTATTGAAGAATCTGTAAGAAGGGACTAAATGCGAATTTAGCCCCTTTCTTTTTTGGCAAACGTACCCAGCTTTTTTAATATTGATATTCGACGAGTCGATACGTTTTTTCTTATCGTTTGAGCGAGTAAAACGTCCTTTCTTATTAAGGAAATCTCCCTGTCTGAAAGTTGTATGTTGTGGTAAGACATTTTTAGAATCTGTATACATAATTTGTTGATGTAGTATTGCAAATAAAAATACAATTGAAGTATTATTTAAGAGTAACACACATCAAAATTGTGTGGATAACTCGGAAAGCCGTATAAAGGCTAACTAAATCTAATTTGTGTGCTGTTGATAAATTGGGATTTTTTGAAGGGTGCTTTCATTGTTTAAAGTAATCTTTGCATTGATTTTATTAATCAAAATCAATTTTCAGATAGTGTGGGGGATGTTGTCTGACGGCTTGAATTGCGCGAGAAAACGTGACGAACGCCTTGCGTAAACATTCCAATGATGTATTTGATGACCTTCATTAGCAAACTTTTGAGCAATTTTAGTACATTCAACCCTAATACTATTACAATATACGTGCTTAATAGGACGCCTATTGTTATTAATAGCAAAGCCGATAATAGTGTAATCCCTATCATTTTTGAATTCATTGTTCACTTGTTTTTGTGTCATCCGTTTTTGCAGAAACTTGAATTGATCCCTTGACTTTTGTTTCCTTTACAAATTTACGAGATGTGCGATATTTACCAAGTAAATTCATTGAATCAAATGTCGGGTAAGAATCCTTAACACCTAATTTACGTGCTGAAGAAATTACCTTTAAAATCACAAACAATGCAATTAAAATAAAAATCAACACAGGGATGAAAATGTACCAAGCTCTTAATTTGGTTTTATTTGGAGTAACGTTTGACATATTCTTTTTAATTATCATTGTGCATTGGGTTTTTGTTTACATTGCAATACAACAATAAATACACAACCCGTTGCATCACTTACAAATTTTGTCGCAGGGTAAATACCTTCTTTAAAGTAATTGTTACGTGGTACATACTTTGCAGCCTCTACAGGAAATATTGTATTAGGTGACCCAGGCATTGATGTAAAGTTACCTACTATGACATCATTAGCACCAATTTGTGTGGTAGCAACCGCAGAAATATTGTTATTGTAAATACGAGCCAACCAACCCATGTGCATTAAGTTTTCATTAGCCATGTCGGCTAACCACTTACTGGACATTAATGGTTGCATATACGCAGCATCACCACTTTGTCTTATTGCACCCATTACAAGAAAATCATGTTGTGATGAAATATTACCACTACCATCAACTTTTAAGAATGCTATTTCTTCATGTATTGCGCCACACATACTACCTTACTATATTAGTTACTTTTACTGTTGGTAATTCTACTTTAGTAACAGGGGCAGAAATTGTAACAAGGTTTGTTTTACCGTTCGCGATTAATTGGTTTGCCTCTGCAATTGCCGCAGCCTCTGTATCAAATTTTCTGTCTTTTGGACTGTTGTCTGATGTTTGAATCCAATTGATATAATACATAATCTATTGTTTAGAAATTCGTTTAATAGATTGTAAAATTTCACAATCCTTGACATTCTCTTGGCTTGATGCAGTTATTGCATAAGATTCTGCACTTTGTAAATCATTAAATTTATCTGTGCGAGATTTACCGTTTTTATAATTTACTCTAACGTACATTGTTTTGGTCGTTTTTTGCTCTTTTTCTTTGTGTTAAATATTCGATTATTGCTTTTAAAAGCCATATTGCACCAATTGCAATTGATACAGGGTTTTCAACTTCTACAGTTTGAGTATGTGCTGATGCTGTTATCTGATTAACTGTATCCTGTGCAAATTGTGGTACAGTTTCATTTAACGCAACACCAAAGCCGCCATTTAATATATTTTTCATTAACGATTAATTTTGTTGTAAACTCCAGCCTCTTTTAAATCTGATACATCACAAAATTTCAAGACATGGTCATATAGTGTACCGTCTTTAGAATGTAACCAGGATGAATTCTTAACGGTAAGTTTTGAATATTCCAAAGCAACTTGAGGCATCTGATTATCGGGAATAGTTTTAAGAATATCAATTATCTCCTCCTCTGATTCTGACATACCTAACCAGTCATTATTCCAAATAGCGTCATACAAAGAACGTGCAGTAACCGCAGTATTAATTGTAGGATTGTAAGACGAATTGTTATTAATTCCAGACGGTACAGAAGAATTGTTGATATTGTCAATGTCTGATTTATTTTGCGCTCTTTTAACCCATTTTCTGATAATAGACGGTAAAAAGAAAATTGCCGCTATAATTAGCAATAAGAAAGGCAAGAAGGACGTCGGACGTTGTACCGTTGCACCAACTTGATTAAGTGTATTTTTCGCTTTTTTAACGCTTTGAACCAACATTTTTATACTTCTTTGATGTATTCTTTAATTTGTTCCTCCGTGTAGAACGGTTTGCCGTTTTCTGATATGTGCATTCTGTATAGGATTTTATGTAACGAACCTCTAAATGTACCATAGTCCATAATTGCGTCAACATTAAAACCAACGTATTTAGCAACATTGGCAGCGTATGAATTGGTATTGTTTTCATGTGGAGGGGCGAACTCATTTATTAATAGTTGAATACTCGTTTTACCTTTTTTAAAATCACTAACCAGATCTTTTGCGGCTGCTCTGAATCCGTATTTTACATCCACAAATTGTTCAAAGGCTTTATCGCTATTTTGAGAATTGGGAACTTTACCAACCCAATTAATTTTAGTTAACCTTAAATTTAATGGATTGTTATTGCGAATTCCACGAGGCAATGATTTATTTACTTTCATGCCGATGTATCGGGCAGTACTTGTACTATTGGTTTCACCTCCATTGGCTTTTTTTTTGAAAACCATGTCTTACACTTGGCAATCAATTTTTTGATGCCCTTAAACGCTAAAGGAAATACAACCGCAATCAATAAAATCGTGATTAAGATTTTAAGCCATTTAGGCATTCCGCTTGATTGTTTTTTACTCTTGATTATCATTTTTTTCTATTATTTGTTGTCTGTATTCTTTTATGCGTTCAATAGAGTAATCAAATATATCCTTTAACACATTTGCAAGTTCTAAATATGACTTACAAACGTTTAAGGCTTTTTCAATCCAATTTAAAATAGTTTTCACTATCTTTTAGGTTTGCCACCTTTACCAAAGTAACCACCATGAGCGGCACGTGTTGATGCTACATAACCAATCTCTGGAATTCTTAATTTTCCATTGGTAGGATTATAAAACCCTGTATATGTTGCGGTGGTGATACCATGCTTTAATTTACAAGTCCATTGCTCGTAAACTTCACCCTTTTTGTTTTCTCGTTCGATTATTTGGTCAGTTCTTTTATCACCGCTATAGACGTGCGTAGGAGAGGCAATTAATGTGATTGCACCTTTAGAACCATTACGACACCAAGCACTAATAAAAGGCTCTTTGTTTTTACCCATTCCATAACGAGCTTTAGAATAACGCCCGTCTGATGCGTTGTTATTATTTGGTTTTGCCATGATTAGCGTTTTTTATTTTTTGACTTGTTTTTTGATTTTACAAAAGACACGATACCGAAGATTAAAGCGAGGAAACCAACACCAATCCAAAGACCGTATTTTTTTAACTTACCAATGACACTTGGGTCATCTATTTTCTTACCTCCTGCAAGTTTATTACCTGCAATTGCACCCGCTGCACCATTGTAAAGACCGTCAATTACTGACTGTTTTACTTGTTCGTTGTTTTCTGCAACAGATTCACCAGGCTTTAACATCATTACACCGTTACCGAGTAAACCCGATGTTGCGGCAGATGCACCAACTCTTAAAAGGTTGCCTACCATTGTGCCACCTTCTTTGCGTTTTAACCCAGTTTTTAGGGTGTTTGTTATGTTTTTAATATTAAATCCCATGTTGTTTAAAATTTAAAATACGGGGCAATTAAGCCCCATATTCTAACCTATTTTAGCAAAGAGAACACAAATTCAATTAATATTCACGTGTTTTAACGTACCAAATTGATGTAGTTTGGTTTGCGTTGTATTCGATTGTTCCTGCAACTGCACTGTTTACATCTACACCGTAGAATTCCTCTGAAACAATGATTAATGAATTGGCAGCAGTTAATGAATTTGCACTAACAATTTCGTTTGACAAAAACATTAAACCTTTCAATTCATCCGCTAACAATTGAAGTGTACGAGCAGAATTCACACCGTTTTCAACTGTGTTATATGTCAAGTACAATTTACTAACTGATGCAACAGGCATAAACAATGATTTAACACCTCTTAAATCCAAATCGGCTTGAGGCTTATTGTTAATCTTGTCTTCAATGTATTGTGTAACTCTGTTTACAACGTTCATGTCATCAACAGTATTAATAGTTACGTTCCAATCTGTTTGAAAGCCTTCAAAATTTAATGATAAATATGAATTTTTATCGTTTCTGATAGCGCCACCGTCACCAATTTCAATCATACAAGCGAAATCGGTTGTATTATTGTTTAAGAAAAGACCTTCTTTAGCAGCGTTCAATTCTGCTAATGTGTACAAAGACACTTTGTTTTGGATTGGAATGTTGCCTGTGATACCTGCTTTAGTCCAAGAAACCATGGCGGTCTTTAATTCCGCTTCTGTAATGGTTGTGGCAGCACCCGAAACTTGCACAAACAAATATCTTAAAGATGTTTGTATTTGGATGTCTTCTTTTGCAGCGACCGCCCCAGCGGCTAAATGACTGTATACTTTCATTTTTGTATTTTTTAATGACTTAAAGTGAATACAAAATTTGCA
Organism: uncultured Chitinophaga sp.; assembly: GCA_964438995.1. GTDB lineage: Bacteria > Bacteroidota > Bacteroidia > NS11-12g > UBA955 > JABMMZ01. The sequence goes on from CAYTMQ010000016.1 coordinate 4,974, forward strand.
CAGCTCTTTTGATTTAAAAAATTTGATTGACGTGTAATACAAAAGTTATTGATAATCAATATACTTTTGTAAATCTTTTGGTTTGCGTTTTTGCCGTTTTTCTTTAATAAATTCGATTAAACCTTTGGAATCTATACAGATCTTAACCTTAACTTTTGCGAAATTTGAAATGTGATTATCTTTAAGGTACTGCTTTAATGCTTTGTTGTTTTTTTTGTAGTATTCAATATTGAATTTATCTAATGGTATCAATAAACTTTTAGGTTTGTAATTGGTTAACACTTCACCTGTAGAGGCACTAATCCAATCCAATATGTCAGTATTATAATACCAGTCATCCCTTATTTCATCTTTACGTCCTGATTCTAATGATTCATCAACCTTTATATTCTCATCCATTGGCTTTATTATCGTACCCAATGTTTGAAATACACGTCGACCAGACATAGCCTGTAATATTACATCTAAAGCACGTGGAGGAATGTTTGCAATTTGCTGATGTTGATTACCTTTTTCATCTTTATAAAAATATCCCGTCTTTACAGTTAATTTGGTGAAATACTTAAATAATTCAATAGTCCATGACTGCTCTATTTTATTACCGTTTTCATCAAGTTTAAAATTGCCATGTTTATCTTTTTTGTATGAATTATAACATGGTCGTAAGTCCTGTGCTTTACTTTTGGCAGTCGGGTTATACTCCATCCACTTTTTTTGTATTAATTCCGCAACCTCTTTAGTTGATACTGCAAGATGAAAATGTGGATGATAAGTATTGGTTTTGTAGTTATAAGTGCATTCTAATTTACGTATACCAATGATTTTATTAAAATACTTGTTTACTGATTTAGATATTTTCTGATAAGTTTTTATATAGTAACTAATCTCTTGTTTTAAGTCCTTTGCCTCCACATTTGGACGTGTCAATGTTAAAAAATATGGCTCAACCATATTTTCTAATTGTGGGGAATACCATTTTATTAACTTTGCAGACCTAATACTATTACAAATGTTGCACCATCGTTGATTACAATATTTTGTAGTAATTGTTCCATTAACTTCTTCTAAATGTGCTGAACAAAATGTACTTACTAAATAAGATTTATGCAAAGGACTTTCTTTGACATTATTTATCAATGCGTACAGATGAATATTTGTCATATTCTTACGCTTTGCCCTTTTATAAAGAAGTTCTTTAGTTTCGGGTGATAAAGGTGTATAAGTCGATTGTAAACTCATTAGGCGCAAGTTGTGCTAACTTATCAAGGTTGATTTTTGGAACGGTTGATAATATTGGTTAAAACGCTTGTTATTTCAATTATAAGAGACTTTAACACGTCAAATATGATTGAACATAACCCAAAAAAAATAAGAGTTAATATTGGCAGGATTAAAGGGAAAAGAAATTCAAATAAACTCATTTAATTAATTCTATTTTTTCTTAATGTATCATTAATTTTATCAAACATTTTATTCAAATCGTATTCTGATTTATTCCATAAATTAAACCTAAGTTCAATTGAATGATGATTTATACTTACAACTGTAACAAAAAGTTGCAATCTGTAATAGTTCAATAGTTCAAATAATGCATCGTATTGATTTACATTATTATTTTGAATGGTTATATCTACTGTTCGTTGCATATTAATTAATATAAAATTACAAAGTTTGGATGTATTAAAATTTTCTGTTCTAATTGCTTTATTTGATGCTCTAATTCAAGTCTGAAAGCAGGATGTAAATGTCCGTATCTCAAATAAATTTGATAGTACACTTCTAACTGTGTTTGTAATGTTGGCAAATGGTCAACGGGAATAATTTGTATTGACATGATAATGATTTTGGATGTAATTAGTAACTATGTAATTAACCAGCTCTTTAGGATATGATTGTCTTTGATTCAAAGTAAGGTTGTCAAATTTTATCAAACTTTTACTACCCCGGCCATATGAATCGAGATCCCTAAATTTTATATTTTTTGCGTTGGTAAAAATGTTTGTTGGCTTTTTAGGATAATTACCGTATGAGGAGTAAGTTAATGTATACTCTTGTAAATTGTTTAGTTTACAATAGTCAATAAAATTTTGATAGTGTCTTAATCTACCTCTTGGATTTTCAAAATAAATTATTGTATCCGGGCGTTTAAGAATATCTACTATAATTTGTGTTTTTTCAAGAAGTTCTAAAAAGTACCTGGCACTTTCTAAAAACTGACCAGCTTTATAGTAAATATCCCTTGAAGCATAGGAGAAAGCAGTACAAGGAAAACCAACCCAAATAATATCAAATTTACCCAGATCATTAAAGAATGATAAATCTACTTTTGATATGTCTATTCTATGCGTTGGTTCACAAACGCCCTTACGTTTTCTAATGTCTACAGTTATGAATTCGATTCCGTACTTTGTAAACTCTTTAGAAATACTGGCAGAACCACAAAATAATTCAATACCTCTTTTCATTTATCTTTGATTTTATTAAGTAAATTTTCAAAATCCATTCTTGATTGATATAAAACTTCTCTATGTGAGTGAAGTTCAGTTTCAAGACATTGTTTGTCTTCTTTTAACGAATCAATTTCATGGTTTTTTTCATCAAGTTGATTGATAAGAGAGTTGTACTTTTTTACAATGTCAATTTTTTCATCTCTTACATCCATATAATCCTCAAAGTATGAGGACTTATTTGTATATGCTATTATTAGTAAAATTGATAAAACACCAAAAACATAAGTTAAAATTTCGTAATTCATTTTTTATTGATTTTTTTAAGTTGTTCGATACGTTTTATAGTCCTGTTTAGTTCTGATGTAAAACTTTGCTTTGTGGATTTTTTTACACTCTTTTTCTGATGATTTATTTTACATTCAGAATGGAAATACTGTTCTCTTATAAGTTTATTTTCGAGGCTTAATACTTTCTGATATGAAGAAACAAAATAAAAAGAAGGTATACGTGTATCTATTCCACAAAATTCACAATTAAAATTAGGCTCTTTAGCATATTTAAGGCGTAACACCTCGAAATTCATTCCGCCCATAAACGCTTTATCGTTAAGGGGTTGCTCATATTTTTGTTTTTTTTGTTCCATAATTCGTTAATTTGCGATAAAACAAAAAAGACAGAAAGCATTTACGCAATCTGTCATATAATTAATATTATGTTAACTAATATTAGAATAAAAGAAGCCATATTGCTATGGCTTCTAAATATGGTTTAGGATTAATTGGTCCCCTCTAATTTGGCTCTTTCAACTTTGATCAGTTCTTTCAACTCATCGCGTTTTGCTGTATCATTTGTTCTAGCGGCGCAAGTCATCATGTCTTTTAATAGATTGATGTAATCTTCACCTTTCAAAAATCCTGATTGTTTCAAATTTTCAAATTTAGACATTGCCAATCTATACATACCACTAGCGTTGGTTCTATACTTATCAGATTCTGTAGTTTTAACTCTTGTTATTTGTTTGTACACATAATTAGCAGAGTCAAAAATTGCAACAGCTTCATTATTTATAGCATCGAAATTAGAATTATCTAATTGAATGGCTTTAGCATAATCTGCTAGAGCTTGTTTGAAGTAATACTTAGCCGCTGGAATTGGTTGATCATTTTTGTAAGCTGCTTCTTGCACATCAAGGTCATTCAGTTTTAATTGATGATACGTTACGCCTCTTGAAAAATAATAATTAGCATTTTCAGGTTCACTTGCTATAGCTTCAGAGAATTTAGCTAGAATTACAGCTTGATTGTTTCTAGCCAATTCTATGTTAATTTGCTGTTGAAGGAATTCAGATGATTTCTGAGGTATTTTCTCCTTACCTTTTTCTAAGTAACTAAGTGCTTTTTCGTAATCTTTTCTATCAGAATAAATCATACTAAGTCTGATAAAAATATCCGATTTAAAATAATTGGGAATACTCGCTAACTTTTCTAAATATGGAATTTCTTCGTTTACCAAAGAATCTGTGTAAGCAGCATTCCATGTATTATAATACGTATTTTCAATGGTGATACTGTTGTTTTTTGCATACTCTTCTTTGTCGTAAGCAATCAGTTTTTCTACCATTGACATGTATTTTTTAACATTGTCGAACTTTTTGCCTGACTGATATAACGCGCCGATTCCTTTATTATAGTTATTAATGATAATGTTAGGAACACTTTGTTCTACAGCCGTATTAGCACCTAATATTTCCTGATTTTCTGCTGAGTAAGTATAGAATTTAAGAATACTTTGGCCGGCTATATAAGCCGCTTCCATATTAGGATCTAACTCTTTACGCAATTGTGAAGTATCACTTAGGTTAGCTATTTCACCATATACAACTCCTTTCCAACCAAATGCGGCACAATTGTCAGCTGTTTCAGGATTTTCCATAACCAAATCGATATCGTATTTAGCTTTTGCTATGTCTCTATCTTCTCTGGTAATTTCTGCCTTAACAGTTTTTAACTTTTTAATTTGTCCAAACAACGGACTTGATGCTACAAGTCCCGATACTAACAATGCTGATAAAATAAACTTCCTGTTCATGTGATTTCGATATTTAATATGGATTATTCAATAGTTGTGCCATTATCATCGTTACCATTTGCATCATAGTTGTTATCAACGTTATCATCACTGTTGTCAACGTTATCAGATGGGTTGTTGATGTTTTCGGCATCTATATTTTCTATGTTTTCTTCTTCTTCATCTTCAACAGGAACAACTGCAACTGACGCAATAGCATCATTGTTTTTGATGTTGATCAACTTAACACCTTGAGTAGCTCTGCCTCTAGTTTTTAGCGAGTCAACTCTCATTCTGATAGTCAAACCAGAACGGTTAATGATCATCAATCCATCTTCATCGGTTACATTGCTGATTGAAATCAAATCACCAGTCTTATCAGTGATGTTTAAGGTTTTAACACCCTTACCACCTCTACCTGTGATTCTGTATTCATCCTCTCCTGTTTCTGGATCCACTAAGTAAGAACGTTTACCAAAGCCATTTTCAGATACAACCAAAACAGTTGCTTCTTTTAATTTTTCTTTGTCGATGGTCAACATACCTATTACTTCATCTTTATCAGATTCTAAAGTAATACCTTTAACACCACTTGCATTTCTACCCATTGGTCTAACAAGGGCTTCATTGAAACGGATAGCTTTACCAGAGCGTTTGGCCATGATGACTTCGCAGTTACCATTGGTTAATTTTGCTGATAATAAAACGTCTCCTTCTCTAATTGTGATGGCATTGATACCATTTGCTCTTGGTCTTGAATAAGCCTCAAGAGTTGTTTTCTTAATAATACCTTTTTTAGTGCAAAGGATGATGTTGTGAGTATTTAAATACTCTTCATCTTTTAAGTTCTCAATGTTAAGGTATGCTTTGATGGTATCTTCTTTAGGAATTGCAATCAAGTTTTGAATGGCTCTTCCTTTGGTTGCTTTACCACCTTCAGGCAATTCGTATACTTTCATCCAGAAGCATCTACCCTGCTCTGTGAAGAACAACATATAGTTGTGGGTATTGGCAACAAATAAGTGTTCAACAAAATCTTCATCTCTATGAGACACTCCTCTATTACCTCTTCCTCCTCTATTTTGTTCTTTGTATTCAGACAAGCTGGTACGTTTGATATAGCCCATATGAGAAATGGTAATAACTACCTTTTCATTTGGAATCAAATCTTCGATATCGATTTCACCTGCGCTATGTTCGATAACTGTTTTTCTATCATCGCCATACTTTTCTTTCATTTCAATCATTTCATTTTTAATGATTGAATATCTCAAAGCTTCGTCGTTCAATACAGATTCTAAGTAAGCGATCAATTTCATCAACTCGTCGTATTCTTCTTTAATCTTTTGACGTTCAAGACCAGTTAAACGCTGCAATCTTAAATCAAGAATTGCTTTTGATTGAATTTCTGACAAGCCAAACTTGGACATTAATCCTTCCTTAGCCTCATCTGGGTTTTTAGAATTTCTGATTAAAGCAATCACTTCATCCAAATGGTCGAGAGCGATTAATAACCCTTCTAATATATGAGCACGTTTTCTAGCTTCAGATAAATCGAATTTGGTTCTTCTAACAACGATTTCATGTCTATGTGAAACGAAATGTCTGATTAAATCTTTAAGATTTAACATTTCTGGTCGACCGTTTACAAGGGCGATATTGTTAACCGAGAAAGAAGATTGTAAAGCTGTATATTTATATAATTGGTTTAATATAACGTTAGCAATAGCATCTTTTCTCAATTCGAAAACAAGACGCATACCATCTCTACCAGACTCATCTCTAACAGCAACGATGCCATCGATGACTTTTTCTTGAACCAATTCGACAGCTCTTGTAATGATTTGGCTTGGCATTACTTGATAAGGTACTTCAGTAACGATGATAAGCTCTTTACCAGAGTTCATTGTTTCGATTTCTGTTTTACCGCGCATCAAAATTCTACCTCTACCAGTTTCGAAAGCAGAGCGGATACCATCGGTACCATGAATGATAGCACCAGTTGGGAAATCTGGTCCTTTGATGTATTGCATCAATTCAGGGATGGTGATATCGTTGTTATCGATATAAGCAGTGATAGCATCAACTGCTTCGCTTAAGTTGTGAGGAGCCATATTGGTAGCCATACCTACGGCGATACCTGCGGCACCATTGACAATTAAGCTAGGGATTTTAGAAGGGAGAACGGAAGGTTCTTTTAATGAATCGTCAAAGTTAGGTCTGAAATCCACCGTATCTTTTTCGATATCGCTAAGCATTTCTTCAGCAATTCTTTTAAGACGTGCTTCCGTATAACGCATAGCAGCTGGAGAATCGCCGTCGATAGACCCGAAGTTACCTTGACCATCTACCATTGTGTAACGCAAGCTCCAGTCTTGGGCCATACGCACCATGGTATCATACACTGAAGAATCACCATGCGGGTGGTATTTACCTAAAACTTCACCGACGATACGCGCTGATTTTTTATATGGTCGGTTAGGTGCCAAACCAAGTTCAGTCATACCAAACAATACCCTTCTATGTACAGGTTTTAAACCATCTCTTACATCGGGTAAAGCTCTACTTACGATAACAGACATTGAATAATCAATGTAAGCTGTCTTCATTTCATCTTCAATGTTAATCGGAATTATACGTTCCACATTGTTCTCATCTGGGTTTTGATCCATATTTATTGCTTTCTAAAAAACATTGCAAGATAGCCATTTTTTTAGTGCTTAACTAATTTACATTCCACAATATACCAACAAAAAAGTCCCGGTTTTTGACCGGGACTTTTTCACTATTGAATGATGTAAAAATTACATTTTTAACACTTTAATTTTGCCTAGACCTAATTTTTCTAGACCTTCTTTGATTTTCACGTCATCACCTACACAGATGATTACCATGTTGTCAAGGCTGATGTATTTTTTAGCCAAAGAATTCACTTCATCTTTGGTTAAATTTTTGATGATTTCAGCTTTTTTAGCACTGAAATTACCATCAATATTCCAGCTTACTATTTGGGTCAAGAAACCTAGTTTACTGAATGGAGATTCGTAATCTAAAGCTTCGCTACCTAAAAGAGCTTTTTTAGTGAAATCTAATTCTTCGTCGGTAATACCATTATCAACGTAGTTTTTGATTACTTTGAAAATTTCGGTGATGGCACTGTCAGTAGCAGAAGTTTTAACACCAGCGCTAATAATAAATATACCAGGAACATTTTGTCCTGCAGAACTGAAACCTGAACGGATACCGTAAGTCCAACCTTTATCTTCCCTTAAATCTAGGTTCAATCTAGAGTTGAAAGCTCCACCCAAAGCAAAGTTCATTACTTGAGATTTAAAGAAGTCGCCGTCAATATCAACTGGAATCGTTCTGTAACCCATTAACAAATTGGTTTGTTTAGCGTTGTCTTGGTTAACCAAATACACTTGGGTTTTTTCTTGTTTAGGATAGTTATTAAATGTAGGAACTGTAAGGTTTTTATTTTCCCATTTTTTCAAGAAAGATAAGCCATTGGTGATTGCTGTTTGATCTAAATCTCCAACAACAGAGATGGTAGTTAAATTTGGAGACAAGAAATTGTTTTTGTAGTTCTTAGCATCTTCTATGGTAATTTTACTAGCAATAGAGTATTCTGATAAAGAAGTAACACCAATTGGGTTTTCAGTACCGTATAAGAATCTTCTGAAGTTTTTACTACCAAAAGATGTTGAAGTAAAATTGGAATTTTCAATACTTCCTAAGATAGCTTTTTTATTCAATTTAAAGTCTTTCTCATTGTATTCTGGATTGTAGAACATGTCTTCTAACAATGCCATAGTTTGATTAAACGAATCTTTGAAGCATTCTACATAACAGTTAAAGCTTTGTTCGCCAGCGCTGAAACTGATGGTACTTCCCAATTCTTTCAATCTATTTTCAACTTGAACAGAGGTTTTAGTTGTAGTACCTTCGTTCATAATAGTAGCTAAGAAAGAAGCAGAGCCATTTTTAACTTTACCTGTTTCAAATAAGTGACCGCCTTTAATGTCAATGCTCATGTATACTTTTGGAGTTTCATTAGATTTTGCGCCAATGATTTGAACACCGTTATCAAATTTAGCTTTGAAATACTCTGGAGTTGGAGTTGGTTTAGCTAAACCTATAGTTGGTCTTTTGCTTCTATCGAATCCTTCTGGATCGATAGAAGGTTTGTAAACCAAGTTGTTATAAGCCGATCTATCAGGAGTTTCAGAAGCGTATGGGTTAACGCTTTCATAAGGTTTTACTTTTGCGTTAGGGTCTGTTTCTAAAACTGGGTCAGGAATGATGTGCACACAAGTGTAGTTTTTGTCTTTGATGTAAGTTCTGAATACTCTCATTACATCTTCTTTTGTAACGTTAGCATATCTTTCAAAATCTTTATCAAGTGTCATGGTACCGCCAGTCAACATTTCGTATTGAGTTAAAACCGAAGCTTTACCACCAATAGTTTCAATGATACCGTAATAACCAGACATATATTCTTGTTTTACTCTTTTAAGGTCTTCGTCGGTAAAGCCATTTTTCTCGAAATCAGCTAAAGCTTTAGCTAAAGTTTCTCTCAAGTCTTTCTCACTTAAACCTCCCAATTTGTTTGGATATGTAACCAAGATAAAGTTGAATTCACCTGAAATTTCATAAGTACCATTGCTAGCAGTAGCTTGAAGAGATGTTTCTGTTTCAATGAAATTTTTGTATAAAACAGAGTTCTTACCATTGTCTAATAAAGCACTAAGTATATCTAAAGCAGCTTCATCTTTGTGGAAAGTTGGAACTGTTGGGTAAGTGATACTTGCAATTGGAGCGAATACTTTACTTGTAATGGTTGTAATTTTATTTGTTTCAAGAACGATAGGTTTTTTAGGAAGTGGCGGAACATCGTTACCTTTACTTATTGGTCCGAAGTATTTTTCAACCATTTTCATTGCTTCCTGAGTGTTAACATCACCAGAAATAACTAGAATAGCATTGTTTGGTCCGTACCATTTAATGAAGAAATTTCTCAAGTCTGAAGAGTCAGCTGAGTTTAAATCATCAACATAACCAATTGTTTGCCAGCTGTACGGATGACCATAAGGGTAAATCATTTGATCTTGTACTTCTGGCAACATACCGTAACCATCCGCATAACGTTGATCTTTTTCATTTTTAACAGTTGCTCTTTGAGTTTCAAATTTTTTCTTAGTGAAAGCAGGTAGAAGGAAACCCATTCTATCAGCTTCTAACCAAAGAGCAGTTTCAAGCATGTTGCTAGGAACAGTTTCGAAATAATTGGTTCTATCTCTATTGGTAGTACCATTCATATCTCCACCCGAACCTTGAACAATTTTAAAATGTTCTTCATCAGCCACGTTTTTAGAACCTTGGAACATCATGTGTTCGAATAAGTGTGCGAAACCGGTTCTTTTCATTGTTTCTCTGTTAGAACCAACGTGGTAAGTAACTTCAACGTGAACGATAGGGTCGCTATGATCTTCGTTGATGATCACAGTTAAACCGTTAGCCAAACGAAATTTTTCGTAAGGGATAACCAGTTTACCTGGTTTTGCCTCCACCTTAGTAATAGGTGTTGGCGCAGTTTGAGCCAACATCCCCTGTGAAAAAAACAGAGATAATGCAGCCGATAAAAAATACAATTTTTTCATTTTATAAAAGTTTGGAATAATATTTGATTCAAAAATAGCAGACAAACGCAACCATTTATATAAAAATCTCGTCAAAATTAGTAAAATGTCAGACAAAAGAAAAAATTAAAAAATTGTTATATTAATGCTGATTACCCGCAAGCACTGCTGGGCGCTGTTGCTGTTTGTATCCTTTACATCTATTGGAGGTCTATCCGCCCAGAACCAAACCAATAGTTACGGAAAAGAATTCCGTTTCGCTTTTTTAGAAAATTACGGATCATTTGAGAAAGTGTCATTCGTAGCTTCTTCTGAAAAAGCTCCCTTCACATTTAAAATCTATGTGGGGGTAGATTCATTTATCTATACCATTTACAGAAAAGACTCTATAGTTAACTTTCTAAGATTAGGTGTTCCAAGCGCTTCTCTTTTCAGTCCTACTAGAAGTATACTGATAAGATCTTCTGAGAACATTTCACTATTTGCGTTAAACAACAGTTTAAACAGTTCTGACATTTCGGCTATCACGCCTACCGAGCGCGTGCCAATGAATCCAATTTATTACTTAAATACCTATAGAGGAGATGAATCTTTAGGAAAATCTAATAACAGTTTGTTTACTGTAGTTGCTTTAGATGACAGTGTAATGGTCAATATCATGCCAAGTTGTGATTCTAAAAACAATCTCTCAAAAGGCATACTTTACACCAAACTTTTAAGAAAAGGACAAATTTATCAAGAAGCAGCCATGGATAGCCAATTTTTTGCTGGTACTAAAATATGGAATTCAAAAGGTTGTAAAAAATTTGTGGTTTTTGAAGGTGCCAAATGTTCATTTGTCGAGTATAACAATGTTGCTTGTAAAGGATGTGATCATCTATACAATCAAAGTAGACCAGCACAATATTTAGGAACTTCATTTACGACAGTTCCCTTTGCTGGAAACACAGGTGGTTATTTGTTTCAAATTGTTGCAACTGAAAATAATACTGAAATAAAACTAAACAATGTTACCGTTACAACTTTGAATGAGGGTCAAACCTATTTGGTAAATCAAACCAACAACACAAGTGTGTGTATCACTTCTGATAAAAAAATATCGGTAGTAGAATTGATGAAAAGTGGCGAATGCAATGGTCAATCTGGAAGTTTGGGCAATCCAAGTTTAATGACGGTATTACCGGATGATCAAACCAGCAAACAAGCTGGATTTAGTTTTCCAAGCACTTCTAATATTTCTGCAAATCCTAGTTTTCCTGCCGAATACTATGTATGTATTGTTGGCATCAAAGGCAAATTATCGAATATCAAATTAAACAACGTCAAAATAGACACGGCTAAATTTGTAGACCAGTGTCATATGTCGGTTGCTACAATAAAACTGAATGGCAATTCAAATAACTTTATAAGTTCACCAGATGGATTTCTAGCGTATATATATGCATTAGGAAAAGATGAAAGTTACGCCACAGAATTAGGTAGTAGCTATGAAAACAGAAGTACTGAATTGATATTACAAGCAAATCAAACCAATGTTTGTGATACTTTACATCAATTTAATTTCAATGCAAAATCAGATTCTACTGCAATATTTAATTGGTCGTACGGTGATGGCACATTTGGGAATGGCTCTTCTGTTTCAAAATCTTATAATTCATCAGGTTCTTTCAAATTGAAGTTAAAAGTTACCTATCCAAATAATTTTGGATGTAAATTGGATTCACTTGAAAAAGTCATAAAGGTGTATTCACAGCCAGTGTTTACTTTGGGTAAAGACACCGATTTATGTAGAGGGGTATTTTTTGAATTAGCTCCTATTGTGAGACCTAAATCTACTTTTGAATGGTGGAATGGTAACAAATCGTCAATAACAACGATTACTAATAATACAACTGCATGGTTAACCATTACAGACACTAATGCATGTAAATTTAGTGATACAATTACAATCAATTTTGTGAACTGTGATACCAATTCTATAAAGATTCCGAATGTATTTACGCCTGGTTCTATTAATGGAGGAACAGCAAGTACAGACAATATCAATGATGTGTTTGAAACCCAATATTCAGGGTTTGATAAAATCACAGGATATATCTACAATAGATGGGGAACAGTCGTGTATACATTAAACATTCCTCAGACCAGTTTCTGGAATGGTTGTGTTGACAATGACAATTCAAATCCGTGTCCATCAGGTACGTATTATTATGTATACAAATACGAAAACACCGCAACAGGATTAACCAAAGATGTAAGTGGAGTTGTTCAATTGATCAGATAATTTCTGTCTAAAACTTGTTAATTTACTTGCTTGATTAATTGTATAATTTTGAATACACTTTTCAAGCATGCCAAAAATATTAGTTATAGACGACGAGAAACCAATTCGCGACGCGTTACACAACATTCTAACCGCTGAGCACTACCAGGTTGAAATAGTAGAAAACGGAAAAAAGGGATTAGAAATGTTAAAGGACAATGGTTACGATGTTGTTCTATGTGACATTAAAATGCCTGGCATGGATGGACTTGAGGTGATGGCCAAAGCAGCCGAGATTGCTCCTGAAGTACCATTTATTCTGATTTCTGGTCATGGCACTATTGAGATAGCTGTTGAAGCTGTTAAGAAAGGTGCTTACGATTTTATTTCTAAACCACCTGATTTAAATAGACTTTTAATTACCATTCGCAATGCAGTTGAGAAAAACAATTTGGTAGTTGAAACCAAAGTATTGCGCCGTAAGGTTACCAAAACTAGGGATATTGTTGGAGAAACGCCATCGATTACCAAAATTAAAGATACCATTACTAAAGTTGCTCCCACTGATGCAAGAGTGTTGATTACTGGGGAGAATGGAACAGGTAAAGAACTTGTTGCTCGCTGGATACATGAGAAAAGCAACAGAGCCAACATGCCATTAATAGAGGTAAACTGTGCTGCTATCCCAAGTGAGTTGATAGAAAGTGAGCTATTTGGTCATGAAAAAGGTTCGTTTACCACAGCCATCAAACAAAGGATTGGTAAATTTGAGCAAGCCAATGGCGGAACATTGTTTTTAGATGAAATTGGCGACATGAGTTTATCAGCACAAGCCAAAGTATTAAGGGTTATACAAGAAGGTGTTTTACAAAGAGTTGGTGGAGATAAAGCCATCAATGTTGATGTAAGAATATTGGCGGCTACTAATAAGAATCTGACTGAAGAGATTGAAAAAGGATTGTTCAGAATGGATTTGTACCATAGATTGAGTGTTATTGTGATACATGTGCCTACATTGAATGAAAGAGTTGATGATATTCCAATCATAGCTGATAAATTTTTAAAAGAAATCTGTGAGGACAATGGCGTAAGAAAATCGTTTGCTCCAGGAGCATTAGATGAATTAAAGAATGTCAATTGGTCGGGTAATATTAGAGAATTAAGAAACGTCATTGAGCGTTTGGTGATATTATCTGAAGCCAAAATCACTGTTGAAGATGTGATAGCCTACAGCAATCCATCAACACCTGTTTCTAAGACTCAAAGTGTAATGATTGATAAGTTTGAGAAGTTTCAAGATTTCAAAGACTATGCTGAAACCATATTTTTAGAGGCAAAATTGAAGAAAAACAACTGGAATGTTGCAAAAACAGCGGTTGAAATTGACATTCAAAGAAGTCACCTTTACAACAAAATAGACAAGTACAACTTAAAACGCAATTAGTATGATAGGTAGCGATATTCGTCTAGCTGCTTCAAATTTGAAGTTGGGCTTGACAGTTGGCATACCTACAGAAACAGTATACGGACTGGCAGCAAACGCATTGAATGAAGATGCTGTAATCTCTATTTTTAAAATCAAGAACCGCCCATTTTTTGATCCTTTGATCATGCATGTTCGAGACATTGAGCAAGCAAAAGAGTATGTAAAGGACTTTCCTGAAACAGCTCAAAAGTTGGCGATAAAATACTGGCCTGGTCCATTGACTTTATTATTGAAGAAAAACGATAAAGTTCCAGATATAGTGACATCAGGCAGTGAATTTGTAGCTATAAGAGTTCCGAATCACCCTATTACTTTAAAATTATTAGAAGCGATTGATTTTCCATTGGCAGCGCCGAGTGCCAATCCATTTGGATACATCAGTCCGACAAGAGCCGAACATGTCGAAAAGCAGCTTGGAAACAAGGTATCGTATATATTAGATGGAGGTATATCTTCTGTGGGATTAGAAAGTACGATATTAAAAGTTTCTGATAAAGACATTAGTATTGCCAGACTTGGCGGATTATCAAAAGAAGAGATAGAGGAATTTCTTGGAAAAGAGATTGGCATGCAATTGCATTTGAATAGCAATCCACAAGCACCTGGACAATTGGACAAGCATTATTCACCTGAGAATCGATTTATATTAAGCGATAATTTGGAGTTATCCATCAATGCTCATAAAGGCAAAAAAATAGCTTTATTAACTTTTGGAGATAAGCATTTTGACGAGACAATTTTCCAACTAAATTTAAGTAAAAGTGGTGATTTACATGAGGCAGCAAGGAATTTGTTTCACTATATGCGGCTATTGGATATTTCGGGTGCAGAGATCATACTTTCAGAAGAAGTACCAAATTTTGATTTAGGATTGGCAATTAATGATCGATTAAGAAGAGCTGCAAGTAAATAAGGGAAAGCACTAACCTATCAGATTATCAAAACATTACCAATTTATCATTAGTAAAAACTAATTGTTTGTTTTAAGATACTTATATATATTAGAAGTATTTAAAAATAAATCAGGCTTTCAATGGTTTATACATAAATAATGATTACCTTTGCACCTTCAAAAATTTAACTGAATTAATACACAATGAGTCAAGCTAATGCCAGCAATCACGAGACACAATTCGACGTTTTTGCTAAAGTTGCACGTTACGATCACGAGCAAGTATTGATTTGCCAAGACAACCACACTGGTTTAAAGGCGATTATTGCAATCCACAACACTGTACTAGGACCAGGTTTAGGCGGAACGAGAATGTGGAAGTATTCTACTGAAGCAGAAGCCATCAATGATGCTTTAAGATTGTCGAGGGGTATGACCTATAAAGCTGCAATTAGCGGTTTAAATTTAGGCGGAGCTAAAGCGGTTATTATTGGTGATCCAGCAAAAGATAAGTCGGAGCATTTGATGAGAAAGTTCGGTCGCTTTGTTGAGAATTTAGGTGGTAAATATGTTACTGCTGAAGATGTTGGAACAACAACAAAAGACATGGAGTACATCAAAATGGAAACCAACCACGTTGTAGGTTTACCTGAAATCATGGGTGGTGGCGGCGATCCAAGTCCGGTTACTGCTTATGGTGTTTACATGGGTATCAAAGCAAGTGCTAAGAAAGCTTATGGTTCTGACAACTTAAGTGGTAAGAAAGTAGCAGTACAAGGTGTAGGTAAAGTTGGCATGCACTTAATGGAATTGTTGCACAAAGACGGTGCTATATTAACAGCTACAGATATTTTCGAAAGCGGATTAAAAGCAGCTTCTGAGAATTTTGGCGCTACTATTGTAAAGCCTGAAGAAATCTTCGAGCAAGATGTTGACATTTTCGCTCCATGTGCTTTAGGTGCTATTTTAAATACAGATAACATCAATAAATTAAAATGTTCTGTTGTTGCAGGAGCTGCAAACAATCAGTTAGAAGACGATAACATTCACGGTGATATGATTAAGGCAAAAGGCATTTATTATGCTCCAGATTTCTTAATTAACGCTGGTGGATTGATTAACGTATACAGTGAGTACAATGGTTATGTTAGAGAGATTGCTTTCGCTCAAACAGAAAACATTTACAACACTGTATTGAATATTTACAATAAATCTGAAGAAGATAACATCAATACTCAATTAGCTGCTATAAAGTTGGCTGAGAAGAGAATTAATGATACAATGATTCTTCAATCAAAGATTTAATTATACACTTTAAAATTGGTAAAGGCCCTTTCGAAAGAGAGGGCTTTTTTTATTGTTCAGACAGCATCAATAGTCTAAGCATATCAAAAGCAGCATTTGCAGCTCTTCCTATAACATTTACTCTATCTCCAATAAAATGTTGTTTTTTAACGGTGATGTTGTTTTTCGAACTAACACTTATCACAACTGTGCCGACTGGCTTATCTTCACTTCCACCGCCCGGTCCTGCTACTCCAGATATGGCGATAGAATAATCCGTTTGCAATCTTTCTCTAACACCTGTTGCCATTTGAACTACAACTGGCTCACTAACTGCACCAACGGTTTCGAACAAAGTACTTTCAACACCAAGTTGATGGTGTTTAACAGAATTACTATAAGACACAACTGAACCTACAAAAACTTTAGATGCGCCAGGTAATACAGTTAATAAATGAGACACATAACCACCTGTGCAGCTTTCAGCAATGCTTAATGTTTTGCCTCTATCGCTCAGCATTTTAAAAATCAACTCAGCCATTGTGATGTCTTCGGTGCACACAATATTATCTTTAACTCTCTCAATTATTTTATCGGCAATTGCATTGATTTCTGATTTGATATCTTGATTCATTTGAGTGCCTGTAAGTCGCAACCTTACCATATTTAAGTTTGGCAAGTAAGCCAATTTGATATTAGAAGGAATAGCATCCTCTATATCTTCAATTTTTTTGGCCAATAAAGACTCAGGAATATTGTAAGTAATGATGGTTTTGTGATACAGTTCAGGTTGTTTGAATTTTTCAACTATCAATGGCATTGCTTTGAATTCGATGATGTTTTTCATTTCATAAGGCACACCTGGAACGCTAATAACGACTTTACCATCAACATCAAACCACATACCTGGAGCCGTTCCCCATTCATTTTGAAGGGTTCTGCATTTATCAGGTAAATCAGCTTGAAGTTTATTGACTTCTAACATTTCTCTTCCACGACTTTTGAAAAACGCTTCCAATTGGGCTAAAACGTCTGGATCGGTTCTCCAACCCATGTCAAAAAATTCTACCAGAGTTTTTTTAGTGATGTCGTCTTTAGTCGGTCCGAGGCCACCAGTAATAATGATTAGTTCAGAGCGGTTCAAACAATCTTTTAACATGGCTTTGATTTCGTTGGCATCATCAGAAATCGAATTGATGCGTTTGATTCTAATGTTGTTTTTATTGAGTATCTGACCGAGCCAGGCGCTATTGGTATCAACAACCTGTCCTATTAATAATTCATCGCCAATGGTTATAATTTCTGCTTGCATGTAAAGTCTTACAAAGATGTGAGGTAGTAGGTTTGATTTTGTGATTAAGTTTTCAACAACAAGAAAATTTTATCAAATAAAAATTAGTTTTACAAAGACAAATCAACCGACGGAGATGCCTGAATTTTCACATTTACACTGCCATACACAATTTTCATTATTAGACGGAGCTGCTTCAATTTCTAATTTATTTAAGAAAGCTGTTTCAGATGGTCAAAAAGCCATAGCCATAACCGACCATGGCAACATGTTTGGGGTTTTTAATTTCGTTGCAGAAGCAGCAAAGCACAACAAAGGAGCAGAGAAAATCAAAGCCATTGTAGGGTGTGAATTTTATATGGTAGACAATCGCTTTAAAAAGAGTTTTACCAAAGAAGACAAAGACATCAGATACCATCAATTGTTATTGGCTAAAAATCCAGAGGGGTACAAGAATTTATCTAAACTGTGTTCGCTTGGCTATATAGATGGTATGTATAGTAAATGGCCAAGAATTGATAAAGAGTTGATACTAAAATACCACGAAGGTTTAATAGCTACTTCATGTTGTTTGGGAGCAATAGTGCCCAAAACCATTATGAAAAAAGGTGAAGCTGCAGCTGAAGAGGAATTAAAATGGTGGTTAGATGTTTTTGGAGATGATTACTACATTGAACTGCAAAGACATGGATTGAATGAGCAAGATAAAGTTAATGAGGTCTTAATTCGTTTTGCAAAAAAGTACAATTTAAAAGTCATAGCCACCAATGATTCGCATTATGTAGAGAAAGAAGATTACAATGCTCATGATATATTATTGTGTGTCAATACAGGTGAAAAACAAAGCACACCTAAAATGTCAGATTTGGATGGAGATGATGATAAATTTATAAAAGGCAAACGATTTGCATTTCCAAATGACAATTTCTATTTCAAGACACAAAAGGAAATGGCAGAATTGTTTTCTGATATACCTGAAGCATTAGATAATACTGGTGATATTGTCAGTAAAATTGAGCCATTAAGTTTAAAAAAGGATATTTTATTGCCCAACTTCCCTATTCCACCTGAATACGAAACTCAGGATGATTATTTGGAATCACTAACATGGGAAGGTGCTAAAAGGCGATATGGTGATATTGATGCTGAGATTGAAGAACGTTTGAAGTTTGAATTGTTTACCATTAGAACCATGGGGTTTGCGGGTTACTTTTTAATCGTATCAGACTTTATTAAGGCTGGCAGAGATTTAGGCGTTGTTGTTGGTCCCGGAAGGGGTTCTGCTGCTGGAAGTGCAGTAGCATATTGTATAGGAATAACGAATATTGACCCTATTAAATACGACTTACTATTTGAGCGTTTCTTAAATCCAGAACGTAAGTCGATGCCCGATATAGATACAGATTTTGATGATGAAGGTCGTCAAAAAGTGATAGACTATGTGGTAGATAAATACGGTCGAAATCAAGTTGCCCAAATCGTTACGTATGGTAAAATGGCTGCAAAGATGAGTTTGAAGGACGTTGCCAGGGTAATGGATTTGAGTATGGATGAATCGAACAACATTACTCGATTGGTGCCAGCTCGACCATTGGGATTGACCTTGAAACAGGTTATCAATGCAAAAATTGAAGGAGTAAAAGACGAGTTACTTGAATTGGATGAAGATGGTGTTGAAGTTGAAGATGATAGAGATACTATCCTATTGCGTCAAGAGGATATTCCTGGCGTAATGCAGTTAAGAGACTGGCATCACGACAAAAACAATCAGAGAGAAGGTGAAGTGTTGAGACAAGCGATGTTGCTTGAAGGTTCGGTTAGAAATACTGGAGTTCACGCAGCTGGTATTATCATTGCGCCAAAAGATTTATCTGAAATTGTACCTGTAGCAGTGGCAAAAGACTCTAATCTTTTGTTAACACAATTTGAAGGAAAAGTAATTGAAGATGCAGGAGTAATTAAGATGGACTTTTTAGGATTAAAGACTTTGTCGATTATAAAAACGGCTTTGGATTTGATTAAAAAGAACCACAATGTAGATATTGAAATAGACAATATTCCATTAGATGACAAGAAGACTTTTGAATTGTATCAGAGGGCAGATACGACTGGTACCTTCCAATTTGAAAGTCCGGGTATGCAAAAATATTTAAAAGAACTTAAACCAGATAAGTTTGAGGACTTGATAGCCATGAACGCGCTTTATCGTCCAGGTCCTATGGAGTATATTCCAACTTATATCAGAAGAAAGCATGGTTTAGAGCCAGTAGTTTATGATATTCCTGAATTGGAAGAATATTTATCAGACACTTATGGTATTACGGTGTATCAAGAGCAGGTAATGTTATTGAGTCAGAGTTTAGCTGGATTTAGTAAAGGTAAAGCCGACTCATTGAGGAAAGCGATGGGTAAAAAGAATCTTGCCGATTTGATGAAATTGAAAGACGATTTCATGAAGGGTATTGAAGAGAAAGGATTGGACCCAGTAAAATGTGATAAAATTTGGAAAGACTGGGAGGCATTTGCATCATACGCGTTTAATAAATCCCACTCAACTTGTTATGCATTTGTTGCCTACCAAACAGGCTATTTAAAAGCCCATTATACGGCTGAATATATGGCAGCAGTCTTGAGTAACAACAGCAATAATATTGATAAGATTTCTCACATGATGCAAGAATGTAAGCGCATCAATGTGCCAGTATTAGGACCAGATGTGAACGAAAGTGAATTGCAATTTTCAGTAAACTCAAAAGGTGAAATCAGATTTGGATTGTGCGCTGTTAAAGGTGTTGGAGAAGCCCCTGCTTTAAACATCATAGAAGAGCGCGCAATTGGAGGCCCATTTAAAAATATCTTTGATTTATGTGCCAGATGTAATTTAAGGGCTGTTAACAAAAAGACTTTAGAGGCGTTGGCAAAAGGCGGTGCATTTGATTTTGATAAATCGTATCATAAAGCACAATATTTAACAGAAACGGAAAATGGTTCAGGAATAGAATTGGCGTTGAGATATGGCGCTAGAACACAAGAAAGCAGTTCAAGTAACCAAGCATCATTATTTGGAGGTGAATCACAGGAAAATGTTAGTGTTCCGAACATGCCAAAGGTCGAAGAATATTCGATTTTAGAAGAGTGTAACATTGAGAAAGAAATGGTTGGTATCTTTATCAATAGGCATCCTATGGATACTTTTAAAGTTGAGTTTCATGCCATCACTAATACGACTTTAACAGAATTAGAGAACATTAATGAATTGGCGAAAATTCGACCAAACATAGTAGTAGCTGGCATTGTGGTTAAAGTTGATAATTTGATCACCAAAACAGGCAAGAACTATTCAAAATTCATTTTACAAGACTATAGCGGTCAACATACTTTCTTTGCATTTGGCAAGGTGTTCGATGCATTGCGACTGATATTGTACAACAACCATTTTATTGTTTTAAGATGTAAAATAGAGCCCCCAAAATGGCAAAAAGAAGGAGGCAGAGAATGGGAATTGAACATATTATCAGGAGAAAAGATGGAGGAAGTAAAAGAGCGTTACATCAAAGGCATCAACATGAGTTTTGATGTGAAGGATATAAGCAAAGGCATTATTGAAGATTTAGAGGAATTGTTCAATCGTTTTGAAGGCAGCATGCCAGTAAACTTTACAATCAGCGATAAAGAAAAAAGACATCAATTTGAATTGTACAGTGCAGAGAGAAAAATCAATATTTGTCCAGAATTATTGGATGAATTGAAACGAAATGAAATAGAATTTCAATTGGTTATGAGGAATTGAGGATTGGTTATTGGTTATTGGTTATTGGTTATTTGTTATTCGTTATTGGTTATTAGTTATTAGTTATTTGTTATTGGAAATGGATGCAGCACTAAATAGTAATCTACGCAAATCAGCCTTCAGCTGCGATGCGCTTTTATTAATCTGTAAAAGGCAAGAAAACGTTATTTTTTATTTTTATTAAGCATACTGGTGTACACTTCAATCCAGTCTTGCACAGACATTTTGGACATCAACT
Source organism: uncultured Chitinophaga sp. (assembly GCA_964438995.1). Classification (GTDB taxonomy): domain Bacteria; phylum Bacteroidota; class Bacteroidia; order NS11-12g; family UBA955; genus JABMMZ01. Next base: position 26,374 of record CAYTMQ010000016.1, read on the forward strand.
CTCCTATTAAATCAACGGGAATATCTTCTGGTTTTTTGTATCGAATACAACTTTTACCCATATCCAATTTTTTGCTTGAGCGTTTGGCATGTTCGGTTGTAAACCATTCCATAAGTTTTGGATTGGCGTAAATACCCATATGATAAATGGCAATGAAGTTTTTTTGAGCCGCTAAATTGACAAAAGGCAAAGGCAATTTTGGGTCGCAGTGATAGCCAGAGGGAAATATATCGTGAGGCACTACATAACCAAGCATACCATAGCTCATTCTCTCATCGAATCCTTTAGGGATGTTTTGTTTGATGATATTTCTTAGAGCCATAAAAGTTGCTTTTTTATCGTCAGCAACTTGTTCTAAATATTCTTCAACCGATTGTGCTTTGCTTTGCATTCAAGATAAAATTGAATACAAACTTAAATAAATGGTTGAAAAGTCTAATAAATAAATGGAAAAATTTAAAAAAAAGAACGTGATTTGCATTTTCAATCATGTTAAGTAAAGAGCAAATTGCAAAGAGAATTGCACAAGAGTTACAAGATGGTTACTATGTCAATTTAGGCATTGGTATACCAACGCTTGTAGCCAACTATATACCAGAAGGTGTTGAAGTTGTTTTACAATCAGAGAATGGCTTACTGGGTATGGGACCATTTCCTTTTGAGGGAGAAGAAGATGCAGATTTGATTAATGCTGGCAAGCAAACAATAACAACTGTTCCGGGTTCAGCTTTCTTTGATTCAGCAATGAGTTTTGGTATGATTAGAGCTGGTAAAGTAGATTTAACGGTTTTAGGCGCTATGGAAGTGAATGATAGAGGTGATATAGCCAACTGGAAAATTCCAGGAAAAATGGTGAAAGGTATGGGTGGAGCAATGGATTTGGTAGCCAGTGCAAAAAACATTATTGTGGCCATGCAGCATGTAAATAAAGCAGGAGAATCAAAACTCCTAAAAGAGTGCACATTGCCAATAACAGGAATTGGATGTGTTAAGAAAGTGGTAACAGAACTTGGTGTATTCAACATTAACGAAAACGGATTTGAGTTGATTGAATTGGCTCCAGGCGTAACAGTTGATGATGTAAAAGCAAAGACTGAAGGAAGGCTGCAAATCAGTCCGGATGTTAAAGAAATGGTTATTTAAACTAATAATATATGACATTAAAAGCCGGACATTTTGTTCGGCTTTTCTTTTGTAATCGATTTTCAAAAGTTTACTTTTGCAGTATATGAAATTCGGTACCAAAGCATTACATGCAGGCATAGAGCCAGACCCAACAACTGGCGCTATTATGACTCCAATATTCCAAACCAGTACATTTGTTCAAGAGTATCCGGGACAACACAAAGGGTATGCATATGCTAGAGGAAAAAATCCAACAAGAACACAATTAGAAAACAATTTAGCCGCATTAGAGAACGGCAAGCATGCACTTTGTTTTTCAAGTGGAATGGGCGCTGTAGACGCTGTCATTAAGCTTTTAAAACCTGGTGATGAAGTCATCACAGGAGATGATATTTACGGTGGTTCATATAGAATGTTTTCAAAAATTTATGAGCCATTTGGCATTAAATTCCATTACATCAATTTATATAATGCAGAAAACATTAAGAACTATATCAATTCAAACACCAAGTTGATTTGGGCAGAAACCCCGACGAATCCAACATTAAAAATAGTTGATATTAAAGCTGTATCAGAAATAGCAAAAGCCAATAATTTGTTACTGGCAATTGACAATACATTTGCTTCGCCATATTTACAGAACCCATTGGATTTAGGTGCTGACATTGTGATGCATAGTGCTACAAAGTACTTGGGCGGTCATAGTGATGTGGTAATGGGCGCATTGATTACTAAAGAGACTTCATTACATGAAAGATTGGCTTTTATATTGAATAGTTGCGGCGCTAATCCGGGTCCGATGGACTGTTTCTTGGTGATTAGAGGTATCAAAACATTGCATTTAAGAGTTAAAGCCCATTGTGAAAATGGCAGAGCAATAGCCCATTATTTAAGGAATCATCCAAAAATTGGCAAAGTGTATTGGCCTGGATTCGAAGATGCCGCTGGTCATGAAGTTGCCAAAAAACAAATGAGAGATTTCGGTGGAATGGTATCTTTTACTTTAAAAGGAGATGATTTCGATGCGGCGATGAGGTTTGCAACCAATACTGAAATTTTCACATTAGCTGAGTCACTAGGCGGAGTAGAGAGTTTGGTCAACCATCCAGCTAGTATGACCCACGCGAGTATTCCAAAAGAAGAAAGAGAAAAATCAGGAGTTGTTGATGGCTTATTGCGCTTAAGTGTAGGTGTTGAAGATATAGAAGACCTATTACAAGACGTAGAACAAGCTTTATCTAAAGTTTAGATTTACTTGATTTAGCCAATTGGATGTTTTTGTCTTCAGATTCTTTAAGAGAATTCAACCATTCTATACCGTCTTCAAAATTTGAAACAATCAGATATGGTTGTTTTGGTTTGTTGATTTTATAAAAGAATGAGGCAATCATTCTATACACCATATTTTGTACATACACTACTGAAGCTTTAATTGGAGCAACGTCTTCAATGACGATTGCATTGTCTCTAGCTTGCTTGGTGACATCACATTTATGGCCCGCTTCGAAGATAAAATAGCTTTTCTTTCCTTTGGTGATGATGTCGTAATAGTACAACATTTCACTTTGAAGTTTTAAATCTAATACAGCATGATCTTTTAAATAGACATGAAAGATGCCATCCAATCGTTTAGCAACGATGAAGTTCTCGTGTTCAAGTTGTTCTATGATATGAGATTCTTGTTGCATTAAAACTCAGCTGATTTTCAATAACAAAAATAAATTTAAAAAATTGGTTTATTGCATATTGACTATAAAACATATCCATACTGACAACTATAGTGGACGTTTTTAGTCGAATTTAACTTTAAAATGCAACTTTTTGGAATAATTGTTGTCTAATTAAAATAAATACTCAAAAAATGAAACACAAAACACTTTTAGCAGTGATTTTGGTTACTGCATTAAATTTCTTTTATCAGAATGGTTATTCGTTAAGCAAACCTCCTGTTAAAAAAGTAGTTGTTAAAAATGGTCGACACCATAAAGCAGCTGTTGTAAAACAAAAAAAATATTCTAGGACTAAGGTGGTTGTAGTAAGGAATCGACCGAACAAAAAAATTGGCGTTTTGCCGCAAAACTTTACTTCAATCAAATACAATAACAACCATTATTATTATGCCAATGGGGTTTACTACAAACCAATAAACAACTATTATTTGGTTACCTATGCTCCTATCGGTTTAAAAATCAGAACAGTTCCAAGTACACACAAAGTCATCATTGTGAACAAGGTCAATTATTACTATGCCCAAGGCACATATTACACTTTAGACAGCAATCAGTATAAAGTTGTTGAGACCCCAGTTGGAGCAATTGTAAATGATTTACCAGAAGAGCACGACGAGGTTACGATAGACAATCAAACCTATTATGAATACAATAATTATTTGTACAAGAAGGTAAATGAGGGCTATCAAGTTGTTGGCAAGGTTGAGGAGTAATCAATACAGGCAATATACTTCTTGGTAACCATCGTTAGATTGGATGATCTTAATGGTATAAGTGGTTGGTTTCAGTAAATATGTTTGTGAAACTGGCAGCAGATTTAGGTTATTCAATGAAGATTCAGAATGTAAATTACTTACAGATTGACTTGGATAGACAGGTGTTCCTAAAGTTTTTTTCACTACCAAAGGTCTGTCAATTTTTAAGATATATGTTGACCAAATTTTGGAATCTCCTGAATTGAAAATTTTAGATAAATCTGGATTTAAAAAGCAATTCATTTCAAAATAAACTTCTACAAATATGAAGTGCTTTTTGTTTACAATTGCTAAAGTATCAGGTTTTTGTGATTTTTTAGACATCCCGCAAATTTCTTGATCGGTATTTTCAATGTAAAGCTTATTATTCCCAATTATAATGCTTGAACCCTCCTTAATATAATATTCACTCACAAATACTTTGTAGAAAACTAATACTCCTCTTGAAAATAATTGTATAACAACAGTATCTCCAACATTAATAGTTTCTGAATTTGTTACAGTTGTATACTCCCCTCTTGTATACGTTTTTGCTTTAGTAATTGGACTTAATTTTGATATTAAAGTCATATTTCTTTTTAAGGTATCTAAATACTCAATTGAACCTAATGAATCAATTTCTTTAGCAGATAATTGAAACATGATCAAACAACTTAAATATATACTAATAACATACTTCATATTCATAATTATTTTACTTGAAAGAAAGCTGATTTGCTGGTAGAGCCTTGCCCTATGGTGATGCTGTATGAGCCTTTCGGTATGTTTTCTATTCTGATAGTGGCTTCTTTGCTGCCTTTTTCGAATAAGATGTCGCCTTCAGCAATGGTTCTCCCTAAATAGGTATCAATTGTAAAAGCAGGTCGATATAAATCATCTGCTAAATTTCTACTTACTTTAATTTCAAGACCAAGAATGGATTGTTGAACTTCAACCTGTATATCATTTTTAATTTCCTTCTTATTGTCAATATATTGAGGGTGATAGTCGTCTATATAAATAGAACTTCCATAATGTCTTGTTGTATAATATTGATAGAAGGAATTAGCAACGAAATAGTAATGGTAAACAACAGTATGACTTGACAAACTATCACATTTAATAAAATATGAAAGTGAATTTAATTTAGGATATTTAGGGTTAATGATTAAGCTATCATTGCCTCTAAAATATTGAAAGCTATCACCTGAATTGACGGATTGGTTTAGAACAAAAAAATCAAAAAGTTTAGTTGAGATTTTACTGTTATCGTATTCGTAAGTAAGGTCAATTTTAATGGTATCACCTTTTAAAAATGGCTTTTTACTTGTATTGACAAATACAAATTGACTTAATTTAGCATTTCTTGCCGAATCTTTTTTGTCAACTGTTTGAGCTTTGCAATTGAAGTAAGTGGCAAGAATCAATATTAGGTAGACATACTTCATTTCACTTGGAAAAATGTGGTAGTACTCTCCGACCCTTCACCAACTGTAATGCTGTAAGAACCTTTTGTCATGCTACTTATATTGATGGTGGTTTCTATTTCAGAACCGGCATAACTCAGTTCACCTTGTGCTAGGTCGCGCCCCATATAATTCTGAATGACATAAGGTACTATATTTGGTCCGCCTTGCCTTTTTACCATTATGGTAATGCCAGTAAAAGATTGGTCGACCGTGATGTTGTAGGTTACTTTATCTTTCTTTTTAGCAAGTGTTGAGTCGTGATACAAATAAGAATCAACCACTTTATTTTGTATAAAATAACTATTACAGACTTTATCAGTGCAACATCTACTATATCTACAATACAATTTAGATGGTATATTCAAGTGATTAAAATTCAAATAACTAATAGGTATTAAATTGGAATATCTTGAATCGTAAATATCAAATGAATCATTATTAGAATTAAAATTAGTCGCATTCGATGCATTTAAATTGAAAGCATTAGAAGCTAATAGAATTATAGTAAAAAGTTTCATTTTCATAAATTATTAGACTTAAACAAAAATAAAAATGCTGCAAAAGATAGAAATTATTGCCACGAATTCGTATTTTAGTGTCAAATACATAGTTGACTTCTTCAGAGAACGATATCGTACAAGGATGTAAACGCAGAGAGCGCTACTATCAAGAGTTGTTGTATTCGACATACTCCTCTAAAATGTATGGTATTTGTTTGAGGTATGCAGCAGATAAAGATGTGGCGCATGATATTTTTCAGGAAGGATTTATAAAAGTTTATCAAAACATTCAAACATTTAAAGGTGAATCTGCTTTGGGTTCATGGATGTATAAAATCTTTGTAACCACGGCAATTAACTACATTCAAAGGACATTAAAAGGCAAATTTGAAGTAAGCATCAATGAGCAAGTCAACAATATGGAAGAGACTATAAGTGAAGAGGAAAGTGAGCATTGGCTAAATTATATTTCAAAAGAAGAAGCCTTACAGATGGTACAAGAATTACCTGAGAAGTACCGACTAATTATCAACTTATATGCTATAGAAAAAATGAGCCATTTAGAAATAGGTAAAATGCTTGGTATCACAGAAGCAAGTTCAAGATCTCAACTATCAAGGGCTAGAAAATTGTTATCAGATAAATTGCAAATTGAATTGAAAAGAAAGTTTGGAGAATAAGCAGCATCATATTGATCAATTCATACACTCGAAATTACATGATATCGAGGCCAATCCTGTTGCATCTGCATTTGATGCATTGATGAAGCATTGTGAGCACACCCAACATCCAATTGACCATGCTATAGATCAACATTTAAGTTCATTTGAAACACCAGTTGCAAATGATATTCCTATTGAGCGATTAACTGCTTCTGCTAATAACATTGATTTAAGTTTACATAGACAGCTTCACAATTTGGATGTAGCAAAAGAAGGTACTAATTCAATTGATACATACACAAATAAACAACCTTCAAAAGTTAAATCTTTTGTTTTATTTGGATTGTTTTTAATTGCTGGAATGTTGGTCACATTAGTTGTAAAAAAACTCAATAAAGATGAGAAACTTCCTTCATTGGTAATACAACAGACAATAGAAAACATCAAGGGTAGTTCTAAACAAACATCAAGAAAAGAAACAGCTTTATTACCAGAAATTAATGACATTAAAGTCCAAAATAATAATACAAGAAAACATTACATTAGAGGTTCTAATAGCTGGATGTTTGATGAAGCATACAATTATAACAAAGAAGAAAAACAAAGCGAAATTTTTCCTCAAGATGATATAAAAATATCAAACGAAGTCATAGAAGAAAACTTCACAAGAAACCTTGCTTTAAAAGGTATTACATCAAATCGTTTTAAGATACATGCCAATATTGATGCAGGTATTATCAATTCAAAATTCAATGCAAAATATTTAAAATTGCCATTAACATTTGAGCTTCAATTGGGGATATTAGATGAGGTAAATTCTGGCAGTAAAATTACGAGTAAAAATGCCCATAAAGATGCCAATCAATTGTTTAATGCCAGTTATGGTAATCAAAACAAAGGCTTATCAATAGCATTTAAAGTTGGCTATGCATTTGGCGAAAAATTTAGATTCAGTTCAGGTGTAAGATACAGTTATACCAAGAGTTCAAACCCAATAGATTATTATTACACCGATGTGCCTGTAACCGACTCATTGGGCAATATTAAAGGATATTGGTACCGACCAAGAACCGATCAAGTAAGATACAATCAAAACATTGAACATTCAAGTTCGATACTATCCATACCAAGTAGTATTCAGTATCAATTTTGGAGCAATACAAAGATGTGTTTGTTTACCGGTTTAGGTTTACAAATTGATTTACGACGCACCACAAAAGGCAGTTTCCTTGACTTTAAAAACGAGAACATGCTTTCAGTAACTAATACAAGTAAAAACCTTCAACCAAATATATTATTTGGAGCATATTACAAACTTAACACTACCCTATCCATTTCAAGTGTATTTAATTTGGGTTATCAGCAGCACAACATGTCAATAACTAATCTAGCATATTTGCGAAAAGAATTTGTTCCATCAGTACAATTTGGTATCATATACAATCCAGTCATAAGAAAATGAAAAAACTATACCTCTTAATATTATTGACTTTAAGTATAGGTTCTATAAAAGCCCAAACTTTTATAAAGAAAAGCAATGGACTTAGAATCAATAGTTTTTATCATCAACAAAACATCCAATATTTTCTTCACACAGAAGACGACAATGGGACGATATATACAGTATTATATGACACAGTAAGTTCAGGATTTAATTACGGTAAAGAATTTTCACAAATACGTTTGCGAATTTTTAATGGCATTTCATGGTTGACCACACAACCAGTAAAAGTTTATAGTAAACACACCATTGATGCACCAAGAATTTTAGATATATTGTATTTTAAAGGTAGTATTTACATTTCAGGAAGTTTTGATTCTTCAGAAAACAATTTAGGTGCGGGAGTATTACAATATAGCTCGAATAATTGGTCGAGGGTTTCTGATAATTTGCTTCAAACTTATCCAGATTATTTTGAAGTAAACAAATTGTATGCCTATCAAAATGGCATTATTGCAACGGGTAATTTTGACAGCATACCTGGTCAGATGATCAATGGTATCGCCATATACAACGGCAGCAATTGGAGTTCAATTGGAACTTTAGGCAAAGTAGGATTTCAGAATTTATCAAATACAAGTAATGTATTTTTCTATAGTGTTAATGACAGTTTGTATGTATTCAATAAAAACAAAATAAAGCCAGACAGCATAGAAATTGGAGAAAGTAACATTAAAAAAATCGGTGTTTTAAGGAATGGCAAAATTGAGCAGTTACCACAACCAAATGGCAACATCAATGCGTTAGGCACATACAACAAAGAATTGACTGCGGTATTAACAGGCAATCTGATTTACATTAAAACATTGGCTATTTATAAAAATGGCAATTGGCAATACCATCAACTACCCAATAATGATTCCTTTTACTCCACCAATTATTTGGGTCAGTTTGAATTTGGCAACAAACTGTATTGGATGTTTCAATCGCCACAAGCACGCGTCATCATGTATGAGTTTGATGGCAGTCAATTTACATTCTACAGCGATTTTAAATTGTCTGATAATTATTTGAATTTAGAGTACAGAACCAATCTTTCATCCATTTATTTAAGTGGTAATTTTAATGAAATAAGAAAAGATGGTTATAGAGATTCTGTCAATAAAATAGTTGAAATTAGTTTGACCCCTTCATCAAAATTTGTGGGAAGATGTTTTCAGGATTTGAATTCAGATGGTGTGTATCAACAAGGAGAGCCATTAATTTCAAAAGCTAGAATTTACAACGATAAAAACGAAGTTTATGCATTAAGCAATGGCAATGGTTACTATGCATTCAATGCAACAATTGGATCATCAATTAGATTAAATGCTAGCAATCTTTTGGGCTTAACAACATCATCAGAAATTTTAATTGGCAATAGTCAAGACAGCATTTACGAGACCGATTTGGCTTTAAAAAGCAATTCAACAAATGACATTGCACTAAATCTGTATTGTGGCACAGCAAACAAAGCCAAGCAAGGATTTGTAACAAGATATGAAGCAGAAATAGTCAATACATCAGATTTGGATCAGACTGTAACACTTACCATTGTGCACAATTCAAGCATCAGTAACAGACAGTTCATCAATTTTAATCCAACTATAAAAACAGGCAACCAATTTTCACATATTGTATTAATTAAGGCCCATTCACGACAGATGTTTAATTTTACAATGGTGTATGGAGTTGGTCAATTCACTATAGGAGAGAAAGTAGAAGTATTAGGTAGTTTAAACATATTAGACATCAACAATAAGAACAACAAAGACACATTGCATCAAACTGTTGTAGCGGCATTTGACCCTAATATCAAAGTTGCATATCCAAGTGAAATTGTTGAAACCAACGATGAAATTAAGTACTACATTTATTTTGAAAATTTGGGCAATGACACAGCATTGAATGTGACAGTAGTAGACACCTTTCAAAGTTTATTAAGCATTAAAGATGCAGCATATTTGAGCACATATCCATTTTATGTAGAGCCAACAATTGGTCAATCTACATTGACTTGGCATTTTGAAAACATACATTTACCAGCAAGAAAAACAGATTCATTGCATTCGTGGGGATTTGTAAGTTTTAGGGTAAAGCTGAATAAAAATGCTAAAAAAGGTGATACAATTTACAACAAAGCAGCCATATTTTTTGATTATCAGAAACCAGTCATTACCAACAATGCAAAGGTGACTTTTAAGAAGAACAATTCGATACAATCAGAAACATCTAAACAGGTATTGTTGTATCCAAATCCAAGCAAAGGGTATTTCAATGTTGAGATGAAAACATCTGGTGTTATTGAAATCTACAATAACATCGGTCAATTAGTATTTGAGACTTTTATCGACCAAAAAGGCGTGGTAATATTACCAGAGACGCTATCAAATGGTTTGTATATTTTAAAACTCAAAGGTGAGTCAGATGAGCTTGGCCATATTATTATCAATCGATAGTAAACGACTAAAAATGTGCTAAATTATTAGCATCTAAAATCTTAATTGCTTCCTCTACATCTTCAGTTTTTACTGCCAAACTAACACTGTGTGTGATAGAATTATTGAAAGACATCGCTATGCCGCTATTCACATCTACCATGATGCATTCAATATTATTTGATTCAAGTAAAGACATTGGAACACCAATTTCAAATTGTTGGTGATAAGAGTTAATGATGACCCATTTATTTTTACTCATAATGTGTTTTTTGAATTTCGGTTATAAAGTGTGTGAAGAGTTTAAATGCAGAAGAAAAATTGGTGAGAGGTAATGCAGAAGGCTTATCATTTACGTCGTGGTAATAAGGATAATTACCCATCAAATAGAAGAAGAAGCATGGCACACCGGCTTCAGAGAAGTAATAATGGTCGCTATTCTGAGCTTTTCCTCTAGCTTTAACTTCTGGCAGATATTTTTGTTCATCGTTGATTTTCTTAAGCAACATGAATTGATTCTTATATACCATACCATTAACAGTCATAATACCATCTGCACCGTTGCCCATCAGGTCAATATTGATTAAAAATTTAATATTGTTTAAAGGGAATAATGGAAATTTGGTAAAATAAAGAGAGCCAATTAAGCCGGACTCTTCGCCTGAGAAAGCGATAAATGCTATTGAATAAGGTTGAGGATTTTCTCGGTAGTATTTGACAAGATTAAGTAACATGGCAATACCAGAAGCATTGTCATTAGCGCCAGGGAAAATGGCATTTTTGCCCATCATACCAAGATGGTCGTAATGTGCGGTAAGTACAACAAAGCTATCTGGATATTGGGTACCAGGAATATAACCTACCACATTTTGAGACTGGTAGTTTTTATGGAAAGTGTTTTTTATTTTGATTTTGAAAGTAGCAGATTTACTTCTATCAAAAGACGAGCTAAGCATGATAATGGCGGGAGGTGATTTGGTGACGGTGCTCGAGCTCCAAGTCAATTTATCGTTGGTTAATTTGATATAAAATTTCTTTTTGATATCAGCAGCAAATTTTCTGAAGGAGATATTTGCTTCAATAGAAGATTTAGAGAAGGTATCAATAACTGCAGCTTCATAGAAACGGTGTTTAGAATCGTAAAGAGATTCGTTGGTAAGTTCATCAAAAGGTACGAATTGTACGGTACCTTCAAAATCTATAGAAGTAGCTCCAGGATCAACAATAAAATCTATTCCAGGTTTAAGAGAAACGCCATTGTATTGGATTTCTACAGTTTTAGGAAAAGTATTAACGGGGAATTCAAATTTTTGGAAATAGGAGTTTTTAAATTTCTGTAATTTGTAGGTTTTAAATTCATTGGCTATATAAGATGCAGCTTTTTTATCACCATTTTTGACATAACCTCTACCAGAGAAAGCGTTGCTACAGAGTTTGGCAATTACTTGTCTAGCGTAGGCAGTGTCTTGAGAATAGGCATTAAAAGCGAGAGAGAATAAAGCTATAGACAGTAGTTTTTTCATTGGTACAAATATAGAATCGGAGTTGAATCCTTGAATAGAATAAATCAAAATAAAAGCAAATATTGTGTAAAGATTAAATCGGGTAACAGAATATTGAATAAAATATGAAAATAATTGATAAGAATGTGGAGATAAATCTAATATATCATTGATTGTAGTTAAGTTTAAGCAGTTTCAAATTTAAAGGACAGTGTAATTATAAATTTCTAAAAAAAAATTGTGATTTTATTTTAAAAATATAGTTATTTGCACCAACCAAAAAAAATACATCATGTCAGAAGTAGCAGAAAAAGTAAAGTCAATTATCGTTGACAAATTAGGAGTTGAAGAAAGCGAAGTAACTCCGGAGGCAAGTTTCACCAACGATTTAGGTGCAGATTCATTAGACACTGTTGAATTGATTATGGAATTTGAAAAAGAATTCAATATTGCAATTCCAGATGAGCAAGCTGAAAAAATCGTTTCTGTAGGCGACGCCATTTCATACATCGAAAACAACACTAAGTAGAATTTACCCTTTAACATATACATGCAATTTAAACGTGTAGTAGTTACAGGATTAGGCGCTCTTACACCATTAGGCAATAATCTCCAAGCATATTGGGATGGGCTTTCTAATGGTGTAAGTGGAGCCGACATGATCACTCTATTCGACACCACAAAATTTAAGACCAAATTTGCTTGCGAGGTTAAAAACTTCAATGCAGAGGATTACATGGACCGCAAGGAAGCTAGGAAACTAGACCGCTTTGCACAATTTGCGTTGGTAACTACTGAAGAAGCTATTAAAGATTCAGGTCTAGATTTAGAAAAGATCGAAAAATCAAGAGTTGGTGTCATCTGGGGTTCTGGTATTGGCGGGTTAACGTCATTCTTTCACGAGAGTGCTGATTTTGCCAAAGGAGATGGTACCCCAAGATTCTCTCCATTCTTTATTACAAAAATGATTTCTGACATAGCCGGTGGCTTAGTCAGTATAAAATACGGTTTCGGTGGACCAAATTACACCACTGTTTCTGCCTGTGCATCAAGTAACAATGCATTGATTGATGCATTTAACATGATCCGATTAGGCAAGAGTCCAGTAATTGTAACTGGTGGTTCTGAAGCTTGTGTTAACGAGCCAGCTGTTGGCGGCTTTAACAGCATGAAGGCATTAAGTGAAAGAAATGACAGTCCGCAAACTGCATCGCGTCCTTTCGATAAAGATAGAGACGGATTTGTTTTGGGCGAAGGTTCTGCAGCTTTAGTGCTTGAAGAATATGAACATGCAGTAGCTAGAGGAGCAAAAATCTATTGTGAAGTAGTTGGTACTGGATTAAGTGCTGATGCCTATCACATGACTGCTCCACATCCTGAAGGTTTAGGCGTTATAAACGTATTAAACTGGGCTTTAGAAGAAGCAAATATGAAACCATCTGATATTGATTACATCAATGTTCATGGTACTTCAACACCACTTGGTGACGTTGCTGAGCTAAAAGCCATTCAATCTGTATTTGGTGAACACGCTTACAATTTGAACATCAGTTCAACCAAATCTATGACTGGTCACTTGCTTGGAGGTGCCGGCGCTATAGAAGCAGTTGCTTCAATTATGGCGATGAAACACGGTATTATCCCTCCTACCATCAACCATTTTACTGATGATGAGAACATCGACCCTAAATTGAATTTAACATTCAATACAGCTCAAAAGAAAGAGATTAATGTTGCTATCAGCAATACATTTGGCTTTGGCGGTCACAATGCGACAGTTATCTTTAAAAAGATCTAACAACAACACTTATTTATTTAATGCACTTTGATTAGAAGTTTTTTTGTTGCGAAATTATCGAGGGATAAAAAACTTTATCAAAAGCTTAGAAATATTCTTGGTTTCTACCCAACAAAAATCAGTTTATACAAGGTAGCAATTACCCATAACTCTTATCGTAATTTACCGAGCAATGATGTAAAGAAGGTAAACAACGAGAGATTAGAATTTCTGGGTGATGCCGTTTTGGGCATGGTAGTAGCTGAAAAGCTATACCTTAAATTTCCATACAAAGACGAAGGATTCTTAACTGAAATGCGCTCTAAAATTGTCGGTCGCTCTAAGTTGAATACCATAGGAAAGAAAATGGGCATTCACCAATTGCTCAATTACGATATCAAGCTAAAAAACAATCCAGTTTTTATTGATTCTATCACTGGAAATGCGTTCGAATCTATTATTGGGGCCATTTATTTAGACAAGGGATTTACGTTTACTAGGAATTTTATTTTAAACAATATTCTTGAAACGTATATCGACTTTGATGAATTGTTAATACAAGAGCTTAGCTACAAAGCCAAAGCCGTTAAGTGGGCACAAAAAGAGAAAAAGAAGTTGGATTACGAGCTTAAAAATGTAGAGATTGAGAACAAACGCAAGATTTATGAGGTTGCCATTATATTAGATGGTGAAGAAATGGTGGTATCTAAAAATCACTCCAAAAAGATTGCTGAGGAATTGGCCAGCGAAAAACTGTGCATCCAATTGTCTATTTAAGGCGTTGAACGTCTACATCTTTATCTATTTCACCATTTTCATACATAAATTTATACAACATTTCACTGTAATATGGCGATAATGCTACACCTTTAGACCCCAATCCATTGAAGACAAAAGCACTTTGATGGGCATTGATTCGACCTAGAATTGGTCTTCTATCCAAACTTGATGGACGGATGCCTGCTTTATGATCGATAATATCGAAAGGAGCTTTAAACCATTTAGTAAGTTTTGCTAAGATTTCTTCTTTGGCTTTTTCAGTTGGCTGAAAATCCAAGTTCTCCCATTCGAAATTGGAGCCTACCTTATAGGTATTATGACCAAGAGGTAAAAGGAACACACCATTTTGAGGGATGGTTTCTTCCACCAATTCATCAGATTTTATAATTAGGACCTCACCTTTTGCAGGCTTTAATTTAATATTTGCGGTAAAAGGATTTTGGTCGATTGCCGTACCTTGGCAGAAGATGATATTAGTAGCCGAGAAATTGTCGTAATGGTATTCATCATTTTCAAAAACCAAGTCCTCGACATTGAATTTTTGATTTAAGAAGGCATTAGGAGAATGGATTTTTTTTCTAAATGTATTCAACATTAAAGGAATATCTACCCATCCAGAATCTTGAATTTCAATGGTACCAAAATCAGAAATGATTCTATCACCAATTCTTTCATTTCTCATGAGCACAAAATCTTTGAACAAATGAGATTCAGAAAGAGCAGCCCAATCGTTTAATTCACGTAATGAATCTAGTATATACGATACATGGTGTTTGTGGAAGATTTTTTCATGAATGAGGTGTTCAAATTCATGGTATTTTTTACCCAAATTTGGGTAAATATCGTCCGCTTTAAAGGATATTTTTTGACGGTTTGCTAAAATAGGATTGAAGATTCCAGCAGCAACGAAAGAGCTTTGAGTCAATCCTTGTTCATCTATTAAAACAAATGATTTTGAGTGCTTTACAAATTGGAACGCCAACCAAGTACCGGCTAATCCTGCACCGATGATGATATTATCTACTTTTTGAGTCACGTTAAAATGGGTATTTTTACTCAATTTTTTCTTGATATTTTAACTAAGTATTAATACCTTTGCAAATATACACACAAATTACACAGTAGATGCAGTCAAGAAGATCATTCATCAAAAATGTAGCACTAGCTATTCCGGCCATGTCAATGGCGAGTTGGATGCTGAGCTCATGTAACACAAAAGATGAATTACCCAAAAAGTTAAGAAAGCGTATAGGTATCATTGGAGCTGGAGTTTCTGGCTTGCATGCAGCTATGCTTTTGAACAGACATCAGAAGTTTGAAATTGAAATTTTAGAAGCCAGCGATAGAATTGGTGGTAGAATTTACTCAATGGACAATGGTTTTGGTATGGGTAATATTGAATTGGGTGCATCAGAAATTTACGGTAGTAACAATACTTGGTTTGACATTGTCAACCGTTCATCCAACATACAAAGAACATCTTCTCAATCTTCATATGTTTTAGGTCAGACTGTGTATTCTCAATCTCAGATTGAAAGTGACATGGACTATAAAACCATGACGACAGAATTGAATGCATTAAAGCAATTCCAATCTGGTTCAGACATTTCAATAGAGCAATACATGACTTCTAACAATGTTCCAGAAAGAGTGAGATGTATTTTTGAAGGAAAGACGGAGCAATTTATTGGAACAAGTGTTGACAGAGCATCTGCTGTTTACAATAAAAACGAAGGGATTGAAAAGATTTCAGAAGAGCAATACCGCTCTAATGCTTCTTTTTCAACAATCTTATTGGACCAATATGCAGAGATTTTACCATATGTGGTAAACAATACTCCTGTAGTTAAAATTGATTATTCTGGTGCTAAGATTAAAGTAACAGACAACAACCAAGTTGAGAGGTTGTATGATCAATTGATCATCACAGTGCCTTTGTCGATATTGAAACTTAAGTCGACACAAGTAAACGGCATTTCATTCAAACCTGAATTTCCAAGTGCAAAAATTGAAGCAATGGATAAATTGGGAATGGATGCAGGTGTAAAAATTACTTTAAAGGTCAATAAAAAATTCTGGAACGATGGAGCTGCTTCAATTTTCACAGATGGCACCATCAACAAATTTGAAGTATTAAAATCTGACGATTCCAAACAACAGTATATTTTATCCGCTAGTGTTCACGGTCAAGTTGCAGAAGAGCGTTTGAACAATATGAGTGAGAATGAAATCATTCAAATGATTAAAAGCGAATGGAAATCGGCTTTAGGAACATCGGTTGCAAATTCGATTGTAGATTCAAAAGTGGTTTTCTGGGGCAAAGAGTCATACATTCAAGGCAGCTTCTCTTACCACAAAGTTGGAGGCAATGCTGAAAGTAGAGCTGAATTGGCTAGACCAATAGACAACAAGTTGTTTTTTGCAGGAGAAGCTTGCAATACAGCCAACAACAGTGGCACCGTTCATGGTGCAATTGATACTGCAGAAACTGTGGTTAACAACATTCTTAAAACGATCGCTTAACTATGCGATACGGCATATTTATCTTTTCAATTTTTATTATTGCCTGTCAGCAATCAACAACTAAAGTGGTTGAAACAAACAATAATGCTTGGCTGGTTCAAGATATTGCAGACATTGGGAAAGTTATTGAGCAACAGCAAAATGATTGGAACAAAGGCGACATAAGAGCTTTTATGAAAGGGTATTGGCATAGCGACTCATTGAGATTTATCACCAAGAGAGGCACTCGATTTGGGTACGATTCAGTAGAAACGAACTATTTAAGACATTACAATACCCCTGAAAAAATGGGACATCTGCAATTCAGCGATTGGGAATACCATAGAATTGATTACAAAGGCAGCATTTATAATGTAACTGGTAAATGGAAGATAAGTGGTAGCGACAGTGCCAATGGATATTTTTCGTTGTTATTCAGAAAGCATAAAGAAGGTTGGAAAATTATTGTGGATCATACGTGGTGATGGGAAGGGATTAGGATTTAGGATTTGGATTTAGTGGGCTGACGCCAGCCGTAAGAGAGAGCTATCTATAGTAAAATAACTGAATCCGGAATACCTTCGACGAATAGATGAATTTGTGATAGAGTCGTATAATATAATAACAACAATTTTCTAATTTGAGATATTTTTAATGCAACAAAACAAATACATTTGTGTCTTAAAGATATGAAAACAAAAAGCACCTTTTTTATATTAGTTGTATTCTTAGCATCTTGTGGTAAAGAAAATGTTCCACCTAGTAAAGAGCCAGTAATACCTGGAGGAAAGAATGGCTCATATCATATTGCAATATTTCCTGAGTACAACAAAACAGGGTATTCAGGAAAAGTTTATATCAAATATGGCACTAAATCGATTGAGGCTGATACACGTTTTTACAATGATAGTTCTGCGACTATGACCGAGCCTGGCTATACACACCATGCCCATTTTAACAATTTACAAGAAGGATTTTACGCCATTAAAAGTATTTGTAAAGTGAATTCAAAATGGATGTTAAGCGACACCATAATTGAAATCAAAAACGGTCAGCTTAGTCCGGCTGACATCAAAGTACAATTAAAATAATCAAAGATTGCGTCTTAATTCGTGCCTAAGCGCATATCTCTCTTCAGCAAGGGTGCAGAGCTTGGTTAGCAAATTCGAATACTCTATGCCTTCTGCTTCCCATAATTTAGGATACATGCTGATGTTGGTGAAACCAGGAAGAGTATTGACTTCATTTAAGTAGAATTCGTCATCACTTACATAGAAAAAATCGACTCTGCTTAAACCTTCAAGTTGAAGGCATCTATAGGCTTTCAAAGCAGTTTGCCTCAAAAGATAAGCGCTAGACTGTTCGAAATTTTCAGCAGGGATAACGACTTTGGTTTCGCTGTTGACATATTTGTTTTCGTAGGTATAGAATCCGCTGTTGACGATGATCTCTCCTACTCCACTAACTTCAGTTTTTAAATTTCCAAAAACAGCTGTTTCAACTTCTCTTCCTTTGATGCCTTTTTCAATAAGAATTTTGATATCAAAAGTAAAGGCAGTATTGATGGCTTTTTTAAGCTCATCGAGGTTATCAGCTTTTTCGACACCGACACCAGAGCCCATATTAGCTGGTTTAACAAACAAAGGGAAACCCATTAATTCGAGTTTAGCATAATCAATAGAATCGCCTTTGAAATAGGTGTACCAAGGAGTTACTTTAATGCCGTTGTGTTGTAATATTGATTTGGTTACATCTTTGTCCATACCTATTGCAGAGCCCAGCACACCTGGTCCGACGAATGGTCTGTCAAGATTCTCTAATACTCCTTGCAAAACACCATCTTCACCAAAAACACCATGTGCAATTGGAAAGAAAATATCGACATTCAAACTTGCATTGATGTCGTTTGTATATCTCAATGGTTGTTGATTGAATGGCAACAGACAAAGCGCTGGATATTTATCATCTTCAATTGTTTTTGTTTCAGCGTTTGTAAGAGCATTAGCGGGCATGTGGTACCACTGACCGCTTTTAGAGATACCAATTACTTCAACATGATAGATTGATTTATCTAATGCATTATAAATATTTCTTGCCGAAACAACCGACACTTCATGTTCTGGAGACTTTCCTCCGGCAATTACTGCTACCGTTTTCATTTGATACAAAGCTATGAATTAATAACGTGAGTTAATGGATTAAAATTATCCACTTATTGATGCTTAATCAACTAGAATGTGATAAAAAACAAACAGGACTTAAATTGGAAATTTTCTTGTAATAGGCTAAAATAATTCAAACAATAAAAAATGCCTTCATTTCTGAAGGCATTTAATAACTAAGCGTTATGTATTATCAATAGTGCGCGATATTAAGCATAGAGTTGTATGTTTCAGTATCATTTTTAATACAGATCACATACAATCCGTTGTCTAGAGCAGAGACATCCAATTCGTCCACAAAATCTATTGAAAGTATTAAGCTTCCAGTTAAACTATATATGTAAATTTTTGAATTGGTAAGTGTCAACTGACTTTCAATTTGTAGTTTAGTATTTGCAGGATTTGGATACAGTTTTATTTTATTGGATGAATTGACATCCGCAATATCTGTGTTGCATTTCGCTTGAACAATTACAATTCTAGTTTTTGTAGTTTTGTTTCCAGAGCCATCAGTTGCTTCATACACATCTGTATACGACCCTGCAATATAGACATTGACATCTGAAGATTTTAGCACTAGAGAAATTTGATTAGATGGATAGTAATTATCCGTTACTGTCGGTAAAACCCTGTTGTATGGTTTGCCTAGTTCAGTACAAACGGTATTAGCAGTATTTAGATTGATATCAGGTGCCCAAAAGTCGTCGACCTTATAGTTGATGGTATCTCTGCTGATGTTACCAGAAGTGTCTTCTGCTTCGATTAAAAGCACATATGTACCTCTTTTCATAGAATTAACAGGACCAAATAACCAAGAGGTTCTGACAATAATATCCCCACTATCCGTAAGATTGTCGCTTACCGATTTTGGTTCGTTGATTAAAAAGACTGAAGCAATTAAAACGTTTTGATTTTTGCCGTAGTTTAACGTAATTGTTGGAGGTATGGTATCTTTAGCAAAAGCTGATAAAGTCACCATAAAGAACCCCAACATTAAAATTGATTTTGTAATAGTTTTGTACATAGGCCAATTGAATTTGTTAGTCAAAATTAATACAATGAATTTACTTCACAATACTCTAAAGTGTTAAATGACAACAATCTGTATAAAATCTTACACTTCAATGACAGTAATGACTAACTTGTGACAATACAGACTAAAAAAACTCAAATAAGATAATTTATTTCGTCAACTTAGTTGACATTGTTTGATTGTGATTCAACTTCAGATTTTGATGATGAAATTGATATGAATGGTTTTGCTTTAAAAGCTTGAATGAGTGTATATGCCGCTAAAGCAAAATATATAGCGGCGAAAACAAAAGTAAGTTTGGTGTTTTTGAGGACATAGTATGACAAAATTGGTAATACTTGTAATGAGTGCATGCCTATAAAATGTGCCACTCGTAAATCTCCAACCGTTTTACTCCAACCCAGAACAAACAAATTTGAATTGTCGTTCAGGGCTCCAACAGAATGGTTCAAGCGAGCCCCCATAGTAAAACCTTGAAAAGAAAATACCACAAAAATCAGAAGTCCTAATCTGATTGACCAGAGATAATAGTCAGGCATTGGTTGTAGATCTTTGACAAAGAAAAGATACGTGATATAAGCTGTATATATTGAAACAAGAGTGGCTGCTATAGCCATGCA
>CAYTMQ010000017.1:0-44439 GCA_964438995.1 uncultured Chitinophaga sp.
ATCTAAGAAAGGGTCTACCTACACCGAAGTTTCAATGGCAAAAGGAAGACGCTTGACTGGTAAAATATCTTTAGATGGAGCACCATTTAACGGCGCAGTTATCATCGAAGAAAAAGGCGCTGGATTAGCATCCAATTCGGTTGTTTCAGATGCTCAAGGTAACTACGAATTAACAGGGATAATGCCAGATGCTTTAGGCAATATTGTGATAAAAGTTGTAGTGCCTAAATCGGCATCTGGAGGTAAAATGATAATAGGCAGCGAACAAAAAATTAGTTTTACTACCAATGAAACACTAACTAAAGATTTTAAACTTACTGAGTTTAAAAATTGTAATGTTAATTCGTATTACGGTATTAATTTAGAAATAACAGAGCTCAAAACTCTGGCAGATAATGTGGTTGAAGTAAAAGGGTATGTTAAACCCGATGAGAATTACAGTGACTTTACTATAAATGAAAATGCGAGAATTGGTTTTGAGGGTTTGAAATTTAAATGCACTAATTCAAATGGTGGTGGAGGTTTTGCGGGTGTTAAATTTGCAGAAGTACTCAACGAATCTCTTAAAACCAATCAATTGGTGGTGCCTATGAAATATGGCAAACATATTAATGTCAATGTTATTTCGCCATTTTGGTTGTTTGGAGTGCCTTTAGAGTTTAAAAAGATAGATGACAACAAAACATCTATGAAAGGAGTTGTTAATATTATCGATAATTCTTTCGATTTTCCAGGCAGTTATTTAAGCTTTGGTAAAACTAGTTTCTTCTTTGGTGATATGAATACTACTGGTCAGGGAAAAATTGTTGTAGATGTTATACAAACAAATTATAAAAAGAACTCTAATTTTAAATACAATTTGTGTGATGTTAAAGGACAGAGTTTAAAGTATAAGTTTCTTCAATTCAGTGCCGAATCAGATCCAGAAAAATCAACCATTGAATTATTAAAAGATGGCACACCTAAATTGAGTATGTCTACAAAAATTAAGGCTAATTTTAGTAATATGACACCTTCGAATTTGGAGTTAGATTTAGGGATTTTTGAAATGAATCATGAGAAGATTCTGCCTGTAACGGGTAAGCAAAACATCAAATTTAAATTAGAGAATTGGGATGTAGAAGTGCGCAATTGGACAGTTACAACAGATAAAGGAGGTATAACATCATCAGAAGGTTTTGTTAATACTGGTGTAGTAAATGTACCTTTCTCTTATTTCCATATGCAAAATAATTTATTGAAGTTTGAACAATTTAAATTGAATGCAATCAATCTAGGAAATGTAGTTAATTTAGAAGTTGCCTCTAATGTGTCAACAATCTTTGGATACGACAATGCAACGGGAACCGATAAGAAGCCGCATTGGAAAATGTCTTTAGTAGGCAATGCCTCAACACCTGCAGCTCAGTTTGGAAATATTGAGGGATTAGAGTCGGGTAAAAAAGTTAAAATTGAAGTTTTATCATTGATTAGTAATGGCGAGCAATTGTTGAGTTTTGGAACTTCACCTCAGCCACTTTTGTTATATGATGTTGTTAAATTTAGCCCATCTACTATTACAAGTTATAGCGATTATTTTACACTTGGTGGTATAATGGATGTTAATATTCCAAGAATACAAAAGAACTTAACAGCTACATTAAAAATTGTCAAAAAATCGAATGGTGGGAAAATAGAAATAATGCCTCAGCAATTCGAATTTGAAGGTAAAGGTTATGTCAAGTTTTTAAGTTTAGGTACCAGCGATGAATCTCAAACAATATCGAAAAATAGTTTAGTCATGTATGGCACTGTTCAAGAGCCTGGTGAAACACCTAAGTTTAAATGTGTACTTGAAAAGAAAGGATACGATGCGGCTGCCACCATTAAGGTGTTGCCAAATCAGTCGGTGCCATTTGGTTCTAATAAACTCACTGCTGTTCAAGGCAAAATGAATGTTGAAGGTAACGATTGGGGATACTTTACTTTTGAGGGTGATTTGCAAGGATTTGAAGGTGTAGGCGACGAAGGTAAACACATGCTATTTACCGTTTATGGCGATGTGAAAGCCGAAGGTCAAAATATTAAAATGGATAATATTAACACACCTTTTGGTAACTTAGAATTGACATTCGATTATAAGGCTAACCGATTGGTTGGTCATATGGATATTGATGCCGATTTTAGCGATGAGCTGAAGGTTAAAGGCGTTGCTAATCTATTGTTTGATAAAGGAGGTTTTATTATTAGTGTTAGCGCTCAGGTAACAGCTCCAGTGGTCAATCAATTTAATGCTGGTATATTACTAGGAACATACAAGAACATACCAAGTAATTTTTTAAGTGATGTTGTAAAATATAATTACAATAAACAAATGCCATGTCATTTGGCTAAAACTGGTTTAAAAGGTTTCTTTATTACTGGAGCAAGAGAATTGCCTTTACAAGTGCCCGAGTTTAGTGTTCAGATACCGCCGGGATTAGCTTTAGTGTCTGTTTATGCTGGTGCAACATCTGGTATTGAAGTGCAATTAGCTATGAACTTTAAAGGAGGATTGGTGTTAGATGCCAATATATTAGCCTATGCACATGCTTGGGCTGGCATTAATTCTATAACTTGTACAGAAGCATCTGCAGATGCGAAAGCTCAACTAATGATTAATGGTAATTATGCAAATGGTAAATTTAATATTGATGGCTGTGGAAGCATTGTTTTAATGGTGACAGGGTCTCAGAAATTACCCCCATTCTGCTCAGACCCTTCAATAGAATTAGATACCGAATTGGGTGCAAGATATATCATTCATATTGGTAGTGATGGTTTTCATCAAGGTGTAGAATTTAGCGTTGGAAAAGGTAATAGTCAGGATTGTCTAGCAATTATTAATTGTAATTAATATGAAGAAGTTTTTAAACTATATATTACTGAGTTGTTTGTGTTTAGTAAACATTGCTTCTTTTGCACAAGGTGTTGGAGCTATTAAGGGCAAATATTGCGACTATATTTTTTGTGGGAATAAACTACCGAAAAATTTTAAATATACAGTTCAATCTTCTAAAGGTGAAGTTGTAGATATAGAGTTTCCTGAAAGTGCAGAAAAGTTTATAGCAAGAGTTAGGTCTTTTAATTCGGCAAATCCTTTTATGATTGAAAAATCTGATAGTGTTTTAACCAATTATTGGCAATGGGCAACTGGCTTTACATTAACAGATAGCCTGCCGCTTGAAGCTAAATCGCTAGACATATTATATGGTCTCGGAGTCTTGCAGTTTTTTAGTCATATCGAACAAGACCAATCCATTACCTATCAATTACTATCGAACAGCAATAGACAAAATCTTACATTAGTCTCAGGTAGATTTAATACGTCTAAAACTTTACAATTTCAGCAATTCGAAACCAGCGATAAATATATTATTGCCGATTGGAAAGGGCCGGTGAATGTGCCATTGTATCAAGTTAAAGCAATGAAACAATATGCCAACCAAGATGAACTAAGCGAAACAGAAATGCCAATATATGTAAGTTATAGAAAAGATTCTTGTTACATTAGACTGATGGATACATCGGTTATAAAGGGGTTAAAATATAATTATGCTTTAAAACTTATCAATGTTTATGGCGACGAATTGGATGTCAATCCACCAGTAAGTGTATTGTTTAGACCTAAAAACTCTATTCCTATAATATTGCATTTTAAAGCTACAGATATCTCTGATAAATATGCCGTGAAATTAGTGTGGAAATTGGCCTCAACAGATTTAGTTCAAAGTTGCGATATTTATAGAAGCGAGTTGTTCGATTCGGCATATCAACTAGTAGGTACAGCCAATTCAACCGATACCATGTTCGTTGATTATAATGTAAAAGCTGCTAAAGCCAATTGGTATCAATTGGTTATAAATACACCTTTCGAACGAGGTGTAAATTCGGCTAAAGTGAGTGGCATTTTGAAGAAGGATGCAAACGCCAAAGAACTAAGTGTAATAAACGCTTATAATATTAATGGGAAAATAACAGTTAGATGGTTGAATGAGACAACAGAAGCCAGAGGTTATTATGTGTATAGAAGACAAAAAGGCATTGGAGAATGGCAATTAATTAGTCCTTTGTTATTTCATACAGATACTTCAAACTTTTTCGAGTATGCTGATACCACAGAGCAACTTTCAATGGGTAACGAGTACGAGTATACTGTTAGAATTTTAAGTAAAGGTTATGCTCTAGGAAGCTTTAATAAAGTAGCCACAGTATATGGCAATTTTATTGAATCACTTCCAACTTTAACAGAATTAAACGGAATGTTCGACCAGAACAAAATTCTATTAACTTGGCGTTTTGCAGATAATCATCAAGTTGCCGAGTTTGAGATATTAAGACGAATTGTTGGCGAAAAAGACTTTACAAGTTTGGCTTACATAAGCTCAACATTAAATAGTTATTTAGATACAAATATTACGATTGGGAAAACCTATCAATATCAATTGTTGCCAATCGATATTAATGGAAGAAGTAACGCAAAGTATGATATTGAAGTAGAAGCCAAAGCGCCCACTGTATTTGCACCAGAGATTTTTAAAGTAGATGTTTTAGATAATGGTGTTAAATTGTATTGGGAATCTACAAAGCAGGCAAATGTTAACGCTATTAATGTTTATAGAATAGAAGGTAATAAGGGAGCAACTTTGGTAGCTAAGCTTGGAGAATCGGATGAGTCGTATATCGATAAAACCATTAAAAAAGGAGTAGAATATTACTATTATACAACAGTTGTTGCCTACGGAATTGAATCTGAAGCCAGCACACCTAACAGAGTAAAAATTGATTGATTATGAAGTTAAAAATTAATGTTTTTTTTGCCGCAATTGTCTGCATGTTGATGGCATGCGATAAAGGTGGATTTAAACCGGCAACTACAGTGGTAGATTTTAATTTACCTTCAGATACAGTTAATGTAAACGATCTAGTAGTGTTTGTCAATACTTCCAAATTCGCAAACGGATTTGTTTGGTATTTTGGGGATGGTGATAGCTCTAAATTGGTCAACCCAACTCATACCTACACCAATAATGGAAGCTATACTATTACTCTAAAAGCATTTACTGACGAAGGTATAAAGTTTAAAACAAAATTGCTTGTAGTTCAATCGGGTAATACGGCTAATGCATCGTTTAGTATTGATTGTGATAAACCTTTTGTAGGAGTGGCCTCTGCAACTTTTAACAACACATCTGTAAATTGTGTAAGTTATCAATGGGATTTTAATTTTAATGGTACTTTTAAAACTATGAGCACCCTCAACAATCCAAGTTATACTTTTACTTCGGCAGGTACTTATACAGTTAAATTAAAAGGCTATGGTACTTTAGGCGATTCGAGTGAAACAACTCAACAAATTACCATTAAAAATGTGGCAGATAGCTTTATCATCACAGCAATTAAAATTGTAACGACAGCAACTTTACAATTTCAATTGGACCCATTTGATATAGACGATGGTACCGACCCCGATTATTATGTTACCTTAAACAATTGGTCGGATACCACCAAAAAATGGTCGAACATTATAATGAATAGCAAAGCCTTTCCATTATTTTTCGATTTAAGTGCGAGGCCAATGGCAATTAAAGTGCCTCCATTTACAGGTTCTGTGCCTTTATATACACCTATTAAAGTTTTAGATTGGGATGGTTCAACTAGCGCTTGGGTCGACGAGTTTCCTCAATTCAATATTCGTCAATATATGATATCGCCAGAAAATTATCCATCTCAAATTACCTTGAATGGTAGCACTATGGCCGAAACAGAGCTGGTGCTAACGGTTAAATGGAAGTAGCTCTTTTTTGTTTTTGTAATATTTTCTTATTTTCACCAAGTCAAACACCCTAAAGTTAAAATAGCTTGGATAACAATTTTAACCTGCTTTTTGCAAGTTAACCTCCACGTTTATGCCTATCAAATTCCCGATTTAAAGTTTAAGAATTATACTGTAGCAGATGGCTTAGTGCATAATATGATTAATGCCATTGCTATGGACAAAAATGGTTTTTTATGGATTGCAACCGATGGAGGTATCAGCCGATTTGATGGATGGAAATTTGTGAATTTTAATAGAATAGAACACCCCGAAGTAGAGTTGCCAAGTTTACAAATTAATGATATGGTATACGATGGCAACCGATTGCTGTGGTTGAGTTCTGATAGGGGCGTTTTTTCTTTCGATGTTATAAGCCATGCCATTTATCAACCCAAAAATCAACACTTTCTCTATGATACTAAATCGATAACCTACGACGAGCAACAAGCCGTTCTTTATTTTGCACCTTTGCATAATTACATTGCTTCTTATAATGCAAAAACGCATGAAATTGACACTTTTCAGAACAATAATATGTATAAAACCAATGATTTGTGTTTCTATAAAGGTTGTTTATATTCAGCAATTGACAGAGGAAGTGTTTGGTCTTTAAATCCTAGCAAAAGACAGTTTAAAGAATACTTAAAAGATTATTGGATATTTAGATTTAGCGTAGATAGCGACGAATTATATGCCTTAATATGGCAAGGCGATAATTATAAATATCATGTTGACAGTGATTCGTTCGAAGTATTACCTATGTTGCCTTATATGAATAATGGTCATATGTATATCTCTTCTGGTTTGTGTAGAACATCTTTGTTAGATAAAAATACTCGATTGGTTTCTTCTAATATCACTGGAATATGTGTGTATGATATGACTACTAAAACTGTAGTAAAAGAAATTTTAAGAGATTTGAGGAGAAAAGATGGTCCGATATCTAATAAATACAATTGTTTATTTAAAGATAGAAGTGGGATTATTTGGTTGGGCACATGGGAAGGTCTCTCGATGATTCATCCAAACAACCAGCAATTTAAAAGTGGTGAATGGGCTTTTATGGATTCGAGAGGGTATAATTTGCTCTCTGGAATTAAAAGAGATAAGTACAATAAAGATATCTTGTGGATAGGCTCTAATGGGAGCGGAGTTATATGTTACAATCAGCGACTAAATAAAGTTGAAGCTCAGTATAATAATGATGCAGGTAAATTTGGTGGTAATGATACCAATTATCTCTATCGCTGGACCGAGTTTATAGAGCAAATGAATAATAACGATATTGTTGTTGGTTCGTATAATGGGTTGTTGAGGATTAGACAAGGTAAAGTAAAACGATTGCCGCTTGTGCCTGGTGTCGACTTTGCTTTTCCTATGCAAATATTAAAAGTAGCTGATAATGCCATTTGGGTGCCTTGCGGTTATGGCTTAGCTTTTGTTAATACTGATAATCTTCAGTTTAAACTGTATATACCTGATACTACTGGTGGTAAATCTATTGCTATAACCTCTTCAGTAAAATATAAAAAAAGCCAATTATTGGTGTCTTCATCAGACGACTTGTATTTGTTCAATACTTCTAATAACACCTTTCAATCGATTGGATGTATTGATGCAGATGGTAATAGAATTAAGGAAATAGATCAATTGGTATTCGACTCTTTAAATGCTACTATTTATATCAATACCAATAGCGGTGTTTATTTTAGAAATATTCAATCTGTTAGGTTCGATAAGCTTGTTTACAAATATCATCTTAAAGGCTTGTATAGACACTCTATGATTGTAGATGTCAAAGGACGACTATGGTTATATACCTCGAATGCTTTGTTTAGCTACGATCCTAAAATCAAAGTATTTAAAAGATACGATCAGAAAGATGGAATTTATAATAACTTAAGCGATCCGCCAAATCTATTCGAATTTGAAAATGAAATATATATTGGATATAGAGGTGCTTATACTAAATTTAATCCATTAGAAACAGACAATGAACCTAAAACCGAGTGTCCAATAATTACCTCTGTTAATGTTGCTGGAAGAGATACTATTTTTGATTATAATCAAGTCGATCAAACACCATTTATATACCATTACAACGATAAGTTTTTTCGTGTTGAATTCACATCTATCAACTTTAGTTCATCAGATAAATTATTGTATGAATACCAGCTAAATGACGATCAATGGCATGGTATTGGAAATTCGCATACTATCAATTTTAATCAGCTAGATCCTGGTTTATACTCCCTTAGCGTTAGAGCCATAAATCGCTCTGGTGTTTATAGTGAAATAAGAAATTTTAAGTTTCAAGTACTAGCGCCATTTTGGATGACTTGGTGGTTTAAATTGCTCATAGCTGGATTGCTGCTTACAGTATTCTACATAATTTATAGATATAGAGTGTCAGTGATACAAAAAGAAGAAAGTATAAAAACAGAGTATAATAAGCATATAGCCGAATTAGAAAGTAGAGCCCTTAGAACTCAAATGAATCCGCATTTTGTTTTCAATTCTTTAAACAGCATACAAAGCTATATTCAAAAAAATGAGAAAGAGGCATCTAGTAAATACCTATCTAAATTTGCTAAATTAACTCGACAAATTTTTGATTATTCTAACGAACAAACCATTAGCTTAGAGCAAGAATTATCAGCTTTACAAACCTATATTGAATTGGAACAAATGCGTTTTGTTAATAGATTCGAGTTTAACATGTTAATAGACAAAGATATTGATACAAAATTGCTAGAGGTGCCTCCAATGATTATTCAACCATTTGTAGAAAATGCTATTTGGCATGGTATTATGCACAAAGAAAGTGGAGTTGGAATAATTACTCTTAATTTGAAAGTTGATAATGGTATTCTACACGTCAATCTTGTTGACAATGGTATTGGAAGAGCACAGTCGCAGCAATATAGAAAAGCAAGTGGGAAAGGCCATCATTCTGGTGGTATGCGACTAACAAAGGATAGATTAGATATCATCAACAAACGCAATGATTTGAAAATCACTGCAGAAATAAAAGATCTAAAAACAAATGAAGGTGTTGCACTTGGAACTGAGGTTAACTTATACATACCTTTGTAACGCATGAAGTTTTTATTGATTGAAGATGAAGTAAACAGTGCTGACTATTTGATGTCTTTATTAATAGAGTGCGGTATACATTCTACACAAATCACTACGTGTTTAAATGCCCCTAAAGCAGTTGAAATGCTTCATAGTCAAAAATTCGATGTAGTATTTATCGATGTAGAAATGCCATTTATGAATGGTTTCGAAGTACTTGAAAAATTGGAGAAAATCAATTTTAAAATTATATTTACTACGGCCTTTGATAAATATGCCCTTAAAGCCATTAAATTTAGTGCACTCGATTATTTATTAAAACCTATAGATAAAGATGAATTGGATGCAGCGTTGAATAAATTAAGTATGAATTCTGTTTCTTTTAACCAACAACAGTTAGATTCTTTAATCGATAATATCAGAAATCCTGAACTCAATAAAATTGCTATTCCAAATTCTGGCGGTTTAGATTGGATTCATGTTAAAGACATTGTGCGTTGCGAATCGGATGGCAATTATACCAATTTATACTTAGACAATTATAAGAAATTGGTGGCAAGCAAAACATTGAAAGAATTCGAAACCTTATTAAACGACTTAGGATTTGTAAGAATTCATCATAGTCATTTAATTAACCTATCTCATTTACAAAAATACAACAAAGGCGAAAATGGGTCGGTTGTAATGGATGACGGATCTGTATTGGAAGTCTCTAGAAGAAAGAAAGAAGAATTTATTCGTCGATTAAATCAATAATTACTCTTCGTATTCTTTGTCATAATCTAGGTTCAATCCCCAGAATTTCATTTGTTGCAAGCACCAAGCTTGACGTTTTAATGTATAGGCACTTGGGTGCTGAATTGAAAATTTACGTGGATTTGGTAGCACCACGGCCATTAATGCTGCATTTTTAGGGGTTAGCTTTTTAGCAGATTTGTTGAGGTACTCGCGCGAAGCTGCTTCAACGCCATACACACCATTGCCAAATTCAATGATGTTGAGATAAACTTCCATTATGCGTTCTTTGCTCCAAAAGGTTTCAATAAGAAAAGTAAAATACACCTCAAACCCTTTTCTAATCCAACTTCTTCCATGCCACAAAAATAGATTTTTGGCAGTCTGCTGACTGATGGTAGATGCCCCTCTGCGCTTGGTTTTACCTTTCGACTCCATTTTCTCATTGTATTTCAAGGCTTTTTTGATGGCACCATAATCAAATCCATTGTGCTTCAAATAATTTTGGTCCTCTGCACATACCACTGCCAACTGAATGTATGGAGAAATCTCCTCCAAATCTACCCAATCGCGATACAATTTAGCTGTTTCCCCATCTAACTTTTGAGACACACATCTTTGATACATGTAAAAGGTATAAGGCACAGGCATGCCTTTGATGCTGAACAAAAGAGTAACAGCAATACTCAATACAAAAAAACCAATAACAATGCGTTTGATCCATTTCCAGATAAACGACCAAACAAAGTATTTAGCAAAGAAAGCAGATAGGGCAGGCATGGGGCAAAGGTAAATAGGAAAAAGGCAATAGGCAACAGGATTTAGGATATAGTGGGCTGACGCAAGATCAAAAGTCAAAAGTCAAAAGTCAAATGGGAGCGAAGCGTACATCCCGCGCCGTTGTGAGGTATCGAACAAGGGTTGCGGGAAGTCAAAAAAGGGAAAAGGCAATTGGAATTAGGGTATTGTAGGTCGATGGGCATGCCCACGACAAAAGAAGGATTTAGGCAATAGGATTTAGGGAATAGTGGGCTGACGCGAGAAAAAACGCGAACATTATTTTGCGGTTTTTCTTGTAGGTCGAAGGGCTGCGCCCGAGACAATATAATAATTTATAAACACCATCACAACGAGCTACAGAGTAGCGTCTTGTCATCGACAAGATATTAGCCCAGGTTGAAAATTTTCAAAGAAAATATGAGGTCTGGGTTTTCGTAGGTCGAAGGGCTGTACCCACGACAAAAGAAGAATTTAGGCAATAGGATTTAGGATATAGTGGGCTTACGCAAGATCAAAAGTCAAAAGTCAAAAGTCAAAAGTCAAATGGGAGCGAGGCGGACATCCCGCGCCGTTGTGAGGTATCGAACAAGGGTTGCGGGAAGTCAAAAAAGGGGAAAGGCAATTGGAATTAGCAAATATTGGATAGCAGAAACGAAAAAAAATAAAGGCCCCACAATTACGTGAGGCCTTTTGTGTTTTCATGTCATACTAACTACTCCCAAGATTTGTTGTAAGCATCATACAATGCTATTCTAATATTTGTTTGTCCATTGGCAAATACCAATCCTTGAGTATTAAAAACGACCGTTGCTTCGACGCCATTAGGAAAGCTAACAATTTGGGTTAATACGCCTTGACCTAAGGTGTTGGCTATGCTACCATTTTTGGGTAAGTAAGTGCCGTGAACTTCTAATGAATTGTCTTGACGCTCGTAGCCATATCTATTGGTCTCCATTATGGTCCTGCTATTTTTACTTATTAGTATTTCCGTGTGTTTGTAATAGGCAAGTACTTTGGCCAATTCCATTGTACTCATATAAAATCCACCACCACCAGCCATTGATGTCCAGCTGCCGTAATTCACACCACTAACAGATTGTAAATTGCTTGCAGCGTAATACATGGTGGCAATATCTCTAGCTTCATCCTCGCAACTGATGTTTTGTAGACCAATAGGCTCAAAAATATTTTTTTGCATGTATTCGATATAGTATCTTTCAGAAGCAGCACTGTCTATTTGGCCAATTGCGGGAGCTCCAGGCATACCTTTCCACATGGCAGGTATGATGATTCTGAATAAGGCAAAGTTCGAATTAAGGTATTGATAGTTTTTGTTTCTAACAACGCCTGTATCTATCATTCTTTGCAATCCCGACCAAGTGAGCGTTCTGCTAAAGTTAGTGTTGTAACTGGATAGTCCACTGGTATGACCAAGGAGTTCACCAAATTTTAAGTTTGCAACATTGGGTCCTTTGTTCCAAAGAGGAGGTAAAAAAGGTGCGATATTAGAATTTTCATTTAGACCTTTGGATTCAAGAAGTTGCATAACAGCGATAGCAGTCAACCATTTTGTAACACTGGCTATATTGATTTTTTTATTGATGGTAAAAGGGAGATCCCCGTCAGCAGTATTCCTAGCTTTTCCAAATCCCCCGCCTTTCATAAACAAGCCATTTTGAGAGATGACATAAGCCCATCCAATGCTGCCCGCCGGCTCAAGAGACGATTTTAAATTCTCGTTAAATTTATCCAAATTAAATTTTGGCCCACCATACTGAATCGTCGAAACTGGTTCTTTCTTGCAAGCAATAAAACATATTGCTAAAAGAAAGAGTATGGAATAAGATGTATGTTTCATATTAGGAATTATTATAATTTAATCTACTATGAGTTTTTGATTGATAAGAAAACCATTGCTGCGCATTTTTACAAAATAGATGCCTTTGCTCATGTCGCTGAGTTGTATTTGTTCTTGCCAGTTTTCAGATGTTTTGTTGAATGAATGTGAAATAATAGTTTTTCCATTTAGATCAACTATTTCTAGATCACAAATCCCGAGGTATGTATTTTGAAGATTAACTTCTAAAATATTCCCTTTTTGAATAGGATTCGGAAACAATGTTATAGCTGAATTCATATTTTTAGATGTTATAGATGTGTTTAAATTGGGCACTATTAGAACATTGAAGGCAACACCTGTATCCATTTTTACTAGGTCTTCGTTGTAAATCGACCAACGACCATTGTCGTAGTAGACACCAGTTTCATGGTTGTTGTATTTACCGGAAAATCCTTTGTTGTAGTTCCACATAGCTGTCGTAAATACATGGGCATTTGGATTGTTATTAAGCAAAGGATGGCTCATAGTAAGTGAATACGACGCTGTGTTTTTACCAGTAGCGAGTTGAGTGAAAGTGGTTAGTTTTGAACTCTTGTCAATAAGAATAATGTTAAATGAAGCTCCATGAATCATTTTTTGTGTTTTGTCTTGATTGAAGATATACCATTTTTTAGTAATAATGTTATAGTAAACACCTAAAGTATTCGTGTTATATACACCTTTTGAGTTTCCATTAAGATTCCAAACACTGTTTACAAAAAGTTTTGCAGATGTATCACCATTGATTTTTGGATGGTCGATGACAACAGAATTGCTAGAAGCATTGTCATTGGTATCTGCAGTTACTATCCAAGATGAAATACCGATGCCAGGTGCAAGCACATTGAAACCAATGCCAGTATCCATTTTTTCTTTGTTTTCATTGAAAAGGTACCATTTAGTTCCGGCGTAATACCAACCAACTTTATGTGCATGTCGCGAGCCAGCAGTGCCTGGAGCACTATAGTTGTGAGTGAATAAGTAAATACCGTTTGGATAAGAATTCAACAATGAATTGTCTAACATTGTTACATTACTTGAGTTGTTTGCTTCATTTGTTGTATGAACAAATGATTTTGGGTCTTGTGCTTTTAAATTACCTACTAAGAATAGTAAGCATGCGAGCATGAAATTTTGTAGTATTTTTATAGGATTCATGCCACAAAATTCACATAGATGAAGCACAGCATAATTAATATTACGTGAATGGCACTTTTATTTTAGTGAAAATTGGAAATTTGTGGGTGAGCGGAATAAATGAATGGGTGAAATCTTAAGACAATAAATTGATGTGTTTCATGATTTCTGATTTATAAGTTTTACCAATTGGAATTTTATGTTCACCAATAAATAAAGATATTTCATCTATGCGATCTATCATTTTTAAGTTGACTATAAACGACCTATGTACCCTTATAAACTGCTTTGGCGAAAGCTTGGTCTCTATAGTTTTCAATGTTAAACTTAAAAGTTGTTTTTGGTCGGAAGTGTATACCCACGAATAGTTGTCATTGGCTTCAAAATATAAGACATCATCAAAAACTATTTTTTGTAACCCGTTTTTTACTTTGATGAAAAAATGGTCTCCTTTACCAAAATTTAATCCATCTTCAACCACATCATTGGTTTCAAACTCTTTGTGGTTAAAATTGTATAAGGCTATTTCAATGGTAGTTTTTAGACTGTGCTCATCAATAGGTTTAACAAGATAGGCTTCTGGTCTTACCGATTTTATCCTCTCAATAGTTTGTTTGTCGTACAAAGCTGTCAGAAATATGATAGGTATATTGTATTTGGATTTTATCAGTTGAGTAAGTTGAATGCCATCAATTTCTCCATCCAATCCAACATCCATTAGAATAAGCTGGACAGGGTCGTGTTCTCTTATAAACTTTAGCGCTTCTTCTGCATTGTGTGCTATCCCAGCGGTTGTATAGCCAAACTCGTTCATATAGGCGGCCAAATCTTCTCCAATAATGGGGTTGTCCTCTACTATCAAAATTTTAACCTTTGATTCATTCATGGTTGTTTTGTGGTTTCAATAAATTGATTTCTGTTTCTGTTCCTGAATTGGATTTCCAAATAATATCTCCTTTGATTTGTTTGGTCAATGATTTGATGAGTTTCAAACCAAAAGTATCTGCTGTGTCAGGATTGATGTGTGAAGGTATTCCGGGTCCGTTGTCTTTGATGTTAAGAGTGATGCTTTTGTCTTGGTTTTGTTTTAATGATATTGAAATTTCTTTGATGTTGTTTTCAATATGATAATGCTTCAAGCTATTGGTGATGATTTCGTTCATAATCAATCCTAAAGGTATGGCAGTATCCAAATCCAAATGGATATCATCAGCATCTATTTTTACATCAATTTGGTCAGGTTTGATGTTATACGTTTCTAAAATATTGGAAGCCAACCCAGGGATGTAATCCTTCATGTCAATCTCAGAAATGTTGTCTTTATTGTACAATTTCTGGTGGATTAATGCCATAGTTTTAATTCTGTTTTTACCTTCAGTTAAAGCTTGCACTGCCATAGGGTCTTTAACATATCTCACTTGAAGGTTGAACAGACTCCAAATAAATTGAA
This sequence comes from uncultured Chitinophaga sp., assembly GCA_964438995.1. Taxonomy (GTDB): domain Bacteria; phylum Bacteroidota; class Bacteroidia; order NS11-12g; family UBA955; genus JABMMZ01. The sequence continues at coordinate 14,896 of CAYTMQ010000017.1, forward strand.
GGTTGTTTTTTACTCTGTGATGTAATTCTCTAAACAGAGTTTCTTTTTCTTCTAATGATTGTTCAATGATGGTGTTTTTTTTCAATAGAAGTGCATTGTTTGCCGTCTTTATCCTATATTGATTGTATATCAATAGACTTACCACTATCACCAAAAAAAGGATACCTGATAATAGGAAATTGGTGTTTCTTTTTTTCATCACCTCTAAATCAGCTAATCGCTTATCAGAAGTTAATGAAGCTATTTCTTTCTTTTTAATTTTGTCTTGGTATTTGGCCTCAAGTTCTAAAATTTTCTGATTGCTTTCTTGACTGAAAATACTGTCTTTAACGCGTTCATACTCTAATCTGTTCTGATATGCCTTCTCAAAATCGCCCACCTTAGAATAATTATCTGAGAGCGACAAATAAGTTTCCATAACCAATTGCAATGTGTGCATTTTTTTTGCCATCTCTAAAGCTTGGTGACTCTGCTCTATTGCTAGTTTGTGGTTTTTTTGTTTGCCAGCAATGCCAGCTAACTTAAGTCGTGTGCCTGCAATTTGCTTATTGTCCCCAATTTGTTCGTATATTTTTAAAGCCTTTGTATAGTTGTTGTAAGCGGAGTCGTTATAGTTTAGACTTTCATAATTTCCACCTAGAATGTAATGACAACGGGCTATTTCTCCTTGATTGTTATGTTTGGTAAAATATGGGTAAACCAATCTAATTTGGTCTATCGATTTTTGGTATTGTCCTTTGTCTTTGTATATGCCGCCAATATTCAAAATGTTTTTGTTGGCGTTGCTTTCATCCTTTAGTTTTTTGTAAATACTGATGGCTTGGTTGAAGTATTTTTCAGCTTGATTGAAATCTTTTTTAATGGCAAAGATGATGGCTATATTGGTATAACAAGTTGCAATACCAGATGAATCTTTTAAGGGTTGACGGTAATCAAGAGATTTTAAATAGTAGGTAATAGATTCGTCGTATTGACCTTTTTGCATCAAACTGAAACCAATGTTGTTTAATACTTTCGCTACTTTACTTTTATTGTTAATTTCTGAGAATAATGTAAGGGCAGGCTTAAATTGTTCAATTGACTCATCAAACATACCTTTGGCTATTAATGCTAGTCCTTTTCTAACCAAGGCATCGCCCATGCCATTTTTGTTGTCAATAGATTTGTAAAGATTGTAAGCAGAATCGGCATACAATAATGATAATTCTTTGTCTGAATTTAGTGTTTTGTTGCTCAGTTTAATCCAATTCTTGGCTTTGACAGTGTCTTGGTCAACCCCGCTGTAAGACATATTGTGTAAAGCGCGGATGTCAATGGTAGAAATGACACAGAAGAAAAGCATTAAACAGCAAATCGATATGTTCTTTTTATTAAAGATCATCAACAGTTGCTTTAGGCAAATGTATGATAAAAAATGAAATAGCAATTATTTTGTTGAACCACTTGGTAAAAGAGCCATAATGATTTCTCTCGTCGCTGACGTAGCGCAGTCCGCCTCAAGCGTGAGGCTACCGAATAGGAATAAAAATGATAGTGAAATTTATGGTTTCATAATGATTTCCCTCGTCGCTGCCTTCGGGCTACCGAATAGGAATAAAAATGATACTGAAATACTTTCTGAAAGTAAATGATAGTGCGACGCTGTCGCATGCTGTTTCAATTAACCAATAACGAATAACCAATAACCAATAACGGTCATTCAAAGACATTCACATTCGCCGCTTCGAATACCTTGGTTTTGGTGTTGTAGCGGTTGCCTTTTTCGAGGATGTGTACGATGAAATTTTCTACAGATATTGGCTGACCTTCTTCGATGTCGGCTATGTTGTTGTGCTTGATGTGTCTGCCATCAATGATGATGACCGCTCCACTGCCTATAGCTTCCATTTCGTTGCCATTTCTGATGATGACCCCAGTGTCTTCTCCCAGTCCGATGCCTATGGCCGAAGGATTAGATGCAACAGCTTGAGCCAGACGAGCAAATCTGCCACGTTTGTTGAAGTGTGAATCGATGATGACATCTTTGATGAACGCCAACCCAGTGGTGATTTTTACTTCGCCTTTTAAGTGAGCATCTGTGGCATTGCCTTGGTATATCATGGTGTTAGACATGGCCATCGCGCCAGCACTAGTACCGGCTATGATGAAACGCTCGTTTTCGTAGCGTTTGTGCAAAATATCTAGGAATTCTGTTCCACCAAAGATGGATGTTAATCTCAATTGATTGCCACCGCTAAACATAATGGCATCACATTCCATTAAGCGCTTGCTGTATTCGTGCATCATGGCATCTTCGCGGTTGCGAATTTTCATGTGACCGACATTTGAACAACCTAGTTTCTTAAATGCATCAAGGTAGTTTTCGCCAACTTCATCTGGAATTTGAGAAGCAGTGGTTACGATTTCAATTCTAGCGTTGTCATTGTTGATTTCTTTGACTATGCTTTTTAAGATACCTATTTCGAAAAAGTTAAGATTGTTTCTCGAAATGATTCCTAATTCTAGGTCGGTACCCTTGTCTTCTGCACCACCAACTGATATTAAAATGCCCTTAGGCTCGTTTTGCGACATGAAATTTACAATTATGAAACTGCAAAGTTAACGAATTGTTGTGAATAGCTTTCTAAAGATATTGACATAAAAAACTGACAAGGTGTCAATAAAAGACACATTGTTGTCAGAAATCTTCTGTTGGCATACTTAATGATGATGGAAGGTAGAACATAATTAATATAAATCATATGAACATCAAACCATTAGCAGACAGAGTATTGGTAGAGCCTGCGGCCGCAGAAATCAAGACAGCAGGCGGAATTATTATTCCTGACACAGCAAAAGAAAAGCCTCAAAGAGGTGTTGTAGTGGCAGTAGGTACTGGAAAAAAAGATGAACCTATGACTTGCAAACCTGGTGACAACGTATTGTATGGTAAGTACTCAGGTACTGAAATCAGCGTTGACGGCAAAGATTACCTTATCATGAGAGAAAGCGACATCTTCGCAATTATTTAATCTAACTATTAACAAAAATTAAGCGTATATATAAACAATGGCAAAATCAATTCATTTTAACATAGAAGCCCGCGAAGGTTTAAAACGCGGTGTTGATGCATTAGCAAATGCAGTAAAGGTAACATTAGGACCAAAAGGCAGAAATGTTGTAATTGGTAGAAAATATGGCTCTCCTGTCGTTACTAAAGACGGTGTGTCGGTGGCTAAAGAAATCGAACTTGAGAGCGAAATCGAAAACATGGGTGCTCAAATGGTGAAAGAAGTAGCTAGTAAAACTGCTGACTTAGCAGGTGATGGTACTACAACTGCAACCGTTCTTGCTCAAAGCATCGTTACTACAGGTTTGAAAAACGTAGCTGCTGGTGCCAATCCAATGGATTTGAAACGTGGTATCGACAAAGCAGTTGCTGTAACTGTAGAATCTTTGAAAAAATTATCTAAAGAAATTGGCGATGACAATAAGAAAATCGAACAAGTAGCGACTATTTCTGCTAACAACGACAATGCAATTGGTAAGTTAATTGCTGAAGCAATGGAGAAAGTTGGTAAAGATGGTGTTATCACTGTTGAAGAAGCTAAAGGTACCGACACAACAGTTGATGTTGTTGAAGGTATGCAATTTGACAGAGGTTATCAATCTGCTTATTTCGTAACTAACACCGAAAAAATGGTAGCTGATTTAGAAAATGCTTTCATTTTAATTTACGATAAAAAAATCAGCAACATGAAAGACTTGCTTCCTTTGTTGGAGAAAGTTGTTCAAACTGGAAAACCTTTGTTGATCATCAGTGAGGAAGTAGAAGGTGAAGCATTAACAACATTGGTTGTAAACAAAGTTAGAGGCACATTGAAAATCGCTGCTGTTAAAGCTCCAGGCTTTGGCGATAGAAGAAAAGAAATGTTGCACGATATCGCAGTGTTAACTGGTGGTACAGTAATCAGCGAAGAACAAGGTAGAAAATTAGAAGATGCTACCATCGAAGATTTAGGTAGAGCAGATAGCGTTACTATCGATAAAGACAACACGACCATTGTTGGTGGTGCTGGAAATAAAGAAGAAATCAAAGGCCGTATCAACCAAATCAAAGCTCAAATCGAAAGTACTACTAGCGATTACGATAGAGAAAAACTTCAAGAGCGTTTGGCGAAATTGGCTGGTGGTGTTGCTGTATTGTACATCGGTGCTGTTAGTGAAGTAGAAATGAAAGAAAAGAAAGACAGAGTAGATGATGCATTACATGCTACTAGAGCTGCTGTTGAAGAAGGTATAGTTCCTGGTGGAGGTATCGCTTATATCAGAGCAGTAGAAGCTTTAGATAAATTAGAAGGAGCAAACGAAGACGAGAACACTGGTATTGCAATCGTTAAAAGAGCTTTAGAAGAGCCATTGCGTCAAATCATTGCCAATGCTGGTGGTGAGGGAGCAATTGTTGTTCAAAAAGTGAAAGAAGGTAAAGACGATTTCGGTTACAATGCTAGAACAGAACAATACGAAAACTTAATCAAGTCGGGCGTTATCGATCCAACTAAAGTGAGTCGTGTTGCATTAGAAAATGCAGCATCTGTTTCTGGAATGATTTTAACAACCGAATGTGCTTTGGTTGATATTAAAGAAAAAGAAGCAGCTCATTCACATGCACCTGACATGGGTGGAATGGGTTACTAATCTTAAAAAAATACTTAATGAAAAAAGCCTCACAGAGATGTGAGGCTTTTTTTTATAGATATATTTTCTATGTCACTTATACTACGTTCGGTAACCCCATTCGATAGCCCCTCATGCAGAGCTGAGGGGACAGAGGAGGTAGGAGTCGAATTGGGTCGGTGAAAAAATCAAGAAACCCCTATAAACCAAAAATCGCCCCGAAGAGCGATTATTGGTAAAACTAAAACTATGAAATACTATTATAGTGTACTGCAAAAGTACATACATGATTTTTTTTATGCAAGTATATTTTTATTATTTTTAGTTATTTTTCAATAGGTTTTTATAATATGCTGAATTACATTTGTGTAAAATGAAGAACTTAATAAAATATTCGATAAAAATATTGGTTTTTTTTGTTTGTAATGATACATTGAATGCTCAGACAAAAGATTCATTGATATATCCTGAAAGAAGAATACATCAAAACTTCAAAGTGAATATGTTTCCAATGATAGGAGGAAGGGTGTCATTAAATTATGAACTCCAACTAAAAACATTGAATTTTCAAAATAGTAGTGCACAATTTTACTTTGATGTTCTTGGTGCAATTCAGTTAGATTGGAACGACTATTATGAACCTAAAGGATACACTGGTGGCATCATGTATAAAAAATATTTTAATGGAAACAAAAGTGCTTTGAATGGAATGTTTTGGTATCTACAGGGCGGACTAGGGTACATCAATCACTATGAAAACTACACTTATTTTGAACCCGTTTCTGCATTATGGTATACAGTTAGACGTAATAACAACGACCCATTTGGCATAGGTGTTTTGGGAATTGGCAGACAATATGTTTTGCATAATCGATTTGTTTTAGAATTTACTGCTGGCATTGGATTGTATTTTGGAAAAACCAATCATGAAGAATATGCAGATTGGAAAATCGGTCCCAAGCGCTCACCATTTGTTTTCGGATTTGGTAAATTTGAAAATACACCAATTGCTTATTCTGGTTCAATTAAATTGGGATATGCTTTTGGTAGTCAAGCGTACAATTGGTAATTTTGAAACTAAAATGTCTATAGCACAAATAAGTTTAGCCGACCATTACGAATTACCCGATGTAATTGAAGTACTTGAAGAACTTGGTCTTGATATGGAAGATCTTGACGAAGACGATTGGATGGTGGCTAAAGTAAACAATGAAGTTGTAGGTGTTGGTCGTTTGCGCTTCTATGACGATGCATGTGAATTGGCGTCTATCGGTGTTTTGGAAGAGCATAGAGGAAAGGGCATAGGCTCTTCAATTATCAATGCATTGCTCGAACAAGATGATTCTGAAAAGGTATTTGTTGTAACCGAAATCCAAAGTTATTTTGAACGATTTGGTTTTAACATTACATCAGATTTTCCAGATAGTATCCTTCAAAAACTTCAAAGATGCTCTAAAGAATTGAACTGCCAGTCGCCAAGTGTTATGGTAACGTTGATTAATCGATGTTGATTGGTTATGGGCTTGCTCTGTATCGTGTCGAGTCCCGAGACTCTGATATAGAGTTATTGGTTAATGGTTATTAGTTATTCGTTATTCGTTATTGGTTATTCGTTATTGGTTATTTGAAATTGGGTGCAGCTGCGCTGCCATTTTATCTCAAAAAATCACTAATCTTTAACCTTCGAGATACATTCAAATATGGGCTGATTTTAAAAATCCCAAAATCATAAAATTATAAAATCAAAAAATCTTAAAATTATAAAATCATAAAATCCCAAAATCTCAAAATCCCAAAATCCCGTGTCTTTCTCGCGGTTGGCTCCCCACGAGCTAAGAGGCAATTTAGCTGTTTAAAGTCAAAGTTAAGACCTGGGATTATCTCCCTAATTAAATCTAGATTTAAAAACAACCTCTTTTGTCGCATTGGCGTAAGGCGCCAAATACTTCTGCACCATTTTGATTTTCCAATCTCCGCATAAATACTGTCTTAAAACCTTTTTATTTGGGGCTAATTTGTAGATATCAAAATAACTGAAAGCTGAGAAATAAGCAATTTTGGTGATATGGATGTTAAACGTTTTGTAAGGTAAATCAATCCTTTCTCTTTCGCCATTCTTTGTGCGTTCTATATGCAAACGATTGTTATCTGCATCAAAAGAAATTCTATTGATATAAGTACTATACGTTTTTTTTATTTTGAAAAATAATACGAACTGATACAATGCCACCAATATCATCGGACTGAAAATATAAATGGATTTAATCTGTGTGTAAGCTGGAATTAAAATCAATAGAAGTGCACAAGGTGCAAGTGCTTTAGGGAGAAATCTGCCCCATAATTCTGAGGCATTCGGTGATTTGAATTCAACAATGATCAATTCGCTCATTACTATTTCAATTGCTTAAGCGCTAAATCTGAAATAGTATTACCAATAGATAAGGAGCTGGTGGCAGCCGGACTAGGGGCATTCAAGACATGTATTTGTCCTGGTAATTCTTTGATGTAAAAATCGTCAATTAAACCACCATCTTTATCACAAGCTTGAGCTCTAACACCTGCACCACCAGGTTCTAAATCACTTTTCTTAATATCAGGTAAAAGTTTTTGCAATGCTGTTGTAAAAGCAGATTTACTAAACGATCTGTAAAACTCACCAAATCCAGTTTTCCAATATTTTTTGGCGACTTTGATAAAGCCTCCCCATGTCAACGATTCGAAAAGTTCTGATAAAGAAATTTGAGACTTTTTGTAACCTTCTCTTCTAAATGCTAATACGGCATTTGGTCCAGCTTCTATCTCTCCATCTATTCTGCGTGTGAAATGTACACCTAAAAATGGGAAATTTGGGTCAGGTACAGGATAAATCAAATGGTTCACCAAATGTCTTTTCTCTTTCTTTAATGAATAATATTCACCTCTAAATGGAATGATTTTGACTTGTAAATCTTTGATGGTATATGCCGCAATTTTATCACAATACAATCCAGCACAATTGACGATCAATTTTGTAGTGAATTGACCTTTGTCTGTTGAAATTGAAATGCCGCCATCCATTTCTTTCACACCAGTTACTTTGGTGTTAAAATGAATCTGACCTCCTGAAGATTGGAACACTTCTGCGTATTTGGCTGCTACTACTTTGTAATCGACAATACCTGTTTGAGGAACCACCAAACCTCTAACACCATAAGTGTGAGGTTCAATTTGTTTGATTTCTTCTGTACTGATGTATCGCAGACCTTTTAAACCATTTTCAACGCCTCTATTGTATATGTTGTCTAATGCCGTTAACTCAGATTCTGAAGTAGCTACAATGATTTTGCCACACAAATCATAAGGGATGTTGTGTTTGTCGCAAAACTCAATCAACATGTGGTAACCATCAATACAATTTTTGGCTTTTAAACTTCCAGGTTTGTAATAAATTCCAGAGTGGATGACACCACTGTTGTTGCCAGTTTGATGGGCAGCCACTTTAGATTCTTTTTCAAGAACAATTACATTTAAATTAGGTTGTTTTTCCTTGATTTTTAAGGCCGTTGCTAAGCCTACTATGCCTGCACCTACTACCGCAATATCGTATGTCATTAATTTGTTTGTGTTGTGTTGTCGTTGCTTGATTTTTCTAATGTTTCTATTCTAGCTTTTAGTTCTTCAATTAATTTGCTTTTTCTCTTCGAATGTCTGCTGATAGGCCACAAGGTTATTACAGCGGTAAATAATCCTAAAATGAAACAAATTACAAATGATAATACCAATGGAGCATGCACATCCCAAAAGAAAATTTTAATGGTTGCAGGGTAGCTATTCTGTACTGAGAAAATGACTAAAAGCAACACCACTGCCATACCCGTGATGATTTTAGGTATATTGTTTTTTGGATTGTCTTCTATGCTCATGGAATGAATATTTATGGCAAATTTACTCTTTTTTTATATCAAATGATGGGCTTTAAATTGTTGCCATTTTCTAAGGCCATTTAAATAGGTCAAATGTGTCAATCTATCCATCCATCCCATGTTACGCCACAATCTCAACTCATGATAAGTGAGTATCAAATTGAAAAATGGTTCTTTATTAATGCTTCTTAGTGTTTTTAAAATAGATTTTAATTGATTCAACTGATTGGTATCAGGTTTAAAATTGTCATAAATAAATTCAATAAAAATCGCTTTGGTGTTATTATCAACATCTATTGGCAGGTCTAGCCATTTTTTTTGCCACAGCGATTGTATGTTTTTTTTGAATTGGTTGTTTTCTCTCTTTTGAATCAGTTCATGTCCTGTTGTCATATGATACAGAATTTGATATTCTGGAAGATTTGCAAAACGCTTGACGTTTCTCAATCTATACCACAATTCATAATCTTCAGCCGAGTTGGCAAATGACTCATCGTAATAAATATTCTCATTTACATAGAAGTTCTTGCTTAAAATAGAAGGTTGAATCAAACAATTTTTAAACCATAAACAGGTGGTAATTTCATTGTGTGTCGTCGGCAGTTCTTTCGCAGGCAGTTCTTCTGAGTCGGTGTGTATCCATGTGCCTACTATGTCAATTTCGGGATTGTCTTCTATGAATTTAACCTGGTTTTTGATGCGATTTGGCATCATCATATCATCAGCGTCCAACCATGCGATATATTCGCCTTTTGCCAATTTTAGCAATTGATTTCGGGCTGCTGCAATACCATTGTGATTGCTTACATAAAAGGTAATTTTTGGATTGTTGATGTCTTCTACAACCTCTTTGGTATGGTCGGTAGAAGAGGCATCTAAAACTATGATTTCAATGTTGTCATAACTTTGATTGAGGCAAGATACTATTGCTGCCCTCAAAGTAAGAGCTGAGTTATGTGTCGGAATCAATATTGAAACTAGTTTTGACATATATTGGCAATAAATAGTGGTGCCTTTTCAAGGCTATATGATTCGATGAATTTAGCTTCGGGCAATACCCATAAAGATTCATTGATGCAGGTTATAGCTTCGTCAACTGAGTTGACAATAACACTGTTGCTCTGTTTTAATAAATCACCCAAACCTCCTTTATTGTAGCCTATTACAGGTGTACCAACCAATATACTCTCGTGTGCTAGTCGGTTCCATCCTTCATTAACTTTTGACAGTGCAACAGTGCATTTGCATCTTGCCATGTGTTCGAGATACTCATTGAATGTATCAAATTTAATCACTTCAAAATCTCTGTATGTTTTTTTAGCATCCAATTCGTTCAATGTGCTGAAATAACAGTAATAGCCTTCTAGTTTTAATGATTTTGCTAGCTTGTTTACATCTTCACTGTTTTTAGCGCTAAATTGACCAAGGTGCACCCAATTGTTTTTCTTAGATGTGGCAGCTTGTTTGTACAGTTTTAAATCAAATAAATTTGGAAATAAAAAGACGTTTTGAAGTTTCAAGGTATTGGTGAAATACTGCACCCAAAATGGCGAAACTGCAATGACTTTGACGTTTGGGTATTTCTTTTTCCTTAAAAGCTTAAATAAGTAATTGTAATACCATTTCATCCAAATGGATTTGTTGTCGTTGGGGTCGAAATTGTGCAATACTATCCAAGTTTGTTTGTTGTTAAATTTATTCCTAAATACGGAAGATAGTGCACATCTAGCTGAAGTGATATTAATGTCTGCATTGCTTTTAAAGAATGCCCAAATCATTAAATAAGCATAGTCTATCACATTGCCAAATATGGTCTCTTTTCTGAAAGCTTTAGATTCAACTTGACCAGTTTTAGAATAATAATCCGTTAGAGAATCAAATAAGATTTTCTCGTGGCGATATCCACCGCTTTTAAATGGTCCATGACTAATGTAATGTATGTTCATGGGGTTCAGATTACTGTTCTACAGTAGTTCAAATATAATGAATATTTAGCGGAATTAAAACTGGAAATAAATGAATGGTTTCATCTCGCTATCCATAGCTTGATATATCATAATAACAGTGATCAATATGAAAGTGATTTTTAACCACACAGGTGATTTGATGAAGTATTTTTTATACTGCCATTTCACTTGCTCTGGCAACCAATGTATGATAAATGAAAGGGCTAAAAGGATGAAGACTTCCTTGAAATTGTTTAAAATAGCTGGTAATATTTCCCAATGTACATCAGTGGTTATTTTTGTTATAACTTCATTGGCTTGGTTCATGTCTTCTGCCCTAAAGAAAATACGTGTTATGGTTATAAACATGAACGTATTGAAGACTTTCCACCAATGCACTGGCATAGAGGTCATTTTTTCGTATGGACTGATTTTTCTCCAAAATTTAGATACAACCAATCCCAAACCATTCAATCCACCCCAGATGATAAAGTTTAATGTTGCGCCATGCCACAAGCCGCCAAGTAACATGGTGATCATTAAATTGATGTTGGTGTTGATGTAGTTTTTGGTGCTAGGAGAGAAGTAAGATATACCGGCAAGGACAACAGCAGAAGAGCCTATGATCCACAAAATCCAAGTGGCATCCAACAACAGCGCAATGAATATCGATAATATTGTAATGATGATGTATGAACCTATGGTTCCTTTTCTGTTACCTCCTAATGGAATATACAAATATTCTTGCAACCAAGACGATAATGAAATGTGCCATCTCTTCCAGAATTCAGCAGTGTTTTTGGCTTTGTAAGGTGAATTGAAATTTGGCATGAATTTGAAGCCTAAAAACATTGCAATACCTGTAGCAACATCTGTGTAACCAGAAAAATCAAGATACACCTGCATTGAATAAGCTATGACAGATAGTATATTTTCGACCCCAGAAAACAGAAGGGGATTGGCGTATACTCTATCAATAAAATTAGAGGAAATGTAATCTCCAAAAACACATTTTTTGATCAATCCATTCAATATCATAAACAAAGCCATTCCGAATTGGAACTTTGTTAATGTAAATGGTTTCTGCATTTGAGGAATGAAGTCGCGTGCCTTTACTATCGGTCCAATCAATACCAAAGGAAAAAAAGTGGCGTAAAAGGCGAAGTCAAATAAACTGTTTAAAGGCGTTAATTTTCCTTTGTAAACATCAATTGTATAGCTTAAAATTCTAAATGTGTAATACGATATACCAACCGGCATGACGATGTTGTCGACATCAAAATTGTTGGTGCCTGTTAACGAATTGCCCCAGTGAGCAAAATAATTGAACACGTGGTTGTCGGTATGGAATATTTGATTGTATGAATCGGTAAAGAAATAGGCGTATTTGAAGTAACTCAACAATCCTAAATTCAATATTACACTGTATAAAAGTAGCGCTTTCTTTTTGGTTGTATTTTTGGTGTTGAAAATGGCTTTTGCTACATAAAAATCGTTGGTAGCACTAAATAATAACAACAAGAAAAATAAGTTACTTGTTTTGAAATAGAAAAAGGTACTAACAATGAATAGGAAAAGGTCTTTAATTGTGTAGTTTTTATGGATTACAGTAAATATCCCATAAACCACCGTAAAAAATATCCAAAAATCAATCTGTGTTAGAATGATTGGATGTTTTGGGTCGAAATGGAAAAAATTTATTAAGTAAGTCTGTAATTTATCAATCATGTTTGATCTTCGCGATAGGTAATAATAAGTAATCCTCGTATTTTCTTATAAAGGCGTTAAACATTAAATCGCCTATTAGTTTGTATCCCGTTGCAGATAAATGCACCCTGTCTGATGCCGCCATTTTGTTTCTCACCCAAAACTCCATACTGCCTAATCCTCCCATAATTGAAAACAAATCCCACACACCTGTATTGTATTCGTAGGATAAATTGCGCATGGCGGATTTAACCTCTATTCCTGTAGAGTTTTGATAAAATTTGCCTTTTCTACCTCGTTTGTAACTATCTGTATTGGTAGTAAAAAGAATGGCTGCATTAGGCACTACTTTCTTTACTATTCTCAACCATTCTTTGTAATTGTTTTCGTAACATGATTGACAGAAATTTGGGTCGAATGCATCGTTAATACCGACCGAAAATATCACCAAATCTGGCTTTATGGCATTGAGTTGTTGTTCTAACAATGATGCACATTTTAGGTAAGTTGGAACTGAAGCGCCATTGGCACCTATAGCATTGTAATTAATGCCCGGTGCATCAAGGTCGGTAAACATACCAAAGAAAGTAAAGATGTTTTGAATGGAATCGGTTTTTAGCAATTTAAAAGTCACTTCCTTCATGGGTTGTTCGAAAACAAATTCGGTATATCCGCCTATTTTGTTTGTTATGACTTGCTTTGCAAAATATGGTGAATCCAATCCAATTTCAAAGCTTTGATGATGGATGTCGTAGAAGACTTTGATGCGGTCGAATAAGTATTCTGTTTTAGAATTTTGGTTGAGAGTGAATTTAAATGTCGCACCAGAATCGTAAGTAGTCGTCTTTAATGCATTCATGCCTATGTTGCCATTACATGAAGCATTAACGGCTCTGCATCCATCCCATTTGCCTGTATATGTAAATGTATAATTAGAAGGATTGTTGTTTTTGCTAAAGCCCATTTTAAATGGATACACCCAACCTCTTGCGGCTTGTTTCTGACCGATAAATTGATTGAAATTTTCACGCATTTTACCTGTCCATATATCGGCTTGAACGTGCGAGCCACCGAAATGAACAATGTTGAGTTTTCCTTGGCCAGTGGTAACTAGTTTGTCTAGTTTTCTGAAAAAGCCATAGAAATCTATACTGTCCCTAAAAAATTGAACTTCGTTTAAACTGTAGTTGACAAAAGGGTATTGAGCAATGTTAACTGCACCCTCTTGAGCATCGCAAGTAGCCAAATTTACAAGTGCAATTAAGCTTAAGATATGTATATAAATACGTCTCAAATACTATCAGCCGTTTATTTTCTTTTTTAATTTGTATATATCAAATTCTTTCATCAATGACTGATAGAAAATGTTGGATATTTTTTCAGCGCCCTTTTGAGAAAAATGTATGTAATCTGGAGAACCTAAAGCTGGTTTTGATTTCACCCATGTAACCATACTGCCTCTTCCACCCATGGCTTCATACATATCCCAAAAAACACCTCCTGCATCTAATGTTGCCTTTTTTAAAGCATCTCTTACATTTTCTAACTGAGGATGTGTTTGGAATTCTCCGTTGATTTTAACGCTCATGTCGGCAGGACCAATCATGAACACCATTAAATCTGGGTCTATTGATTTTAAAAATTTAATTTCTTCGTAAATCTTTTTGCCATAAGCATCAGCACTGGCTTTAGATGTCATACCTGGGAGTGAATTACCTCCAAATTGAAGGATTACAGCTTTAACGCCCAACATCTGATAAGAGCGTTTCAAGTTGTCAGCCCCAATTCTTCTGAAAATGGTTCCAGAGCAACCTCTCATAGGGATGTTGTCTACCGCAACTCCATAATCACCATCCAATGCTATTCCAAGTATATCGGCATTAGCTCCTGAAAATTTAAGACCAACACTGGCGTTCGAACTATCCAAATGGAAGTTTACTAATTGTTCTGTAGCAGATGGACTAAGTGTTTTGGTTTCTACAACTTTTCCTAGAGTAGCTATAGAAATTTCTAAAGGTTTGTCTATGGCACCAACTAGTACTTTGCAATTCTTAATGCTTCTATTTTTATATGATGTATTTTCTCTTGCTGTAATAACGACAGATGCAACTTCACTTTCTTTTTTACAGAAATAAGCCATTGGTCCGTACTTGTTGTGTTTAGCCCTGTTTTCTGCACCTCCAAAAGTAAGACGTCTGTTCCAAGAACCTGTGCTTTGAACTGCTACTGTGTATTTAGGTGTAACTTCTAAAGCAGGTAATAGTCCGGGACCACTACCGCCGTATGTCCTTTGCAATTGTTCGCGTATGTAACTGCTAATACGGTCCATCTCAATTTGAGAGTCACCGTAATGTATGATTCTAAAAGAGGTATTGTCTGACCTAACTTTCTCGAGAGCTTCAAACAATTGGTCCATTACCTTTCTGTCGTCGTTGGCAAAGTAAAATTTAGCAGGACTTTCGAGGGCTTCTACTTGCATTAAAACCAAAGTATCTGCTGAAGAACGTGAAGGTTTTTTTAATATTTCTGCTTTGCGTTGTTGAAGTGATTTTGATTCTTCCTTTTTCTTTAATTCTGCGAAATATGCAGTAGAATCTGGCTTCTCATTAAATTTTTCAATAATGTCAGGCATTAATGCATATTCTTTATCTCCTATCTTGAATTTTTTAGATAAGGGGATTGACACTATTAACAATGTAACAAGACAAACAACTAAAAACAATAAAACTTTAACAGGTTTCATTTTTGTATTAAAGATGCAAAAGTAACGAATAAATAAAGGCATTTATGATGCTATCAAAAAAAATAATCAACCTAATACAAACGATTGATTATTTTTGTAGAGACATTATGGATACTATAATAAATAAAGTTGCTCAAAGTGGATTGGTAACAATTGACTTAGAAGAATATTTTGATGCTTCGCCAAAAGTTAAATTGGATATAAAAGACTGGTTGTATATGGGCTTAATGTTGAAAGAAAAGGAATTCAGAGAGGGCTTAAAAGCGCATGATTGGTCGCAATATAACAATGCCCATGTAGCCGTAAGCTGTTCTACTGATGCTATAGTGCCAACGTGGGCGTATATGTTGGTGTCAAATAAATTGTCTGGAATAGCCAAAAGTGTTCACTTTGGTAGCGTAGAGGAAATGGAAAATATCTTGTTCATCAATGCCATCAATCAATTGAATTTGGATGAATACAAAGACCAAAGAGTGGTTGTAAAAGGTTGTTCAAAACATCCAGTGCCTGTTAGCGCTTATGTATATCTTACAGAAAAGTTAACGCCGATAGTGAAGTCGATTATGTATGGAGAACCATGCAGCACTGTTCCGATATACAAACGCCCTTAGTTGTTTGTAATTTAATTATTCAGTCTCCTATATCATTTATATATTCGTTCCATATTTTTAAGATATGGAAATTCTACTCATTTTAGTTTTTGTTTTTGGTTATTTAGCCATTGCTTTCGAACACCCTTTAAAGTTGAATAAAACAGCTCCAGCATTATTGATTGGTGCTGTAATGTGGACCGTCTGGGCCTTGTTTGATGCTGTGAATGTTAAAGAAATTAATTCAGAATTGAACCATGAACTGGCTGAAGTAGCTCAGATTTTGTTTTTCTTAATGGGTGCTATGACCATTGTAGAATTGATTGATGCACACCAAGGTTTTAAAATCATTACCAATAGAATTAAGACAAAGGATGCTAGAAAATTGTTGTGGATCATTTCCATCATCACTTTCTTTTTGTCTGCATTGTTGGATAATTTAACAACAGCCATCGTCATGGTGTCATTGTTAAGAAAACTGGTTCACGATAGAGAACAACGCTTGTACTATTGCGGTATGGTTGTAATAGCGGCCAATGCAGGTGGAGCCTGGTCGCCAATTGGTGACGTGACCACTACAATGTTGTGGATTGGCGGTCAGATAAGTAGCGGTAATATCATGATTACATTGATCATTCCTTCGCTTGTATGTTTGTTGATTCCAGTAATTGCAGTTGGCTTTAAATTAAAAGGCGAGGTTAAAAGAGATAGTTACGATTACGAAAAAGCTGCAGAAGAAGAAGTTGTAAAAGGCAGTTTGACCATGTTGATTGCTGGTGTTGGAGCATTGATTTTTGTGCCTATATTTAAAACATATACGCATTTACCACCTTATCTTGGTATGTTATTAGGATTAGCTGTTGTGTGGGTGATTTCTGAAATGCTGCACATCGACAAGACCGAAGAAGAGAAAAAACCATACAGTGCCATACACGCTTTATCTAGAATCGATGTGTCAAGTGTGTTGTTCTTCTTGGGGATATTGCTGGCAATAGGAGTTTTAAGAGGCACTGGCGTTTTAAAAGATTTAGCAATGTGGATGGACGCTACAATAGGGAATAGAGATTTAATTGCATTTACGATTGGGTTGTTGTCAGCAGTAGTAGATAATGTGCCTATTGTTGCAGCCACTATGAAGATGTATCCTATTGCAGAATTTCCAATGGATCATAAATTATGGGAGTTCATCGCCTATGCTGCAGGTACAGGAGGTTCTTGTTTGATTATAGGTTCAGCGGCAGGAGTAGCTGTAATGGGTATGGAGAAAATCGACTTCATTTGGTATTTAAAGAAAATCTCTTGGTTGGCTTTAATAGGCTATATAGCAGGAGCATTGGCCTATTTGGCAGTGTATCCATTTTTTGCAGTACATCATTAGGACTTCAACCTTGTAAGGTTGAATTATCCACATCAACAACCTTGTAAGGTTGTATTTATAAAATTTTTAACCTTGTAAGGTTGGGTGATTCTAATGAAGAAAATTCTACAATATATTTAACATTTAAATTTTATATTAAAATAAATATCAATTATTTCACATAAAACATTGGTATTCAGTTTATAATGTAAAATTGCTGAGTTTCGTTTTGCTGAATTTTATGTTTAAAAAATGCAACAAAATTTGAAAACATGTTCACGCAGAATTTTGGGGTTAGAGTACCCGAAAAGGTCTTTTTTTACCTCAAAAAGTAGTGTTTTTCTAAAAAATAGTGAAAAATAATTAGCTTGATAATCAAAGTGTTATAAAATATATTTGGTCTATATATGTATCATCTTAGATTTTTTTTTTGAAAACTATTTTTAAAATCCATCCTGTTGTATATTTGGGTATAGGGCAATAAAAAAAATAAAGTTTATTACCTACTGAGTAAAAAAACCTAACATAAACATTAAAAAAATCAAGCGTATGACTGAGATTACTCAAACAAAAGAAGGATTTATTAAATCAATGATTTTATTCATTGTTTTATTGGGAGTTTGCTTTGCTCCATTTTTTGCATTTTCGCAAAACCAAGAAGGTTCAAACGAAGTTAAAACAAAAACTTCGCCTAGCATAGAAACTGGTCACTTTGCTGACGTTTCTACGCCATAAGATATTAAGTGTAGATATTCATAGTGCGTTTGTTGATTTTCAAATTAAGCTGGTGTTGCGCCAGCTTTTTTTTATGTCCAAAATTTGACATAGGATTGTCATAATTCTGCTACCTTTGTTTCTAAATCCTTCATTTTATGAAATTAATTTACTCATTTCTAATTCTTCCGATGTTTATTGGTATCTGCGCACAAGCTCAAAATTGTGTTGTATTGGATAAACCAGACATCAATTTCATTGATGAAAACGGAGATGGCATTGATGGCGATACTAGCAACGCCATATTTGTTTCTGAAACAACTGGTAACGATGCTAATAGTGGTCGTATTGGTTCTCCTTTAAAATCCTTAACTATGGCAATGGCTTTAGGTCATGCTACCGGAAAAGACATCTACATTGCAGCTGGTACGTATACAATTTCAGCACCTCTCATTATGTTTGATGGTGTCGGATTGTACGGTTATTTCAGTCCGACTACTTGGGTGAGAAATGTATTTAATAAGGTGGTCATCAACGGACCAGAAAATGTGATTTATGCGCATAGCAATACCAAATCATCTATGATACAAGGATTAGAGATTGTTGCTTCAGATGCCTCAGGCAATGGTAAATCTTCGCATGCCATATTTATTGATTCATGTTCTGGTGTTTTTCAATTTATTGGAAATACTATTAGAGCAGGTAGAGGTAGTAACGGCATTGCTGGAGCTGTAGGCTTTGGTGGTGCAAGTGGTGGCGATGGAGGGAATGGTAGCCAAGGTATATGTGATGGCACAGCTTATGGTGCTGGAGGAACTGCGGGCTTTTCATCTTGTGCTTCTGGTGGAAAAGGTGGAGACGGAGGAGTGGAAAATCAAAATGGAAAAAATGGCTTTAGCAATAATGTATCGGCACCAGGTGGTAATGGTGGCTCATCGGGCGATCCAGGTCAAAGAGGAAATGATGGTAACGATGGTATAAATGGAGTGGATGGTGCTTCTGCAAGTTCAAATAATGTATTGGTTAAATTCAGTGTTAATGGCGTTGCTGCTGGAAATGGATATGATGGCAACGATGGGAATAACGGTACTTCTGGTTCAGGCGGTGGCGGCGGTGGCGGACAAAGCTGTGCATTATGCAATAAAGGATCTGGCAACGGTGGCGGTGGAGGAGGTGGCGCTGGTTGCAAAGGCACAGGCGGTAAAGGTGGAATAGGTGGAGGATTTTCGGTAGCCGTTTTTGTTAGAGACTCTAGAGTGTATCTTGAAAACAATAAAATCTACACCAATAAGGCTGGTAATGGCGGAAATGGAGGCAACGGTGGCGTTGGTGGAACTGGTGGTACAGGTGGAATCGGACCGCAATTTTGCACAGGAGAAATTGGTGGCGGTGGTTATGGCGGCGATGGTGGTGATGGTGGTCATGGAGGAGGAGGCTCAGGTGGAAATGGAGGTTCTTCTATAGCTATAGTCTCTGCAGGGTCGTCTGTCGTTAATGAGTTTGGAAACACTTATACCTTGGGCATTGCAGGTAATGGTGGAGCTGGTGGTACATCTCAAAGTGGTATCAATGGTTCTATTGGTTACAACGGATTGTCTAAGAATTTTGAAGGTTCTGTAAATTCAAGTATTGCAGATGTCTCAGGTAAATTTTGTATTGATGACATCACCTTGATAAGATATAAAAATTCAAACAGAGATGCCATAGTTCGCGTTAGCTTTTCTGAAGCTAGTCCGAAAGAATTGCGTGTGTCTTACAGCATGAGCAATGGTACTGCAGTATCGGGTACAGACTATATTTCTGGTTCTGGACAATTGTCGTTCTTGCCATATAACAGTGTGCAATATTTGCCAATTACAATAACAAAAGAGTATGGTGATACATCAACTAAAACCTTCACCATCACTTTAAGTAACATCATCGGTTCTGCTACTTTTGAAAAATCTACAGCAACAGTTACGGTTAAACCATATTCGGGAGCTTCATTGTCTTCACTTGATGGATCAACAGATGTTAGAGAATTTCCAAATCCTTTTTCTGAAGATTTGACCATCTATTGCAACAATGGCGATGTTAAAACCACAAATGTAAATGTATACAACCATTTAGGTCAATTGATAAAAACATTGAATGGTAAAGAAGAAGGCGAAGGATTATCATTCACTCTCAGCAGAGAAGGATTGAGTGCAGGTGTATATTATTACAGCGTGGTAAAAGAGGGTATTGAACTGGCTAAACGTCCAGTGGTGTTTGTTCAATAGTGATGTTTTCTTTCACATTGAAATAGATATATATCAACACTATTACAGTGATGATGCCTGTGCTAACAAACGTTGCAGTAGCGCCATAATTGAACCATATTATTCCAGTAAACACGCTGGCAAGCATTGTGCATATACTTTGTAAACCTGCAAAGGTGCCTATTGCGGTAGCGGTATCTCTTCTATCGCTGATATTGCTGATCCAAGCTTTAGAGATTCCTTCGGTTGATGCTGAATATGCACCATATATTAAAAACAAAACGACTAATCCATATATTGAGTCTACCATAGCCATTCCAAAATAAACAATAGCAAACAAAATCATTCCAATTAAAAATACATTTTTTAGTCCAAGTTTATCGGCTAAAACACCAAGTGGGTACGCCAATAGTGCATAGATTAAATTGTAAAAAATATACATACCTATTACATAGCTATCATCTACACCAGTTTCTTTTACTTTTAATAACAGAAATACATCAGAGCTGTTGAACAAGGCGAACAAAAGCAGGCCTATCAACAGTTTTCGATACATAATAGGTCCGGTTTTTAAATATGAAATAAAGTCAACTAACTTTACCGATTCTTTGACATGAGTAGATGTCTTGGCCTTTTCTTTTAGGATAAATGTTGAGAGCAAAGCCAATACACCAGGAATAAAAGCAATATAGAATAAGGTTTTATAATCTTTAGGGTTGAAATACAAATATGCGAGCGCGAATAAGGGCCCGACAACAGCTCCAAATGTGTCTAAAGTTCTATGAAATCCAAAAACTTTCCCCTTGGTTTCTTCTGTAGCTTCATCTGATAACATGGCATCTCTAGCTCCTGTTCTGATGCCTTTCCCAAATCTATCCAAGGTTCGGGCAAAGAAAATCCAAAGTGGGTAAACGATTACAGCCATCATGGGTTTTGAAATGGCACTAAACGCGTATCCAAGCTGAACAAAGGGCAAACGTTTGCCACTATTATCTGATAACTTCCCAAAGTAGCCTTTACTCAAGCCAGCTATAGCTTCGGCGATGCCTTCTAAGACGCCAATAAGAATGACAGAGAATCCTATGCTGCTTAAATAAACTGGCATGATGGGGTACAACATTTCTGTGGCAACATCTGTAAAGAAACTAACGACAGAGAGGATAACGACCGTTCTAGAAATGTTTTTCATTGGTCGTTATTTAAGTGATACGCAAGAGTTTTTTTGTTTCGAAAAAAGGCAAATCAATTTTGGACATCAATTCAAATGTTTCAACTTTTTTCTTAGGGTATGAAGATTTAAACGTTTTTATTTCGTCGATTAGGTCACCACCTTTTAAGCACAGCACTTCAGAATCTGGCTTTAAATTTTTGTGTATCCAGCCATAGAAATCTATCAATTGTGTAACGGCTCTGCACATCACCACATCGTATTTACCTTTGATTTGTTCAGCTCTGGCTTGCTCTGCTTTTAAATTGCTTAAGCCTATACCTTCAGCAACGGCTTGAACAACTTGTATTTTCTTGCCAATTGAGTCGACCAAATGGAATTGGATATTTGGAAATAAGATGGCTAAAGGGATTCCTGGGAATCCGCCTCCTGTGCCAATGTCTAAGGCGGTGTGACAATTTTTAAAGTCTACAAATTTTGCAATACTTAAAGCATGTAGGACATGACGGATGTACAACTCGTCTATGTCTTTTCTTGAAATGACATTGATTTTAGCATTCCACTCTATATAGAGTGGATACAGTTGCTCGAACTGTTTTTTTTGATGTTCAGTTAAGTCGGGGAAGTAATCGTATATCAGTTGAACACTTACCATTTTTTCTGTCTTCCAAAGATGGTTACCAATCCAAATACTGCATTGTATCCGAAGAATAACGCATCAAATATAGGCATCCAAACACTGTTATTGGCTTGTTTTAATTTTTTGAATGCCAAATAGACGATTGGCCATTTGATCATCCAAAATAGTCCAAGTAAAATCAATGCCCATCCCAAACTTTGATAAACAAAACAATTTGCTGCAAAACTCAACCAAAACATGGCGTGCGTGAAGGCAAACAATCCAAGTTTAAACTTGTGTGATGATTTGTAATATTTTCCAACAAAGTTGTGTCTTTTCTTTTGTCTGAACCAATCGCCGAAACTGTTTTTGGATTCAGTAAACATAAAAGATTCTGGGTGTATACAGATTGCCGTGTTGTTAGCATTTGCAGCATCTTGAATGAACAAGTCATCGTCACCAGGTGCTATATGCAGGTGAGATGCAAATCCTTTTAGTTTGAAAAATAATGAACGTTTGTATGATAAGTTTCTCCCAACTCCCATGTAAGGGTCTTTGCCAATGGCATAAGAAAAATAGGAGAGGGCAGTATATACATTGTCCATTCTTGAGAATAGATTGACTATAGAACCGGTCGAATTAAATGGTGAATAACCTAACACTATTTCTGTTTCTTGGTTGCCGTGGTAAGGCAATACCATGTGTTTTATCCAATTGTTTGAAGAAGGCATGCAATCGGCGTCGGTCAATAAAATGATGTCATTTGATGCCGCTTTGATACCCAAAGACAAGGCCAATTTTTTGCCTTGATAATTTTTCTTCATGTCATCGGTGATGTAAACACCTTTTACTTTAGGCTCAGTTTTTTCAAGTTCTTCTAAGTAACCAGTTGTTCCATCCCAACTTGCATCATCTACTATAATGATTTCAAAATTTGGGTAATGCTGTTCTAATAAGGCAGGAATTAACTTTTGAAGATTCTCGTATTCACTTCTTGCCGCTATGATAATACTTACTCCTTGCCAGTTTTTTTCAACCAGTTCATAAGGAATTTTTTTAGTAATGCGACCGAAGATATTGATATGGTAAACCAATTGAATGATGGCGAAAAAAGCCATAACACTCAACAAGATTATTGAAATGGGTTCGGGTTGTAAAGTTAGCATGTACTATTTGAAACCAATACCTGTTCTTTGAGTCGGAATATTATCCGGTTTAAACTCTTCCACATCTTCCAATACCAAAGTGCCAACCATTTTAGGTGTGCGTTTTGTTTTTGGTAATTCACTCAATCTCAAGTGTTGATTTCTTACTGCCTCTTCAATCACTTTTCTTACAGCTCTTCCATTTCCAAAGAATTTATCGCGTTTTTGATACATGTATTCGATGTATTCTTTCAAACGCGTTTTAGCTGCATCATCTGGTGTGATGTTGTGGTCTGCCAATTGTTGAATAGCAATACCAAGTAAATCTTCAGGATTGAAATCTTCGAAATGGAAAGTTCTGTCGAATCTTGACTTCAAACCTGGATTGGCTTCTAAGAAACGCTCCATATTTTGAGTATAACCAGCCGCAATTACAATAAATTTACCACGTTGGTCTTCCATTCTTTTCAATAAGGTTTCTATAGCTTCTTTACCGTAATCGTTGCCACCACCTTCTGTTAGTGCATAGGCTTCATCTACAAATAAAACTCCGCCCATAGATTTGTCTATCAACTCAGATGTTTTAATAGCGGTCTGACCGATGTAACCACCTACTAAAGATTGTCTGTCGCATTCAACAAGGTGACCTCTTTCAAGGATGCCCAAAGCTTTATAAATCTGGGCCAATATACGCGCTACAGTGGTTTTACCAGTTCCAGGATTACCTGTAAACACAGAGTGTAAAGAGAATATTTCTCTAGGGTTTTTACCCGATTCTTTGTAGTAACGAACCAACTTGATTAATTCATCTATATCACCTTTAACTTTAGCCAAACCCGTTAACTTCTTCAATTTAGCTACAGATTCTTTCAATAAATCTTCATCAATTGGAATATCAGCTAAATCACCACCTTGTTTTAAGTAAGATTTTTCAATGTCTTCTTTTTGGATGGTACTAAGGTTGTCGATGGTAAGTTTTTTAGGGTCTTTCACTTTCATGACACGCAGACCTAAATTCATTTTGTATTCGTCTATCAATGAATTTACCATACGGGCATTGCCAAAGAATTTGTCTCTTTCTCTATAAGCTTCTACCAAATGTTTGTACATTTCGGCGCTCGCTTCTTCGCTTAATTTAACGCCGCGTTTGTCGCATGCATACTCAGCGATTTTAATCAATTCTTGAGGTAAGTAATCTGGAAAATCGTAGACCATATTGAATCTAGATTTTAATCCAGGATTAGATTCCAAGAATGTATTCATTTCAGTTGGATAACCTGCAACAATGATGGCGATATCGTTAGAATCACTTAATTCTTTCAATAGGATTTCAATCGCTTCTTTTCCAAAATCTTTGCTATCGTCGTCTTTTCTTGCCAAAGAATATGCTTCATCAATGAACAAGATACCATCTTTTGCTTTTTTGATGGCTTCTTTGGTTTTAGGGGCGGTTTGACCGATAAATTCGGCTACTAAATCACCTCTATCAACTTCATGAACATGACCTTTTTTAAGTAAGCCAAGCTCTTTGTAAATTCTACCTAGCATACGAGCAACAGTAGTTTTACCAGTACCTGGATTGCCTTTGAAAACCGCATGAAGATTGATGTGTTCGTTGTCAGACACACCTTTCTCTTTTCTTAATGCTATGAACTTTAAGTAATTGGTATATTCAATGACTTTGTCTTTGATGCTTTTCAGACCAACCATAGCATCAAGGTCTTTCATAATGTTTTCGTATGAGTCAGCAACAGCTGGAACAGATTTATTTTCAGGTTTGGTTTCTAAATCATCCAATTCATCGTCGTCAGGTACATCAAAATCGGCATCGAAGTAGAAGCCAGTTTGCACAAGAGGAATAAAGTCTTCTTCAACAGCTTCAATGTAATCGTCGCCGACTTCAAACGGCACAGAAGCGATCAACTCGTCCATGAACACCACTTCGATGTAGTATCTTCCACGACCCCAAGTTCCGAGCATATCGCTACCCCAACCAACGGTTGTAGAGAATAGGTCTTCATCAGGTTTAACGAAGAACAGCTTGGTAGCAGAACCTTTAAGGTAACCAGCAGATGTTTTATAATTGAAGGTCAATTCGCAAGCCCAGTCGGTACTTTTTCTAGTAAGGTTTTTGGCATTCAGTTCAATCCAAATGTATCTGGTACTAAGAGCATTGAAGCCGATGTAGTATTTGCGTTCAAGTTCAACTAGGTTGGCGTCTGGACCTTCATAAAGTTTAAGGGTATCGATTTTGAAGTAAGGGTTGATACCGTTTTTAACGGAGCCTTGACGTTCGATGTAGAAACTTTTAGAAGCGGTAAGTTCGTCGTTAACGTATGCTTCCCAGCGATAAGCACCGGCCTTCCAGTAAGTAGCAGGAGTTTTAACGCCCCAACCTTCACGAACGAAAACGATGTTATCGCGTTTATCGATGGTGCGGTCGCAATTTAGGTCACATATTTCCTCATCCGCTTCATTGAGGCATTTGAGGCGAAGTTTCATATCCCAGTTTTCTTCGTCGTATTTTTTATTAAAAAAGGAGAATTCGCAGTAGATATAAGCGGCTTCAAGTTCATCAAAAACAGAGCGGTATTTTTTTGCATTATTAGCTAGCCACTCAGTGGAGCCATAGGTTTTGATGTCGCGGAATTTGAACAAATCTTTAATATTCATAACAGCTATAAAAGCAGTTTCAATATTACGATTAAAAGGGAGTTAAGGCAAGGAAATTATTAAAATTTGTCTGTCAAATAAAAATGATTTTGAATTGTAAATAAATTATTTAATTTTGCAACCCCAAAACGGTGAGATGACTGAGAGGCCGAAAGTAGCAGTTTGCTAAACTGCCGTACGGGAAACTGTACCGAGGGTTCGAATCCCTCTCTCACCGCGAAAGTAAAAAAGCCCGCTTCAACAGCGGGTTTTTTTATGCGCGAAAGTGAGAGAGGGATGAAGGACCCGAGCAGAGGGTTCGAGCCGAGTCTAAACTACGCTAAAGAGCAGTGCTCGGCGTATGTTTAGCGAGACCGGCGCAAGCCAATCCCTCTCTCACCGCAACTATTGGTAAAAGACGAGAACTTTGTTCTCGTCTTTTTTTTGAAATAAAATAATTTGCCAAGTCACGAATGTGCTTGAGCAAATTTTTAAGTTCAAAAAATAGGCTGCCAACTGGCAGACTTTACCAAATAGTTTAGCCCTCCCCAAACGGGATCATGGAATAACCCTCTCTCATCTCTAACTTCAGAAACGAATGAGAAAAATTATCTATAAAGATTATTTAGTTTAATCTTAAGTCAACCAATAATCATTATTAAATCAAACGATTTCAATTATTTAAGCGTTTATTGAAGCAATTTTTTTTAACTTTTCAACAATGTCTCTGTTTTGATCGGTGAAATTGTTTTCTATTATTTTTAGCCTAGATTCAATGTTTTCGAGTTTGGCGTTGATTCTAGTTGTTGATACATCAACCTTATCAGACAATACATCAAATTTATTAGAAAGTGATTCAAAATTGTTTGAAAGTAATTCATTTTTATCAGCTAATACATCAAATTTATTAGAAAGTGATTCAAAATTATTTGATAGTAATTCGTTTTTATCAGCTAATACATCAAATTTATTAGAAAGTGATTCAAAATTATTTGATAGTAATTCGTTTTTATCAGCTAATTCATCAAATTTGCGAGATAATGTTTGAATGGATTCTAAGATTTCTTCGTTTTTTACCGACATAGTTATTTTGTTTAGTATTTGTTGTTCTAGAAGCAAATTTAATTCAAATTCTTTTAAAAAGTACTTTTTTCAATGATAATTTTGAACATTAAATGTTTAGATAATTTATATCGCCTTTAGCAAGAAACAGCAATGTTTTAAGGGGCTTTCACAAAAACCATTTTAATATAAAAAATACACTCTAACGTGGCATATACTCGATAAATTTTCACATCATCCTATTGTCATTTTTTGTAGCTTTTTTTTAATGAAATATACTTTTATTACCTAAAGGACTTAAATTTGACTCACTTTAACTATTCTTAAACTAATGCTATCAAAATATTTCAATAAAATTGTTTTGATGTTGTCGATATTTGGGCCTATTGCTCTTTATGCTCAAACCCATATCACCAAAGACATCAGCACCAATCAAATTTGGGACAAAACAGGGAATCCGTTTTACATAGATACAAACATTAAAATACTTCAAGGCATAACACTAGAAGTAAAACCAGGTGTTGTTATTGAAAGTCCACTAGGCTATGCGGTTGAAGTTTCTGGGACAATTAAAGTTCAAGGCAGCTACGCCAGCAATATAAACATCAATAATGTCAATTGGGTTTTAAATGCAGACGCCAGCCCTCTTATACTTAATGGTCAGAGGTACCAAATGGGGTCTATATTTGAATATTGTAATTTTCAGGGTGACTTTCAAAACAATGCCTTAGTGAAATCTTACGGACCAGGGGTGATAATCTCCAATTCTTCAATTCTTGGATTTAATAACATCGTTTCTTTTGCTGGAAATAGTAGTGACACATCCGTTTTTTTTATTAGTAATGTTACCCATTATGGTGAAAGGAAGGGCTTGTTTGAATTTCATCATTCAAATGCAAAGTTGTGGCTGTTCGGGTCCGACTTCGAATCGTTTGGACACTTGAGCTTTCCGGATGATGTAACCATATTTAATTGTTCCTTTAAAGGGAGTGATTATGCCGATTCTATCAATCTGTTTGGTGATAGAGTAGGTTTAGAAAGTAGTGTGGATATTGGTTGTACGAGATTTGAAAATTTTAAAAGTAATGTGTTGTTTTTAGAACGTCCTGATCGCCATTGTAAATTTTCATTGGAGATGTGCTACTTTGATCAAGCTAGAAATTTTTATGTTCAAAAAAATGGGGATTCCTCGCACCTATTTCAGCCAACATTGGTATATAACACTTTTGTGGAGGCAAGAGGATACATTGTTTTTATTAGTGGGAAGTCGGCAAAATCTTCAAGTATAGAATTTAAAAAATGTTATTGGGATATTCAAGATAAACAACTAATTCCAAAAACCATTTATGATGCCTCTGATGATGTATCTGTAAACACCACTGTAGTATGGGACACTTTAAACAATTACAAATTTAATGGAATATGCACATTGATTCCTTTTGTTCATAAAGTGAATCATTCAAAAGGTGTAAAAGTATTTCCTAATCCAAGTTCTGATGTTATTGCTTTTGACTCTGATGAAACTCTTATAAATGCTAAAATATTTAATGCTCTTGGGGTAGAAGTTATGACTGTAGGTGACATTGAACCTGGTCAGGTGATACCTATTGATACTCTAGGTAATGGCTTGTATTACATCAGTTACTATAATGGGTATAATATGCCTTATTGCAGTACTTTTTTAATCAACAAATAACTTTCACCCAACAATCATTATCCATTCTATCCCAAATTGGTCTTTGAAATGTTTGGTGTTGCTGTCTTTGTAGATGGTGTCGATGCATTGGTAACACAACTTTTTTGAAAGTGTGTCGAATTGTTTTTTACTGTCGCATGTTAGATAAATTGAGACAGTGTCTGATATCGCTAATCGGAGGTCGGCGATTAAATCGCTTCCCAAGATTTTAAATTGCTGGTTAACTAAGGATGCCTTTACAATTAATTTTCGCATAGAGAGTGGCATCTGTGATGCATGTGGTGAGTCTTCCAGCGTATGCAATTGCAAAGTGCCACCAAAACATTTTTGATAAAATTGCATGGCTTCTCTGCAATTGCCGTTGAACTGAAGATAGGGGATAGCTAACATCAAATGTTCTCTAAAGTCGCAATATCAAACTTTTTCATTTTCATGAAGGCTTCTATCACGCGCTCGCTCTTAACGGGCTGACTCATCCACTCGCCAAGTTTACTCGGCACTACTTGCCACGAAACACCAAATTTATCTTTGCACCATCCGCACATATCTTCTCTACCACCATCTGCTATCAATGAATACCAATAATGGTCGATTTCTTCTTGAGTGTCGCAATTGATGACAAAAGAAACGGCTTCACTGTGCTTGAATTGCGGTCCGCCGTTTAAGCCCATAAATTGCTTGCCATTCAATTCCCAAATCACCACCAAGGGATTTTCATTGGTGATTTTAGAGTTCGGAAAAATTGTGCAGTAAAATTCAGCTGCTGCCTTGGCTTGACCGTCAAACCACAGACAAGGGTATAATGAATGTTGCATGATGTATTAATTTTGGTATTGTTGATTCATTACATTGAACATCCATCTGATACCAAATTGGTCGAGGAAGCATCCCCAGTATCCCCAAAACTCTTCTCTTAATGCAGCTTCATCGGTGCAGTTTACAGAAAGTGCTTTGTAAATTCTATCAGCTTCTTCTCTCGAATCTAGTTGTAATGAAATGGTTGTGTTGTTTCCGATAACAACTTTGTGTCCCATTGATTCTACCATGTCAGTGCCCATAATTTCTGTGCCACCAACGATTGGCAATGCAACGTGCATCACATATTTCAATTCTTCTTCCGTTAATTTCGGTCCATTCGGGTCTGGTGGCATATCGCCTAAACGCATGATGGGCGCTGAGAATTGTGTTCCGAAAACAGATTTGTAAAAGTTAAAGGCCTTTTCGGTCTGGCCTTGAAAGTTGAGGTAAATGGCTATTTTGCTCATATGTTTAAAAGTTAAAAGTCAAAAGTTAAAAGTCAAAAGTTAAAAGTCAAAAAAGGGAATAGGAATTAGGATTTAGGATTTA
>CAYTMQ010000018.1:0-43033 GCA_964438995.1 uncultured Chitinophaga sp.
TATTATTTAACCATTTTTTTTCCTTTTTATGGTCAACCTATTTCAGGCATTGACATTTAGTGGGCTGACGCTTGCCTTAATTTGAGATATGTCTTGTAGGTCGCAGGGCTGCGCCCGAGACTTACAATTTTTATTGGGAACATTATATAATTGTATATCAAGAAAAAGTGATTATTCTTTTATAAGTACCAGTCTATTAATTTTAGCAACACCATTAATTTCTAATTTTAAGTAATAGCTACCATTTGGTAAATCTAAATCATTGATAGAGATTTTTTCAATGTATACACCATAATTCCTTTCCTCATTTTGAATAATTGATGAAACTATTTTCCCATTATTATCATACAGTGTTAAATTAACTTTAGAGATACCCCTTAATTTATAGGAAACATACTGAATATCTTTCGTTGGATTTGGATAATTTTCGAAACTTAAATCATTTGCAACAGTAGGTTCATTGACATCAGCAGCTTTCCCAAAATCGCTTTCATTAACAATACTTGTCCATATACTGTGTTGACCATTGTTAAGTCTCGACCAAATTGGTCTTACAATTCCATTATAAACAGAAATGTTTGTATAATCACCCATAAAAATTTGTTCATTAGGAACAAACGGAGATTCGCTTATCTTCTTATTGATATAGGTTTTGCCCCCATTTTTAGAGAGTGCAAGATAAACATCTGTTGAATCGTTTGAATAATTTCTTCTATCATAGAAAACAAAATATAGATAGCCATTTGTTTGATCGATATCCATCCAGGTAAAAAACTGGTGTTTCCCTGAATTGTCATCATTTACTTTAGTCTTAGTTTCCCAAGTTTTACCACCATCTATTGACTTAATGCACCAAACTTCTGTATTATCAGAGCCTTTACTTTGATCACACCAATTAATATAAATTGTTCCTCTATTAGGGCCATTACTCAAATCACATTTAACAATTGGCAGACCATTAGATCTGTTAATTCCAGGAATATTAAAATCCCATCCACCAATAAAAGGGTCAATAACGATTTCTTGTGGCAACCAGGTTTCTCCTTGATCGAGAGATTTATTAAACATTAAACCCTTTGTACCAGCCCAAGCGACATATACCTCACCATTTGGCCCAACTGCAGGAACCGCCCCTTCTACAGTATTATCTTCGTCAATACAATCTCCCGCAAATTTACTTATTCTTTTGGGCGTCGACCAAGAAGCGCCATTATTAATAGACTTAGAAAACAATATGATACTACTATCTTTTGTTAATGGACTCCCATAATCATCGAACTGAGTCCATGTTAAATACATGATGTCTCTTTTCCTATCTACAGTACTCCATTGTTTGTCTTGGGCTTTTGTTCCATTTAAGCCAGTATAAGTACCATTGCTCCAATTCGATCCATTATCAGTTGATTTTTGACAAACAATTCTATCTATCCAACTTGCACCTACCATGTTTGACAAATGGAAATAATAGAAATTGCCAGAAGTATCTACTTCAATTGTTGGGTCGCCCCATACACCATAAGTTGACTTTAGTATCTTACTCGACCATGTTTTACCAGTGTCTATAGATACAAAATAATTGTCTAAGTTAGACCCAGCTATGATAACATTAGGGTGCTTAGGATCAATTTTTATAGCAGTTTCATAAGGGGAGTTTTGATTACTTATCATGACATTCTGAGCAGTAACAAACGAAACAAAAGTCAGTAACAGAAAGAGAAATAGTTGTCTCATATTTTTAATTTTAAATGATTCGCAATTTAATAAAAAGTTTAAAATTCAATTCATTTCTTATCCAAAGTCAATGACCAGTAAAATTACTCCCAATAATTTTGCCTTATGAAATTGAATCAAACAATAACCTTAAAGCGTAATGCAAGAATTGCTGGTATTTTGTATTTCTTACAAATTCCACTTGGTATTTTTGGAATAATTTATATTCAAAAATTCATATTGGTCAATAACGATATACATATATCCATCAATAATTTCATAGAACATGAATCAATTGCTAGATGGAGTATTTTAAGTTCAATAGTGTGTGCATTAGTGACAATAGCAACAGCTTATTATTTGCATAAAACACTAGAGTTTATCAATAGGAAATTATCTTTAACAATGTTGTTTTTTATCATACTTGTTGCGCCAATATCAATCATCAACGAAATAAATTATTTAAGTATATTCAGTTTAATAGAAAACTTTGCCGAGCTAGAATTAGCGCAAAAACAAGAAATCTTAAATGAAGTAAAAAGTTTGATTATTTTGCATCACCAAACAATGCAAATGATCAATTTATTTTTTGGATTGTGGTTGTTACCAATGGGACTCCTCGTAGCAAAATCTAAATTAATACCTAGCTTCATCGGTTATTTTCTATTGATTACTTGTAGTGGGTATTTAATTGATTGGTGTTGTTTTATTTTGCATATTCAATTACCTATTGTAATTAGTGAATACACATGGATTGGAGAAGTTATGATGGTGTTTTGGTTATTAATAAAAGGCGTAAGAATAGACATCAATGAAACAACTCTTACGAACTAATTCGTTTTCTAATTCTGCTGAGAGATTCTGGTGTAACACCTATATAACTTGCAATTTGATATTGGGGAATTTTTTGAAACAAAAGAGGATGTTTATCAAGTAAATTCAAATATCTAACTGTTGGTGTACTGCTAATAAATTCAGCTATTTTGGCGTGTTGTTCAAGATAGACACTTTCCATAAGCTTCCTAGAAACTGTTCCAAGATTAGGATAGTTTTTATACAGTTCTTCTCCTTTTCTACTATCTCCAATAGATAAGACACAATCTATTGAACATTCAAGAAAGTGATTGGATGGTTGGTTTGGTTGTAAATTATTTGGAGACAACACCCAATGTTCACTTGAAAAAAAAGCGGTTGTTTTTTCTTCACCATCTACAATATAATATTGTCTCACGAGTCCCTCAATCACAAAATAAGCACTGTGATTTACTTCACCTTCACTTAAAAGTATAGCACCTTTTTTAAATGTCTTCAACTGCATAGTTGCATCTATAGCCATAATTTCTTCCTCTGATAACGGTCGAATTTGGTTAAAATGATTGAGCAGTTTAGGATGCATAAGCGAATTTAAATATTATTTTTAAATTATTTTAATTCAATTTTGTTAAGACATATCTACAATCAATCTCGCCAAAAGTCTTTTAGTTTTACAGGTTTAGGTGTAAGCTTGGTAACGAAAAAAAATTGATAGAGTTCCCAAATCCAAACGCGTTTTCCAATGTTAGAATACCAATACATGGCTTTTCTCAATCTGGCTTCTTTGTGAAAGAACAAACGTTTTAGCGCACTAGGTCTAGTTTGCATAATGATTTCAATTAATTTAACATACAAAATCACCAACCAAGGTTTTAGAAATTTGGTTTTAAGAACCTGGTGTTTGTAATCCCATTTTCTTTGATCGGTCAATATAATTTCCTTGTCTTTTACCTCATCAAAATAAGGGGTCCATTTATGAGGAGTGGCATACAGCAATTGAATTTGATCAGGGTCGTATGACAACAATTGTCTAAGACTGTTATAAAAATCTCTTGTCCTCTCCTCTCCAAAGCCTACCACATAAGTGGCCATTGATAATATACCATGTTGTCTTAACAATTGAATGGCTTCTTTGTCTTTAGAAATAGAACCGGCTTTTTTGATTTTTTCTAAAACCACTTCATCGTAATTTTCGATACCTAAAAGGAATCTTTCAAATCCAGCTTTTTTATACAGATGTAAGAACTTGGCATCTCTTACAATATTATCAGCTCTGATAGAACCTACTAAAATTATCTTGAGATTTTTAGCTATCAATGCTTCCAAAAATTCGCGCCATGCTTTAGGATTAGAAGAAGGATTTTCATCCGCGAAGTTAAATACTTCAACACCCATAGTCTTGTGGAGCATTTCCATTTCGTCTGCAAGAGATTGTGCACTTCTATGTCTCCATTTTTTCCAAAAGAGACTCTGACCGCAATATGTGCAAGGATAAGGACAACCTCTAGAAAACTGAATGACTACAGCTTTTTTCTTACCCCAATAAGTGTAGTGATAGCCTTCCATTAACTCCCATCCTATTCTATAGGCATCCAAATTATGGATATTATCTGGTGTCATAGTTTTAAATGGCACACCATTGATCATATATGCCAATCCTTTGACACTTGAAGTGGGTAAATCATTCTGAATTGCCTTCATTAAATTGACAGCAATTTCTTCACCTTCGCCGCAAACGATAAAATCAATGGCATCATTGTCTTCTAATATTTGTCGCCAGTGATATGTCGGGAATACACCACCAACCACAACCTTAACAGTAGGTAATTGTTGCTTAACAGATTTTGTAATTTCATCAATAATAGGTTGAGCTGAAGTAGAACCAGAATGACCCAACATGATAGCATCTGGATGGTGTTCAAGAACCATTTTGACGACAACAGGAATGGTGAAATTGTGGTAATCTGCATCTAAGAGAGATACTTTAAAACCAGCATCAATTAGTGGTCCGCCAATGGATAAGAGTCCGAGTGGAGGCAAATGTTCGTTGGCCAATCTGCTACCTATAGACAGATGTGGGGGATTGATTAATAAAATTTTCATAACGAGTTGAATAGTTAGGTAAAATCAATCCATAAATGTTTGCTTAATTGTTAGACAAACATCAAAATAAAATTACAATAAAAAATCGTGAATCGATGTAATAAACTTTACAAAGGATGTATTAAATACAAGCTCGACAAAGGATATACAATTAGGGATGAAACAACTTGTTTAGTTAATACGATAAGCTAATGCAATGGTTACAAATGGTGTTGGCACTTTAGTATAAAAATTAAGCAATGAAAACCCAAAGTCAGCACCAAATTTTGAAGGATTGGTCTTGTCTTTGTTATTACCTATTAATTGAACACCTATTCCAAAACTTAAGGTTTGACCGATACTTTTTAACAATTCTCTATTAGAATTTAATTTATAATAATACTGAACGTTATTCATCAATACGGAACTAACATAAGGGAAATAGGACTTTCCAATTCTAAGGTATTTTTTCAATCCAAGGCCTGTATTAAAATCATAAACTTCGTTGATGTGCTTAAAATAAGAGTAGTTAAATCCTATTCGAGTAACCACAGAAAGTTTTGCTCTAAAAAAATATTCATAATCAAATTGAGATGCTAGGGCATATCCGATTTGTTCATCTCCCATACCTGCATACACATAACCTGGCGTCCATTTAAGATATTGACTTTTTATGTCTACTTTTTTGAAATTGGAAGTATCCTTAATTTGAGCCATAAGCATTGAGTTAAGCAAGGAGAATAAAATAAATAGAATTAGTTTTTTCAAAGTGTAAAATTTATATGGTATCTAATTGATGTTTGGTAAAATCTCCTTCGTTATCTCCAGTATTAATTGTGGTTGATGGTTCGAACAACATTATCCATACTTCTTCTTTTGCAACAGGTTTATGCTCAACACCTCTTGGCACAACAAGCATCTCATTGGGCTTTAATGTCACAGTTTTATCTCTAAACTCAATTTGCAATTCACCTTTAACGACAAAAAAAAGTTCATCTTCATGCTCGTGTTGGTGCCAAACGAACTCACCTTTAACTTTAGCTAGTTTAACATGCTGACCATTGAGCTCTGCTATGATTTTAGGCGACCAATGTTCGTTGATTAAAGAGAATTTATCGTTTAACTTAATTGTATTATTTGACATTTAAATTTCAAATAAAGTAAATTTATTCATCTTTAACACATCTACAAGAATGAAAAATATATGGTGCTAAGTTTAAATTTGATCCTAATATAATATTCGCATAAACTATATTATTAGATTGAAACATTATTGCTCCTGCGGCATTTGGATAATTCGCAGGTTTAAATCCGTCCATCAAAGAAGCGGTCCATAAGGTACTGGCTAAATTGCCATCGTAAAAAAACAATCTATTATTTTCATTTGTGAGAATATTTGCGCTTCCAGATGGCAGTAATGAAAAACCAGAAATATTTCTATTTGGATCATTTATTTCATCTTCTTCATTTTCCCAATCGGTGCTATTAGATTTTAATTGCATAGCTTTATTAATATTGGGATCTAAATTACTAATAAGTTTTTGCCAATCGTAATTGGAAGGGATGTGATAACCATTTGGACAAATTCCTTTAAAACCTGGTAAAGTAGGATCTTGGCCTACTCCAGCATTATTAGATAGTGTTGAATAATTATAAAGCCTACCCCATCGTTTTACTTTAGATTCATCATTATTATATGCCAAGCTACCAGGGGCATTAAACCTTAAATTTTCAGCCATCCATACTTGATTTCCAATACAAGCTAATTTATATATTTCACCATCTCTTGAGTCTTTTAAAACACCGCATCCATATTGATAATTGGGATTATGAAAGTGGTACAAATAAAATGGAGCCATTACCATTCTTCCGGTTTCAGAAGAGCTTAAAATTTCAATCGAAGTATCTAAAACTTCACCTTCTTTAGTAATAGGGAGTCGTCGTCTAGTTTTATAATATTGCAATTCCCCTTTTTCATTCAAATGTGAAACGCCTGTTGAATCTCCATCAATAACCAATCTATTAATAAATGATTTTTCCACTTTTAGGCAAAATTCGTTATCAACTTGCCGAGACATACCATCACTATGAGCATAGCCATAAAATGAAATTGCTCCAGCATTTAGGAAAGCAGAAGGAAATTGACCAGAGGTTTTTCCATCTTCGTATTCAATCACTTTAGTATTTCCGCTATAACAAAAATTACCAAACACTACCGCTTCTTTCATTTTATTTGACATTTCACTAACATACTCATCAGTAACTTCCAATTTAATAGAGGTCTTTATTGGATTAGTTGGATTAAACAAATCTAAGAGCAAATTAGTAGATAATTCAAGTTTTTTATTGAGTATTAAATTCACCATTTCATTATTAGAAGTGTTTGCGTAACTTTGAATTTCTTCTAAAGTAAAGTTTGTAGAATCTGGTTTAGACGGAATATCAAAAGCTTCAATTCCAGTATACATCTGTATTGTTCCGTAGCTTGTACCATGAGTATTTAACATAATTAATCCATACTCACTAATGGTTTTAAACACATCGAAATCAGCTTCACTATCTTGAACCAATGTAACTTCTAATTGCGTTTTTGATTGAGCAAATAAATTTAAAAAAGAATATGTACTTCCATAAAACTGACTTGTATATGGAGAAAAAATCAACACTTTGTTGTTTTTGATTATTTTATCATTTTGGGCAGTATTCGGTCCAAACACAAAATGTTGTATAGAGCCTTTTTTATAACTTGAATAATCATTACTTCTAGTTTTATGAAGTCCATCTTGATTCATCATTGTTAAATTAATAGAACTCCAAAGACCACTTTTATATTCAATTCCAATATTGTAATCAACATGAATGTAAACGTTTTTAACATTGTTCTGCCTTAATAACCATTTAGACATCTCATAAACTGCTTTCATGGTATCATTTGTAGATTTCCAAACGTTTTCAAATCTAACCGCAGCTCCTTGTTGAACATTTAACATATTAGTAAGGTCTTGCAAAGTAGCTTGAGTTACTTTTATTGATTCATTATTAATTTCTTTTTTACAACAAATAATGTTTAATATCAAAAAAAGTAAGAATAGAAAATTTAGTTGTTTAAATGTAATAAAATTAATTGTTTTCATAAGTTATCTTGCAATTAACTATTCATTTTTTTAACTCCCTAGAGCTAAATTAGAAATATCTGATTATCAGTTTATTTTTTTTTTATGAATTTTGAGGTATTTTAATAAACATTAAAATTTCACCTCCTTGGATACTTCAATAATATTACCATCCTCTCCCATTTCATGGTCAATTAGTTGAAGGGTATTTGCATTGATTTTTTTAACTCTTGATTTCAGAAACATTGTTGGATAACCATTTCCATTTACAGCATCTCTAGTGCAGGTCCCTTCTGCCATTAGTTGCCATTGATTATTTTTCAAGGTATAGATAAAATAACCAGCCCAATTTGATTGAAACCAATCTGGATAATACAGTATTTCTAAAATGCCATCTTTATTGAAATCATCTAATTGAATCAAATACCCACCAAATCCATTACCATGAAGTAGGGTTGGTAACCCAGAAGAAAATGTAATGCTAACAGTTTGATTTCTCGAATTAAATGCTTGAATAAATGCTGTATCTTTTGAAGCATTTTGGTCAATATTCCCGAGTACAACTGTATCGATGGAAGTAGGAAAAACTTCAGAATCATCTTGAATGATTAAACTGGTATCAATAGATGTATTCGAGTCGATATTAATTGTTGTATCGTTGGTTTGAATTGATGTTGGATTTTGATGGTTGTTACACGCAACAATTAGCAACATCCCTAAAATAGTTATAAGTCTCATATATTATTTGTTTTTAAACACCTCCATGTATTTTAATCCTTGATCACAGTAATCGGGATCATACGTTTTTGGCTTGCCATTAGTAGGATAAGGCATTCCAGTGTTGTGGATATGAAATGCATCTTTGTATTTCCCAGCTCTTAAATATTCTCCGTAAGTCATATCTATCCATTTTACCCCATAAAACACTGCCTCCTCTCCTCTTATATCTCTAACTTTGATGTCTAACAGCAAACATTTATAACCCATTAATTGAAATGGGCCCCAGCTTGATGCTAAATTTTTAAGTGCCTCATCGTTTGCATCCATTAATAAATTTGGTGTTACATGCTCGTAATTGTCAAGCATATTGAATTTGACACTTTTGAGTTTTCTGAAAACATGTGGTTCAAATCTTTGATCGAACACTTTTCTTCCGCTGCATTCTAACATGCACAATGCCTTTAAATAAGCTGGGTCAATCTTAAATACATCAGCGGCACTGTCAATTTGAGCACCATAATGTTTGATGACCATATCGACACCTCCT
The DNA here is from genome assembly GCA_964438995.1 of uncultured Chitinophaga sp. Classification (GTDB taxonomy): domain Bacteria; phylum Bacteroidota; class Bacteroidia; order NS11-12g; family UBA955; genus JABMMZ01. Next base: position 8,986 of record CAYTMQ010000018.1, read on the forward strand.
TTTCTATCTTCTTCTGAACCTTTGGCTTTGTATTTTATCGTAGGGATAAGATAAACCAATGTAAATGTTCCAAAAGCTAGAGCTAAAAAAGTTATAATAAGAGGTTTTAATTGTTTCATGGTTTGTTTAGATCGATGTTTTCATCTCCTTTTTGATAAGGCATATAGGTGATTATAAATTGCAGCATCTCGTCGGTGGTGCGCATACTGGCCCCACCTTTATCGAGTCTTTCACCTATAAGTTTTGGAGGATTAAATGGATTATTAGGATTATTTGAGGTATTGTCAAATTCGGCTACTACAAAGATGGTACTACCTTTCGGAATTTTGACAGGATGCTGAAAGGTATAAAAATATTGCCATCTGAACTGCCATTTAGGAATGTGGATCAAATTAACGGTATCACCATTTGGTTTCAAAGCATATGCTTTAAAACTTTTGCCAATCAAATGCATATGTGGATTGATGGTTAATACCGAAATATCATTGTATATGGTTAATTTAGATATGTGTTTGGAAATCGTATTAGCTTGGATTTGTAGAGGTGGTTCAATTGTTGACACGCCATTGGTACCCATCATAATTTCGAAAGTTGGTCGCTTAGGTGCTTCATTCGAAAAATAGATCAATAACTTTGAAGAATCCATGACATACTTTCTTGACGGTCCGTAGTGTATATCATTCGCCACAAAAGCGCCTTTTTTACTCATATAAAACCCACCTATACCATTAGGATATTTTACGCCAAATGCTCCGGGCAAGTAATTAAAAGCAGAATGCACACGATAAGGAAGACTCCCGTCTGCATTGACAAAATTGAGTTTTTTGAATTCCTCATCGTAGTTTTGACTTTCTATATTTAATAAATCAGCTCCCAAAAATGGGTTAGAATTATCTGTGTATCCAAGATAGTGCCCATTAACGTGGTGAGCGTATTTAATCTGACCTGGAATAAAGTCAACCGCCTTGACAAATTTGCCCTCTGGCATTTGGTAAGGCATTTTGAGTAAGTAGAATTTATCTTTGTTGTCGCCCAATATTTGCACTGGTCGGATATTGATTACCATATCTGGTTTTCCGAGAACATATTCTTGAATTTTGGGGTATTGTAATTTAGAGGTATCACCAACTGGACATCCAGCTAGATACCACTCTCTAATAGATTCAATTTGTTCATCGGTTAACACCCTTTCATTAATGAAATGCGAGTAATTTCTGTCAGCAGGCCAAGGAGGCATGTAACGGTTTTTTGTTACAGCAGCTACCATTTTTGCTCGCTTTTTAACATCTTGGTAAGTAATAAGGTTAAACGGTCCGCCTCCATTATCTCTATGACACGGCGAGCAATTTTGATGTATAATCGGGGCGATATCTTCGGCAAAAGTTTTCTCTTTGCCTTGATTGCAGGCAATGAAACTAAGGCTGCTCGATAAGACAACCGACAGCTTCAGTAGAAGAAATTTTTGGCCGTTCATTTTTCAACAGCGAATTTAATGTATTCTCAATATAATTAATACTAGGAGGTCTACTACTTCCTAAATTTATGAACCTATCGTCTATTAAGCCAGAATAGACAATTTGTTTGTGTTGTGTTATTATTACTTGAGGTGTTGTTGTAGCTCCAAGCATCTTAGGATAGATTAATGCCATATCGTAAATGATATTTGAATCTATTGAGTCGTATGCTAAAAATTCTTTGATTTTCTGTTTGTTGCTATCATTGGGAAATACAAAATACGTTTTATACTTCGTGTATTTCTTAAAATCACCTTGGTATTTTTGACAAATCGGACATTCTATATTTAGGAATATAAATACAGATATAGAATCTTCCAGCAATTTGTCTCTTAACTCTTCGTTACTATCAATTTCGGCGTTATAATTGCAAGACATAGCAAAGCATGCAACTAAAATTAAAAAAAAATTTGCCAATAGATTAAACCTATCCATAAAACGATTGTCAAAGATACAAATTGAGCAGCAAACAAAACATCAGCGACCAAGACTTATTTAAGGCATTTGTAGAACAAGGCCGACCAGAAGGTCATTTTAGAGAATTGATGGGTCGATACAAACAGAAAGTGTATTGGCAAGTGCGTCGCATTGTTTTGATACATGCTGATGCTGATGAGGTTGTTCAAAACGTTTTTATCAAATTGTGGCAGAATGCAGAGAAGTTTAGATTTGATTCAAGTGTAAGTAGTTACATTTATAGAATTGCATACAATGAAAGTTTGAACTTACTGAAACAAAATAAAAGGTTTCAATCTCTCGACGACATGATTGATCAAGACGGATTTTATGTTCAACATTTAAAGGCTGGAACAGAAATCAATCCGCATACGATAGAGGCAAAACTGCAATCAGCACTTTTAACCTTGCCAGAAAAACAGAGATTGGTTTTTATTTACAAGTATTTTGATGATTTGCCATACAAGGAGATTGCAGATATAACTGGTACAAGTGAAGGCGCATTAAAAGCCAATTATCACTTTGCAGTTGAAAAGATAAAAGTTTTTTTAGAAAGAGATTAAACCAATAACAATTGAGATTGTCAAACCAAACAGAAAGCATATGATAGACTTCGACAAACCATATCAAGGAAACGAATTTAAAGTTCCAGAGCAGTATTTCGAAACGCTCGAAAATCGAGTAGTTGAGAAGCTATATGGTAAAACACAATTCAAGGTTTACATTAATCGCATAATAGCGATAGCAGCTTCGATAGTGATAGTAGTAGGCATTGGACTATTGAGTTTTAGATCCAATACCAATGACAATAAAAGCATCACTTTTAGTGATTTGGATTCAAGTGATATTGCTGCATTTGAAAACTCAGTTGAGTTTAGCGACGAAGATATAGAAGAGTTGGTTTCAGATTACACCATTGATTCTCTTTACCGAGCTGATGTGAAATTTGAGCCAATAAACAACCAATTAAGCAAACAAGATATTTCAGAATTAGAAGAAGAATTCGAAATTTTAGATTCAGACATAGACATTTAATACTTAACACACAGGATATGGAAATCAAATTAAAATCACCAGCAATTAGCCTTAAGACAATCTTGATGATTTGCTTAAGTGCCATCATGAGTCTTCAGTTCAGTTCACTGAGCGCACAAGACAAGAAAGTTAAAGAAAACAAGAAAGAGAAGATTGAACAACTCAGAAAAAAATACTTTAACGAGAAACTAGCTCTTTCAGATGCTGAACAAAAAGCATTCTGGCCATTGTATGACGAGTACAAGAAGAAAGAAAAAGCTCTTAGAGACACTTTTAAATCTAAATACAAGCAAAATGAAATTGTATTTATGGACGATAAAAAAGCAGAAGAGTTTTTGAATGCAACGATCAAATTGAATGACGATCAAAATGCTTTGTTCAAAGAGTACATTGCAAAATTCAAAAAGGTATTACCGGTAAAAAAGGTTGCAATGTTACCAATGGTAGAGCGCGACTTTAAGAAGGAAGTAATAAAACACGCCGGCGACCACAAAAAACCGGGCGGTAAAGGTCCGAAAGGCCCTGGTCCTGGTGGTCCAGATGATGGCCCAGAAGACGGTGGTCCAAATCCAGGTCCAGCTCCTGAAGCTCCAGAAGACTAATAAGACAGATCCATTTTTCATATTAAACGAAAAAAGCCCTCACAAATGGAGGGCTTTTTTTATGTGTTTATAGTTAAAAATCAAATTGAAGTGTGAAAAGAAAATATCTAGGTAAACCTACTCTAATTCCTTGAGGTCGTTTTGAAGTGATATATCTCTCGTTGGTTAAGTTTTTGACAGCAAAATTGACATACATACCAAGTTTAGGAATGCTGTAATAACAAGCTGCATCGAAAACTTTGTAAGCATTAATTAACCCATTTCTACCATCAGCAGATGGAGCAACCGAATTGGTCATATCTGTATATTGTTCTCCAACAAAATTGGCGTTTAAATTTAGGCCGATTCTAGAAGGCAATTCAATATTGTAACCAAAATTGTGGAAGTATTTTGGTGCGTAAGGAGTTGAATTACCTTTTACGTTTATCGCATTAGAGCCAGTTCCAGAAAATCTATCTCCTACGAACTTTGCATCAACAAAGCTCAAACTACCAGAAATAAATTGTTTAATTTTAGATTCTTTGGCTTGATTGAAATTCAATTTAAATGAAGCCTCAATACCTTGATTTAAGGTTCTTCCACCATTTACCAAACCAGCACCAGTGCCACCAGAAGACTCAGACACTGGAATAATTTGGTTTTCAAAATCTATTCTATAAGCACACAATTCATATTGTAACACTTTTTTAAATTTTCCTCTGATACCCAATTCTGAGTTGATACTTTCTTCAGCATCCAATTGGTATACTTGTCCAGTAGCTGTAATAGCATCTTTTACTCTAGGAGGAGCATATCCTTTGTGAACACCAGCAAAGATTGTAGTATTGGATTGAATGTTATAATTGAATCCAAAGCCAGGAATTACAGTACTGATATGATTTGTAGCTACCAAATTTGTATCTACTAATTTTGTTATTGAATTAACTGTAAAAGTATTTCTTAAAATACGTCTTTCGTAATTGTAATCTTCAAAACGAAGTCCGATAGTTAGAACCATTTTTTTACCTATGAAGGTTTGGTTTTGGGCATGTGCACTGAATGCATAACCAGTTCTAATTTCGTCTTCCACTAAATCACCAGTTTTAGAATCAAATTTTTTACCATTTAATCTTTGTTCAAAAGCTCTTTCATATAAAAACCTAGCGCCAGCATTCAATTCATTTTTAACTTTGCCGATATTGTATTTATAAAAGGTTCTAAGCTCTTCACCAACAACTTCAAATTGTCTATTTCTATGTGCGTTTTGATTGCGCATAAATACCGCACCATTGCTTATAGACGAATCACCCCAAATTACACCAGTTTGATTAGATGATGTTTTAGAAGAAGAAAAGTCTTGACGTTGCCAATTTCTGGTAATTGAATTAGCAAAGATGACATTTGAAATTTTAAAACGTTTACTAAAATCGTGGTTAAGTGTAGAGCTGATAAAATTTCTTCTAATACTTAGGTGGTCTTCTGGAGCCATTAAAGTAAAATCTTGGTTTCCGGCATTGTACATAGATTGTGTTAGTCCAATATAGGTAGAGTTGGATTGTTCGTCGTACAAACTGGTCTTAAAAGTTACTTTGGTTTTATTAGATACTTTAATTACAATTTTGTTTGTTACATCAGATTGCATGAAACCGACATAACCGAATTGTTCAGCTCTTTTATGTAGAGCAGAAGAATTGATTCCAACATTATTAATGGTATTACTGTAATTTACTAAAGCAGACATTAAACCACCAGAGCCGACAGTTAATTTTACTTTTTTGGTTTCTTTTAGCGATGGGTCAGCGGTATAATAATTCACCACACCCCCTATAGTTTGTGGTCCGTAAAGAATTTGCCCATTGCCTTTAATCACTTCAACACCAGACATTCTATCCATCACTGGTGAGTAGTACATTTCAGGTTCACCATAAGGGTTAAGAGCAACAGGTACACCATCTTCTAGGACAAGTACACCGCGACTTCTATCTGGGTCTAAACCTCTAATACCAATATTGATTCTCATACCGGCACCTTCTTCATCAACGACATGTACACCTGCAACTTTTCTAAACACATCATTGGCTGAGAAAGGAATTAAGTTTTTAATTTCAGAAGCAGGAATTTTAGCAGTTGAACCAGGCAAGTTACCATCTACATTATTTTTAGAGGTGATGATATGGTTGCTAAAATAAGTAGATACAGAATCTGATTTGGATTTAGAAGTTGTATCAGAGGAGTTCTGAGCATTAGCCATATTTGAAAATGCTAATAGAATCGAAATAAAGGAAAATTTATTTAGAATCATTTTAAATAATAAATCGGCCGCAAAAATAGGTTTTAAAACCAAAGAAGCAAACTTTATTTAGAATTATTCTAAACAAAATAATTAAGTTTCTTTTATTTAACAATTTAGCAAGAGTAGTAGAATATTAAATGTTTTAGATTAATTCTAATAAATGAATAGAAGTTTTTAATTGAAATTCATTATTCAAATCAAGAATGTGATGTGGCAATCTGAAAATATTATTCGATTGGAAAATTCAATAATACATCTACATCATGCAATGGAAAAGTGTTACATGACTTCTAAAGTTTAACTCAATACTTTGTAGAACGACTCATTAAAACTTTAGCCACATTTCTAGCCACGATTAACCTACCGTATTGATCATAATGTTCGGTAGTCCAGTTTTTTTCTCCGAAATGTTTGCCAGGTACTGCTTCCAAATTATCGATTACGATTGCACCTTTATTAGTGTATCTCTGAACCAACAAGTCTCTGTTATAACGCATCACTTGACTTAATTCTTTTCCTACTAGGCTATCTGCCCATTGTGTGTTTTCTGATAATAAATTGAAGTAAACTTGAATGTTTTTACTTTTACAAATGGCAACTATTCTATCAAAATCTTTTATTCTAGGATTGTTGCTTGTATCAATACTAAATGCATATGCTTTCACATAATGGTGAGCCAGTCCTTGTTTATCTTCGTCTACATTACCATCCTCTTTCAAATATTTGATATTGTCTTTCCAAGAATTTACCGTGTAAAAAGGCAATTTAAAATTGACTTTGATGCTATCATGTTCGAAACAATACAGCATCTTTTGGTCTTGTTCATCTGAACTTGGATTGTAGTAATATCCTAAAGTTGCACAAAGTCTGTTGTATAACGGGTCGTAAGGGTAATAAAAACACTTTGTTCTTAATAACGCTCCTTCTTGGTTAGAGTATATCCATGGTTTATCAAACGACCGCAAATTCATGGTCACAACAATTTTCTTCACCCTTGCTTTAACATCGATATTGTTGATGACTTCAGCAAACATAGCAGCGTGGTAAGCTGGAACTTGAATACCACTAAGTCTCATGCCTGATATGCTATCATTGATCATATCGCTGATGGTGCGTTTGTCTGTATCTTCAGGTGCTACCCAATAATTTGATGATTCGCCAAAATACAATACATCATTATGCCATTGAAATTCATGTAAATTGAACAGCATTGGTCCTTGGTCTTTCAACTCAGGCTCCCAATAAATTTTTCTATAGACAAAAGACGATAAAGCTATTGTTAACAAAATAAATAAAATTCTAGGAGCGATATGTTTAAAGCTAAATTCCACTAAAATTTAAAATAAATAAACGCTTGATATTCTGAACCACTTAACACTAAAATACAGAAAAGTAAAAACCCATACAACACCCATCTTTGGATTGTATTGTATCGATTACAGAATACATCAAATCGTTCGCTACGTCTCATCAGCTCTATGACTCCAAATATCAATAACAATAAAAATATGAAAGGTTGTGTATCTAATTGTCTGTCACCGTCACCACTCGGACTGACACTTTTAATGACATCAAAAGCATTGTTAATATCATTAGCTCTAAAAAAAATCCAAGCAAATGCTACAGAAAAATAGGTGATGAAAGCATGGATGTATCCAGAACGAATCTTAATCGGCGAAAAACGTTCAACCAAATAATAAGAACCATGTAAAGCTCCCCAAATTATGAAGGTATAGTTAGCACCATGCCACAATCCACTAAGCAAAAAGACCAGCATAATGTTTAAAATCCAACGTGACTTGCCAACTCTATTACCTCCAAGTGGAATGTATAAATAATCTCTAAACCATGTACTCAAAGAGATGTGCCAACGTTGCCAAAAATCTGTGATACCTTTTGCTAGATATGGTCTGTTAAAGTTATCCATTAAATCAATACCAAATAATTTTGCTACACCTTGGGCAATTAAACTGTATCCAAAAAAATCGGCATAAATTTGAAATGAGAAACTCAAAATTCCAATGATGTTCCAATAAAACACCCATTTTTGTGGTTCGTCAAATACTGAAGTAACAGTGTATGATAGATTGTCAGCTATCACCATTTTCACAAAAAAACCATACAGCATCAATCTAAACCCTGCTTGAAGATTTTTATAAGTAATGAAATGTTCTTTTTTTAGCTGATTGTTCAGATGGTCAAATCGCTCTATGGGTCCAGCTACCAATTGAGGAAAATATGCAACGAATTGAGCATACTTACCAAGATGTCTTTCAGCAACAGTTCTGCCATAATACACATCAATGGTATAACTCATAGATTGAAACGTATAAAAAGAAATACCTACTGGCAATGATTTGCCTAAAAATTCTATTAAGTTTTTTAAATATAGGTGATCGTGAGCAAATGATTGGACCACATCAGACGTACCCACGAAAAAATAGAAGTATTTAAAGATAAACAGTATCCCTAGGTTGACCAATAAGCTCAATATCAACCACAATTTTTTATTTTTTTGAGAAGAAGCTTCTTCTATTTTCACGCCCATTAGGTAATCGAAAACTGTCGAAAACCCTAGTAGCAATAAGAATTCCCACTTCCAGTATCCATAAAAAACATAAGAAGCAATTAGGATAAACAACCATCGCCATTTATGAGGCAAGCTGAAAAACCCTGTAAATACCAGAGGTAAAAAAAGAAAGAATATCCAGGAATTAAACAGCACAGATAAAAGGCAAATCTAATTAAGTCTTTTATAAAAAAACAAATTAGCTTGTTTATTTTTATCCATAGAAAATATTGCGACCAAATCAGATAGTACAATATCTGGTCGAACGACACCAGTTTCCCAGAAATCGTTACCTCCATTTCTATTTTCTCTTTTGTTGTAATTAAATATTGATTTTGAATTAAAGGCTTTGAACAATTTGTATCTAGGTTCACTATTAATGAGTTCATCAAAAGATTGAAATTGATTGACGTGAATCCAAACATTGGCATTTTGAGCAGCCAAATACACTGTTTCGAAATTTAGAGGATAAGTATAGCGGTCGTTTTTGTTTTTAAAGATGTATTGCCCTCCAGCATCGTGTATCAATTGAGCGGTGTAACTGTTTCCTCCTGGAATGTTCCATACCCCCATATACAATGCATCTGTTAGTACAATAGGTTTGATATGATTTGAATCTACAGTAGATTTAATAGCCTGATAAGATGAATCAATGCGATTAAAAATATCATTGGCTAAGTTCAACTTACCAGTTAAAAAACCAAAGAACTTGATCCATTCGGCCCTTGCAAGCGGGTGTTGTTCTTTGAAATTATCGCATGAAATTACTTTGGTTCCGATTGCATTCAGTCGGCTTACAATGGCTTTGTCATTACTAGAAAAAGAGCTTGAAATCAAGACATCAGATTTCATGCCCATCAATTTTTCCATTTTTAATTGACCTTCTTCACCGACATTTTGAATGGTTCCAGATTGATAATTTTGCAGGATAATAGAATCATTGTAGTAGTCTATTTTATCAATACCTACAATTAAATCTTGACATTTAAGCTCGTTAAGAAATCCTGCAAACACAGAAGATAAAACTACAATTCTTGGATTAGGTGTTAGTTCAGTTGATTTGATACTCCATAAAGTATCTTTACCTTCAACAAAAAAAAGTTGTTGGTAGTTTTTAAAATGCGCTATTCCAAACAACTTGGAATAGCGCATTGATTCATAGCTTACGGCAATAGTTTTCTGATTAGAAATAGATGACTGGCATCCAATTCCTAATACCATAAAAATGCAAACAGCTATAAATAAAATTTTTCTCATTCGTTGACTAATACACCATTTGGTGCAATTCCAGCAGAAAACTCATTGGTTTTAGTTCCATTTGAATTGTAAACATATACTTTACCAGCAGAGTTATAATCTGTAGCATCTGTAACATATAGGTTATCATTGGCATCAATAGACAACCCATAAACAGAGACAGTAGATGGTAGAAGAATAAAATCACTTACCACTCCATCCATAGTAATTTCAATAACTTTGTTATTTCCTAAACTGTAATAAAAAGCATTATTAAAAGCGCTATATACCAATGAGCCACCATAACCAGCTCCAGTTAAATTAACTGTTTTAGACACTTTATTAGAGTCTTTACTTATAATATAGAATTTTGCATCTTTCACAACTGCTCCGCTTGTCCAATCCAATTCACCAGAACATAGGACACCTAATTTAGTTGATCCTGCATTTACAACTTTAGTTAAACCAGCCCAAGTTGCAATTGAATCTTCAACTGTATTGTTGCTTGTATTGACAACCATTACCATATTATTGTTTGCATTAACATAGGATTTTCCATTCATTAAGGCCATACCTTCACTCCAGTGTTTCAAATCTATTGTTGAGCTGATAGAGTTGCTGTTCAAATCTAAAACTTGTAGATTATTGCTATACAAATTGCTAACATACGCTTTACTTGTAGAGACAGGCAATATGTATCTTGGAGATGAAGTTGTAATAGTAGTTACAGATTTGAAATCTGATTTATTAACTACTTCAATTTTATTTGAGTTGTTTACAACGATATAGAATTTATCATTAATAGCAGAAATTGATTGTACAACATCACCTAAAGGACGATTATTGGCATTTTTAAAAGCATCTAAATACGTTTTAGTACCTGGCTTATACAGACCAATGCTACCATTAGATTTGTTGAAACCACCTTCGTTAACAACAATGATTCCTTTGTAATTTTCAGTTGACACATTGACATTTTCATCTTTTTTACAAGCCGAGAAGGTCACGACACCCATAGTCATGAGTGCCCAAAATGATGCATTAATTTTATTCATGATTGATATTAAATTTTATTGATAATTGATAATTTCTTAGTGGCATTGGTCGATTTTGCATTACCTGATAAGTTGCATTCCCAAGGTTGTTGACATTTAGACCAATGGATGTTCTATGTTGTTTAACTTTAAACGTATAGTTTATGGATGAATTAAATATCGTATAAGATTTCAATTCGTTGTCAATACTATTATCAGCAGTAGTAAAGACCTTTCCGGTAAAAACTGAACCGAGGTTAAAATTGAACAATTTGTATTGATAATTCAATTGAATAAAACCAGTATGCAATGGCGTATAGAACAATTGTTTCAAGTAAGATGAAGAATCTGCTTGGTAGACTTTAGTGTTGACACTTTTAACAAACTGATATCTCCCAGTGAGTTTAACAAAATGGAATTTAGACAATTTCAATTTGTATTCAGATGCAAGCTCTAAGCCTTTAGATGTAACTTCTTTAGCATTGTTCGCTTTCCAAATAGATGTTTGAGGATCTGGAGTCCACAATATCCAGTCGTTCACAATATGATAAAACGAAGTAGCGACCAAACTAAATTCATTGTGTTTAAATTCTAGTGAAGTTTCGGCTTTTTTAGAAATTTCTGGTTGAAGTTGATCATTACCTCCTCCTTGCCAGAACAAATCATTGAAAGAAGGAATTCTATAACCAGCTGCCAAATTTGATTTCCAATTGAGCTTAGGATGAAGTTTAAATTCAGCTCCCAAATCTGGACTTGAAGGAGTCAATACACCATTAGACATTAATTGACGGTTTCCAAAACTCAATTTCAATCGCTTGGTTTTTGATAAATAATTGAATCCAGTATAAACTGAAATAAGATGTCTGTTTTTACCAGCTCTGAAACCATCAGTAAAAGCTTGTTGATAAGTATAATTAACCGAAGATGACATCTCAAAAAGAGCATTGATTTTCCATTTCAAAGATGATTCACTGATGTAGTTATTGGCATGATTATAAGCTGGAGATAGTAAATCATTAAAATAATTGATGGTTTCATTGATCAAAGAAAATTTATTTGACCAATCAACTTTAGTACTTAAGCTTGCTGAATGTTGAAGAATAAATTTATGAGAATAATCGTCTTGTCTCTCGTTGTAGTTACTGGTTATGCCCATTGCATTAGGCAATTGACGTTTGGTTTCTAAATACCAGTAGTTGGCATATAACTGATGTTTGGAATTGATGAGGTATTTGAATTCTTGCATAAAACCAGATTGACCAAATTTTGAATTTTGCAATCTTTCAATAGGTTTATTGGCTTGAAAATAGTTGACATATTTAAAATCGTTTTCAGCTTGTCGAAGTACAAATTTGGTATTGATGATCCATTTCTTTAATGCAACGGTATTGCCAATAGCCATACTTTTGTTAGAGAAACTACCCAATTGAAAATCACCGTAAGTTCTGTTGAGCTTCACCATGTCATTGTTTAGATAAATGGCACCTGCTATAGAGCCATTTGCAGCTGAAGAAGCATTTGCACCAGTTTCAATAGAAGCATTTTCAAAGAAAAACACTGGCAATAGATTTAAATCAATGTTACTGTTCATGCAACTTTGAAGATTGATACCATTCCATAAAACAGCAGTATGTTGAGCACCCATGCCACGCATAGAGGTAGTGGCTAAATTACCAGGACAATAGGATTTAACAAACAGAGCACTGTATTGGTTGAGGACATCAGCCAATGTACCTCCATTGCTAAGAGGCATATTGATTTTTACTGCACCAGTATTTGAAGTCGCTTTAGTAGCAATAAGCTCAAATGACTTTAAATGTGTGGTGTCTGCAACTTGCGAAAAGGCAAAGTTGCAAAACAGTATAAGCGATATCAGTCCAACAGACTTCATGTTCAAAGTTTGAGGAACAAAACGATTGCAAAAGAAATGACCTAACAAAAATACATTTGCTGGATACTAGCCTTTTCGCCGAAAGCTTTGAACCTAAATTTGACAAAGGCAGGTCTTCTGACTCACTCCTATTTTTTCTGACCTTCCCATCCGCATTAGGCGAACAGTGGTTTAAGATTTAGAAAAAACTGCATTTAAATTAAATGCGAGGAGATAACAGCATCGGGAAATGTTCCGGATTTACACCGGATTCCCTTTTAATCTGATTAGATAAACTTTCTAATACAGAACCCTTATCGAGGTGCAAATATAGAGGTTAAAAATAGATTCCAAAAAAAATGTTGAAGTTTTAATAAACAATTTTCCAATTAGATTGTTGATTGCGTTTTTCTAAACAAAATTCTAATTGATTTAAATATTTCAAGATGAGCTTACAGTGAACAAAAAAATACATTTTCGGGAAACTTCGTTAACAAATAAGCACATCAATCCGTTTAATGAATAGTCACTTATACTAAATTTGCATTATATGCGCGTATTGTTATTAACTGCTTTATTTAGTCTACTTTCTCATTTGAATGGACAAACTACTGTAGTTAAAGGAAAGATAACCGATTTAAAGACTGGAGAACCCGTGACTGGTGCTAGTGTGTATTTTTTAAATACTCCAAACTCTACTACATCTAGCTTTGAAGGAACATTTTCATTAAGTACTACGACTGGTGATACATTGATTGTAAATTACATTGGATATAAAACAAAGAAAATTTACATCAAACTAGGCAGTGAAGTAACATTGGACATCAAAATGGAGAATAAAGATCAAAATTTTGGTGGAGTTAAGGTCAACGCAAAAGTTAACAGGGCACTAAAAATAATTGAGAATGCACAAAACAATAAACAACTGTACAACTTCGAGAAATTAAATTCATTTGAATGTGAAAGTTTTACTAAGATTCAAATTGCCGTTAACAATGTCTCTGAAGATTTAAAAAGCAAAAAGTTGTTGAAGAGTGTCGAAGGTATTTTTGATACCATGTCATATTTAAGTGAAGACAAAAACAAACAGGTTTTACCAATTTTTATCTCTGAAAATTTAAGCAACTTCTATTTCAATAAAAATCCAAAATTGAATAAGGAAGTCATCATTGCATCTAGAGTTAAAGGTATAGGTGTAGAAGATGGTACATTTTTATCACAATTACTTGGGTCTACTTTTCAGCAATACAATTTTAATGATAACATCTTACCTATTTTAGATAAGAATTTCATCTCTCCTATTTCAAAATCTTCTTTTACATATTACAATTTTAAATTGGTAGGTTCTGATTATCCTATGGGTTCTAATAAAAAGATTTACCAAATTGAAGTAAGTCCAAAGAACCCACTAGACCTAGTGTTTACGGGTTATATATGGATAGAAGACAGCACATTTGCGCTAACAAGATTGACATTAAGTATTACAAATAAAGCAAATTTAAACTTTGTTGAGAAGTTAAAAATTACGCAAGAATTGCAGAGGACTAGTGCAGGCGCTTATGTTCCAGTTAAATCAAGAATTTTAATTGATATAGCAGAGATTTCAAAAAAATCTGCTGGTATGGTAGCTTTATTTACAAATTCATATGATAAAATTCAGGTCAATGTTGACCGTTCGCCAAAGTTCTTCGATTATCCAATAACACTGCTTGATGGTGCAACTTTAAAATCTGATGAGTTTTGGGATTCAGCTCGACATGAAGAATTGACTGCTGATGAAAAAAGAGCGATAAGTAAAATTGATACATTGACCAATGTGAAAGTGATTAAAAATTATGTAGAATTCATCAATATACTATTTAATGGATACAAAAAACTGGGCAAAGTAGACTTAGGTCCTTATGCCTTATTATATGGTTACAATGTTTTAGAGGGTCATAGAATTCGTGTAGGTGCAAAAACCAACTTTTCGTTTAGTAAGAAATACATCTTTAGTGCATATGGTGCGTATGGATTTGGAGATGCACAATGGAAATACAAAGGGCAAATTGAAAAAGTACTCAATAGAAAACACTGGACAATGACAGGCGTGTCTTATAAGAAAGATGTTGAACAGATTGGCGTTACAGATGATTATTATGGTTCGAGCAATTTGTTTACAACGGTATCTGTTTTTGCTGCTTCACAATTGAACAGAACCAAAGAATCTAAATTTTGGTTGAACAGCGAATTTTCAAAAGGTTGGAATGCAAAAGTGGTTTTGATGCACAAAGAATACCAATTTGAACCTGTAAAGAAATTCAATTTTGCGTATTACGAGAATCTCCAAGATTCAAGTAGAACCAGCGATTTCACAAATTCAACAGCAACCATTAGTTTGAGATGGGCACCAAAAGAATACTATCTTCAAAATGACAATGAAAGAGTAAGACAATCAAAACCAGGCGGATTGGCATTGGCGATTAACTATACAAGAGGATTTAAAGGTGTTTTGGGCAGTCGTTTTGATTACAATAGATTAACAGCAAGTATTGAAAAAGGTTTGAGTTTTGGCTATTGGGGTAGAACAGATTTCACTCTTTCTGGCACTCAAATATTCGAGACCCTTCCTTATCCATTATTAGAAGTGCACAGGGGCAATCAATCGTCTATTTATAGTACAAGCGCATACAACCAGATGGACTTTTTTGAATTTGTTACAGATAAAAGTTTGTTCTTCAAAATGGAACACCATTTCAATGGTGCAATATTGAATAGAATACCTTTAATGAAAAAGCTCAAATGGAGAGAGTTTGTAGAAGGAAGAGCTGTTATGGGAAGCATCAGTGACAAAAACAAAGCTCTAATACCTTTATACGATAATAGCGGAAGAGTTGTAAGTCCAATTTCAAATTCAATAAGTAAAGAGCCATATGTTGAAGTTGCTTATGGAATTGAGAACATCTTTAAAGTATTACAAGTAGTGGCAGTACATCGTTTAACCCATCTCAACGGCGTTGGATATAGAAAATTCGGATTAAAGGTTGGGTTATCGGTATCTTTTTGAGGATGTTATTTGTTATTTGTTGTTTGTTATTGGTTATTGGTTATTGGTTATTGGTTATTGGGGATTTGTTATTGGGGATTTAAAACCAAACGTTAAAGAAATAGAATCCCGTTAATCCTCCTATACACCCACCAATTATAAATTCGTAGAGGTATGACTTAGGGACAAATTTATGGATGACAAGTATACATGTATAAAAACCAATAACACCTAAAACGGCGGAAATACTTAATGGATGAATTCCCATTAATCTGGCAAGTTTGATTTCATCACCATGGTGAGGAAGGTGGTGTTTAATAACTAGAATAAACATATCATAAACCAATAAGAAAGCTTCTCTGGATATAAATAAAGCCAAAAATACACACAACCAATCTATGATTGAAAAGTGATATGTTTTGAATCTTCGAAATACTAATACTACTATTCCTAGTATCGAAGTAAGGATGGTTTGCATTGGTCCACCTAAGGTAATTAAAAAACTTTGATAGTGGTATTTTGAAATGGTATTTCTATTGTCTTGGTTGATTTTTTTGACAGAATCATTAGAATGATAGAACCTTATTGAATCCATTAGAAGACGATAATCTTTAGAAAGCTCATCTGATAATTTCACTGAATTGTGGTGGATGGTAAAATCGACATTTAAGTATTTAGCCATTGCAGCATGACCCAGTTCGTGCAAAACTGTTCCAACAATAGAGAACACAAAAAACGACAGACTAAATATCAGAATTAGTTTAATTTTCATCCATTTGTTATTCAAATGTAAGAAATTGAATCCAATTGAAAAATACCTTTATATTCGCATCGATGAAAGTCTTGATTGTCATTCCTTCTCGATTTGGTTCAACGAGGTTTGAAGGAAAACCTTTAGTTGATATTGCAGGCAAATCATTGGTTAGACGCACCTACGAGCAAGCACTGAAAACCAATTTAGATGCTGAAGTTGTTGTAGCGACAGACGATGATAGAATTTTCAATCATGTTCAAACTTTTGGTCATTGTGTGATGACGAGTGATCAACATGTTAGTGGAACTGACAGATGTTTTGAAGTTTTATCCAAAATAAATGGAAGATTTGATGTTTTAATCAATTTACAAGGAGACGAACCATTTATATTGCCATCACAAATTGAATTATTGGCATCAGAATTCTCAGAGCACCATATTGATATTGCTACCCTTCAGAAACCAATTAAGACTGAAGAAGAATTATTCAACCCAAACATTGTAAAAGTAATCAGTGATTCTGATGCAAAGGCCATTTACTTTTCAAGGCAAGCTATTCCCCATTTAAGAGGTGTAGAAACATCCGAATGGGTAAAACAATACAATTATAGAAGGCATATTGGCATGTACGCATTTAGAACTGAGATATGTGCTGAGTTGAGTCGTTTAGAGCCTAGTCGATTAGAAATGGTGGAAAGTTTGGAACAATTAAGGTGGTTAGAAAATGGCTATACAATAAGTGTAAAAGACACCGACTTTGTGAGTCCGGCAATTGATAGCCCATCCGATTTGCTCACTGTTGACAATTTCTTGAAAATCAACCCTCATTTAATTTAATTAAATTAGCTACCTTTGTCATCCGGTTATCTGCTCCATCTGTTATTGTAAAAAAACTAGAATAATTGATTGAAAACAGTCAATAACAGTCCTCATTTAACCACATCGAATACAACATGGAACAGAAGTGCAAATACGTTTTCGTAACCGGAGGTGTTACATCATCATTAGGTAAAGGTATCATAGCAGCATCCTTAGCGAAGTTGCTACAATCGAGAGGATACCGCGTTACCATTCAAAAATTTGACCCATATATCAACGTCGATCCAGGAACATTAAATCCTTACGAACATGGTGAGTGTTATGTGACAGAGGATGGTGCTGAGACAGATTTAGATCTAGGTCATTATGAAAGATTTTTAAATGTTCCAACATCTCAGGCCAACAACGTAACGACTGGTAGAATATATCAAACAGTTATTGAAAATGAGCGTCGCGGTGATTATTTAGGTAAAACTGTTCAAGTAGTACCACATATTACAGACGAGATTAAAAGAAGAATGAAATTACTTGGTGATTCAGGTAATTTTGACATTGTAATTACTGAAATTGGAGGTACAGTTGGTGACATTGAATCACTGCCATTCATTGAAGCAGTTAGACAATTGCAATGGGAATTAGGTGAAGATGATGCCATTGTTATTCATTTAACATTGATACCATATCTAAGAGCAGCTGGTGAATTAAAGACAAAGCCAACTCAGCACTCGGTTAGATTCTTATTAGAAAGCGGTATTAAACCGGATATTTTAGTTTGCAGAACCGAGCACCACTTGAACTCAGATTTAAGACGCAAAGTGGCATTGTTTTGCAATGTAAATGTCAATGCCGTTATTGAAAGTATTGACGTAGACACGATTTACGATGTGCCTTTGGTGATGATGAAGGAGAAATTGGATAAAGTTGTTTTAAGTAAATTGAAATTGGCCGCTAAGCAAGAGCCAAACTTAGAACAATGGAAAGAATTCTTACACAGAATTAGACATCCAAGAAACGAGGTCAACATTGCTTTGGTTGGTAAATATGTTGAATTACCTGATGCTTACAAGTCGATTAACGAAGCCTTTATTCACGCTGGTGCAGCTAACGAATGTTCAGTTAAAGTGAAATATGTCCATAGTGAGTTGATTACCGATGAGAATGTAAAAGACAAGTTAAAAGGATTTGATGGTATATTAGTAGCTCCAGGTTTTGGTGGCAGAGGTATCGATGGTAAATTACTAGCTATTAAACACGCTAGAGAAAACAATGTACCGTTCTTTGGTATTTGCCTTGGAATGCAATGCAGTGTTATAGAATTTGCAAGAAACGTTATTGGACATAAAGATGCTCACAGTTCTGAGATGAGTGATTCTACAAAACATCCAGTTATCGATATGATGAGTGAACAGAAATCCATCACTCAAAAAGGCGGTACGATGAGACTAGGTTCTTATGAATGTACTATTGTAAAAGGTAGTTTGGCTTCTAGAATTTATGGTAAATCAAAAATTACTGAGAGACATAGACACCGTTATGAGTTCAACAATAAGTACTTGAAAGATTTCGAAAAACATGGTATGCAAATCACTGGAACAAATCCTGCAACTGGTTTAGCTGAAATTGTAGAAATTCCAAGTCATCCATTTTTTATTGGCGTTCAATTCCACCCAGAATTGAAGAGTACAGTTGAGAATCCTCATCCGATATTTGTTAAATTCATCAAAAAAGCGATGGAAACATCTAAATCGTAAATATTGAATTATACACACGAAATAATTAATCTTCAGAGCAAACTCATCATTGGGTGTTCTGTAGAAATGTCTTTATCGAGGCCAAAAATGCACGAATTATGGCCTCGATTTATGCCCCATTTTGCCAGTATTTCAAACAAGGTAAATACCGATAAAATTGCTCTAAAAATTCTGCCAAATGATTACTTCAAGAATTTTAATGTTGATGCGACTTTCACTCAATGGGCTGCGGTTGAGGTTGAATCATTAGATAATCTAACAGAAGGATTAGAGTCAATGGTTATTCCAGAAGGATTGTATCTTGTGATTCATTACAAAGGTTCTTCAGCGGATAACAGCATATTCAATTACATATTTTCTGAATTTCTACCCCAATCAGAATACGAACTAGACAATCGTCCTCATTTCGAAATATTAGGTCCATTGTATAAAAACAATGATCCAAACTCTGAGGAAGACATCTATATTCCGATTACATTAAAACGGTAATTTCAAGCTCCTCTGCGGAATCAGACTTTATAGAATTCGATTTGATACTGGGTAAGCGTTGCGACCTCCGACGTTACAACCTCCGATGTTCGGTAGCCTCAAGTCTGCGACGAAGGAACCTCCGACCCTGTATCAAAGTCTCGAGGACTCGACACGATACTAGGCAAGCGTTATGACCTCCGGTCGGTAGCCCGTTGCTCGCGCCTAGGGAACATTAATGATAATGTCGTACTTTTGTTTGATGGAACAAAAAAACAACCCTTTACACGGTATAACGCTAGAGCAAATACTAAATTGGCTAGTCGAACATAAGGGTTGGGATTATATGGCTGATCAAGTGCCAATAAATTGTTTTATTAGCAATCCAAGTGTCAAATCTAGTTTGAAATTTCTACGTAAAACTCCATGGGCTAGAACTCGAGTTGAAACAATTTTTATTTACGAAAAAAAGAAACTAGGACAATCTTAAGGTTAGAAGATGGAGAAATATAACAGCAATCCTATCAAAACCATTATCACGATATAAAACGGATACTGACCTTTCTTGCCATAGCGACTAGCATAGGTCTTTATATCTTTACTGTATCCAATAATGACAGCGACAAGAAATATAATTAGCAGAACATTTACCATTATACTTTCAGCAATTCTTTCGCATTTTTCTTAGCAATTTCAGTCGCTTGGTCGCCACTTAGCATTTTCGCCAATTCTTCTACCCTTTCGCTAGGATTTAATTGTTTGATATAAGACACAGTAGAATTAGATTCTTCCTTTTTACATACCATGAAATGTTGTTCACCATAACCAGCAACTTGAGGTAAATGAGTTATGGCAATTAATTGGTGGTGACCAGAAATTTGTTTGAACATTTTCCCTATAGTATCAGCCACTTTTCCAGAGACACCAGTATCTATTTCATCAAAAATCAAAGTATTTAATTGCTTGTTAGACGCTTCAATTGAACGTATGCAAAGTGCCAATCTACTCAATTCGCCACCTGATGCTACTTTATTTAATGGCTGAGGGGTTAAACCTAAGTTGGCATTGAATTTAATAATCAATTCACTATATCCATACTCATCAAAATTGGGTTTAGTTTGTAAATCAAATTCAATTTTGGCGTTGGGCATTTCCAAAGACTTTAAGAGCAGTTCGATATCTTCTTTTAATTGGGCAGATGATTTGACACGTTTTTTGTGCAAAGCGTCTGCTTTTTTTCCGAGGTCTACCTTCAGTGTTTCAATTTCTTCACTCACCCTTTCAACATCTCGGTCGATGTTGCCAATATTGATCAATTGATCGGCAATTTGTTCACTAACTTTTAATAATTCACTATAGTCTGCAACATTGTGTTTGCGCTTAAGATGTTGGATGGCGTTGATTCTTTCATTGAGTTGTTCCATTCTAACTTCATCCGATTGAACCGATTCTTTTAGTTCGATGGTTTCATTGGCAATATCTTTTAACTCAATTAAAGCAGATTGGATTCTATTTGAAATATCTTTGGATTTTGCATTGACATTTTCTATGCTTCTAATTTTAGTTTTGATTTGGGTAAGAATATCAGCGATAGAATTTTCTGACTCATTGATGGCTGTATTGATCCAATCAGCAACTTGCACTATTTGGTCGGCATTATTCAACACGTTGAGCTCAGCTTCCAATTCAGTTTCTTCATTGACTTTTAAATCCAGTTGTTCGAATTCACCTATTAAAAACTCGAGATAGTCTTTCTCTTTCAGCATTCTATCTTGTTCAGATTTTAATTTGGTCAACTCAGTTTCCTTATTTTTAAATACTGCATATCCAGTTTTAAAAGCACTCACATCATGAGCAATTCCAGCGTAATTATCAATTAAATTAAACTGAAAATCTTTATCCGTTAAGTGGGTATTTTCGTGTTGAGAATGTATGCTAACTAAGCGTTCGCCTAAGGATTTAAGTTGTTGAAGGCTAACGGGACTATCATTGATAAAGGATCTAGATTTGCCGTTGGTTGCAATTTCTCTTCTGATGATGGTGAGTTCTTCAAAGTCGATATCATTTTCTGAAAAGAAAGACTCAAACTGGTCGTAATTAAGAGCAAATTCCCCTTCAATAACACATTTATCTTGTAAGTCACTTTGGGTTTTAATATCTGCTCTAGAACCAAGAATTAGGTTGAATGCATCTAGAATAATAGACTTGCCTGCGCCAGTTTCTCCAGTAATTATATTGAGTCCTTTAGCAGGTTCGAACACAACATGCTTAATGATAGCAAAATTCTTAATGGTTAATTTTAATAGCATTAGTGACTTAAAATATTGGACAATTTCCAGAGTACTGGGTCGATAGATTTTTTGTTGGATATAGCGTCTTGATAAGACGTAACTTTCACTTCGTGGTTGACAACACCAACACAAACATTGGTTTTGCCAGCTAATAGTTGTTCGACAGCAGCATTTCCTAAAGTGCTTGCAAGAATTCTATCGTTAGCAGATGGTTTGCCTCCTCTTTGAATATGACCGAGCACTGAAACTCTAGCATCAATATCATTAAATTTCTTTTTAAATTTTTCGGCAATATCAAAGGCATGTCCATTGGTTTCACCTTCAGCAACAACGATAATAGAAAATTCTTTTTGACGTTTGTCTTTGTTTTCGAAGTGCGTAATCAATTCATCCAAGTCATCCATTATTTCCGGAAGTAATATACCTTCGGCTCCACCTGCCAAACCACTATTGAGGGCAATAAAACCACTATCTCTGCCCATTACTTCAATAAAGAAAACTCTATTATGAGAATCTGCAGTATCTCTAATTCTATCGATAGCATCTAAAGCGGTGTTAACGGCAGTATCATATCCTATGGTATAATCGGTACCAAACAAATCATTATCGATGGTACCTGGTGCGCCTACAGAGGGAATTCCAAATTCGTTGTAAAAAACACCAGCACCAGTGTAAGTACCATTTCCTCCGATACACACTATACCTTCAATACCATTACTAACAAGATTATCATATGCTTTTTGTCTACCTTCTGGAGACATAAAATCTTTGCTTCTAGCCGACTTTAATATAGTACCACCATATTGAATGATATTGGCAACATCTTTCACAGAAAGCAGGCTCATATCATTTTCTATCATCCCTTGAAAGCCTCTTTTTATACCAACGACTTCTACGTTTCTGTATGCAGCAGATCTTACCACAGCTCTAATACAAGCATTCATGCCTGGCGAATCGCCACCAGAAGTCATAACTCCTATTTTCCTCATGTGATACAAATGTAAAAAAAAGCCGACACGAAGTCGGCTTTTACAAGAAATTATTTATGCACTATTTAAGTGTAAATTTAGACGTTCCTATTCTGTATCCTTCAGCAAAAATTTCTACGGTGTACTCACCTTTTGCGTAGCTACCTTGCTTTTTGCAATACACAACATCATCGTGTTTTTCATTTTGGTACTCAATGGTCTTCTTTTCGGTGTAAAGTGTTTCAGTACCATCAACTTTGGTAGTTTGCACTTTAGTAGTGATAGGGGCGCCATCAGGACCAATTAGTTTCACGAAAATATCTTTATCACCAGCATCAGCAACTGCATTTTTGTCAAGACTGAATTTGATTTTGATTTCTTCACACTTAGAAGCTTTGTCAGTTTCAACTTCTTTTTTACCGAACAACTTTCTTTCTCTAACACCAACAGCGTAGATTGAACTAGCATGTAAAACTTTTGCTTTACCAATTGTTTTGTCTCTTTGTTCGATTGCCTTGTCTTTTTCTGCAGATCTAGCTTGTTCAGCAGTTAAATTTTGGGTCAAATCAGTGTTTTGAGCTGTTAATTCTTCTTTTTCTCTAGTCAATTGTTCTACACGCAATTTGTAGTCTTCGATTTGACTTTTCAAACTTAAGATTTCAGCTTTTGCTTTTTTGAATTCAGCATCAGATAACTTGCCTTTGCTCAAAAGCACTTTGATTTGCTTAATTTTTTGTTCGATTGCAAGATCTTTTTCATTTAACTGATCATTTAGAGATTGATTTTCGGTTCTAAGAGATTCAAGTTCTGTTTCAAGACTTGCAACTTCTTTGGTAAGAACATTCTTATCGTTTGTTAATACTTCATTTTTTGCAGCCAACTCTTTTTTCTCTTTCGCTCCCAAAAATAAATTCACCCCAATACCGATGTTTAACGCTAATAATGTACCGATTAAAATCATGAGGTAGGTTTTACTCTTTTTGTCTTTTTCGTTTTGTTGAATTTCCATCTTAAAATCAATTTTATGACAAATTTAAATAAAAAATCAAATGAATAGGTATTAATTTTTAAAGGTTTTGCTTCAATTCCGTTAAAAACGACTTGATTTTCTCGAGACTTTTAAGCATTTCACTATTCTTATTGAGTACTTTCTTATTCTCTAACATGTACTCGTTAGCGCCTTGCAGCGTATATCCTTTCTCTTTAACTATGAAGTGTATGGTTTTTAGGTCTTCAAGATTTTGTTCTGTGTATAATCTATCGCCTTTTCTGTTTTTGTGAATGTCTTTTAGGCAATCAAACTCTTTTTCCCAAAATCTAAGCATAGATGGCGGCACTCCTATTTGCTTGGATACTTCGCCCATCTTGTAAAACATCTTTTTTATTTCTGTATCTGATTTGAGTTTTGGCATTAGTCGAATGATTGGTTAGGTGCAGAGGCTCTTTCAAGCATTTGCTGATATTCTTCGTTGGTTAAATCGTTATAGAAGAAAAACGCTGGATTGAGCTTTTCTCCATTTTTGTGAACTTCGTAATGTAAGTGAGGTCCGGTTGATTTACCAGTAGAACCTACCAGTCCGATTAGCATCCCTCTGGTAACTTTCTGACCTCTTTTAACTTTAAATTTGCTGAGGTGACCATACAATGTTTTAAATCCATTGCCATGGTTGATGATGATGTGTTGACCATAGCCCCAAATTTCTGTGTTTACAGCTTCAACAACTCCGTCAGCTGTCGCGTATACTTCTACTCCTCTTGGAGCGGTAAAATCGATACCAGCATGGAATCTTTGAGTGCGGTAAAAAGGGTCTGTTCTATATCCAAAACCAGAACCTATGTGGTCAAGTTTTTTGTTTGAAATAGGCTGTATAGCTGGAATTCTTGAAAGATAATCCTTCTTATTCTGAGCCATTGATAACAACTGATCAAAACTAGTACTTTGTTGCTTAAAATCGTGGTTCAGTTTGTCTAGCTTTTGATTGAGTTCTACCAAAAGCTGAGAATTAGGCAATTTTCTAAGTTCGTTGTACTGATTTGAATTGGCTAAACTAGATTGCCATGATTTATCAGCAATTGGAGCACTCTCATATATTGCTCTATATACGGTGTTGTCCTTGTTTTTTAACTTAACAAGTTCGTTGTTCAAATCAGCAATTCGTTGATTGAGGTGGTCTAATTCTGCAATGAAATCACTGTTTTCACTTTTTATCTTCTTTTCATTCGGACTATCGACAAATTTATTGAACAATATAAAGAAGACAAAACCGAGAATTAATGAAAATGAAAATACTCCTATCCCTCTCAAAAACAGTATCCAACGACTTAATTTGTACTTTTCGTAACTAAGCGTTTTAGGGTTAAAGAAATATTTGGTCTTTGCCATGTTAAATTACCTAAGCTATTTTGTATTTTCGCAGATTCAAATTTTTGAACGCTCAAAAATAATAGAATATTTTTATTTCATGTTATCATCAAAGGAAATACGATTAAGTTTTTTAGAATTCTTTCAGAATAAGCAGCACACAATTGTGCCGTCAGCTCCCATTGTAGTAAAGAACGACCCTACTTTAATGTTCACCAATGCCGGGATGAATCAATTTAAAGATTATTTTCTAGGCAATAAAAAAGCACCCTATAACAGAGCCGCCGATACCCAAAAATGTTTGCGTGTAAGCGGTAAACACAATGATTTAGAAGAAGTGGGTGTCGACCACTACCACCATACCATGTTTGAAATGCTGGGTAATTGGAGTTTTGGCGATTATTTTAAAAAAGAAGCCATTGCTTGGAGTTGGGAACTGCTAACTGAGATCTACAAGATTGATAAAAACCGATTGTATGTTACCGTTTTTGAAGGAGATGCTAAAGAAGGTTTGGCATTCGACCAAGAAGCTTACGACTATTGGGCAAAATTGATAGACCCATCAAGAATATTAAAAGGCAATAAGAAAGATAATTTCTGGGAAATGGGTGATACTGGTCCTTGTGGCCCATGTAGCGAAATACACGTCGACATGCGCGATGATGCAGAACGCAAAGCTATTGGCGGTGATACCTTGGTGAACAAAGACCATCCTGAAGTGATTGAAATTTGGAACAATGTGTTCATGGAGTTCAACAGAAAAGCTGATGGTAGCCTAGAAAAACTGCCTGCTCAACATGTTGATACAGGGATGGGCTTTGAGCGTTTGACCAGAGTACTTCAAAAGAAAAAATCGAATTACGATACTGACATTTTCCAACCTATTATTAAAGAATTAGAGAAAATATCAGGCAAAACATATACTGGAAGTGATAGCAAACAAGATATTGCCTTTAGAGTTATTGCCGACCATATAAGAGCCGTTGCATTTTGCATTGCTGATGGTCAGTTGCCCAGCAATGGTGGCGCTGGATATGTGATAAGACGTATTTTAAGAAGAGCTTTAAGATACGGTTATAGTTATCTTGGCATGAGAGAACCTTTCATGTATAGATTGATACCAGTGCTGTGTCATGAATTCGGCAATGTATTTCCTGAAATTGAACAACAAAAAGACTTTATTGCTAAAGTCATACAAGAAGAAGGCAATACTTTCTTGAAAACCTTGTCTAATGGACTTGAAAGAATTGGAGCATATTTAGAAACAAAGCCTAAGCAAATTGATGGCGCAGTGGCATTCGAATTATATGATACTTTTGGATTCCCAATAGATCTAACTAGATTAATTGCATCAGAAAATGGTGTTGAAGTCGACATTGAAGGATTTGAAAAGCACTTGCAAGAACAAAAAGATAGAAGTAGAAACGATGCTAAAAAAGAAACTGGCGACTGGCAGTATTTGATGGACGATGATGATGAGGAATTTATAGGCTACGATTTCTTAGAGGCTACTGTTAAAATTGCAAGATATAGAACAGTTAAAATTAAAGACAAACAACAATACCAATTGGTGTTCAATATCACACCTTTTTATGCAGAAAGTGGCGGTCAGGTTGGTGATAAAGGCATCATGAAAGGCATAAGTAATGGAGAAGAAATTGACATTATTGACACTCAAAAAGAGAACGATTTGATCATCCATTTTGTCAATAAATTACCTAAAGACAACATCCAATCATTTGAAGTAAAAGTTGATGAGACCAAGCGAGCTTTAACCACTAACAACCACAGTGCTACTCACCTTTTGCATTCTGCATTGAAACAAGTTTTAGGTACACATGTGGCGCAAAAAGGTAGTTTGGTAAACGAAGAGCAATTGCGTTTCGACTTCAGTCACTTTAGTAAGTTAAGTGATGAAGAATTAGAAAAAATTGAGACAATTGTCAATACCAAGATTGCAGAAAATATTCCATTAGATGAAAAACGTTTAGTGCCGATAAAAGAAGCAGTGGAAACACTTGGCGCTACTGCTCTATTTGGAGAGAAGTACGGCGATTTGGTAAGAGTCATCACATTTGACAAGAATTATTCTGTAGAATTGTGTGGAGGAACGCATGTTAAATCGACAGGTGTCATAAGGCGCTTTAAAATAAAATCAGAGAGTTCTGTTGCTGCAGGAGTAAGAAGAATAGAGGCGATAACCAATATTAAAGCAGACGAGTATTACAGACAATTAGAAGCTCAAATTCACGAATTGCACGAACTACTTGGTAACCCAAAAGATATCAAGCAAGCCATAGTAAAATTGAATCAGGAGCGTCATGATTTGATTAAAAAATTAGAAGCTGTAGAACTTTCAAAAGCCAATGAGTTCAAACAATCATTGAGTTCAAAAATCAAGAAAGGTGCAACTTTAAATTATATAGTAGAGCGAATTGATGGCTTGAGTGCCGAGGCATTAAAGACCATCAGTTTTCAATTGAGAAATGAGCACAGAGAATTGGCGGGAGTTTTTGTATCGAATATAGATGATAAGCCTATGATAACTGTGTTTGCAACAGACGATATATTAAACAATTTTAATGCAAGCGCAGTGGTTAGAGATTTGGCAAAACACATACAAGGTGGTGGCGGTGGACAGCCGTTTTTTGCTACTGCAGGTGGTAAGAATTTAGATGGATTGGCAGCGGCTGAAGCGGCGGCAAAATCTTTGTTCTAATTTTAATTCAACAATATTTAGACCTGTTTGGAAGTTTTCTGAACAGGTTTTTTTTATCTTTGAATGATGTTAAAAACTTCTACTATTATTCTAATTCTTCTGTCTGGTGCAAAATTATCGGCTCAGAAACCCTTAGTATCAGTTAATCCTAGTCAGTATGCCTTTTATGGTTTTGACAATAAAATTGTCATTCACTGTCCTAAATCAAAAATTAAAGCGTTTAAACTAATTAGTATCGACTCATTTTTATGCCCTTTGAGGCATCGTGACGGAAGCTATTATCTAAAGCCTTCCAGTTTTATGTCTAATTCAAAACATCAATGCCAATTGATCATTTTATCAGGATCTAAAATCATTGACACGTTCAACGTTCAATTACTTTCAGCGTCGAAAACCATACCAAGTATAGGCGCTACCAATGGCTATATCGATAAAGAAAAATTGTTAAAAGTTGACAGCATTCAACTCGTTAATGAGTTTAACTTTCACAATTTTCAACAAAGGGTCACCAAGTTTCGTGCAATCATAATGCCTAAAAGTGGTTATATGTCAGAAATAAACCTAAACGGCAATAGATTTGACACAACTATTAAAAAACTATTTTCAGAGTTAAATGCTGGTGACCTTGTAGTTTTTGATGCCATTAGAGCTAAGTCAAATTTATGGGTTGGAGAGAAACCTCTCAATCCTTTTTATGTTACTATAACCAACTCCCCAAAATACAATCAGAATTTTAACACAATGAGGGTTACAGGTTTTGTAAAACAAAGAGATATTGTTACACCTTATATTTACCCTATTTCTACTGATGACGAACTCAACAACAATTTAGAACGAGACAGTTTATGGCATTTCTATTTTTATAACTTTGAAGAGGATAGTTTCAGACTGCAATATTCTCATCTTTATAGAAACAATGACATTGTAAAATTATATTTCTACGATATAGATAAAAATAGTAGGAGTAGTTATTTTGTCGAAACTAAAATCAACGATAGTATGTTCTATTACGAACAATTTTATAAAAATGGTAAACTCTATCAAAAAGGCATTGTAAAAATCAATACCCCATTTTCTAAACACAGAAAGTTTAAGTTTGCAAATGAAACTAGCATAGTAAACAAACCTGTTTATTTAAAAGCTTTAGAAGACATGTCAGACGACTGTTTTCCGATGGGTTATTGGCAGGTATTCGATAGTACAGGGTATTTGAAAGCTACAGTAAATTGGGATTTTGCTATTGAACCAAATGCTGGAATTATTGATGAAACAGACCCTAAAGAACCAATACTTTTTAGACCCAGTGATTACTATTGCAAACCTAAAGGTGAAGTTGTGATTTACAATTCTAAAGGTGAAATAATTGAACGTTTGTTTCCAGAAGAGTAATCAATGATGATAGCCAGTGCCTTTGATGATGGTAAAAGCTCTAAACAATTGTTCGGCTAAAATAACTCTCACCATTTGATGGTTAAAGGTCATATCAGACAAACGAATACTCTCTCCTCTTCTTCTTACTGCTTCTGATAAGCCATAAGAACCACCAATCACGAAAATAAGTTTAGATGTTTCTATAGATTTTTTATTGATATAATCGGCAAACTTAACAGAGTTAAATGCTTTTCCATTTTCGTCAAGAAAGATGACCAATGCTTTATCTGGAATATTAGAAAGTATCAATTCACCTTCTACTTCCTTTAATTTTTCAGGCGGCAATTTGTTGCTGTTTTTAACATCATTTAATTCAAGTAACTCTGGTTTGCAATACTTGCTAAGCAGTTTGACATACTTTTCTAAACCTTCTTTGACATAGGCCTCGTTTGTTTTTCCGATGGATAGTATGGTGATGTGTAGCATGGCGATTTTGCAAAAAGACCGTGTCAGAAAACTGTACACGGTCTATATTACTTTTGACTATTTGTTGTTGTTATTGGTTACTCAAAATAGACAATAACTCATCTAATTTTGGTGTAAGAATGATTTCAGTTCTTCTATTTTTAGCTCTTGCTTCAGGTGTATCAGCTGGATCGATTGGGAATGCTTCGCCTCTTCCTGCTGACATTACTCTCTTAGGATCAACTCCACCTTGAGTGGTTAAGATTCTAGAAATTGAAGTTGCTCTTAATACAGACAAATCTAAATTGTCTTTTATGGTCGAAGATTTCATTGGTACATTGTCAGTATGACCTTCAACAAGGATACTCACATCTTTATTTTGGTTAAGTGCTTTAGACAATTCTAATAAAGCTTGCTGACCTTTTGGATCTACCACTATACTTCCAGATTTGAAAAGTAACTTTTCTTCCATACTCACATAAACTTTTCCGTTCCTAACTTCTACTGAAAGTCCTTGGTTTTGGAAACCAAGCAACGCTTTTTGAATGGAAGCTTTAAGAGCATTTACTGCACTGTCTTTGGCTTTAAGAATGGCTTCAAGTTCGGCTACTCTTTTTTCACGTGCTTTAAGACTAGCTTCAGTTGCAGTTAACGAAGCAGACAAGTCGCGGTTTTTATTTTGAGCATTGATTAAAGACGCTTCTTTTTCATTTAACTCACGTTCTTTGTTTTTTAGCGCTTCGTTCTTCGCATTCAATTCTGTTGCAAGCTTTTCATTTTCGTATCTATTGTTATCGATAATTTTTTGAGACGTTTGTTCTGATTGTTGGTACAACTTCTGAGTTCTTTCAAGTGCAGTAAAACACTCAATAGAATCTGCCTCTAAACTTACAATTCTCGTTTGCAATGCTTTGTTGGTTTCTTCACACACTTTTAAACCATTTTGTGCATTGGCTAAATTGGTATTACACTCGGTTTTCGATTTTTGGCAATCATCGTACTTTGCCTGAAGGTCGTCGAGTTTTCTCTGAGGCACGCATGCACTTAGCATTAATGCGGGTATAATCCATTTAAATTGTTGTTTCATCACTCATTCGGTTTAATGTCAAAAATACTTCAAAGTGATGGTATATGTGATTTGAATTGTAAACAGAAAAGTCAATGTGTCAAGTATTTAAAACACAAAAAAAGTCGGGCTTTTTATCAACCCGACTTTCAGAATATCATTTAAATGTCTTTATCTTCCGATATAAAATATTCTTGAGATGTTAAAACCGAAGTGTACATCGCCTTTGGCCCAAGAACCATCGGTTTCGGCAATGAATCCTTTTTCATTCATGCCAGTGCTATTGGTAAAGTGGATTTGGAATACGTGGCCTCCTGTTTCGATATCGAATCCAATAGACAATGAATTGTGGTAAATTGGGTTAATTTGACCAGGCAATACATAGAAATACTCATAGGTTAATGCTGTTTTTCTGGTGATTCTATTTCTACCTGCAATACCAATGCTAAATACATCATTTTTGTATTTCTGAGAATCAATCAAATTACGGTGTACCAAAGTAGGCATCAATTGAAGTGAAAAGTGTTCACCAAATTTCTTAGACAATAACAATTGATGGGTATAATACAATCTATTTGAAAAGTAGTAAGGTTGCATTGAGGCGCTAGGCTTCAACGTTTGAATGGCCATATTGGCAGCATACGCAATACTTATAGGTCTTTTCTTATCGCCTTTTGCTTGACGCATGAATTTCATTTTAAACGTACCATCATACATTTTATTGACAGAACTTCTCGCAATTTCTACGTTAATTAAATCAGTAATACCATAGGTAAAGCTCATTCTTTGGTAGGCAACATCTAAACCGAACATATCGTATGGACCAGTATTAACATAACCAAATCTGTGACTGATTCTGAAATCTAGGTTTTTCTTTCCAACCATTTCAGTACTATGAGAATTGATGACCCTATTGCCTTTGAAAACACTTTGTTCGAAATCTGGGCCTGAATCCACATCTAAATCACCTAATAAACTAGATGTATCTGCGATAAGTCCAGGAATATCAGAAACAGCTTTAGGCGTTTTCGATGTGTCTGTTTGTGCTGAAAGAACAGCACTTGATAAAATGAATACTGATACTATTAAAAATCTCATGCTTTCTTGGTGTAGTCCATGATAATATCCACTTCAATTTCCTCAGCAATTTTAGCTGCAGCTGTAGCTGGAATTGAAATATTATAATCTTTTGGTTTGATTTTGATTTTTGAAGTTGCGGTCACTTTTCCATCTTTTACTACAAAAGTACAAGTACCAGTGACATCTTTAGTAACATTTTTCATGGTTAATTTACCAGTGTAATTAGCGGTATACGTACCATTTTTAGTGAAGTCAACTTTAGCTATGTCAGTCACAGTACCTTTAAAAGATGCTTTTGGATATTTAGCACTTTCAAGATAACTTTCGTTGAAGTGTAATTCCATGGCATCATTGGTAAAGTCAAAACCTTTTATAAGGCAAGCAAATTCAAGGGCTCCTGTCTTGCTATCAATAACGCTGACAACTTTTCTGTTTTCAGCTTTAATGTCTTCAAGAGTCGTATGAGAGAAGAATTTAATGGTACCAGTTTTGGTCATGTACTGTTGAGCACATACATTTAATGAAATAAATGCTATAGTTAATAATGCAAGTGATTTAAACATAAAATTGAGGTTTAATAGATTAATACAATTATTTTGCCAATTTACATCTGAACAATTGCACGTCGGATAAGTATCCAGTGCAAAAGCCTACAATGTTCGTAGAATCGTTGTTCTTTAGTTGTTTGATAGATGGGTTTTCTAGACTATCCATTTCACAAGCAATTGCACCCATCATATCGTTAGAGTTTAAGAAAATGGTATATCTACTGCCGTTCAGTTGAACGTCTTGAATTCTTCCAGAAACTTTAATAGCCATATCTCTAACAGTATATAACTTGTTAGCGCTGTCTTCATAATTGGAGAACATTCTGTACAATTCAGGCGCAGTGATGGTTATTTTCACATTGTCGCTTGGGTCTTTGTGTTTTGCTGCTATTACTTTGAAGTAATATATCACGGCAATCGCAGAAACGATTCCGATGATGAACAGCCATATGATTGTTTTTTTCATTTTTCTATATCTTGAATCGCGGATGAGAAGTTACATTAGCTTACATCGTAGATAACTTATATCCTAAATCCTATCCCCTATATCCTATTCCCTATATCCTATTCCCTATATCCTATTCCCTATATCCTATTGCCTAAATCCCCTATTCCGGCATACCACGTTTTATCCATGCTTCTATTTTTGTTATGTCACAGTCGTCTAATTTTGGGTATCCTTTTGGCATTGCAGAAAATCCTGAAAGTGCTTTTAAAGACCCAAGCAATTTGTTGTTATTAGCAGATGCTTTGGTTCCTGCATAATTGTCCAAAACATAGCCCCCATCGGGTTTTGCAGTTGTATGACAACCTTTATCAAGGCAATTTGTTTTTAAAATTGGCGCTACATGCAACGTATATTTCATGTTAACAGTATCACATTTAGCATTTTGGTCAGCTGGATATAATTTATCTGCCTTGTCATAGTAACATGCACTAAGACTTATTGCAAATATCGATATAATTAGTATGTGTTTAATCATTTGGAGTTCCGTTATCTATCCATTTCTGGATTTTTTTAATTTCACAGTCGCTTAAGTAAGTATTTTGACTAGGCATAGGTTGAAAGCCATTCAGGTGTTTAATAGCCCCCATTAATCTACCATTATTTGCAACAACACTTAATTCGGCATGTGTGCCAATTTTTGTAGCGCCAGTTGTATGACATGACATGCAATTGTCGTTGATGATTTTAGAGATATTTGCTGAATATTTAGCAGCAGTAGTATCACAAACTGACACACAGTAATTATTCAAAGCCCCTTTAGTAATCCAATTGTTGATTTTGTTGATTATATCTTGAGACAACTTTCCAGAAGGTGGCATAGAACCATTATTTATTTCAGTATATAATTTAGATTGTAAAGGTTTTCCAGCTCTTACTTTTCCGGTACTCATTATTTTAGTATAATCAGTTAATTGAACTCCATCTGCTTTAGTATTTGCATCATGGCATCCACTACCCGCACAATTAGCGGTAATGAGAGGTAATATTTCGTTAAAATAGGTAGTATCTGGATTGCATTTTGGACTTGTATTTCCACCATTGCCAGTCGTATCAACAGGTTTAACTCCAATTTTAATTGGAGGCTGATGTTCGCACGAAGTGCTTGCTATTGCTGCAATTCCGACCAATGTGAAGAATGAAATTCGTTTCAACATATTTTACAAATATAATTAATTTACATAATCAGAAATGCAGCATATGGTACAATTGCCATGGTACAGGGCTACTTTTTTGCAACAGGTTAAAACTTAAGTTTAACCATTAAAT
>CAYTMQ010000019.1:0-41758 GCA_964438995.1 uncultured Chitinophaga sp.
TCTGGCGTCAGCCCACTAAATCCTAAATCCTAATTCCTATTCCCTTTTTTGACTTTTAACTTTTGACTTTTGACTTTATCTTTGCTCATGCATTTGTATACAATAGATACTGGGTTCTTTAAATTGGATGGTGGAGCCATGTTTGGCGTTGTGCCAAAAAGTATTTGGAAAAATCTTAATCCCGCTGACGAGAACAATATGTGTAACTGGGCCATGCGTTGCCTTTTGGTAGAAGATGGCAACCGATTGATTTTGATTGATAATGGAATCGGTAACAAACAATCAGATAAGTTTTTCGGCTATTATTACCTCAATGGCGATGCATCGCTTGATAACTCACTTAATCAATTGGGATTTAGTAAGGACGATATTACCGATGTGGTATTGACCCATTTGCATTTCGACCATTGTGGCGGAAGTATAGAGTGGAATGATGATAGGACATCTTATCGACCAGCATTTAAAAATGCAACATTCTGGAGCAACGAAACGCATTTTAACCATGCGTTAAATTCTAATCCTAGAGAAAAAGCATCCTTCTTAACAGAAAATATTGTACCCATTCAAGAAAGTGGTCAACTAAAGTTTGTCAATCAAGCCAATGATGTTGCAGATTTTATGAGTATGAGAACAGTTTACGGTCATACCGAAGCCATGATGCTTCCTCAAATCCAAGTAAAAGGTCAAACTGTCGTGTTTTGCGCAGATTTGATACCATCATTGGGTCATTTACCAGTAAACTATGTGATGGCTTATGATATCAAACCACTAGAGAGTATGAGAGACAGACAAGTGTTTTTAGATGAGGCTGTGGCCAATCAATATATTTTGTTTTTCGAACATGATCCAGTCAACGAATGCTGTACGGTTAAGAAAAATGAAAGAGGAGGATTTGTGGTTGATAAAACATTTAAATTAAGTGATGTGTTTTAATGTAAATCCAAGTCGAAACAGTAATTTTGTAAACAATTATGTCAGTTAACCAACAAATAAGAGAGATATTGAATCAGCGCATCATGATCATTGATGGTGCAATGGGTACTATGATTCAAACCTATAACCTAGGTGAAGAGCAGTATAGAGGTGAGCGTTTCAAGGACATTTCTCAACTTGTAAAAGGCAACAACGAACTGTTGAATATCACACAACCTGATATTATTTACGACATCCATAAAGCGTTTTTAGAAGCAGGTTCTGACATTATTGAAACCAACACCTTTAGTGCGCAAGTCATCTCAATGGAAGATTATAAGATGACCAACCTGGTGGATGAAATCAATATAGAGGCCGCCAAACTAGCTAGAAAGGCAGCAGATGAATACACGGCGAAAGACCCATCAAAACCAAGATTTGTGGCAGGAGCTGTTGGTCCAACCAATAGAACTGCATCTTTAAGTCCTGATGTCAACAATCCAGGATTCAGAGCGGTAACATTTCAGGATTTAGTAGATGCCTACACACAACAAATGAATGCCTTGATAAAAGGAGGTGTTGATTTGATTCTCATAGAAACCATTTTTGACACTCTTAATGCCAAGGCAGCGTTGTTTGCCATCAATACGATTAAAGACGAAACGAACAACGACATACCAGTCATGATCAGCGGCACTATTACAGATGCCAGTGGAAGAACATTAAGTGGTCAAACCCCTGAAGCATTCTGGAACTCGATGTCACATGGTGAAATCTTAAGTATTGGATTGAATTGTGCATTGGGTGCTAAAGACATGATTCCACACATCAGCGAAATTGCGAATGTTGCTTGGGTATATACTACAGCTTATCCAAATGCTGGTTTGCCAAATGAATTTGGTCAATACGACGAATCACCAGAAGCTATGGCCAATGTTGTAGAGGAATTTATGAAAGAAGGTTGGGTAAATGTTATTGGTGGTTGTTGCGGTACAACCCCAGAACACATCAAAGCCATTGCAGAAAAGGCAAAACATTACTCACCTCGTCAGTTACCAGTTGTAGCAATGTAATGAAGCTATTTGCCAATGCTTGTTCGGTGTTGTTTCACCCTTTGTTTTTGTTGAATTTCGGACTGTTTGCTGTCTTGAGTTTTCATCCTTATTTCGTCAGTAAATTTTACGACACCCAATTTTATACCTTGTCACTTTTTATTGCCATCAATACACTTATAGTGCCTTTACTTTCGGTTTATGTATTGAAAAGATTTAAGTTTATAGATGATTTTAGAATTAGCAATCCTAAACAAAGATTATTGCCTTATTCTATTATTGCGATGCTTATTTCATTTACGATTTACCAATTGTACAGTTCAGAATTAAGGGGATTGCCAATGGTATTTTTATTTGCAACGGTTTTATGTGTGGTCATTAATATACTCATCAATTTCAAGTTTACGATAAGCTCGCATACCATTGCAGCTGGAGGATTGATTGCTTTGTTTATGTTTCTGACATTTTTTAAGCATGTGTCAGAATTCAACTGGTTTTTGATAGGTTCAATTATCATAGGCGGACTAAGTGGCTGGTCGCGTTTGGTTCTGAATGCGCACGACGAGAAACAAGTGTACTATGGCTATGGTGTTGGTTTCTCAGCAGTGTTGGTTATGTTGTTGATATTCGCATAAAAAAAGGCATGTCAAAGACACACCCTTTTTGATTGAACATTTGATATAGACTAGATAGCAGCTTCGTATAAGCGACTAACTTCATCCCAATTGATAACACTAAAGAAAGCATTGATGTAATCAGGACGACGGTTTTGGTAATGCAAGTAATAGGCATGTTCCCAAACGTCTAAACCTAGGATAGGAGTACCTTTGGTGATACCTTCCAAATCCATTAAAGGATTGTCTTGGTTTGGTGTGCTGCTGATAACCAATTTGCCATCAGTAACTGTTAACCAAGCCCAACCACTTCCGAATCTGGTTGTAGCAGCTTTTGTAAACTCTTCTTTGAATTTTTCAAAACCACCTAGGTCGTTGTTGATAGCATCTGCCAATTTGCCACCTGGCATTGCTCCATCATTTTTCTTTAGAATGCTCCAGAAAAAACTGTGGTTATAGTGACCGCCACCGTTGTTTCTAACAGGCATAGGATATTTGCTAATATTTTTGCAAATCTCTTCAATGCTTAAGTTTTCAGCCTCTGTGCCAGCCAAAGCCGCATTAAGATTGGTTACGTAAGCATTGTGGTGTTTAGAGTGGTGTATTTCCATTGTTCTAGCGTCGATGTATGTTTCTAATGCATCATACGCGTAATTGAGTGCAGGTAATGTGAATGCCATGATTATAAATTTTTATGGTGCAATATTATAATAAGGTATTGGAGTATAAAAATAAATTTGATTGATAAGCATATTTAAGATGTAAAAATTCCAAAATGGGAGAAAGAAAGTCTGACTGATAAAACGAAAATTTTACTGTCAAAATGGTAATTTGGCTCGATTTTTGCTGCTAAATGGAATAGTCGAAAATGCTGAAAAAACGTGGTATTCTGCCACAAAAAGGGTATATTCGCAGACTTATTTAAATCGGAGAGAATTTAGTAAAAGATGAGACAGCTTAAAATATCAAAACAGTTTACCAATCGTGAAAACAAATCACTTGATAAATACTTAAACGAAATTTCTAAAGTG
The DNA here is from genome assembly GCA_964438995.1 of uncultured Chitinophaga sp. Taxonomy (GTDB): domain Bacteria; phylum Bacteroidota; class Bacteroidia; order NS11-12g; family UBA955; genus JABMMZ01. The sequence continues at coordinate 3,610 of CAYTMQ010000019.1, forward strand.
CAGATGATTGATGCACAAGAGGAAGTTGAATTGGCGAGAAGAATACGTGAGGGCGATCAAGCTGCTCTTGAAAGATTGGTGAATGCTAACTTGCGTTTCGTTGTATCAGTTAGTAAACAATATCAAAACCAAGGTTTGACTTTAGGTGATTTGATCAATGAAGGTAATTTAGGTTTGATTAAAGCTGCTAAACGTTTTGATGAAACACGTGGTTTCAAATTCATCTCTTACGCTGTATGGTGGATTCGTCAATCAATTCTTCAAGCTTTGGCTGACCAGTCTCGTATCGTACGTTTGCCATTGAATAAAGTTGGTTCAATCGGTCGTATCAGCGCTGCGGCAGCAAAGTTAGAACAAGAGTTCGAACGCGAACCAACAGCTGAAGAAATCGCAACAGTGCTTGAAATTCCGATTATCGAAGTTGAGAATGCTTTAAAATCAAGTGGTAGACACTTGTCTATAGATGCACCTCTGACAGAAGGTGAGGACAATACTTTATTAGGTGTGTTAGACAACAACGACGAACCTAATCCTGACGTGCCTCTTATGAACGAGTCACTACAAAAAGAAATTAACCGTGTTATCTCTACTTTAAGTGAGAAAGAACGCGATGTGTTGAGATATTACTACGGTTTAGATGGCGGTCCAGCGCATACACTTGAAGACATTTCAGAGAAAGTTGGATTGACCCGCGAACGTGTTCGTCAGATCAAAGAAAAAGCGCTTAGACGTTTGAGAAAATCATCTAAGAGCAAAATCTTAAAAACATATTTAGGTTAATCCTAATTAAAATATTTAAAAGCCTCGACATTATCGGGGCTTTTTTATTTATATATTGGTTGCAATTCCATTACTAACAACTAACAATTTATTAATCTTCAATCAATCTTAAAATGATGTGGTTTGACGTATTTTGTAAATAAAAACGCTATGCACAAATTAATCAATGAAATTGGCATGCTGCTTTTTAGGTTCTTTTTCAATCCTTTTAATCACTCATTAAGAAAATGACAAAAAGAGCAGTAGAACTGGTAGTAATATCTGACGTGCATCTTGGAACATACGGATGCAGAGCGAAAGAACTTCTAGTTTACCTTAAAAGTGTTCAACCTGAAACTTTAATTCTAAATGGAGATATTGTAGACATTTGGCAATTCTCTAAATCATATTTTCCAAAATCACACATGAAAGTGGTACGCTACATTCTTAAACTTGCTATGAATGGCACTAAGGTGTATTACATTACTGGCAATCACGACGAACTGTTAAGAAAGTTTACAGGAATGAGTTTTGGTGAAATAGAATTGATCAACCGACTTGAGCTGAACCTCGATGGTAAGAAAACTTTGTTTTTCCATGGAGATGTATTCGATTTTTCTGTTCAGCATGCTAAGTGGCTTGCAAAACTTGGAGGTAAAGCATACGATTACCTAATACATTTAAACACATTCGTCAACTGGGTGTCCGAAAAATTTGGAGGAAAAAGGGTATCGCTTTCAAAAGCCATTAAAAATAGTGTCAAGCAAGCCGTGTCTTTTATTCAGAATTTTGAAGAGGCAGCAGTGAATTATGCTTACACTGAGAATTGTAATGCAGTAGTTTGCGGACACATTCATCAAACATCTAAAAGTACTATTTCATATAAAGATGCTGAAATATTGTACTTGAATAGTGGCGACTGGATAGAAAATCTAACGTCATTAGAATACAACAACAAAGAATGGTCTATTTACCATTTCAACGAGGATGTTTCAATTGAAACCAATGAAGACATTGAAGAGAATGTTTTATCTGGTTTTCTTAGGGAATTTAAATTAGCTTAAGGTAGAAGAATGAAGTCGCACAAGATGATTTGGGGCGTTGCTATATCTGCAGCACAAACTGAATCAGCTAACAATGAAGATGGAAAAGGTCCATCGATTTGGGATGAGTTTTGCGACACCAATAAAAGACGTTTTTTTACAAAATCTACCATAAGAAACAAGCACCACATCAATGATTCTTGCGATTTTTACAAACACTTCAAATCGGACATTGATTTGATCAAAAGAATCGGGTTCAAACATTTTAGATTTAGCATTGCATGGGCAAGGATAATGCCTGATGGGATAAATGTAAATCCAGCAGGTGTGGCATTTTACCGTGAAGTAATCGACTATTGTCTGGCTTCAGATATTCAGCCATGGATCACTTTGTACCATTGGGATTTGCCTTTGGCTCTTGAAAAAAATGGGGGCTGGACCAACAGAAAAATTCTTAGCGATTTCGAGCGTTATGCCATGTTTTGTGTGCGCGAATTCACTCAAGTTAAACATTGGATGATTCTCAATGAGCCATCCGTTTTTCTTGGAGCTGGTTATTTGTTTGGCATACATGCACCAGGCAAAAAAGGTTTCGATAAATTCTTAAAAGCAACTCATCATGCCTTGTTGTGTATTGGAAGAACTTACCGAGCCATTAAAGCCGAATTTCCAGAACATGTTGTTGGCTCAACTTTTTCATTTACCCACATTGAACCTTTTGATTCTAAGGACAAACACATTAAGGCTGGAGAAACTGCAGATTTGCTGATCAACAGATTTTTCTTTGAACCTATTATTGGATTGGGTTATCCCGTTGAAGGGTTTAACAGATTAAAATCCATTAACCGTTACATACAACCAGGTGACATGGAAGAGATGCGAGTGAAATTGGATTTTATTGGTGTTCAAACCTATACAAGAGAAGTCTTTAAGCACAATCCTTGGAATCCTTTTCTTAAGATAAAGCATGTGCCAGCTTACGACAGGACCATCGATTTAACTGCAATGAGTTGGGAGATGCATTCAGAAAGTATTTATCATGTGCTTAAAAAAATCCATCGTTATGGATTGAAAATTCCTATTTATGTTACAGAAAACGGTGCTGCATTTGATGATAAGGTTGTCTTAGATAGAGTGAATGATTTTCCGAGAATACACTATTTCCAGACCCATATCAACGAGGTATACCGAGCCAAACAAGAGGGAGTAGACGTAAGGGGTTATTTTGCTTGGAGTTTACTCGACAACTTCGAATGGGCAGAAGGCTACTACCCAAGATTCGGCATCATCTATGTCGACTTCACAACCAAGCAGAGAATTCTCAAAGAGAGTGCTTACTGGTTCAAGAGTTTCTTAAAAGAAGGTATTTAACGACGGAGGTTGAAACGTCGGAGGTCGTAACGTCGGAGGTTGAAACATCGGAGGTCGTAACGTCGGAGGTTGAAACATCGGAGGTTGAAACATCGGAGGTTGAAACATCGGAGGTTACAACACTTGCCTAGTTTCGAGTCGAGTCTTCGAGGCTTGGGTCGGAGGTTGAGTGTATTGAAATAGAATTCCTAAATTGTTCTATCAATAATGGCTTTAAATGCATAGAACTTGTTTATAATTCTCATGCTGAGGATCAGTAGTAAAAGTGATAAAAAACGACTACATTTGCACCACATTTTAAACAACCTATTTTCAATGAAGTTATATACCGGTCAAACCGACCATTTCGTTAACCGTCACAACGGTCCAGTAGCTGACTCAGACATCAATAAAATGTTGAAGACTATTGGTGTTGGTTCTATTGAAGAATTGATCAATAAAACTGTTCCTCAAGTTATTAGAATGAAGAACCCGTTGAATGTTTCGGGCGGAACTTCAGAACAACAATTGTTGAAAGATTTGAAAGCAGTAGCATCTAAAAACAAATTATTTAAAAGCTACATTGGAATGGGTTACTACAACTGCTACACCCCTGGTGTAATTCTGAGAAACATCATGGAGAATCCAGGTTGGTATACTCAATATACACCTTATCAAGCTGAAATCGCTCAAGGTCGTTTAGAGGCATTGTTAAATTACCAAACCATGATCATTGATTTGACTGGTTTGCCAATTGCCAACGCAAGTTTGTTGGACGAAGGTACCGCTGCCGCTGAAGCAATGGCCATGTTTAGAAGTTTACACAAACACGATGCTGCTACAAAATTCTTTGTTGACAATAGCACATACCCACAAACATTAGATATTTTAATGACCCGTTCTGCTCCAATGGGCATAGAACTGGTAATGGGCGATTACAAAACTTTTGAGTTTACTGAAGAGTTTTTCGGGGCATATATCCAATACCCTAACAACGAAGGAAACGTTGAAGATTATAAATCATTTGTAGAGAATGCTCATGCAAAACACGCTTTCGTATGTGTAGGCGCAGATTTGTTGTCGCTAACATTGTTAACACCTCCAGGTGAATGGGGTGCTGATTGTGTGGTAGGATCATCACAAAGATTTGGTGTTCCTCTAGGATATGGTGGTCCGCACGCTGGATTCTTCGCAACCAAAGACGATTTCAAACGTCAAATTCCTGGTCGTATCATCGGTGTTAGTATAGACAGACATGGCAACAGAGCATTGAGAATGGCTCTTCAAACCAGAGAGCAACACATCCGCCGTCAAAATGCTACTTCTAATATTTGTACTGCACAGGTATTGTTGTCTATCATGGCTGCGATGTATGCTACATATCACGGACCAGATGGTGTTAAAGCTATAGCAGCTAAAACCCATGGTTTGGCTAAGGCTTTAGAAGCCGCATTGAAACAACATGGATTCAATCAATTAAATGCCAATTATTTTGACACCTTATTAATCGATGCAAACGGTAAAACTGCTGCCATTAAAGCTGAAGCGGAAGCCAATAACATCAACTTCAGATATTTTAAAAACGGAAATATAGGTATCGCATTAGACGAAACTTGTGAAGTGTCTGACATCACAGAAATCGTTAACATATTTGCAAAAGTTGCAGGTGCTAGTGCAGACGCTGCAAAAGTTGCACAATTGGCAAACAGTCAAGAATTGAGCTGGCCTTCAAACTTTGTAAGACAAAGCAATTATATGACACATCCAGTGTTTAACAGCTACCACAGCGAACACGAGATGTTGAGATACATCAAGCAATTAGAAAGCAAAGATTTATCGCTTTGTCACAGCATGATTTCTTTAGGTTCTTGTACCATGAAATTGAATGCAACAACAGAAATGATTCCTGTAACATGGCCAGAATTCAACCAAATTCACCCATTTGTTCCGTTGAATCAAGTAGAAGGTTATATCGACATCATCAATGAATTGTCGAAAGACTTACAAGAAATCACTGGATTTGCCGGCATGAGTTTACAACCAAATTCTGGTGCTCAAGGGGAGTATGCAGGATTGATGGTTATCAGAGCATACTTAAACGACATCGGTCAAGGTCACAGAAACGTTGCATTAATTCCTGAATCTGCACATGGTACAAACCCAGCTAGTGCTGCAATGGCAGGTATGAAAATTGTTATCGTTAAAAACTTACAAAACGGTAACATCGATATTGAAGATTTGAAATTAAAAGCAACTGAAAACGCTGATAATTTGGCTGTATTCATGGTAACATATCCATCAACTTATGGTGTATATGAATCAGGTATCAAAGAAATTACTGACATCGTACACCAACATGGTGGTCAGGTGTACATGGATGGTGCTAACATGAATGCGCAGGTTGGATTAACAAGTCCGGGACTTATTGGTGCTGACGTTTGTCACTTGAACTTGCACAAAACATTCTGTATCCCTCATGGTGGTGGTGGTCCTGGCATGGGTCCAATTGGTGTTGCAAAACACTTGGTACCTTATTTACCTGGTCACTCAGTTGTTAACATCGGAGGAGATAAATCAATTCACGCTGTATCAGCTGCACCTTATGGCAGCGCTAGTATCTTATTGATTTCTTATGTATACATCAAATTGATGGGTGGCGAAGGTTTAAAGAAAGCTACAGAAGCGGCTATCTTGAATGCCAATTACATCAAATCTAGATTAGAGAAACACTATCCAATATTGTTCACTGGAGAAAACGGATATTGCGCTCATGAAATGATTTTAGATACACGTGGTTTGAAACAAACAGCAGGTATCGAAGCAGAAGATTTAGCGAAACGTTTAATGGACTATGGTTACCATGCACCAACCTTATCATTCCCAGTAGCAGGAACCTTGATGATAGAACCAACAGAGAGCGAAAGCGTACAAGAGTTGGATAGATTCTGTGATACTTTATTGGCCATCAGAGCTGAAGTAGCAGAAATAGAAAATGGTGTTGCAGATAAAGAAGACAACGTATTGAAAAATGCACCTCACACAGCGGAAGAAATTAGCAGCAGCGAATGGAATCACAAATATTCTAGAGACAAAGCGGCATTCCCATTGCCAGTGGTGGTTGCAAAGAAATTCTGGCCTAGTGTTGGAAGAGTAAACAATACACATGGAGATAGAAATTTGATTTGCGCATGTTTGCCAATCGAAGCGTATGCTGAGGCAACTGCATCAAATTAAAAATACTACTTAAATGATATATAAAAGGGCGCTATTAAGCGGCCTTTTTTTATTATTCACATTGACAAAATACACTTTGAGTTCATAGATTTTTAGAATAGATAAGGCTTATATCATAATCGGTTTCATTTATCCACAACTCATTTAAAATTGAGTTTAATACTCTAATTTTGCGGGATTTTATTCTATGCCAAAAGATCCTTCCATCAAATCAGTCTTAATCATCGGTAGCGGCCCCATTATTATTGGTCAGGCTTGCGAGTTCGATTATTCAGGTAGCCAAGCTGCCCGTTCCCTTCGCGAAGAAGGTATTGAAGTGTCATTGATCAATAGCAATCCTGCTACTATCATGACCGATAATGTTACTGCCGACCACGTGTATTTGTGGCCATTGACAGTACAATCTATCGAGAAAATACTTCAAGAACGCCAGATAGATGCTGTATTGCCAACTATGGGCGGTCAGACAGCCTTAAACTTAGCTATAGAAGCTGAAGATTTAGGTATCTGGGAAAAATACAATGTGCGTATCATTGGTGTTGATACGGCAGCCATTCAAAAAACTGAAAACAGAGAATTGTTCCGTCAATTGATGATAGACATCGGTGTTGGCGTAGCAAAAAGTCGTACCGCAAATTCTTTCTTGGAAGGAAAAGAAATAGCTCAAGAGATTGGATATCCATTAGTAATTCGTCCTTCATTTACCCTTGGAGGTACTGGAGGTGGATTCGTGAAATCTAAAGATCAATTAGACGAAGCTTTGAGAATTGGTTTAGAAGCTTCTCCAACTCACGAAGTATTGGTTGAACAAGCCGTTTTAGGTTGGAAAGAATACGAATTAGAAGTATTAAGAGACAACAACAACAACATCGCTGTAATTTGTACCATTGAGAACTTAGACCCAATGGGTGTTCATACTGGAGATAGTATAACCATTGCTCCTGCGATGACATTAAGCGATACATGTTTCCAACAAATGCGCGATATGGCCTTTTTAATGATGCGCAGTATTGGTAACTTCTCGGGTGGTTGTAACGTGCAATTCGCGGTAAATCCTGAAAACGAAGACATCATTGCCATCGAAATCAATCCGCGTGTATCCCGTTCATCTGCATTGGCTTCAAAAGCTACTGGTTATCCAATCGCTAAAATAGCAGCTAAATTGGCAATAGGTTATAACTTAGATGAGTTGAAGAATCCTGTAACAAAAACAACTTCGGCTTATTTTGAACCTGCCATCGACTATGTGATCATCAAAATTCCAAGATGGAACTTCGATAAATTTAAAGGTGCTAACAAATACCTTGGCCTTCAAATGAAAGCTGTGGGAGAGGTTATGGCCATCGGTAGAAACTTCCAAGAAGCCCTTCAAAAAGCTTGTCAATCTCTTGAGATTAGAAAGTTTGGATTGGGTGCAGACGGAACAGGTTCTAAAAACCTAGAAGAGATAGTTCACAGTTTAGAAAATCCAAGTTGGGACAGATTGTTTCACTTAAAAGATGCAGTTGAACTTGGTGTGCCATTAACCACCATACAAAAATTAACCAGAATCGACCGTTGGTATTTAGAACAAATACTCGACTTGGTAAATACAGAAAAAGCCATCAAACGCTACACCTTAGAAACACTTCCTGAAGAGTTGATTAGAACAGCTAAACGCAAAGGTTATTCTGATTATCAAATCGCATATTTAATTAAAAACTGTACAGAAGATCAAGTATACGAAAAGAGAAAAGCCATGGGTATTACCAGAACTTATAAAATGGTTGATACTTGTGCTGCTGAATTCCCTTCTCCAACCAATTACTTCTACTCTTGCTTCGAAGGTGAGAACGAAAGTGTGGTAACAGATAAAAAGAAAATCATAGTACTAGGTAGTGGACCAAATAGAATTGGTCAGGGTATAGAATTCGACTACAGCTGTGTTCACGGTCTACTAGCCGCTAAAGAATCTGGTTACGAAGCCATCATGGTAAACTGTAATCCTGAAACTGTAAGTACTGATTTTGATATGGCCAACAAGTTGTACTTCGAACCAGTATATTGGGAGCATTTGTGGGAAATCATCGAACTTGAAAAGCCAGAAGGCGTCATAGTTCAATTAGGGGGCCAAACGGCTTTAAAATTGGCAGAGAAATTACACGAAAAAGGCATAAAAATTATAGGTACTTCTTTCCCTAATATGGATATGAGTGAAGACAGAGGATTGTTCAGCGACTTGTTGAAAGAGTTGAATATACCTTATCCTAGATACGGTGTTGCAGAGGATGCTGATGAAGCAGTAAAAATTGCTCAACAAGTAGGTTATCCTGTATTAGTGCGACCAAGTTATGTACTAGGTGGTCAGGGTATGAAAATCGTCATTAACGACGAAGAGCTAGAAGCTGCAGTAATCGGATTGTTGGGCGATTTGCCAGGTAACAGAGTATTGATCGACCATTTCTTAGATAGAGCAGAAGAAGCAGAATGTGATGTTATATGTGATGGTGAAGATTACCACGTAATTGGTATGATGGAACACATAGAGCCTGCAGGTATCCACTCAGGAGATAGCAGTGCAGTATTGCCACCATTTAGTTTGAGTCAGAATGTGATGGATAAAATGGAAGAATACAGCAAGAAGTTAGCCTTTAGCATGGGTATTCGCGGATTATTGAACATTCAGTTTGCCATCAAGAACGAAGAAGTTTACGTTATTGAAGCCAACCCAAGAGCATCTAGAACGGTGCCATTTATTTGTAAAGCCTACGATGTGCCTTACATCAACATCGCAACAAAAGTGATGTTGGGTGTCAACAAATTAAAGGACTTCAATATTGAGAGAAAATTGCAAGGATTTGCCATTAAGTTACCAGTCTTCTCGTTCAATAAATTCCCTAATGTCAACAGAGAATTAGGTCCGGAGATGAAGAGTACAGGCGAGGCTATCTTATTTGTAAAAGACACTAAAGACCCTGAATTTAGAGAGATTTACAGCAAGAAAAGCATGTATCTGAGCAGATAAAATATTTTTTTAGATAGTCAACCCGGAGAACTTAAAACTCCGGGTTTTTTGTTTTAATTTTAATGGAATAATTTTTGCTTTATTAAAACTATGTTAAAGAAATTGGGATGGGCCATATCCACTGCTATTGTTGCTCTTGTTTTTACACTTATTTATTTCAGTTCATGTACCTACGATGTTGCAACACCAAACGTTTGTTTTCAAGAAGATGTGCTGCCAATTTTTGTTAGTAAATGTGGTAATCCTGGATGTCATAATTCGATTGACCGAGAAAAGAAATTGGATTTAACCAATTATGACGGCATAATGAAGGAAGTGAAAGCTGGTAAGCCATTTAGCAGTGAGGTATACACAGAAATAGCTAATGGAGACATGCCGCCTTCATCACACGCACAACTTACCCAACTTGAAAAAACTACCATAAAAAATTGGATTAAAAGTGGCGCACCAAACAGCTCTAACTGCAATACATGCGATACAACTGCATTCACATTTGGCGCGACAGTAAAGCCAATGATAGACAAATGGTGTGTGGGTTGTCATACAACAAACAATGCTGGCGGAGGTCACGATTTAAGTTCGTATTCTGGCATCAAGCAGAGCATCAGCACTGGAAAATTTCTTGGTTCAATCAACCACACTCCGGGTTTCAGTCAGATGCCTAAAGGAGCATCAAAGCTGTCAGATTGCGAGTTGGGTGCCATAAGAAAATGGTTAGATGCTGGAGCCCCGAATAATTAGTATACTTTGTTGACTTTGTTTTAGTTACAACAATACCCCTTTGTAGGTATAGGAACTTTCACAAAAAATGATAGTTTTGTTGCCATATAATAACTAATTGATATGGCAAATTTCGTTTCAATAGCAGGACTAAATCATGTTCTAAATTATTCAATAGATGTAACACCTATCCCTGGCACACCAAACATGGGTATGTATGTTCTACAAATCAATTTTGCACCAAATGTATACGTTGCTCAATTTCCAACCATGGATGCTGGAGACAATCTTCCGTTGATGAATCCTATTCATATTGTCACTAAAAGCGATCCAAATGCAACACCAACTCCAACTGCTACAGCATATTTGGGTATTGATGTTATTCCACCTGATGGTATTGAAAAAGATATTGATATTAATTTTTGGGAATTGAATCCTGAAGACCCAAATCCAGTTTCTTTTGTGCTCGCAGATAGTGATATGCCAACTACGGCGTTGGTACGTAAAAATCCTAAAAAAGTTGTATATAAAAAACCTGTTCCTTCAGTAATTATTAGAATTTTAAGAGCAATTATGAGATTTATCAATAAGCTCTTAGGCATTAATAAATAATGAGATTTTATGGTTTGATATTGCTGTTGAGCTTGATTGCCTGCTCTAATCCTAGAGTAAATTATACTCAGCAATTGGACGATACAATCAAAAGATTTCACGCAGTAGTAGGCAAAGACAAAATTGAATCTAAGACCTTGCTCGATTCAATATGGCAAATTGCATATACGAGTAAAAGCAATCTTCAAATATCTCGTGCGAATAATTGTAAAGGCGAATTTTTTGAGAACTACAACGTATATGACTCTGCGTTGATATATTATCTAAAGAGTTTATCCATTAAGAAAGAAATACAAGATAGTATTGGTTTGGCTGAAACCAATATGATAATTGCTCAATATTACTCGAATTTCAATCAAACGGATGTCCAAGAGAAATACTTGAATGAGGCTAAAAAGTTCATTCAAAAAGACAACACAAACTCATTGTTTAATTGGTATTCAAATATGGCCTATTGCAATGCTCAAAAGTCGGATTTGATTAAGACAAAGCAATATTTTAGGATGGCACTTCATTTGGCAGAAACCGTTCAACAAGATAAACTTTTATTGGCACAAGAGAATTATGGTTCAATTCTCAATCAATTAGAAGAAATAGATTCTGCTAAATATTTTTACAATCTATGTCTAAAGAATTACGAAGCCAAAAGTGATACTTTGAATTTAGCGACAACATATCATAACATTGCACTTTTGTATTGGAATACCCAATTTTCTGATTCAGTAGAATTCTACCTAAATAGATCCTATGCTCTATCAAAATCAACAAAAAAGAAACTTGCCTTAGATATGTATTTAAAGAGTTTGAGTGATTTTTGGGACAACCAAGGCAATGCGGTTTTAAGTCGGAAATATTTGGTGGAGTTAGATTCTTATAGAAGTGTTCAATTTCAAAGTGATTTAAGCACAAAAATTAGTGATGTAGAGAAGGGTTATCTTGTAAAAAGTCAAAAAGAAGAAAATGCTACATTGAAAGCCGAACTCAGTGCTAAAAATATTTTAAGAAATGCTTCAATTGTGATTGCAGTATTCTTATTAATTATTTTAATGTATCAGTTCAAACTGAACAAGCAGAAGCGATTGATAGCCGACCAAGAAAAGCAGATGCAGGAAAGAGAAATTGATAGATTGTTAAAGGAAATAGAGGTTGTGGGCATTACATCTGTTATTGAAGGTGGTGAGAAAGAGAAACAAAGAATTGGTCGTGATTTGCACGATAGGTTGGGCAGTATGCTAAGCATCGCAAAATTGCATATGTCTAACATCAAATCCGAAAACAATGATTCGCATCAAAAAGCATTAGACATCATAGATGAGGCTGTTGGAGAGGTTAGAAAAATAGCGCACGACTTAAATAGTAGTTTTTTAGTATCGAATGGTTTAAGTGCTGCATTGAACGAACTTAAGAGGTCGATTGATGCTAGTGGTCGCATTAGAGTCAGTGTTTTTGAGAATACTGATAAAATAGACTATTCAAGCGAGTTTGAGATCGCTGTTTTTAGAATCATTCAAGAAGCTATTAGCAATGTTTTGAAGCATGCTGATGCCAGTAAAATTGATATTCATTTGACATCACAAGACAATAAATTCACTTTGTTAATTGAAGATAATGGTAAAGGATTTGACAGTCAAAAAAGTAATAGAGGAATTGGATTAATGAATATCAAACAAAGGGTTCTGGCCATGAATGGTGAATTTAATATAGACAGTAAAATCGGGAAAGGGACAACCATTATTGTAGAACTTGATTATCTACAACAAAGCAATTAATATGAGAGCACGAATACTTTTAGCCGACGATCATGATATTGTAATTGATGGATACACCAGTATTTTGTCAGCAGTAGAGGGAATTGAAATAGTGGGTAAAGCATCTAATGGTATAGAGGTTTTAGAGCAATTAGCTAATACAACGGTTGATTTAGTCATTCTAGATTTGAATATGCCAAAATTGGATGGTGCAGCTACGGCTAGAAAAATAATTGAGTTATATCCTAAGGTTAAAATATTAATACTAACAATGTTTAGCGATGCTGTTAGAATTAAAGAATTAATTGAGATTGGGGTTAATGGATACATTTTGAAAAATAGTGATAAAGAAACATTGCTAGTAGCCATCAATCAGATTATTAATGGACAAGTGTATTATGATGCCGAAGTATCCAAGACCATTTTGAACAAGTTTAAATCATCAATAGAAATTGAACAAGACAAAGTGGTATTAAGCGAACGCGAATTAGAGATAATAGCATTGATTGCCAAAGGTAACTCTACCAATGAAATAGCCGAAAAACTTTTTATTAGTCCGCATACAGTTAAAACCCACCGCAAGAACATCAATTTCAAACTGGGCATCCATAGTCCAACAGAGTTATTACATTTTGCACAGAAGCATCATTTGATTTAAAGTGTAATATACCTACTAGGGGGTATTAGCATCTTACAGATTAAAGTCAACTTTGTTTCATAATTATTTTTATTATGAAGCATTTTTCAGAAACATTAATTACACCCGAAAAAGTGTGTAATTTATCAAGAGAATTGAGCTATTCTCTACTTGCGCTTAGGCCTAATTTCAAAAGTCTCCTTTTGGTTTTCACAATTATTAGTTTCAATTCATTGTCAGCCCAATCATCTACTTATTCTCTGGCTGGAAAGGGGAGTGGAAGTGGAGGAAGTTTTACCAATAATATAGGTGAAGTGGTCTTTCTTGAAGCTAAGGGAACAGGTGGTTCGGCCTCCTCAGGTATTTTACTTCCTAGAGAATTTTATAGAGTAGACATCGACGACCGATTTGTTCTTGATAATATCCAAGTATATCCTACTTGTATTAGTTCAGAAGTTACGGTGGAGTTAAATGCAGGGAATAATGAAATGTACAGGATAAAACTAATCAACTTAAATGGACAAGAGTTGTATTCAGTGGATGGTGTTGAATCTGAATTAACAATTGATATGAGTCTTTATGGAAGTGGACTTTATTTTATTCAAGTAATGCATCAAGATTTAAGTCTTCAAACTTTTAAAGTAATTAAAAATTAAAGCTATGAAACATATTTATTTGTTTGTTTTATTATCATTATTTTCAAGTGATTTAAATGCTCAATGGAATAAAATCGCCTACCAAACTATCGTTAGAGATGCATCCAATAATCTTATAATCAATCAGGCGGTCGGCATTAAAATGACCATTCACCAGACAACATCAAGTGGTAATGCTGTATACATCGAGCTACATAATCCAACAACTAATGCAAATGGTCTAGCTTCTATTGAATTGGGAGGAGGCGCTATCATGCAAGGTTTTTGGAGAGATATTGATTGGTCGAAAGGACCATACTTTGTTCAAATCCAAGTTGATCCGGCTGGAGGAACAAATTACACTTCAAGTTTTACGGAACAACTGTTAAGTGTGCCTTATGCCTTGAATTCAAAAGCTTCAGAGAGTACTTTTTCACACACACTTGGTGAGTTTTTTGAAGGTGGCATTATATTTCATTTGTGGAAAGACTCATTGGGGATTGAACATGGATTAATTGCGGACAAACGCAATCTAGACAGTGTAATTAATTTTTCAAATGAAAACATCAGTACCCCAATTAGTTTATTTGACGGCAAGGCGAATTGCAACATTGTCCAATCTAATTCATCTAATGCGGGCTCAGCTGTTGATGTATGTTTAAATTCATCCAATGAGAATAAAACAGATTGGTATCTTCCATCAATCAATGAGTTATCAATGTTGTATCGAAATGTATTCTATTTTAATCAGAACAGTACATTTAATTATCCAGCATTAGGAGGAGAGTTAGGCTTTTATTACAGCAGCACTGTTGTTTCAAATTCGACATCAGATGTTTATGGGATGGACTTTACCAATGGTAGAATAGTGAAATTGACACGACAATATTCAAACGGCCCTGCTAAGTATTATGTAAGAGCTATCAGACAATTTTAAACGTTAAGAACAATCAATAAAATATCATCAATCATGAAAAAAATAGTATTCATTTTAGCCATTTTATTCCAATACGGATTAAAAGCACAAGCACCTCAAAAATTCAGTTACCAAGTCGTTATAAGAAATGCATCAAATGTATTGGTAACGAATCAAGCAGTCGGAATCAAAATAAGTTTGTTGCAAGGCAGTGCAACAGGAACAGCAGTATACGTAGAAACGCATACACCAACAACCAACGCGAATGGTTTGGCTTCCATTGAAATTGGCGCAGGTACAGTTTCTACAGGTGTTTTTTCAAATATCAATTGGTCGGCTGGGACATATTATGTTCAATCGGATGTTGACCCAACTGGTGGCACCAATTATACCATAACTGGCACCAATCAGCTGTTAAGTGTGCCTTATGCGTTGTATGCGCAAAATTCAAGTAATGGATTTACACATTTTATTGGTGAAAATTATGGAGGAGGTATCATATTTAATCTATGGAAAGATAATGCAGGAGTTGAGCATGGGCTAATAGTAGATATCAAAGATTTGTCAAGTGATGTGAATTTATCGAATACTGGAAATAGCTCCGCTACCAGTTTGTTTAATGGATTAAACAATACGAATTCACTAACATTTTCTAGTTTAAATGTTGGCACAGCTCCTGATTTGTGTTTGAATTCAACAAGTCAGGGTCAAACGGATTGGTACTTGCCATCCATCAATGAACTTTCTCAAATTTATAACTCAATTTTTACCATTAATTTATCATTGTCTCAAATATCAGGAGCTGATATAATTGGCAAGGCTGGTTCTTATTATTCAAGCACAGTTGAAAATGGGGCTCGTTGTTATGATTTTAATTTTGAAAGTGGATTAACTCAAATTGAGAGTCAGACATTTCAAAATATTGGTAAAAGATATGTTAGAGCAATTAGAGCATTTTAATTATAGAACTATGAAAAAGTACATTGTAATATTTCTTATTTGTTTTCATCTTGTGTCTTTAAAGGCACAAATTGCAACACCAGCAAATGAATTGAATCAATACAAACCGTTTTGGCAGTTGACTACTCGAACTGGTTGGGATTGGCCACTCTATAATTATAAAGATAGGCTGTTTAAATACAAAAGTGGTTTAATGCTAGGATTGGGACTGAATAAATACTGGACTAAAAAATGGGGAATAGAATTCGATTTTGATTGGTATAGAAACCGAGTTGTAACAGATCATGGCTCTTCTGTTAATTGGATAGATTCAGCTGGAATTACTGCGCTGGATGTAGAAACACAAAAAACACCTATCAATAGATTTTTCGTTGGTGTTGGTCCTTCGAGGCGGTGGTACTATAAAGAGAGACTGACATTTGATGGTGCTGTTATGTTAGGTTTAGGTATGATTGATGGTGGTCAAATTCTTGTTGAAGGGGTTAAAAATCCTAGTCCAGGAAGACGGTTGTTAGCTTACTCTTCTGGATGGGACAATTCTATTAATTGGGCTTTTAAACTCCAATTGAGGTCGCAGTATTGGTTCAATTCAAAGTGGGGTATCAATATGGGGGCATACTATGTATGTCAAGGTTGGAACAAGATGTCTTCAGATAATACTTGGTTGGTTAATAAGGGATATCTGCCAACAAATCCAAGTTATGGCTATTATAATTATTACTTAGGAGCTGATGATATAACAACTTCTAATGGAACCTTTCAAAATGTATACTCTTCGCAAAGTAGAAAGTTGATGAACGAAGGATTTGAACGCGATTTTAACGATCATCCAACAAAACCTTTTATTCAAAGTGTCGGATTGTTTGTAGGTGTTGCTTATAGATTGTATCCAAATGAAAGGGAAAAGAAAGATAAAATTGTTAAAACAGTTTGTTTGCAAGTCACTGCAAGAGATAAGTATACAAAAGAAGTGTTGCCAAATACTGCAGTAGCTATTAAGAATTCAAAAGGAGCTGTTGTGCATACTACAATGACGGATGCCTTTGGAAATGTTAAGGTATGTGATATTAAACCCGATGATTATACCATAGAAGGCAGATTGAATGATGTGGCACTTGAAAGTAATAGTACAAAAAAATCGGAATTCATTCCTGGTGAAACCTTGATGAAAGACATCATTTATTCAGATAGAAGTTTTATTGTTAAAGGAAGAGCAGTTGAATGTAATACCAATAAAGGAATTCCGAGTATTAATGTTACCATCGAAAATAATGAGCTTGCCATTAAGAAATCAACAATGACAGATATGAATGGTAATTTTACTTTCACCATACCAGAAAATGGTCAATTTAACTTATATGGTTATAAAGATAGTTTCTTCTCTCAAACAGAAATTATCAATGCATCAAACTTTGACAGAACTAAAACCTTGTATGTGAAGATGGAATTTTGTGCAGAGAAAGTAGATTGTGGTAAAGCTATAGCATTGAAAAATATTCATTTCGATTTGGATAAATACTTTATTCGAAATGATGCAAAACCAGAGCTCAATAAATTGGTTCAATTTATGAAAGAGCACCCATTGGTAAAGATTGAATTAAGCTCGCATACCGATTGTAGAGCAAGTAATGAGTACAATCAAGTGCTTTCACAAAATAGAGCAAATGCCAGCAAAGAGTATTTGGTTTCTCAAGGTATAGCTGCTGATAGAATACTTGCTGTGGGTTATGGAGAAACTAAATTGTTGAATGAATGTGCAGATGGAGTTGAGTGTACTGAGGCTCAGCATCAGATCAATCGAAGAACAGAGTTTAAAGTGATTTGTCCTGACTAAAAATTAAATTTTAGATTTTCAAAAGGCGACCAATAGAGTGATTTATTGGTCGCCTTTTTTTCATAAAGTCTTTTTTATACATTTGTTTGAAATATGAAAAACACTATGAAAAATTATGCCTTACTCATGGTCCTGCTTTTTGCGGTTTCAAGTTCTAAGGGACTGGTGTCTTCAGCTAGGGTAGTTACAATTCCTGTTTTTAAAAAGAAATCCTATAGCATCTTACTATCAGCTAAAGATTCTTTTAGTCAACTGACCATAAACAATTGGAATTATGTAGTTAAAAATGAAAAGTATGTTGTTGTTGCTCGCGGTAATGTAAAAAATGGTAGTGTCTTCATTTCTAACCTCAAAACTGAAACATATTTCATTGAAGCTTTTTATTGTGGGAGCTTGTTTCAAAGTAAACTTATTTTTAAGCAGATTCTTGTCCAACAAGATACTACATCTTTGGTATTTGTATATGCAGATACTGCTTTTGTAGTCAGTGGCAAGGCCATAGATTGCGAAACAAAAAAGCCATTTAAATTCAGTGAGGTCGACATAACATCATTTGATAGTTCAGAACATGTTACAACCCATACAGACAGTAATGGATTTTTTTATTTCCGAACTAACAATCTAACGAATTATCATATGTTGTTGAATGCTGATAGTTGTTATCCAATTCTGGACAATGTGTATTTAGTTGATAGTAATAGGCAAACTACTCATACTATTCATACAGAAGTTTGTGGTTATAAAGTAGATTGTAATAGGCCAATAAGATTATTAGTGATAATAAATCTTGACAGAGGGTATTTAGAAAGGAGCAGTGGTTTTCAGCCAGAATTGGATAGACTGATTTCGATGTTAAATAAATATCCATCTTTTAAAATTGAAATAGATGCGCATTCGGATTCGAGAAGTAGCTCTGATTATAACATGGACTATACGCAACGATTATCAGAAAATATTAAAGAGTATTTGGTTGATAAAGGCATTGATTCTAATCGTATTGTCGCCAAAGGATTTGGTGAAAGTCAGTTGTTAAATCACTGTACCGACGGAGTCAAATGTTCAGAAACCGAGCATGCTGTTAACCGCAGGAGGTTGTTTAAACTGATTTGTGAGTGAAGAAACTCTCTTCAAAAAAAAAAATCCCGAAGCTCTTACTCCGGGATTTTGATATCGTTATTATCTCAAATTACTCAGTCTTGTCAACTTTTGGTTTGCGACCTTTTTTATTGTTGTTGTTGGAGTCCTTGAAGACTTTTAAAACATTGTTCTCTTTGTCTAACTCAACATTCACTGTTGTGCCTTCTACAATCTCGCCTTTTAGAATCTCTTCAGCTAACGGATCTTCTAAATATTTCTGCATGGCTCTGTGCAATGGTCGAGCGCCAAACTTGCTGTCAAATCCATTGTCAGCAATAAATTCTTTTGCTTCGTCACTTAGTTTAACTGTGTAACCTAAATCTTCGATGCGCTTCAACATGTTTTTGATTTGGATGTCCAAAATTTTGATGATTTCTGGTTTTTCCAAATTGTTGAATACAATCACATCGTCAACTCTGTTTAAGAACTCTGGGGAAAAGAATTTCTTTAACGCACTTTCTATTACTTGCTTGCTCTCTGACTCAGAGTTGCTTAATTTGTTACTTGTAGCAAAGCCAACGCCAGTACCGAAATCTTTCAATTGTCTTGACCCAATGTTTGAAGTCATGATGATAACTGTATTTCTAAAGTCAACCTTTCTACCCAAACTATCGGTGATATGACCTTCGTCTAAAATCTGTAACATGATGTTGAACACATCTGGATGCGCTTTTTCAACTTCATCAAACAATATCACAGCGTATGGTTTACGTCTTACTTTCTCGGTTAACAATCCACCTTCTTCGTATCCTACGTATCCTGGAGGCGCTCCAACCAATCTGCTTACAGCAAATTTTTCCATGAACTCACTCATGTCGATGCGAATCAATGCATCGTTGTTATCGAACATGTACTCGCTCAAAGCTTTTGCTAATTCGGTTTTACCAACACCTGTCGGACCTAAGAATATGAATGAACCAATTGGTTTGTTTGGATCTTTTAATCCAGCTCTGGTTCTTTGAATGGCTTTAGATAATTTCTCTATCGCTTTGTCCTGACCAATAACTCTCTTTTTCAAATCGGCTTCCATACCTAGCAATTTCTTGCCTTCGCTCTGACCAATTCTATTCACTGGAATACCAGTCATCATTGCTACTACTTCAGCCACATTCTCTTCGGTAACAACAAAACGGTTGTTCACTGTTTCTTCTTCCCATTTCAATTTCGCAGCATCTAAGCTGTTGATGAGGGTTTTTTCTTTGTCTCTTAAACGAGCAGCTTCTTCATATTTCTGACTTTTAACGACAGCAATTTTTTCCAACTTAATGGCTTCTATCTGTGCTTCTAAGTCGACAATTTCTTCAGGTACATTGATGTTGGTGATGTGTACTCTTGCACCTACTTCGTCTAATACGTCGATGGCTTTATCAGGAAGATTTCTATCGGTAATGTATCTATTACTTAATTTAACACAAGCTTCTATGGCTTCTGATGTATAAGTTACATGATGATGGTCTTCGTATTTTTCTTTGATGTTGTGTAAGATTTCAATTGATTCTTCAGGAGAAGCTGGTTCAATCATCACCATTTGGAAACGTCTTTCCAACGCACCATCTTTCTCAATAAATTGACGGTATTCATCTAAAGTTGTAGCACCTATACATTGCACTTCACCTCTAGCCAAAGCTGGTTTGAACATGTTGCTTGCATCTAAACTACCACTTGCTCCACCTGCTCCAACAATGGTATGAATTTCATCTATGAATAAGATTACATCATTTGCTTTTTCAAGCTCAGACATAATGGCTTTCATACGTTCTTCAAACTGACCACGGTATTTTGTGCCTGCTACTAAAGAGGCCAAATCTAAAGTTACCACACGTTTGTTAAACAACACACGAGATACTTTTCTTTGAATGATTCTCAATGCCAAACCTTCTGCAATAGCAGTTTTACCAACACCAGGTTCACCAATTAAGATGGGGTTGTTTTTCTTTCTTCTTGAAAGGATTTGAGACACACGTTCAATTTCTTTTTCTCTACCAACAATTGGGTCCAATTTGCCTTCTTCACCAAGTTTGGTTAAATCTCTTCCAAAGTTATCTAAAACGGGTGTATTTGATTTGGGATTTTTCTTTTTGATTTCTTCAATTTTTCTGTCTTCAGGCGCTTCGCTATTCTCATCTTCATAGGCATTAGATGGTAAATCTTTTGGACGAGAATTAGAACCGCCCTCTAACAAAGTTTGTTTGAAAAAATCGTAGTTAATACCATATTGAGAAAGCACTTGAGAAGCGATGTTGTCTTCGTCCCTTAAAATAGACAGTAACAAATGTTCGGTGCCTATGGTTTCGGTTTTAAAGATTTTTGCTTCAAGATAGGTAATCTTCAAAGCCTTCTCTGCTTGCTTAGTAAGTGGAATATTGCCAAGGTTGCTTACACCTGTAGCAGTTCCTTTTATAGTATCTTCTATGGTCTTCTTAAGTCTGATGACATCAATCTCAAGATTTTTTAACGTGGTTAGAGCAGTGCCTTCACCTTCGCGAATGATACCCAGCAATAAATGCTCAGTACCGATATAATCGTGACCTAAACGAATGGCCTCCTCGCGGCTGAATTGAATCACTTCTTTTACTCTAGGAGAAAATTTTGCTTCCATTTTATATTATAACAAAGTTACGGATTTCTATTTAATTTAATTGTGTGTTCGACTATTGGTTGTGCCTATGTACATATTAGTTGTTTTGATTATTGTCTGTATGTGTATGCGGTTGCGATTTTAATGCCAATGTCTTTCTGGTTACCTCGAACTGACAATTCGTCTACAATGTAGCCATCATGGCAAATCTAACCAATTTTTCAATTGAGGTTGAACAGCATTGTATTTTTTATTAATGATATTAACAATGTTTACACACATGTTAAGGGATAATATAAATTGTAGAAATCTTACAATGATATTAGTTTCGCATCATGATCGAAAGACCGGGTATAAGGAAATCAAAAAAAGTGGATATTACGTCAATGGATGCTGGAGGAAAATTACCGCCTCAAGCTGTAGAATTTGAAGAAGCCATACTCGGTGCCATTATGCTTGAAAAGGAAGCATTGAAAGATGCGATGGAAACCCTTCAAGCAAAACACTTTTATTTGGACAAACATCAGTATGTATACGAATGTATGTTGGATTTGTATAATGAAAACCAACCAGTCGATATTCTTACTGTTACTGAAAAATTAAAAACTAAAGCATACTTAGACATCGTTGGTGGCCCATATTTCATTGCAAAACTTACTTCAAAAGTATCTTCTGCTGCTAACTTGTCATACCATGCTCACATCGTAATTCAGAAATTCATTCAACGTGAATTGATCCGTATTTCTGGTCAAACCATCTCTGATGCTTACGATGATTCTACCGATGCATTTAAATTATTAGACTCAACTGAGAAAGATTTATATGAAGTGAAAAATGATGGGATGAAACGTTCTTACAAAGAAATTTCTAACATCATCAACGAAGCCATCAGTTTGATTGAAGCCAACGTTGCAAAGAAAGATGGATTAACTGGTGTGCCTTCAGGTATCAAAAATCTGGATGTTATTACAGCAGGTTGGCAAAAATCTGACTTGGTTATTCTTGCTGCTCGTCCAGGTATGGGTAAAACAGCTTTGGCTTTAACCATGATGCGAAATGCTGCTGTTGACTTTCAAAAACCTGTTGCTATTTTCTCTTTAGAGATGAGTGCTGCTCAGTTGGTAACCAGATTGATTGCATCTGAAAGTGGATTGTCTTCTGAAAAGCTTAAGAAAGGTCAGTTAGAAGAACACGAATGGGCTCAGCTACACTCAAAAATCCAAAAGTTGGCAAAAGCCAAAATCTTTATTGATGATACCCCATCATTACCTGTATTCGAATTAAAAGCCAAATGCAGACGTTTGCACAGTAAACACAATATTGAAATGATTGTGATTGACTATTTGCAGTTGATGCGTGGTGACGATACGGGCAATAAAAATGGTAACCGTGAGCAAGAGATTGGTTACATTTCTCGTTCATTAAAAGGATTGGCCAAAGAACTAAATATTCCTATTATCGCATTGGCTCAGTTGAGTCGTGACGTTGAGAAGAGGGGAGGAGATAAAAAACCACAATTAAGTGACTTAAGGGAATCTGGTAGTATAGAACAAGACGCGGATATGGTAGGATTTATCTGGCGTCCTGAGTATTATAAATTGGGAGAAAGTGGTTTTGATGGCGATCCAAATCAAGGTGAAGTTATTATAGCAAAACATAGAAACGGTCCGACAGGTGAAGCCAAAGTTCGTTATATCTCACACCTTGCAAAGTTTGAGAATTGGGATGAAGATGGTTATGGTGGAGGCGATGATTATTCGTCTAATGTAGTTACGTATTCAAGTAAAATCAATACTGAGACAGAAGATGCAGGTTCATCTAAAATCGATATGTACGAATTAGGGAAGAGTATTCAAAACAATCAACCAAATAACTCAAACAATCCTGATGATGATTGGTTAAACGATACGGGAGCTAATATCACCGATGATGGTGGTGGAAACCCATGGGAGTAGGAGAGTGAGAGCGGAGTGCGGGGTGCGGAGTAATTATTTCAATTTAGCTCTTTCAGCGGCACTAACATTTTTAGATTTCAGCATATACCCTTTGATGGTGCTGTAAAATTCGTGGGTTGATGTCAAATTACTGATGATGTAATTTTTGTCGTCAGTGATATGAGATGTAAACGACACGATTGAGGGTAAATTTTCTTCTACCGAAAATCTTAAAAACCGTATTTCAACATCTGTAGATTTGGCTGAAGCGGCTTCGTTTAACAACTTTATGCACTTGTTGACATAATCCAATTTGTTTACAGGGTTATAGCTGTGTTTGGCTTTAAATCCCCATGCTACACCATTATATGCTTTGTAAATTGCATCTGTTTTTCCATTGGTTAAGCTCATTAGAGATTCAGCAGAACTCTCGTCAGTGCTACCTTTTAAATAGGCACTTCTGATGGAACTTAAGTCTGACGCAGTTGTAAATGACATAACAACCAATGCGAGCAATACACTTTTAAAGTACATTGAATTTGAATTTAAAAAAGGATTTTGCCAATAAGGCCATCTTTTCTGAATTGGCAACTCTGATGCGGTTTTCGAGGATTTCATTGGCGTTTTTGCGCTCAATTTTTTCGAGTAATTTCAAGTAATAAATATAAGAGGTGTAGACACCAAATCTGCAACTCATTGGCAATTTTTTAATGCCTTCGTAGGCTTCTTTGAAATCTTTTTTTACATCTTCGATGATGTCTTGTTTGAGCGATTCATTGAATCTACTTAAATCTAGATGCGGAAAATAGACCCTTCCTCTGTCTTCAACATCACTTTTGATGTCTCTTAAAAAATTGACTTTTTGAAAGGCTGCGCCAAGCGCTCTAGCTGCTGGTTTTAGTGCATTGCATTGGTCGTCGTTGCCATCGCAGAACACTCTTAAACACATTAAGCCTACTACTTCGGCACTGCCGTAAATATATTCGTTGTACTGACTTTCGTCGTAAGCTTTTTTGTCTAAGTCAACCTCCATGCTGTGGAAGAAAGGTTCTATCAAATCTTTTCCAATATTGTATTGGTTAGCAACTTTTTGAAAAGTATGCAAGATTGGATTAAGGCTGATACCTAAATCAATGGCTTCATAAGTATCTCTCTTAAATTTGGCTAGCAATTCGGCTTTGTCGTCTCTTTCAAATGTGTCAACAATTTCGTCGGCTAGTCTAACAAATCCATAAATTCCATAGATGGCCCAACGGTAGTCTTTGGCAATCATTTGAATGCCTAAAGAAAACGAAGTGCTGTAAGTATTGGTCGTAATCTTACTGCAGGCTTGAGAAGTTTTTTCGAATAATTCAAACATAGTCTAGTAGGTAAACAATAATAGCGAAAAAAAGTTTTGGAAGGATAAAAAAGTCTGTGTAAATTTTATGTAGCTCAATAAAACGCTTTGATTTTTTAATGGAAAAAGCAATTTTAATCATAGCTTTTGAAAATAAATTAAAAGTATTTTGATGTTGTCTATTAAGGTTAATGATTGTTAATCATCAAATAATATCAATTATTTGTGTTCTTTAGAGATTTTCACTTACTTTGAATAAAACTCATGAAAAATAAACTAGTAACTGTTCAATTCTACTTTTATAAAAGCTCAAAGTTATTTGTTTTTTGTTTATTGGTCCTTACGTCATGCTTAAAAGACAAATTAAAGGTTACAACATCTCAGCCAACTTTACCTCCAATAACCAACGAAGGTAAAAACACCTTTGGATGCTATGTGAATGGAAAATTATGGTTACCTTTAGGGTATGACGGATACGCAAGAAGCGAATATTATCCATGGTCAATCGCTAGTCAAACAATACCTGAAGTATATGGAAATTTAAGATTAGTAACATTTAACAGAGAGGATAAATCAGGATTTAGTATAAAAATCCAAAAAGTTTTTGAAAAGGGTAAAAATATGGTGTATACCTCTAGCGATCTAAAAAGTTATCTTTTATTTGTATCAAATCAGTCAACATACTATAACTATGTTGAAGATACTTCTAACTTGTTGGTTATCTCACGTTTAGATACAATTGATAAAATAGTTTCTGGCACGTTTCAGTTTAAATTGATTAATGAACTAAATAAACTTGATACATTGAAAGTAACAGATGGTAGGTTTGATTTGAGATATTCTTATTAAGTTATCTATTAAAGTTGTTGGTTTTTAATCTGTTTCAACACTTCTTTCGCCGCTATCCTCCCACTGATAATGGCTGGAGGAACTCCCGGTCCTGGTACTGTCAACTGACCAGTGTAAAATAAATTTTTAATTTTTTTGCTCTTGATTTTTGGTTTCAAGAAAGCTGTTTGGGGTAATGTGTTCGCTAAGCCATAAGCATTGCCTTTGAATGAATGGTAGTCCTTTTCAAAGTCGCGCATGGCATAAGATTTCTTTACTACAATATGTTCTCTAATGGTTTGACCAAGTCTTTTTTCTAGTCGGTCTAACATGATGTTAAAGTATTTCTCTCTCTCTTCATCACTGTCTTGTAAGCCAGGAGCTAGTGGTATTAAAAACACCAAATTCTCACTGCCTTCTGGAGCAACACTGTTATCCGTTTTACTAGCGGCAGACATGTAAAACAAAGGCTTTTTAGGCCATTGAGGATTCTCGTAAATTTCTTTGGCGTGGTCTTCAAAGTCTTCGTCAAAAAACAAAGTGTGATGTAGCAAATTGTCTATGCGTTTGTTGACGCCAACGTAATACAACAAAGCGCTCGGAGACATGGTTCTGTTCTCCCAATATTGATGGGTGTAAACGCGACTTTCTTGTGGCAACAATTCTTGCTCAGTATGTCTGTAATCTGCTCCAGATACTACAACGTCTGCCTCAAAACTACCTTGGTTGGTTACAACTATTGTTGCTTTTCCTCCATTGGTTTTGATGGATACTACTTCGTGGTTGCACAGTATTTTTACACCTTGATCTTGAGCAACAGTAGTAAATCCTTTTACAATTTCGTACATGCCTCCCATTGGATACCAAGTACCTTTCACCAAATCAGCATAATTCATCATGCTGTATAAGGCTGGGGTTTTATCAGGAGTAGAGCCAAGAAACAAAACAGGGAATTCTAACAAACTCACCAACATGGGATTTTTGAATTGTTTTCTTACCGCTTTTCGCAATGACGATAATAAATTCAATTGAAAGGCTTTGATGATGAGTTTTGGTTCAAAAAATTCTGTTACCGAATCGGATAGTCTCGTCACATAATCGGCCATCGCAGTGTTGTACTTGTACTCGGCATCGTCAAGAAAGGCTTGCAGTTTTGCCGCACTGCCTTTTTCTCTTTTTTCAAATTCGTTTTTAAGGGCTTCTAGATTCGCTGGAACAACTATAGATTCATTGTTTTTAAATTCTATTTTATAGCCTGGGTCTAATCTTACTAGTTGGTAATAATCGGAAGCTTTTTTACCAAAGTCGTTGAAGAATTCTTCAAATACTTCGGGCATCCAATACCAACTCGGACCCATGTCAAATGTGAAGCCATTTTCTTTCCAAACGGATGCTCTTCCACCAGTTTGAGGATTTTTTTCTAAGAGCGTAACATCATGCCCTTCTTTTGCCAAATAGGCAGCAGAAGTTAAACCAGCAAAGCCACTTCCAATTACTACAATACGTTTTTTCATTGGATTATTTTTGGCGGTATTTATCTAGATATTTTTTGCTAACAAATAAAAATCCGAAGGCTTCTGCACCATGTTTAGTAGAAACTTTGTGATGGATTTTGTGAGCAAAACGCATGGCTTTGAAATACGTGCTGTTGGTGTTTTTCAACCATGCTACTCTCTGATGCACAAACACATCGTGCACTAAGAAATAAGCAACTCCATATAATAAGATGCCAATGCCTAAATAGAATTTCCAATCTAACTGACCACCCCAACTGCCTGTTATTATCAATGTTGCAGATATAACTGCGAATACTATTCCGAATAAGTCGTTCTTTTCGAATGTGCCTTTTCTTGGCTCGTGGTGCGATTTGTGCCACGACCAAAGAAACCCATGCATGATGTATTTATGGGTGAACCAAGCTGTACACTCCATGAATACGAATCCAATCAATACAATGAGAATGTTGATGAAAATACTCATGCCTTTATAACAAGCTTTTAGGTTTTTTGTTTGATGCCTTTGTGAAATTTATTGTACAACAAATTTTTTGGTCACTACCTGATTGCCTTGCGTTAAGGTTACAGAATATAAACCAGCAGCCAAATCTTTTACATTGATGTTCTCTGAAGCGTTCATGCCTGATTTGCTGTAAATCATTTTACCTGTTGGATCATACACCTGAATTTGATAAGGTGTGCCTTCAATTGTTTCAATATTGATGTTGGCACTTTGTATACCAGGATTAGGCATAATTTCTATGTTTAATCCATTGTCAGTAGAAATATTTTCTGTTGACATATTGAATGTTGTGTAGAAATTTAAAATGTGTTTAGTGCCAAAATCAGCGTTAAAACTTTTAAGGACACTGTTGTTTTTACCACTTCTTATCTGAAGGTAGCCAGAGCCATCAGCAGTATTCGCCCACCAGTCTAATCCGTCTTCGTTTAATGGGTTGTTTTGTGGTCCCGGACCTTCATCTGAAAATTCGAAGGTATAGCACATGTTGTTTTTTAGAAACACGGTATCGCGGTTTACTGTATTGGCCGCAAAAGTATTCTTACTAGTTATGACATTGCCACGAGCATCTTTCAAAGTGTAACTGTTTTCAGTAGGTGCATTATTCGATTTGAATACAATGTAGATTTTGTCTGGGTAGGTTTGTGTTCTAGTGATAGTAGAATACATGGTATTGTCTATGGTATTCTCATCAGGCATGTCGTTAACTTTTGTAAGTGTTGCAAAGAACGTGTTACCTGCTCCACTCCAATTGTAAATGGCTTCTAAAGTAACTACTCCATTTTGAAAAGGTGGAATGTTACAAGGTACCCAAATGTTTTGTGTGTCACCACCAACTTTTCCGTAATCGAATACCAATCTTTTTAATGTGTCTTTACCTAAATTTCTAACTCTGATGATTGGCGCTCCGCAAGTTGGATTCAATCTCAAATAATCGAAATGGGTAGAAGGTGCAATGATGTCTTCGATTGCAGCATCTCTTTGTTTTCTATTGTCTTTGAAATATAACGCATAAGTAGAAATGTCAAAGTTGGCACTACCTCCAACGTCGTTCACATAGTCTTGCATTTGTAAATGGAAAGTATGACTGCTACCTGCTTGTAAATTCGCATGTAAATCACTTGGTAAAACGGGAGCACCAGGACACCATCCTGCTCTGTCGTAAATCCAAGTACCAGCTTGTGGAAATAGTGAATTGAATCCGCAATCGTCTCTCCAAACTTGTTGCTTTGAAATGATATTGTTGTCTAAAAGTATGGTCCTTTCTTTAGAACAGAATTCAGCACAATTCTCTTTTTGGTCCATACCGTGACCAGTTTGAGTGATTTTGAAGGCGACATGATTTGCAGAATCTGGCATTTTAAAGGTTTGTTCTTTTACCACATTGCTAAAAGGATTGTTGACATTGCCGTAAGGAGCTCCTAATCTGTAAATGGTTGATATACCTTGAGGAATTCTAGCAGGTTCGCCTTTAACCAAATTGAAATCTAATGTTACCGTCCAGCCTCTATCGGTATTACCTTCGTAGCCAGAATGTTGGTAAATGATATTGAATGAATCGTGTAATAGATAAGAAAAATCTGTTAAGTCGTAGTACCAACCATGTTTCCAATTCATTGAACTATTCCAGTAAAATCCATAAGGAGTAATGAAACGAGCAATTTCGTATCTAACACCTTTTTTCTCTAAATAAATATGGTTGCCATAGTCCCACTCGCCGCATTTAAGTCCGGGAGCACAACCGAACTCCATGTAAAGATATGCTTTTCTGTATTGTACAGTAGAGTCGGGGAATTCTGTAGCCATTGGGTATTCTGTATAGCCAACACTTGGATTGGTTTTAATCACCACCTTATCATGTGTTTTGATACGAGTCGTATCAGCAGCATGCAGCGAAGAGAAACACAGTGTAAATAGCACAAGAGCGTATAGATTTTTCATAATGCAAATAAAGTTGCAATATACAAAAAGATAGGAAAACGATGTTTAATCTGCGGAATTTCTTGTCACAACCTCCGACGTTGTAACCTCCGATGTTGTAACCTCCGATGTTGTACCCACCGGTCGATAGCCCGCAGGTTGCGCCTAGGGAACCTTCAACCTTGGTCCTACATATGTCTTGCGGTTACCCTACCACCCAACTGTTGTTTGAGCGCAGTAAATTGTTGAAGGCAGATTTTTTATCTTCTAAACGTTTGGTTTGGATCTGATGGTTGATTTCGTCATCAAACGTTGGGCGTGAATTGTTGCAATACAAAATACCAAACGGACGAGGCAAAGTATCATCGTCAAAAAATCTGGTGAGTATATATGCTTTAATTGCATCGGTCTCGTCGTGTATCCATAGGTGGTCAACTTGGTTGTCTACAATGTCAACTACCTTAGGTGTCATGCCGTCTAAAACGATACCTTTAGTACCGTTATTGAAAACCAATGGTTTGCCGTGTTCTAAGAATACACCATTTACCGCTTTGGTGTTTTTTTCGGTAAACACTTCAAATGCACCATCATTAAAAACGTTGCAGTTTTGATAGATTTCAACCAAACTACTGCCTTTGTGGTCGTATGCTCTTTTGTAAATTTCTTGTTGGTGTTTTGGGTCGCGGTCAATCGTTCTGGCTACAAATGTCGCGTTTGCGCCTAATGCTAAAGCCAATGGATTGAATGGTAAGTCAACTGTACCTATCGGACTAGACTTAGTGATTTTGCCATGCTCGCTGGTTGGTGAAAATTGACCTTTAGTCAAACCATAAATTTGGTTGTTGAACAACAAGATGTTTAAGTCAGGATTTCTCCTTAAGGTATGTATCAAATGATTGCCACCAATACTCAAAGCATCACCATCACCAGTGATTACCCAAACACTCAATTCTGGGCGAGCTGCTTTCAAGCCAGTTGCTATAGCTGTTGCTCTACCATGTATGGAGTGCATGCCATAAGTATCCATGTAATAAGGGAAGCGAGAAGAGCATCCAATACCAGACACAAAAACAAATTCGTGTTTGGGTCTACCAAAATCTGGTAATACCTTCTGCACGCTTTTCAATATGGCATAGTCGCCACAACCAGGACACCATCTTACCTCTTGGTCGGTTTCCAAATCCTTAGATGTAAATATGACTTTATGATCTGCTACTTCCATTATTGAATAACTTGTTTGATGTGGTTCTTTAATTCTGCAACCTGAAATGGTTGTCCTTGTATTTTATTGATGCCGATACAATTTTTCAAGTATCGGTCGCGCAGTATTTTAATCAGCTGACCATTGTTAAGCTCTGCAACAAATACAGTTTCAAACTTTGATAAGATGTCTCCAAGATTTTTAGGAAACGGACTTAAATATTTGATGTGAATTTGGGCGATGTCTAAGCCTTCGTTTCTCAATTCTTTAACTGCAGTTGATATACTGCCAAAAGTACTTCCCCAGCCAACAATCAACGCTTTCGAATTGATGTCGCCGTGCTCGAAATTTTGTTCTGGTATCACATTGGCAACATTCTCAACTTTCTGAGCTCTTAACTTCACCATCATCTCGTGATTGGCTGGGTCGTAACTGATATTGCCAGTGATGTTTTCCTTTTCTAATCCACCTATCCTATGTTCCATGCCTGGAGTGCCAGGAACGGCGTGATATCTTGATAAATCTTCATTCCTTTGATAAGGTTGGTAAGATGTATTGTCTGTGTTTTCTGTGATGAAATGTGGCGTGATGCTAGGCAATTCATCAATGGTTTTTATCAACCAAGGTTGGGCGCCATTAGCCAAGTACCCATCGCTCAGAAACATTGTAGGGATGGTATGTTCTAAAGAGAGTTTAACGGCCATATAAGACATTTCGTAACAATCAGAAGGACTGCTAGCAGCCACTATAAGAATAGGACATTCTCCATTTCTTCCATACATCGCTTGCATCAAATCTGCTTGCTCTGTTTTGGTTGGTAATCCAGTAGATGGACCGCCTCTTTGAATGTTGCAAATCACCAATGGCAATTCTAACATAGTAGCCAAACCAATGGCTTCTGTCTTTAAAGCGATGCCTGGTCCAGAGCTTGTTGTAACACCAATTTTACCACCATAAGACGCGCCTATTGCAGAACAAATACCTGCGATTTCGTCTTCAGCCTGAAAACTCATCACATCAAAACCTTTGTGTTTAGACAATTCATGTAGTATGTCTGATGCAGGTGTGATGGGGTATGAACCTAAGAACAGAGGTAATCCGCTGTTGATAGATGCAGCCATTAATCCAAGAGCTGTTGCTTGATTGCCATTGATGCTTCGATAGACACCAGGTTGGTAATCAGCGGATGAAATTTGATATCTGTTGCTAAAGAATTCAGCTGTTTCACTAAAGTTATATCCAGCCTTTAGGGCTTTGATATTAGCGTTTGCAACGAGTTCATTCTTTTTAAAATGGTGCTCAATATACTTGATGGTATTAGATGGGTCGCGGTCGAACAACCAATACACCATGCCTAATACAAACATGTTTTTACATCTTTCAGCCTCTTTATTGCCCAAGCCAAAATCTGAAACAGCTTGTTTGGTTAGTTTTGTAATATCTGCACTGTATACTGAGTATTGATCAAGACTGCCATTGAGTAGAGGATTATCGTTTTCTGCAATACCAGCAAGTCTCAAGTTTTTATCATCGAATCCATCTTTATTTGCGATGATGATACCATCGGCTTTTAAAGATTTTAGATTGGTTTTGAGGGCAGCTGCATTTAACGCCACCAATACATCATACTGATCGCCCGCTGTTAAAATTTCGCTACTACCAAAATGTATTTGGTACCCTGAGACACCGGGAACTGTACCTATTGGGGCTCTAATTTCTGCGGGAAAATCAGGAAAGGTTGCAATATCATTTCCAAATAAAGCATTGGTTTCGGCAAATTGGGTGCCTGTTAATTGAACACCATCACCGCTGTCTCCAGCAAATTTTACCACCACATGGTCTATTTTGGTTGTAATCGTTGACACTTTATTCTGTAATTTTTTGATGCAAAATTAGTTGATTTAATATGATATTCGATTGATATTGATATAAATCAGGTTTATATCGTCCAATGCCTTAAGGATGAAAGAATTTGACTAGAATTTTAAGTCTTGTAATCGTTCGAATTTAATATTTAAATAGCAATAACCCCCATTTGATGCGGTTTTACACCATGCATTTAACTTGAATTTGATAGGTATGGGTACAATGTATTTAAATACTTGCTCATCTAATGTGATAAAAGTAACATAAGAGTCGTTTGGCCAGTTTATTTTCGTTGAAGCATTCATCATGTTATTGGTAAAAAAACGCTCTCTTTCATCCTTTTCGATATATAAATTACAAGATTCAAAAGTATCTTTAATAGTTTTGAATACAGTTTTTTTATTGAAATTTTCGTCGTATTGATATGAAATAGTCGTCTTATCATTGATCGCTGTACCCGCAAATAAGAATAAGTATTTACTTTTCTCAAAATCTAAGTTGGCATAATCATCATCGTACCTAGACAAATCGAAAAATTGTGAAAACCTTTCTATTTGTTTGTAAAATTTTGGATGAAGTAATTTTTCTTTTCCAACATAAATAACATTTCCCAAATGCATACTTGTGTCTGACTTATCTGGAAAATTTGATAGTTTTGATGATAGATTACATGATTTAATTGTAAAGCCTTCTTGAAATTCAAAAATCCCATTGTAAGCAATTCTTTGTGACAGTATTTTTTTGTTATCGTAAAACCATGCAAAAGCAGTGTCGTTTTTGCAAATTTTAAAATGAGATGTTTGAGCAAAACTTTTATTGAGTTTAACTTGCAAAACATTAAAGAAATCAGTTTCGTTGGTTTTGCCTTCTTTGAGCATGATAGCCAAATAGTCGCTGTTGTAGCCAATATAAAGCAATGAATCATGTGTGATGTAAAGGTGATTGCCTTTGTCTGATTTAATGGCTTTAAACAAAGTTTTCTTTTTATCTAAATAGGAGGCGAACTGATCTTCGTCTTTTAGTTTTAATAGACAATATTTGATGTGTTTAGATTCTACCAAAGCTACACCAGAAAATACATCAATTCCTAATTCGTCTGGAGATTTGACATCTTTAAAATAGGGTAGTTCTTCAAGCTTGTTTTTTAGCTGACTAAATAGACCCGTATCCCTCTTTTCAAACAACTGTTTTTTAATGAGATTTTGGGTATTGATGAATATCACCACATCCGCGTCATCTGGTATATACTCGTATAATTTTGAATTCTTGTTGAGTTGATAGAAATAGTATAAAATACCACCCGAAATAAGCAGTAATGCAATGAGTATTAAAAAGAAAATGATTCTCTTTTTAGTCATTCGCAGAGATGATTTTCAATAGTTGGTAAAAACTGTTCTCACTGGTATTGTTCAAACTCAATGTGGCTTTGAAACCAATGGCGTTATCAGCAGGTTTTGTGCTTTTAAATACCAAATCTCCTAAATTGGCAGCCATATCTGTGATTTTTTTCATTGTCCTTGAATCATCAGGATAATTGTCGTTGATGCTCTTTAACAATTTGTTGCTATATACCTTCATAATCACATTGTGAGACATGATGTCTTTTATTTCAGCTTTGCTCATGCGTTTGTCTTTAGGCACACCTTCATGTTGATTAACTGCTAAATTGTAATCATTGGTTAGAATAAGAACATCATCTGTAAG
This sequence comes from uncultured Chitinophaga sp., assembly GCA_964438995.1. Taxonomy (GTDB): domain Bacteria; phylum Bacteroidota; class Bacteroidia; order NS11-12g; family UBA955; genus JABMMZ01. The sequence continues at coordinate 37,585 of CAYTMQ010000019.1, forward strand.
TGTTATGAAGAAACTAAACTGTATATCAGACATAGATTTTAATCTGATCACATTGTCGTTGAGTTTTTCGAACACTGTAAATTTGCTGATGATGTCGAACATGTCTTTGACATTTTTGTAATTGTTGACTGCAGAAACAAATACCAGTTTTGGCGTTTTTATCAATCTCTCTTCCGTTTTTTCAATGCTTTTGAAGTTCTCATCATAATCATACGTTTTATAGCTGACTTTGGTCTCGATGATACCATTCATAGCAAATATCCATTGATTGCCAACTGAATTGAACAATTTGTCTTTGTCTACAAAGTTCCAAAACAACTCCATAGCAGGAACAATGTTCATATCATTCTTTCTAAGATTCGTAGAGTTTAAAACTTCGAAATAAAATTTCTGATAAAAGTCAACGATGTCTTTGTTGTTGGTAGCGCTAGAGATATATGCCATTAAGTTGCTAGCGTCTATGTATTCAAAAAGGTCTTTATTTTGCTTAATGTCATAACCTTTCTCAATGTATTTAAAAGCTTCTTGATTGAAGTTGCCAAACGATTGAATGTCTACATTTCCATTATTGAAATCTAAGGTATAAGACGTGCTGATGTTTTTGCTGTAGATGATTGGTTGTGGATTCTGAGGCGGCAAATGTTTTCTGCTGCTTCTGTAAAATGGATTGATCATGGCATTGAACATTTCAATCGGACTGCCGTAGAACAATGTCACATCGTGATTTTCTTGAAGCAATTTGCTGAATAGTCTGTTAGTTCCAATATGGTTTGGTGCAGGCACATACAACAATTCAAATTCTGGAATATAAGCTTCCCATTTTGCTTTGATCTCAGCCAACTCTTTTTCTTCATATCTTCTTTTCGCACGGTTTTCTATACCAGTATCTACTTTTTCAAATGAAGAAATTTCCTCGTAAAATTCAGCGTTTTTGTTTTTATTGACATACACATACATCAAACTGTCATTGATTTTTCTAAAGGCTTTTAACTCGCTTAAATAGATAGAATCCATGTATGGCTCTTTACCAGAAAAATAAGGATAATCTGATGCTGTTGCATAGCCGTAATAATCATAAGAGTCTTCTTCATCATCTGGTTTTATGGTTCTAAACTGGTACGAATCATTCATCAACAAAAAGAGTACATCGTTTTTAAAACCAATAACCATTTTTTCGGTCATAAATATTTTGCCATTATCAGTTGTTTTGATGTAGCGTTTAAGTTTGTCTTCACATTCACTTCCCATGATTTTATCTTCAAGTTTTTTGGCATCTTTTAATTGAAACAAGAACACTTTACCGCTAAAATTTTCACTGACTTTTTGGTAGTAATATATGTTGGAAGACAGGTCGATGCCATACTCATTCGGCTCACCAATTAACTCAGAAATTTTTAGTAACTCACATTGGTTCTCGTAGTAATAGCTTCGCTCTCCCGTTAATCCTTTAACATACTTTAAGTAATCCAATCCTTTGCTTTTTTGGTTGAGTTGGTTTAGGTTCAAACAAAATACTGTAGAAGTGTTACTAGGAATATAATCTAAAAGATTGGTTGCTTTTGCACAGTAAAATGTAAGTAATGCTACGATGGATAAAAATGGTTTCATTTCAATTGAATTGTATTGGTAAATAATGATGGTTGTTTAATGATGTCTGTAACGTTTTGTTTTAGCATTACAGCAGTCTTGTTTTTTGATATAAGTGCTTTTGAATTGTTGCTTTGATGGATGGTTTTACTGAATTTATAAATTGATGTTGCGGTAGCACCTGCAACCAATCCAACATTGCCAGTCTTAACGACTTGTGAAGACATGCTGTCGTTTGGCACTTTTAGACGTTTAAAGGTTTGACCGTTGTATTCGTATATGGAATAATAGGGAAGGGGATGTTTCACACTTTCTATTTTAGCTATGGCATTTAATGCATCGTTGAGATTTTTAACACTATCAAAATCAAAATTGATGTTGAAAATAAAGTTGTTAAAATCGGTTTTTGATGTAACATTCGAAATGCCTTTTAACTTACCCAATAAAGATACTGCAGCGTTGAAATCAGATTGGACTTTTTCTTGATTTGGAACATTGTATCCCATAAAAGTATCTAATTTCATGATGGTCTTAAGCTTGGTTTTGCTTTGAGAACAATTGAGTGTAAGAGAACATTTCCCTTTTTGCCCATCGATGAAAGAAACTTCTTCTATGAATTCAAAGCAAGAACTAAAAAGAAAAATAGTACAAAAAAATAGCAGAGTTTTCACCGCAGTCTATTGTTGAATTAAAGCGCTATCAGCAGACCAAAGGATGCTTTAAATTGAACACCTTTTTGGAATGGAGAGAATAAGCCAATATTCAATTCTTTGTGATAAGAACCAGAAACAGGGAAGAATATTCCTCCTCCAATTCCTGCATCTAAATAGATGTTTTCAAATATTGATTTTCTACTTCCAAGCATATAGCCTACACCAACTGTTGTTGCACTATGGGTAGTAGTTTTAACAACAGAAGTTCCGCCTGTGTAGGTCGTTTCTTTGTAATCGGCTGACTGAGTTTTAAAATTGAAAAAAGGTGCTAAGAAAACATTTTTAATGTAATTGTTAGGCTTTCTGTAAAAGCGGTATTGCATTTCAATTCTCAAACCACTCATGTTAGAATAATCGTTTTTCAAATCTAGAAATCCCGCCTCTTCGCTTAAGTAAAATCCAGCATTAAACAAGAACGATTCTTTTGTAGTAGTTGCAGATTCATAACCTAACTCCATACCACCAATGGTTAATGCCAAAGGATTGAAGTGTACCATTTTCTTGTAAGGAGATTTCTTAGTGGTAACGATAGGTTCATCGTCATCGAAAGATTTAAAATTGCTAGCTTGAGCAAATGATACACATGCTAAAGTTAAGAGTAGGGTAATAGTTTTCATATCAGTAGATTTTAATTGTTATAAAAATGGTACTTTGCTAACAACGGCCTTAAGAGATTTATCTCTAATTTCAATAAAGATTTCAGAGCCTAATTTGCTGTTGTCAATCGTTACATAAGCCATGCCAATTGCTTTGTTCAAGCTTGGTGATTGTGTGCCTGAAGTTACTTCACCAATGATATTGCCATTTGCATCTTTTACATTGTAATGTTGTCTTGGGATACCTCTGTCTATCATTTCAAATCCCACCAACTTTTTAGAAACACCATTTTCTTTTAGTGATTTGTGGTAAGAGCTGTTAACGAAGTCTTTTGTGAATTTTGTGATCCAACCTAAACCAGCTTCAATTGGTGAAGTAGTATCATTGATATCATTACCATATAGGCAGAATCCTTTTTCTAGTCTCAATGTATCTCTGCAACCTAAACCGCATGGCATAATGTTAAATTCTTTACCTGCTTCGAAAATTGCTTCCCAAAGTTTCTTTGCGTCTTTGTTCCAAACGTACAATTCAAATCCACCTGCACCAGTGTAACCAGTGTTAGAAATGATGACGTCTTCGCAACCAGCCATAGTGCCACCAGTGAATGTGTAATATTCCATGCTGCTTAAATCAACATCGGTCAGTTTTTGAAGTACCTTGATAGCATTTGGTCCTTGTACGGCGAACAAACTCAAGTCATCGCTCATATTTTCCATTTGCACGCCAAATGTGTTGTGAGACGCAATCCAATCCCAATCTTTCTGAATGTTAGAGGCATTAACTACTAAGTAGTATTCATTTTCAGACCATCTATACACCAATAAATCATCTACAATACCACCAGTATTGTTAGGCATACAGCTGTATTGCACTTTTCCATCGGTAAGTTTAGACGCATCGTTGCTCGTAACAAGTTGAATTAAATCCAGTGCTTTTTCACCTTTTAACATGAATTCACCCATGTGAGATACATCAAATACACCCACATTGTTTCTTACGGCCATGTGTTCTTGTATCAAATTTGTATACTGCACAGGCATGTTAAATCCAGCAAAAGGAACCATTTTAGCCCCAAGGCTGATGTGTAGATCATTCAATTCTACGTTTTTCAAGGATTGCGTATTGTCCATAATAATGCCTCAAAGATAAGGACAATTGTCAAAAGTCAAAAGTCAAAAGTCAAAAGTCAAAAGTTAAATGGGAGCGAAGCGGACATCCCGCGCCGTTGTGAGTTATCGAACAAGGGTTGCGGGAAGTCAAAAAAGGGAATAGGC
>CAYTMQ010000020.1:0-37882 GCA_964438995.1 uncultured Chitinophaga sp.
ACACCTACAGCCTCTCCCATTTGAACCATTCTACCATTTGTTAAGTTTCTACCATAACATTTAGCACAAACTCCGCTTCTAGTTTCGCAAGTCAATACAGAACGAATTTCTAATTCTTCAATACCAGCATCTTCAATTGCTCTTGCAATTTCTTCTGTGATTTGAGAACCAGCAGGAACGATTAATTCTCCTGACTCTGGATTGTATGTATCGTATAAGCAAGTTCTGCCTAAGATTCTTTCGTATAAGCTTTCTACAACATCATCATTGTCTTTAAGAGCTGACAAAGACAAACCTCTTAAGGTGCCACAGTCAGATTCAGTGATGATAACGTCTTGAGCTACGTCATGTAATCTTCTTGTTAAGTAACCAGCGTCAGCTGTTTTCAAAGCTGTATCCGCCAAACCTTTACGAGCACCGTGAGTAGAGATGAAATACTCCAATACTGACAAACCTTCTTTAAAGTTTGACAAGATTGGGTTTTCGATGATCTCACCTACACCACCACCGATGTTCTTTTGTGGTTTAGCCATCAAACCTCTCATACCACCTAACTGACGAATCTGTTCTTTAGAACCCCTTGCTCCAGAATCCAACATCATATAGATAGGGTTGAATCCTTGGTCGTTTTCAGCAAGCTCTTTTAGAAGGATTTCACCAACTTGAGAGTTGATTCTTGTCCAGATATCAATAACCTGGTTATAACGTTCGTTATTGGTAATGAAACCATTTTCATAGTTGAATTTGATTTCATCCACTTCGCTTTTAGCTTTTTCGATTAGTTTCTCTTTAGCATCAGGAATTTGTACGTAGTTCAAGTTGAACGACAAACCACCTTTGAATGCGAAGTGGAAACCTAAATCTTTGATATCGTCTAAGAATTTAGAAGTACGAGCAACACCAACTTCTTTTACGAAGTTGCTGATGATATCTCTAAGTGATTTCTTAGTTAACAATTGGTTGATGTATCCCATTGTCTCAGGCACTACTTGGTTGAAGATTACTCTACCAACAGTAGTTTCAATCAATTTGATTACCATGTTACCATTTGCATCTTTATCTCTCAAACGACATTTGATCCAAGCATGTAAATCGGCTCTACCTTCGTTATAGGCGATGATTACTTCTTCTGGAGAGTAGAAAGTGATACCTTCACCATTTACTTTTCTAGCTTCAGTTGATTTTCTGCCTTTAGTGATGTAGTATAAACCAAGTACCATGTCCTGAGAAGGAACTGTAATTGGAGAACCGTTTGCAGGGTTTAAGATATTGTGTGGAGCCAACATCAGCAATTGAGCTTCCAAAATAGCTGCGTTACCAAGTGGAACGTGAACAGCCATCTGGTCACCGTCAAAGTCGGCGTTGAAACCAGTACAAGTCAATGGGTGTAATTGGATTGCCTTTCCTTCGATTAATTTTGGTTGGAAAGCTTGAATACCCAATCTGTGAAGTGTAGGAGCACGGTTTAGGAGCACTGGATGTCCTTTTAATATGTTCTCTAAAATTTCCCAGATGATAGGTTCTTTTTTGTCAACGATTTTCTTTGCAGATTTAACCGTTTTAACAACACCTCTTTCAATTAATTTACGGATGATGAATGGCTTAAATAACTCAGCGGCCATAGCTTTTGGTAGACCACATTCGTTTAATTTAAGTTTTGGACCTACAACGATAACCGAACGACCAGAATAGTCAACACGTTTACCTAATAAGTTCAAACGGAAACGACCTTGTTTACCTTTCAACATATCACTTAAAGATTTTAGTGGTCTGTTACCATCAGATTTAACAGCACTAGATCTTCTTGTATTATCTAACAATGAGTCAACAGACTCTTGTAGCATCCTTTTCTCGTTACGCAAGATTACTTCAGGAGCTTTGATTTCCATCAAACGTTTCAAACGGTTGTTACGGATGATTACTCTTCTGTACAAATCATTCAAATCTGAAGTCGCGAATCTACCACCTTCTAGAGGCACTAAAGGACGTAATTCTGGTGGAATAACAGGTAACATTTTCATTACCATCCATTCTGGACGATTGATGTTGCCATCTCTGTTAGCCGAACGGAAGCTTTCAATAACTTTTAGACGTTTTAAAGCTTCTGATTTACGTTGTTGAGATGTTTCAGTAGCAGCTTGGTTTCTCAAACTGTAACTAAGTCCATCTAAATCGATATTGCTTAATAGTTCCCAAAGCGCTTCAGCACCCATTTTAGCAACGAATTTCTTAGGGTCGCTGTCATCAAGGTATTGATTTTCCTTTGGTAGTTTATCTAAAATATCAAGATATTCTTCTTCAGACAACAAGTCAAGACGGTTTACACCTTCGTACTCACCTGTTTGAATTACGATATATCTTTCATAGTAGATTACTAAGTCTAATTTTTTACTGCTTAGACCAAGTAAGTAACCGATTTTGTTAGGAAGAGAGCGGAAATACCAGATGTGAGCAACAGGCACAACAAGATTAATGTGTCCCATTCTTTCACGTCTTACTTTCTTTTCAGTCACTTCCACACCACAACGGTCGCAAACGATACCTTTGTAACGGATACGTTTGTATTTACCGCAATGGCATTCATAGTCCTTAATTGGACCGAATATTCTTTCACAAAACAGACCACCCATTTCCGGCTTGTAGCTGCGGTAGTTGATGGTTTCCGGTTTGATTACTTCACCAAAAGATCTTTGTAGAACACTTTCTGGAGAAGCAAGACCAATACGGATCTTGGTGAAATTGCTTTTTATTTTTTGACTCTTTTTTAAAGTTGACATTGTTAATCTTTTCTGTTTAAAATTACTGAAATTTAGCTTATTCCTCGAAAGTCATTTCGATACCTAGACCTCTTAATTCGTGGATCAATACGTTGAATGATTCAGGGATACCAACTTGAGTGATGTTATCACCTTTAACGATTGCTTCGTATGTTTTAGCACGACCCATGATATCGTCAGACTTGATTGTTAAGATTTCTCTTAAGATGTTAGCAGCACCGAATGCTTCAAGTGCCCAAACCTCCATCTCACCAAATCTTTGACCACCGAACTGAGCTTTACCACCCAGAGGTTGTTGTGTGATCATTGAATATGGTCCGATTGAACGAGCGTGCATCTTATCATCAACCATGTGACCAAGTTTCAGCATATAGATAATACCTACTGTTGTTGGTTGGTGGAATCTTTCACCTGTTAATCCATCGTATAAGTACACTTGACCGTTTGTAGGAACGCCTGCTTTGTCAGTATACGATTTAATTTCATCAGGATGAGCACCATCAAAAATTGGGGTTGCGAATTTCAAACCAAGCTCTTTACCAGCCCAGCCTAAAACTGTTTCGTAGATCTGACCAAGGTTCATCCTTGAAGGTACACCAAGTGGGTTAAGAACGATATCTACTGGAGAACCGTCTTCTAAGAATGGCATATCTTCAGCACGGGTGATACGAGCAACAATACCTTTGTTACCGTGTCTACCAGCCATTTTATCACCAACTTTCAATTTACGTTTTTGAGCTACGTATACTTTAGCCATTTTCAAGATACCAGTTGGTAACTCGTCGCCTACAGTAATTGCGTAATATTCTCTTCTGAACGCAGCATAGATTTCGGTGATTTGAGATTTGTAGTTTCTAAGGATTTGGTTTACTACTTCATTCTTTTCAGCATCAGACGACCAGTTAGCAAAGCTCACATTATCGTAATCAACCGCTGAAAGGTTTTTCAAAGTAAACTTAGTTCCTTTAGGAATCATATCATCGCCATAAACCGCTTTAACACCAGCAGATGTTTTACCGTTTAGAACTTTGAATAATTTTTGAACTAAAATTTCAGTTACCTTTTCTTTATTCTTTTTGTATTCAGTTTCGTTTTTCGCCAACTTTGCTTTTTCGTCGGTTTTTGCTCCTTTTTCCTTTTTGGTTTTAGTGAACAATTTTTTATCGATAACGATACCTTCAGTTGATGGCGGTGCCTTCAAAGAAGCGTCTTTCACATCACCTGCTTTATCTCCGAAGATAGCTCTTAACAATTTTTCTTCAGGAGAAGGTTCTGTTTCACCTTTAGGAGTAATTTTACCAATGATGATATCACCTTCTTTCAACTCAGCACCTATGCGGATCAAACCGTTTTCATCAAGGTTTTTGGTTGCTTCTTCACTTACGTTAGGGATATCATTGGTTAATTCTTCTTCACCACGTTTGGTGTCTCTTACCTCCAATTCGAATTCATCGATATGGATTGAAGTATACCAGTCTTCACTTACAACTTTCTCAGAGATAACGATCGCATCCTCGAAGTTGTAACCTTGCCATGGCATGAATGCTACTTTAAGGTTTCTACCGATTGCCAATTCGCCGTCTTGAGTTGCGTAACCTTCGCAAAGCACTTCGCCTTTTGCAACGCGTTGACCTTTTTTAACGATAGGTTTTAAGTTGATACAAGTTGATTGGTTGGTTCTTAAGAATTTGGTTAATCTATAAGATTTAACATTGCTTGTAAAGTTTACCAGTTCATCATCTTGAGTGAAGTCGTAGCGGATTTTGATTTCGTTAGCATCAACATAATCAACTACACCATCACCTTCAGCCATGATAAGCGCTCTAGAATCTCTTGCTACGCGTTCTTCAAGACCGGTACCAACGATTGGAGCTTCAGGGCGAAGTAGAGGAACTGCTTGACGTTGCATGTTAGAACCCATCAATGCTCTGTTCGCGTCATCATGTTCTAAGAAAGGAATCAATGAAGCTGCGATAGACACGATTTGGTTAGGAGCAACGTCCATATAATCTAATTTTTGAGGCTCTACCAATGGGAAGTCACCTTCAAATCTAGCTTTAATTTCGTTTGAGTTAAAATCGCCACCTTCAGTAACATCGACGTTACATTGAGCGATGATTTTGCCATCTTCTTCTTCAGCGCTTAGGTAAACAACAGGTTTGTTCATGTCTACTTTACCATTAACCACAGGGCGGTATGGCGTTTCAATGAAACCCATGCCATTGATTTTAGCGTGTACACAAAGAGAAGAAATCAAACCGATGTTTGGACCCTCTGGAGTTTCGATTGTACAAAGACGACCGTAGTGGGTATAGTGTACGTCACGCACCTCGAAACCAGCTCTTTCTCTAGAAAGACCACCAGGTCCAAGGGCAGACATTCTTCTTTTGTGAGTGATTTCAGCCAATGGATTTGTTTGGTCCATAAACTGAGATAACTGGTTTGTTCCGAAGAATGAGTTAATAACTGAAGATAGAGAACGTGCGTTGATCAAATCAGTTGGAGTGAACACCTCATTGTCTCTAATGTTCATTTTCTCACGGATGGTTCTAGCCATACGGGCAAGACCAACACCGAATTGAGCGTACAATTGTTCACCTACAGTTCTTACACGTCTATTACTTAAGTGGTCAATATCGTCCACTTCAGAACGGCTATTAGACAACTCAATTAGGTAAGAAATGATTTTGATGATGTCTTCGTTAGTCAACACCTTCACTTCCATACCAGTAGTAAGGTTTAATTTTTTATTGATTCTATAGCGACCAACTTCACCTAGATCATAACGTTTATCAGAGAAGAACAAACGTTCGATGATACCACGAGCTGTTTCTTCATCAGGTGGATCAGTATTTCTCAATTGGCGGTAGATATGTTCAACCGCTTCTTTACCGTTATTAGAGGTATCTTTTTGAAGGGTGTTATAGATGATAGAGAAATCGTTTTTGCCTTCTTCTTCTTTGTTTAAGATGATAGATTTCACGCCGGCTTCAACGATTTCGTCGATATGCATAGCTTCAAGGATAGTATCACGTTCGATGATAACTTCGTTACGTTCGATTGATACAACCTCACCGGTATCTTCGTCAACGAAGTCTTCTACCCAAGTACGAAGTACTCTAGCAGACAATTTTCTACCGATGTATTTTTTAAGACCGGTTTTAGACACTTTAACTTCTTCAGCAAGACCGAATATGTTTAAGATATCTTTATCAGATTCGAAACCGATAGCTCTAAGGAGCGTGGTTACAGGGAATTTCTTTTTACGGTCGATATATGCGTACATAACGTTGTTAACGTCAGTAGCGAATTCAATCCATGAACCTTTGAAAGGGATAACACGGGCTGAATACAATTTTGTTCCGTTTGTGTGGTAAGACTGACCGAAGAACACCCCAGGAGATCTGTGCAATTGAGACACTATAACACGTTCGGCACCGTTTATAACGAAGGTACCAGCAGGTGTCATATAAGGGATAGTTCCTAAGTAAACGTCTTGAACGATGGTTTCAAAATCTTCATGTTCTGGGTCGTTACAAGACAATTTTAGCTTAGCTTTAAGAGGAACAGAATAGGTTAATCCTCTTTCGATGCATTCTTGGATTGAATACCTTGGCGGATCAACAAAATAGTCAAGGAATTCTAGGTTAAAGATGTTTCTGGTATCGTTTATTGGGAAATTTTCTTGGAAAACCTTGAATAGACCTTCGTCTTTGCGTTTATCCACGTGAGTTTCTAGTTGAAAAAACTCTTTGAAGGATTGCAATTGAACATCAAGGAAGTCCGGGTAATCAATTACTTTCTCTACTGAGGCGAAATTGATTCTTTTTTGTTGTTTTACTTTTGTTGCCAATTTTGTAAAAAATTAATTTTATGGGGTTAAACCGAGAGGTGTTTTTTTAGAAAAAACTAAAAAACACCAATAGACCCATCGGTTAAAGTGGGTCTATTGGAGTACGATAGAGTTAAATATTGAATTACTTAATTTCAACTTCAGCTCCAGTTTCTGTAAGTTTTGCTTTTAAAGCTTCAGCTTCATCTTTAGCAATATTTTCTTTTACAGGTTTTGGAGCACCGTCTACTAAGTCTTTAGCTTCTTTCAAACCTAGACCAGTTAGATCTTTTACTACTTTCACTACGTTCAATTTGTTAGGACCTGCATTTTTCAGGATAACAGTGAACTCAGTTTGAGCAGCAGCCGCTTCGCCAGCAGCAGCGCCACCAGCAGGTGCAGCTACTACAGCTGCAGCAGCAGCAGGTTCGATACCATATTCATCTTTTAAAATTTGAGCTAATTCGTTTACCTCTTTAACGGTAAGATTAACTAGTTGTTCAGCAAATGCTTTTAAGTCTGCCATTTTTTTACTTAATTTTTTTTAATTGTTTTTAATTGTTTCTTTCTGATAAAGTTTTCACGATGCCGGCAATTTTGCCACCACCACTTTGCAATGCTGAAATCACATTGCGAGCTGGAGATTGTAATAATCCCACGATGTCACCGATAAGATCTTCTTTAGATTTAAGAGTACTTAAAGCTAAAAGTTGGTCGTCGCCAATAAAGACTGCAGAATCGATGTAAGCACCTTTCAATTTAGGTTTATCACCTTTTTTTCTGAATTTCAGAATAGCTTGAGCTGGTGCTTTAGCGTTTTCGCAGAACATTAAAGCTGAGGTACCTTTAAGAGCACCTTCTAATTCACCAAAATCTTTACCTGAGTTACGCATAGCCTTTAATATCAATGTATTTTTGGCTACCAGCATTTCGATGCCGTTTTTGAATAATTCGCGTCTCAAATTATTTGTATCGATAGCACCAATGTTAGATGTATCGGCAATATACAAATTATTAGAAGACTGAAGTTTTTCAGTTAAAGCGGCGATCGCTGCGTTTTTTTCTTCTCTGTTCATTTAATTTGATTAAATACCTGGGATTGATTTGATGTCGATGCAGATACCTGGACTCATGGTTGAACTCAAGTAAACACTTTTGAAATAAGTTCCTTTGGAAGCGGAAGGTTTCAATTTACTTAGAGTTTGCATGATTTCAACTGCATTTTCCGCGATTTGTTGAGGTTGAAAGCTCACCTTACCTATAGAAGTGTGAATGATACCAGTTTTATCAACTTTGAAGTCGATTTTACCAGCTTTTACTTCAGTCACAGCTTTTGCTACATCAGGAGTAACAGTTCCTGATTTCGGGTTCGGCATTAGGTTGCGGGGACCCAATATTTTACCTAGTTTACCTAGTTTTGCCATTACAGCAGGCATTGTAATAATGATGTCGATGTCTAACCAACCGTTAGCGATCTTGTCGATATAATCGTCAAGTCCTACGTGATCAGCACCAGCGGCTTTAGCTTCTGCTTCTTTGTCAGGGGTACAAAGTACTAAAACGCGAACGGTTTTACCTGTACCATGAGGAAGAGTAGCAACGCCTCTAACCATTTGGTTAGCTTGTTTTGGGTCAACACCCAAACGAACGTCGATATCTACTGAAGCATCGAACTTTGTAAAGGAAATGTCTTTAAGCATTTTAGATGCTTCATCTAAAGAATACACTTTAGCTGTATCAACTTTCTCTATAACTTTTTTTCTGTTTTTTGTAAGTGCCATTGTTTAATCTAATTAAAAAGGTTTGTCTCCTGCGATTGTGATTCCCATACTTCTTGCTGTACCTGCTACCATGTTCATAGCAGACTCAATTTTGAAGCAATTTAAGTCAGGCATTTTTTCTTCTGCGATTTTTCTAACTTGATCCCAGGTTAATTCAGCCACTTTTTTTCTGTTAGGTTCAGCAGAACCTTTAGCAGCTTTAGTTGCTTCTAGGATTTGTGTTGCCACCGGAGGAGTTTTAATGATGAATTCGAACGATTTATCTGAGTATACAGTCAGAACAACTGGCAATACCTTGCCCATTCTGTCTTGTGTACGTGCATTAAATTGTTTACAAAATTCCATGATGTTTACACCTTTTGAGCCCAGAGCAGGTCCAATGGGAGGTGCGGGATTTGCTTGTCCGCCTTTTACTTGTAATTTTACGTATCCTGATATTTCTTTTGCCATAATAAGCTATTTATTCTTTTTCTACTTGATTATAATTTAGTTCTAGTGGGGTTCTTCTACCGAAGATTTTCACCATAACTTTTAATTTCTTTTTCTCTTCGTTCACCTCTTCAATAACACCACTGAAACCAGAGAATGGTCCGTCTGTTACTTTAATTGGTTCACCCACGATGAATGGTTCTGTTGTATCGGTATCCATTGCGCCATTTTCGTCGGCGTTACCAAGGATTCTGTTTACTTCAGATTGTCTTAGCGGCACTGGATTGTCTTTAGAACCCAAGAAACCAACTACGCCATTGATACCTTTTATGGTAGCGGCAACTTCACCATGAAATTTTGCTTGTATAAGTATATAGCCAGGGAAATAGTTTCTTTCCTTGGCGATTTTCTTGCCATTTTTAATTGTGTACACTTTCTCCATTGGAATAAGGATTTGCGGCACATACTCAGTAAGTTTAGCTTTAATAAGTTCACTTTCTAAGTTTGCTTTTACCTTTTTTTCCTGACCAGAGACAGCTCTAACCACGTACCATTGCAAGTCTGTAGCTTCCATTGTCATTATTTGAACATACTATAAAAAAAATCGAGGCCGGTACCTAAGGTAAAATCGATTACCCAAACGATTCCGGCAAAAACAGTAGAGGCAACCAACACGATGATAGCACTTTCGCGCAATTCATCCCAAGTAGGCCAAGTTACTTTATTAAGCAACTCATCTACAGATTGGTTCCACATATTTCTTAATTTTTCCATTTATTAATTTTTTTTAGCACGAGAGGAGAGATTCGAACTCCCATCAAAGGTTTTGGAGACCTCTATTCTACCCTTGAACTACTCTCGTAAAAACGTTAGTCACCCATCGGTTAAGAGAGGGTGACTAACTATATTTTTTAATCTTATTAGTCTAAGATTTCAGTTACCTGACCAGCACCGATTGTTCTACCACCTTCACGGATCGCGAAACGCAATGATTTTTCCATAGCGATTGGAGCGATTAATTGAACTGTGATTGTGATGTTATCACCAGGCATACACATTTCAACACCTTCTGGAAGAGAAACTTCACCAGTGATATCTGTAGTACGGAAGTAGAATTGAGGACGGTATTTGTTAAAGAATGGAGTATGACGACCACCTTCTTCTTTGCTCAACACGTAAACTTCAGCTTTGAATTTAGCGTGAGGAGTTACAGAACCTGGTTTACAGATAACCATACCTCTTTTGATTTGTTCTTTATCGATACCACGAAGTAATAGACCAGCGTTGTCACCAGCTTCACCTCTATCTAACAATTTACGGAACATTTCAACACCAGTGATAGTAGAAGTCATTTTCTCGTCACCAAGACCGATGATTTCAACTGGGTCACCTACGTTGATGATACCTCTTTCGATACGACCAGTAGCAACAGTACCACGACCAGTGATCGAGAATACGTCTTCAACTGGCATCAAGAAAGGTTGGTCAACCAAACGTGGAGGAATTGGAATCCAAGTATCTACTGCATTCATTAATTCCATGATTTTTTCAACCCATTTAGCGTCGCCGTTAAGACCACCTAAAGCAGAACCTCTGATGATTGGAGTGTTGTCACCGTCGAAGCTATAGAAGCTCAACAATTCACGTACTTCCATTTCAACTAGGTCTAACAATTCTGGATCGTCAACCATGTCACATTTATTCATGAAAACAACTAGACGAGGTACACCTACCTGACGAGCTAGAAGGATGTGTTCACGAGTTTGAGGCATTGGACCGTCAGTAGCAGCAACTACAAGGATAGCTCCGTCCATTTGAGCAGCACCAGTAACCATGTTTTTAACATAGTCAGCGTGACCTGGACAATCTACGTGAGCGTAGTGTCTTGTTTCAGTTTGATATTCTACGTGAGCGGTATTGATTGTGATACCTCTTTCTTTTTCTTCAGGAGCAGAGTCGATTGAGTCGAATGACTTTTGTTCAGCCAAACCTTTAGAAGCTAATACTGTTGTGATAGCCGCAGTTAAAGTAGTTTTACCGTGGTCAACGTGACCAATAGTGCCTATGTTAACGTGGGCTTTGGAGCGGTCAAATGTTTCTTTTGCCATGATTTAATTTGATTTTTTATTGTTATTATATAATTTCTTTAATTCTTGCTTCTATTGAGCCATTGAAGGGATTTGAACCCTTGACCTCTTCCTTACCAAGGAAGTGCTCTACCCCTGAGCTACAACGGCTAGTTTTAAACCAGTCGCCGTGCTTAAGATTGTTACTTAACGGATTGAGTTCAGCTTCCAATCACACACAACGGACAGTTGCATCGAGAGAGCGGGAGACGAGGCTCGAACCCGCGACCTACAGCTTGGAAGGCTGTCGCTCTACCAACTGAGCTACTCCCGCATTAATTAAGCACTATAGATCTCTTCAGATTTATCGTCCTTAATCTCTGACGACTTTTTTGGTGGGAAGTGGTGGATTCGAACCACCGAAGCCGAAGCAACAGATTTACAGTCTGTCCCATTTAGCCACTCTGGAAACTTCCCTTTTGTCCAATTTTGAGCCACTTGTCGGGATCGAACCAACGACCTACTGATTACAAATCAGTTGCTCTACCAGCTGAGCTAAAGTGGCTTGTTAAAGAACGTTTTTCTTTTCCTTCCTACATGTATCCTGTAAAAAGGACTGCAAAAAAAGCGTTTTTATTTCACATTTCAAAACGTTTCTTCAAAAATATTTAATGAAAAAGCCTTCTCTTTTACAGAAGGCTTTGTTCATTGTCCTGAAAAATAGAATTTCAGGTTCTATTGTCGTTGTATAAATGTGGCCTCAGGCCCTTATTTTACATGGCTGAGCTAATACTCTTTTGCTTGTATTTTATTAGCTGTGATTTTAAGGCATCCTCTGCCTTATCGATGGCATTTTCAAATGTTCTATCGTGTTCTTCTACGAATAATGTGCTATTTGATACGTTTAATTTGATTTCTAAAATTTTATTTACCTTATCATCCGACTTCTGAACCTTCATATAAACGCATGCGTCTATGATTTTATCGTAATAGTGTTCTAACTTACCAAGTTTTTGTTCAATTAAGTCTAATAATTTCTTGTCTGCTTTGAAATTGGTGCTTTGAAATTCAATTCTCATAAAATAATTTTTTAAAGTTTGTTAATTTTTGCCTTTAGGATGTGCCATTTCGTGTATCCTCTTAAGACGTTCTACACTGTTATGGGTATAAACTTGTGTAGCTGAGAGATTGGCGTGACCAAGCAATTCTTTAATTGCATTTAAATCGCCGCCATTGTTTAGTAGGTGCGTAGCAAATGTATGTCTTAGCACATGCGGACTTTTCTTTTTCAGAGTGGTAAATTCTGATAAAAGACTTTTAACACTTCTGTATACAAAATTTGGATACAGTTGTTTGCCTTTGTCGGTGTTAAAGATATACGGACTTGCGGGGTGTTCATTGAAGTGTTCATTAAAGACACTTTTCAACTCACCTGTTATAGGAATAATTCTTTCTTTATTTCTTTTACCAAGAACCTTGATGGTGTCTTGTGTCATGTCGATATGTCGCTTTTCCAAAGTTATCAATTCGCTCAATCTCATGCCTGTGTGATACAAAGTTAACAAAATATCATCCGCAATACCATGATTTTTTTCATTTTTTTCGTCGCTTTTTTCATCGACAAATGAATCCACTATCTCAGACATTTTATGTTCGTCAATAAATACAGGCAATTTTTTAGACATTTTTGGTGATGTCACTTTGAGCATTGGGTCTTTATCTACCAAGCCATGCTTAAGCATGTATTTATAATAAGTTTTGAGTGCAGAAATTTTTCTATTGACGCTTCTAGCATCCATTCCAGAACCCATTAATTCTGATAGCCAAGATTTGATGAGTAAATGTGATACTTCTGATAGATGTTGTACTTCAAATTTTTCAATTAGATAATTTGCCAGACTTATTACATCGTTGATGTAGGCTTTTGAAGTATGAGGAGAAACCTTTTTCTCTGAGATTAGGTAGGCTTCAAACCGTGGTATAAAAAAAACGTCCGACAATTTCATTATCGGACGCTAATTTAATATTTTATTTAGATTAATTGCTCAATTGGTTTTGAACAAATGATCTGTAAGCAGCTCTTCTAATTTCCATTCTTCTGGTCACCGATGGTTTTTCAAAAGCTTGTCTGCTTCTTAATTCTTTCATTACGCCTATTTTTTCGTATTTCTTTTTGTACTTTTTTAAGGCTTTGTCTAGATTTTCGTTGTCTTTTACGTTGATATAAATCATTCTATTACTTTAAAATTGGGATGCAAATATAATTAAAACAAATTACTATACAAAATTATTTCAAAATAGCTCTAGAAATTACTAATTTTTGAATTTCTGAAGTGCCCTCGCCTATTGTACATAGCTTGCTATCTCTATAGAATTTCTCAACTGGAAAATCTTTTGTGTATCCATAACCACCAAATATTTGAATGGCTTCTGTAGCTACTTTTACGCAAACTTCGCTAGCATAATATTTTGCCATTGCTGATACTTTGGTTACAGGTAGGTGGTTGTTTTTTAAATGACAGGCTTCAGCTATTAACAATTCTGCTGCTTCTATTTGTGTTGCCATATCAGCCAACTTAAATCCAATGGCTTGGAAGTTAGCGATAGGTTGACCGAATTGTTCTCTTTCTTTAGCATATTTTAATGAGGCATCATAAGATCCTTTGGCAATGCCTAATGACAAAGCTGCAATAGAGATTCTACCACCATCTAGAACTTTCATGGCTTGTATAAATCCTTCGCCTAAATTACCTAAAATATTGGATTCAGGAACTCTGCAATCTTCGAAAATCATTTCTGCAGTTTCGCTTGCGCGCATACCCAATTTGTTTTCTTTTTTGCCAGCCTTAAATCCTGGTGTTCCTCTTTCAACAACAAATGCTGTAATACCATGTGAGTCTAATAAATCGCCGGTTCTTGCTAAAACAACTGCGATATTACCAGTAATACCATGAGTAATCCAGTTTTTAGCACCATTTAACACCCAATGATCACCATCTTTCTTAGCCGTAACCTTCATTCTTAAAGCGTCACTTCCAGTATTGGCTTCGGTTAAGCCCCAAGCACCAATCCACTCACCAGATGCCAATTTAGGTAACCATTTTTTCTTTTGTTCTTCGTTACCAAATTGCAAAATGTGTCCTGTACACAAACTGTTGTGAGCAGCAAGACTCAAACCTATTGAACTACAAACTCTTGCAGTTTCAACGATTGCATCAACATATTCGAAATAACCTAAACCGGATCCACCATATTCTTCTGGTACTAAAATTCCCATTAGACCAAGTTTACCCATTTCGTGGAAGACATGAGTAGGAAATGTTTGAGCTTCGTCCCACTCCATCACATGTGGACGGATGTTCTTCTCGGCAAAGTCTTTAACCATTTGCCTAATCATTGTTTGGCTTTCAGAGCTTGTAAAATTCATAAAGTTTGCAAAAATATGAAGTTTTTTTTAAGAAAAAACAACTTGATTGATTTTATATCGGTAATAACATAAATTTAATAGGAATGTTTTGGGGAATTAGGATATAGGCAACAGGAAATAGGATTTAGGCAACAGGAAATAGGATATAGTGGGCTGACGTGAATAAAAAGTCAAAAGTAAAAAGTCAAAAGTAAAAAGTCAAAAGTAAAAAGTCAAATGGGAGCGAAGCGGACATCCCGCGTCGTTGTGAGGTATCGAACAAGGGTTGCGGGAAGTAAAAAATCAAAAGTCAAAAGTCTAAAAAGTCTAAAAAGTCAAATGGGAGTGTAGCGGACATCTCGCGCCATTGTGAGGAATCGAACATGTGTTGCGGGGTGTCAAAAAAGAGAATCGAGGTAGGTCGAAGGGCTGTGACCTGATATTCTGCCTTATAACTTGAATCGGTATTCTAAATTGGCAATAAAACTTCTAGTTAATCCATCTGGTCTAACATCTCTTACAATAAAAGGCATTCCGGCATTTAATTGTAGAAAATTTCTAGAATTAAGTTCTATATCTAGGTACATATTGCCATTTAAAGTCAAACCATTCGACTTTAATATTTCAACCTCTTGATTCATTTCATTGGTGAATTTATCGTTTTTCAAATGGTAAATAGGCAGAATGCTCGGAGTTAAAATCCATTTTTTACTTAGTTCTACTGGGTAAGACAATCTCAACAATACATCTCCACTTCTAACAAATTTGTTGGTTGATTGAAAGGTGCTTAAATAACTATTAGGAATATATGCAGTGTTTAAATACTGGTTCTTGTTTTGTGTCAATGGTTGTTGAATTGCTGCTACTATTTTAAATTTTTTAACTTCCAATCCAAAACCAAATATCAAATCAACTGTTCCCAAACTCGACTGAAAATCCATTGGTAAAGGCAAGTTGTTGCTTGATTTTTGGGCATTTGATAATGGCAATTTTGTTCCCAATGTAAACTTCATTTTCTTGTTCATCGTGTAATTGTAATTGACAAATACATCTGATAATCCAAAAGTTGTCAATGCAGTGCTAGATTGAGCAATTGATGTTAGTTTAACATCTAAACCCATTTTATCATTAATTTGTCTATTGTATTCTAAATAACTACCATACACTGTTATGGCGTTATCAGCAGATCCATAAAAACCACCTATTTTGAATTGGTTAACATATTTTTTCACAGTATCATGGGTTGCAGGTTTAAAGCCATCAACAGTACAAAATCCTGCATCACTGCAACCTTGAGCAAAAACATTTTGAATAAAAGGCATAAACATTACAGCCAGAAACAGAATAGATCTCATTGAATTTAACATAATATATTTGAATAACAGTCAAAATTACCTCATAAACATAAATAATCAAATTAAAATGTTCAATTAATTATAAATGACAAAAAAATGACCGAATGCAATGATTGATTCAATCTTTAAGGAGTTTAGACAAATGGTTGACAGCACCGTATTTCTTTTTGATTCTATTGGCAAAATAAATACCATACAATAAACCAATAAAGGTTATAATTAGGCCAACTATTAATGCTATTGTGTTTAGAAAATACCAGTAAATAAAAGCCCCTACAACCATAGCTGATAACAAAGGTGATAACATTAATTTTATCCAAGCAAACCCTTCAATTGATTTTTCAATTCCATTAAGTAATTTTTCAGAATTATCTTTCTTTATTTTCATCATTCCATTTTAGCGGCATTATAAATATAATCACCAAATGATTCAAATTCTGAAATCTGTGACAAATTTGGGATGGATGTTTTTCGGAATTTCGTTTTTGTGGTTTTGAATTTTTCTTCACCAGGTTCACAAAATTCGTTGGCGTTGACTTGTTCAATTTTAGTACAGGTAATAAAATTGATACTTGTAATATTGGTGGTAATGGTATGAAAAAATGATTCTGAGTCATAACCAATCAATTCAAAATTTTGGTAGTTGTATCTAAAAGAATATCCCCAGTACCCATATCTTCCATGTAAAAATTGGATGTATAATTTACAGTTTTTTATTTCTATGTTCAGCTCAGGTGGGTAGTAAACACCACCATCTTCTTGATCTGAATAAAAACACTGTAGATTTTTTAGCGCGAGTTGGTATTGATGATTTTTCTTAAAAAGAATGATTAGTCCTCTCCTATTTCTATCTAATTTCCCACTGTATTCATCAACAACAAACTTACTGGTGTCGGTAGCTTTTACAATCAAAATACAATCTTCAGAACTATCTTGATTTAGGTCGCCGTAAATACATTCTAATAATTTATAGTTACTTGGAACAAAATCTTTTGCAGAATCAGCAAAAGTAATAATTGATTTAGAAAAACTGTTGAATTTAGAAAATGTATCATCTTCTTGAATCACATTAGAACTTGTATCAACTTTGTCTGTACTAACAGATTTTTCATTGTTGTTACAAGCCCAAAGGCAAACATTGAGAATTAATAACAAACAACAGTAAAAATACTTTGAGGAATGCATGACAATTACTAATTATGGTTTAGTCAGCAGCTCAGCGTTGTTGACTGTCATGACAAAGTAAGGCTTTTTTTGATTAACAACACGCATTTACATTTTATTAAACTCCCCAACTATTATTTTTCTTGAACTATATAAGAACAAAATACAACTTAATCTAAAAACTCAAATCCGACAACTCCTTCAATATTGAATTGATTGGTAAGATAAGCATCTATTAAGATAATCAATGCTGACAAAAGCGAAGCATATTTAGTAATTTGCTTAAAAACTAGTTTCATTTCCTTCTTCTTTTTTTCTCATATAATTGCACTTCTATGGATTCATATGGCATTCCAAACACCCAAATTTGTTGATTGGAAGATAGATGTGCATTAATAATTTCTATACAATTAATTACCCATTTACTGCAGTTATCATGACCAGTAAATTTAATTGAGTCTTCACCGCGTATTATGGTCATATTATACACAAATTGAATTGATCCAAAATTATCACTAATAAATACACTAGTATCACCTAAATTTCTTATTAAATACTTGATTGAATCAATTGCAGTTTGCCTAAAAGGTATTATACAAATTGTATCAGTTTTAATAGTTCGTTTTGTATAGTAAGAATTTTGTTCGTAAGTGTAAGTCAGAACTTTGTTATCTATCACAATTGTAGGTTGCATACTGCCCATATTAAATCCGAGACCAGCACTATTAAACATCAATTTAAAAGTAGAATCAGTTGTTAGACCAATCAGCAGATTGATTTTAAAAAAAACGATTAAAATAAAGTATTTCATTCTTTCTTTAATTGATTTAAATTAGCAATTAGCTCCTTTAATACTTCATCACTAAATCCATATCTGTTTGTCAATCGATAGTATTTATTTTTTGATATCTGAATGATAATTTCTGAACTTCGATAAGTAATTCCTATAAAAAGTTTAGGAGGGTTAAAATTAACACTAATTGCATCAATGGGATAATTTTGTATATCCCAGCCAGTATATTTACTTTTTAATTTAATTGAAACCATTTTATGATTTTCATCTATTTCGATGGTATTAATGTAATAACTCAAAAATATAGCCCGTAAAAAAATAATTAATAGAATAACCAAGTAGTACTGTATGTTGCTGCATAAACTATCAAGATTTAATTTGCTTGGTTTATATAGAAAATAAATGAAGGCTACAAGTAAGATTACTAAGCTTAAAAGAAAAAATTCTTTAATTGAATTTCTCCAAAACAATTTCGAATCCGCTTTAAATGTTTGCATAGTTAGTTTTGACCAAGCAAATATTATGAATAATTAGCTAAATACAAATCGATTTATAAATTTATTAAATTTTATTCAAGTGCATCCTTCGTTTGTTTAGTGGGTTTGGTAAATTTAATTCGCTTACCAGTCCAATTCGAAAAATTTCCTGAAGCATCCATTAATGAAAACTCAATTTCATATGACTCTCCTTCATCAAAATCAAATTCTCCAGAACACATGTCATGACCTACATACAATTTATTTGAATACATTCTAATATAGTAAGTGTGCTCCCTCCCAGATTGAATACTTTTTAATGTGGTTTTAACAAATACTTCTGAACTGTCAACTACAGGAAAATCAAAAATCACATAAGTCGAAGGTCCACAGCCATAGTAAGTCAATGTCTTTTTCAAAATTTTTGGTTTTTTAAGTAATAGAGGGGCAATAGTGTCTTTAATCAAATCCACTTTATATTTTACCACTTCATAATTTTGAGTTTGTGAGTTATATCTATAGATTCCTTCATAAATAGATACGCTATCAATCTTTAAAGTATAGTCTTCTCCAAATAGTAAAGGCGTTTCAGGTTTTAAAATTGCTTGAGTTAAGTCATATCGACTTACGCAAATTTCCTGAACTAATAGCCTAACTTTACTTTTACTTGAAAGTAAATACACTGGATATTTATGGTTAAGAGAATGTATAATTTCTTGGCCAAAACCATAACCCTCAATCATAAATATGGAATTTGATGTAATATTACATTTACTTGGATATGCTTCTAGCCCAAAATTAGTACAGTCACACCAACTATGTTTACTTAAAACAATAAAAGTCAAAAGTAAAATCCACTTTATTTTCTTCAATTTTAACATTCAATTATTTAATGTATCAATCAAATTTAACAAATAAAATTGTATCTACTTTTAAATATTGAATTTATGTGACATTGCTGAGACAAAATTCATCCGGACTGAGCACTTGTATGTCTGAGTGTTTAAAATCTTTGATATTTCTTGTTATGATGCAAAAAATATTTTTAATTGAATGAGCACAAGCAATCTGAATAGCATCTTCGAAGTCCTTGTCTTTTGAATGCAAACTCTTTTTTATTATGTCATTGTCTACCGAAATAACGTTAACAAAATTTAAAAGACCGTCGATTACTTTTCTTAATTGAGTTTCATCAATATGTTTCTTTAACAAGTAATAAGTTGTTGCAATAGAATGTGAAGAAGCATACAACTTGATTGTTTTTTTTTCTGAAAGATGAAAGATTTGAACGGCATATTTACTAAATGGTTTTCTATCCGCTATCAAGTCAATAAGAATATTGGTGTCTAAGAAAACATTTTTCATAAGTGTTTATTTTCTAAATATTCTCTAAGTTCTTTTTCTTCATCAAAGTTTTTTGGCAGTTTAACAGCACCGTGCAACATTTTAAGTTTTGTAGATGGCTCTTCAACAGTGTTTTCTTCTGTAAGTGTTTCTAAAAAATTTTGAATGATTTCAGACAGACTCTTCCCTGTGTTTTTTGCATACAGTTTAGCCTTCTCTATAACAGATTTTTCTATTGATAAAGTTAATTTTGTTTGCATATACGTATAATTTGTACAAATATACGTATGTTTTTTATTATATAGCATATTTTTTATTTGATATTTAATTTAGAATCTTAAGTACGGTTTTGCTTTCACGATTTTTTCAATATCGATTTCCTTTATTTTAATTAAGTCCTCAAAACTGATAATTTGTCCATGTTGTTTGATATAATTGACAATCAATTTAGCTTGATTGTATCCGATATAAGGATGTTTGGACAGAACTGAAAAATCTATTGAATTAATGGAAATGGTTTTGATGTCATTCAGATCAACCAGCAATTGGTCTTTTATCTGTATGAAAGTTTCTTCTTTCATACCATAAATCTCTTTCAATTGATCTATAGTATGGTATCCGCCTAAAAGATTGCGGTACTGTAAGATTCTTTTAGAGAGCTTCTCTCCTATTCCTGGCAAAGATTTTAATGCATTGCTATCAGCTGTATTGATGTTAATGTTTAATTTTTGAGAAATTTTTTCTTTGGATTCTGATTTTTGTGATTGCTCATACAACATTTGAACTGGCAATTCAATAAATGGATAAAAGCGGTTATAAAGGGAGGTATCCATGCCGTATACTTTTAACAAATCGGCTTTTACCTTGAATTGTGCCACTTTGCTTCGATAATTGACAATTCTATTGGCTAAAAAAATGGGACAACCTAATTGTCTTAGTTCTTCGACGGTAACGGTGTTAGGATTGAACTTAAAAAGGTTTGTTTTGGTAAACTGATTAGCATTAGATTTTCCCTTTTTGTAGGTATAATTTTGAATAGATTCTAACGAATCCAAACTATCTGATTGCCTTTTAATTTTATTTAAATCGATATTATACGATGATAAATCTTTCTTAAATAATGGGGTAATCAGTTGCAATACCACTATGGTAAAAATCAAAAGGAGAAACGCGATGGTTTCTCCTTTTGTAAATGTAAAATATGATTGAACGGCTTTAAAAATTTTCTTCATATAACTTTAGCATAAAACCAAAGTTAATGAAAAAGATTAAAGTGCGGCGTTTACTAATTTTTCGTGGTTGTATTTACCAGAAGCCAGGTTTGCTTTAATTTCTTTGAAAGCTTGAATGGTTCTTTCAACATCTGCAATAGAATGCACTGCAGTAGGTATCAAACGCAGAATGATTAATCCTTTAGGAATAACCGGATATACTACGATAGAACAGAAGATGTCATAATTTTCTCTTAAATCGTAAGTCAAGTGAGTTGATTCAGCCACAGTACCATTCAACACAACAGGTGTTACAGGAGTTGTTGTAGTACCGATATTGAAACCAGCTTCTTTTAAACCATTTTGAAGTGCGTTAACAATTTTCCAAAGGTTGTCTTTTAATTCAGGTTGAGTTCTTATTAATTCTAAACGTTTAAGAGCACCAACTACCAGTGGCATTGGCAATGATTTTGCATAGATTTGAGAGCGCAAATTGTATCTTAAATAATTCAAGATAGCTTTTGGTCCAGCTACGAAAGCACCGATGCTGGCCATAGATTTAGCGAAAGTTGAGAAATGAAGGTCAACGCCATCAATTACACCTTGTTCTTCAGCGGTACCGCTACCAGTTTTACCCATAGTACCGAAACCGTGCGCATCATCAACAAACAATCTAAAGTTGTGTTTAGCTTTAAGAGCAACAACACCTTTTAAATTACCTTGGTTACCACTCATACCGAAAACACCTTCAGTAATAACGAAGATTCCACCATTACCACCATTCTTTTCGATTAATTTTTCTGCACGTACAAGTTGTTTTTCAAGGCTATCCATGTCATTGTGTTTGTACATGTAACGATGACCTTGGTGAAGGCGCACTCCGTCAACAATACAAGCATGAGATTCAGCGTCATACACGATTACGTCGTGTCTATCAACCATTGCATCTATAATAGACACAACACCTTGGTAACCGAAGTTCAACAAGATTGCATCTTCTTTACCACAGAAAGCGGCCAATTCTCTTTCTAGTTGTTCGTGTGGGTTAGAGTTACCACTCATCATACGAGCGCCCATAGGGTAACCTAAACCATATTTAGCTGCTGCTTCAGCATCAGCTTTTCTAACTTCAGGATGGTTAGCCAATCCCAAGTAGTTATTTAAACTCCAGTTTAATTTTTCTTTACCATTGAACACCATTTTAGGACCGATTTCACCTTCTAATTTAGGGAATGTAAAATATCCATGTGCTTCGTTGATATGAGCTCCAAGAGGACCCATATTTCTCACTACTTTTTCAAAAATGTCTGACATAAATAATATAGATTAATGATACGCTTAATTGCTGATGCAAAAATAACGATTTATTTATATTAAATGAAATGGTATTTTAGATGATATGTCTAATATAGTTTACGAGACATTTAATTCATTGTATATAAACGTTTAAATCAATTATTGAAAAGCTCCGTCTATCATGCATGACGTTTAAATGTTTGTTATCAATGGGTCAATGCTAGTAGAAGAAACAGAAGAAATGTTGATTATGGATTTGACAAAAGGACATAAAAAAAGCCCCCGTTTCCGGAGGCTCAAATTGAATTTTAAAGTTCTTATTTCAAGCCGTTGATGTGCACAGCTAAACTAGATTTAAGGTTTGAAGCCTTATTCTTGTGAATAACGTTACGTTTTGCAAGCTTGTCTAACATTGAAGCAGTTTCTACGTATAATGCAACAGCTTGTGCTTTATCTGTAGTTTCACGAAGTTTTCTTACCAAGTTACGAGTTGTTTTGTGTTGGTAACGATTTCTTTCGTTCTTAACTTCAGTTTGTCTGATTCTCTTGATGGATGATTTATGGTTTGCCATTTCTAATTAAGGACTGCAAAGGTAAGAAATTCTACATTAATTCCAAATAATATTTGAAAAATATATAATAATCAGTCAAATCCCTTTATTTTTGAACCGTTTTGAAGGTATTAGTTATTGGCAGTAGAGTTCCATTTCCCTTGCATGACGGGGGTGCTATCGCTACTTTTAATCTTTTAAAAGGGCTTTATGAATCTGGTATCTCAGTGGATTTTTTAAGCATCAATACCTCTAAGCATTTTGTAGATTCTGTTACTCTGCATAAAGAGTTAGGTTTTCTTAATGCGGTAGATACCTACTATATCAATACTGATATCAAAGTACACAAAGCACTTTTAAATCTTTTTCAATCGAGTTCTTACAATGTCGATAGATTTACTCAAATTGGATTTGCCAAGCTCATTCAGTCGTATTTAGACAAAAACAACTACGATATCATCCATTTTGAGGGATTGTTTGTTGCTCAATATAGAGCGATGATTAACACAAAGGTTAAAACCATTTTAAGACAGCACAATGTAGAGTATAAAATATGGCAGACCTTAGCAAGTACTAAGTCGGGTTTGAAAAAGCGTTACTTACAATTGTTGGCCAATAGAATGGAGAAATTTGAGAAGCAGGTGATGCATGGTTTTAACGCTGTTGTAAGTATTACGGAAGCAGACAAAATTCAGACTCAACAAGAAATGGGATACAATGGTAAAATTTTCAGCATACCAGCTGGACTTATCACGAAACCAAACCTTTCTACCTCTTATAATTCTAATTATCTTTATCACATTGGCTCGATGGAATGGATGCCCAATTTAGAAGCCATGCAATGGTTCCATGATGAGATTTGGCCTATTATTGAACGAAAAAACGAAGCGTCCGAATTTTTTATGGCTGGGAAAAATATGCCTAGTCATTTATCACAATGGGATACCTATCGATTCCATGTTGCAGGAGAAGTAAAGAACATAGAGCAATTCAACTCAGACAAATCCATACTGGTTGTACCATTACGCAGTGGCAGTGGTATAAGAATAAAGACCATTGAAGCCATGATGTCAGGCAAAGCTGTGGTGACTACTTCACAGGGAGCATTAGGATTAGACATTCAAGATGGTGAACATTGTTTAATTGCTGATGATGCCCAAACATTTGCTGATAAAGTATTGACGTTGCTTAGCGACAATTCTTTGAGAAACACAATAGCCGACAATGGCAGAAAATATGCAGAATCCCATTTCGGAAACAAGGCCGTAAGTGAAATGTGGGTTAGGTTGTATGGTGAAGTTATAGGTTGTTAGCTAGCTCTGTATAAAAGTTTCGGGGACTCAACTTTATACAGAGTAATTTGAAACTGTGTGCAGCAGCGCTGCAATAACATTGCTTATATTAGATTTCCACTAGCATTTATTTTCAGCTTCGGTAGGCCTGCAAGCTGTGCTGCAGGCACAAAAAGTGGCAAAGTAAGCAGCTGCGCTGCACTATTTCATCATTTTTAAATAATAGTTGAATAGAATCGTATTGGGTTTTAAAATCATCATCAATTCTTTTGGGGAAATATTCACTTCAATTTTTGCAGAATTTTCTGGATAATAATTTTTATTGTAGTAGAACGTCAGTCCATCTTCGCTAAAAACATAATTTTTTGAGATGTTCTTATACATTTCCTTAGTATCCATTTGATGTTTTTGAACATCAGTATTGTTTTCACACTCATCCATATAAAGTTTCAATAAGATAACTTTATAATTTGGAATGCAAACATCAGACAAGGTGAAAGTCTTAAGTTGGTTTTCAACTACAAAAAAATTATTCCCTATTAAATTATCGTTGACCCAAGCAAGGCTTCCAAAAGAGTATACTGCTTTTTCTGTTTGAGTCATGTAAGACAACATAGAATCTGAAACAAAAACTAGTTCAAGGTGATAAATATTCCCCAATTCACCATAATTAAGCCAATTGTTTTCTAGAATTGTTGGTGATTTTAAGATATTTTCAGGGAAACTTTCTTCATCATCAACATCTGCCAATGATTGATTTATAAAAAAATTATTGATATAATAGATCATTGATGAATTCTCCATTTTTACCCTGATATCTTTACTTCTAATTTGATTGAATTGATTGAATTTAGTTAGAAATTCTTCCATGCTCGAAACTCTATACCTCTTTTTTAAGGCATTTGTATCTAGAAAATTAAAAATAGATTCAACCTTTAACAGTTCATTTAAGTCTTTTGTTTCTCCATTCTTGTCCATAATAAATAAAGAATCCTTAATTTTTGCAAAACAATACTCACCAATAAATTGAGAAATATCATCAAATTTTGGGTGATTGATCCATTGAAGATGTAGATTCATTACACCCCATTTTTTCTTATTTTTCAAAAAGAAAAAATCCTTACTATCTCGTATAATGTTGTCATAATTTAACTCTGTTAGTTTACTTCCATTTGTATCAATAATACAGTTCTTATTATCAAAAGATACCACAGCTTTTTGTTGTACAAATTTTACAGGATAATCTACTATAGTTCCATTAATAGAATTCCCAGACAAATCAAGCAATTCCCATTTTTTTTCTAACTGATTATGATATACTTTCTCATTAAATTCATTTTCAAAATCATTGTCAATTTTTTTTATTGACCTGTTTGCCCAAATTCTATTGTTTACAGTATCTAAACCAAAGAAAGCATAGTAGATAGTATCAATGATTAATTGATTGTTGTATAACAATCCAATTTTATTGGTCGGCGTAATTGCATAATAATAGTTGTTAAAAACTTTTTGTTTCTTTTGTGCATGTAAGACGCCTATTTGCACAAAAATAAAGATCAAGAAAAGTTTAAATCTCATTTTAAAAATTTAATCAGAACAGAATTTGGTGGAATAATGTTCTTTATTTCACTGTATGGAATTGTGACTTCATAATCATCAATTGCATCAAAGTCCATAAGATAATTTTGAGTATAGATGGTCAGTCCATCTTCATCAATGATAAAGTTGGTCGATTCAGCGCTTAAGAGGACGTCCAAATTTTTACAATCTGTTGAATTGTTTTCTAATTCTTCGTATGCTTTTATAAAGGCTTTTTTGAGATCAGCATAATAGTTTTCAGATAATACATCTCCTAATTTCAATTCAGTAAGAGTGTCATTAACAAATTTTAAATTGTAAAAGCTATAACTTATATCGCAATGTCCTGCTCCTCTTGGAGGAATGTAACAAGAAGACGATTGGACATGATAAGCAACCAATGATTGATCTACATATTCGACACTTACTTGGTTAGACACATATTCAGAATAATCACCCCATTCTTCATCCCATCCATATTCGTATTGTAATGGATGATTCATGTCTACATAACCATTTCCGTAATTAAAGTTACCGGCATCAAATAACAAATTTTCTATTGTGTATTCAGCAAATGTGTTTTTTAGAAGGTTTTGTATTTTTTTGTTTTCAATTGTATCAAGGCTGTAAAAATTTTCAATATTATAATTGTCGCTTTCAGTTGAATTCCAATAATAGTAACCTTCAATTGATTGAAAATGTATGCTATCAAAAATATTGGTATTATTTTGATTAAAATAGTTTAGGCAATTGTTCACTTGGTATCCGTCCAATCTATAAAATCCAATAGTTAGATTGGTATCTTTAAAAATAATGGTATTATCTATAACAGGAGTAATCGATATAAAAGTTGGTGTTAATGGATGTAAGTTCCAATCAGTAACATACCACAAGCTATCCTTTAAAACCATGAAGTAAGAACTGTCTTGCATTACTATTTTTTCATAGACGTATGGTACTAAGGGTTTACCTTTTTCATTTAACACACTGTATAGTCCGTTTTGAGAAACAACTGCCCGGTTATTTACGAAATTGGTTGTACTATAAAATATAGAATCATTAAGTAACCGACCATTGATATCATACAACTGATATTTATTCTCATCATAATATATTTCACTATCGTCTTCGCAGGTATCACAATCATCATTATTTAACTTCACCCAAATCATATCATCACCAATTACATCAGAAATGCCATTAAAATTTGGCTCAAGAATAACATTAAAGTTTGAATCTGTTAGACCCAATAATGACTCTTCATTTTCTATTATGAAACGGTTGTTGGTTAAAGGTGTAACATTGGCATAGTTTTGTTTGTCATTGTAAAAGATGTTTCCATTGGCATCGATGTATCCGTTCTTAAATTCAGTTGAAAAGAAATACAATTTTCCTGCAACTTCATTAATAAAATAATTTGGTTTTAAAACTATCTTACCATCATTTGTATACAAACCTGCCTTATAGTTTTCATGGTCGAATTGACCATTATCAAAAAATGTTGAATTGGTATATACTGAAAATACTTTCAGAGCATTTCCATAAAAATTAGACGGTTGTAAATTGGATAGAGAAATAGCTTTTAATGTATCATCATGGACTAGATAAATATTTTGAACAGATACATAAATATCATCGTAAATAAATGGAAAGAGCACAGAATCATTGCTATTTATAACACCATATTTTCCATCTCTTCTTGCTTTAAAACCGTATTTACACACGTTCAAATCTGACACATATGTTTCACACCCATATCTCAATAACTCCAACGACTCGTATCCCAAATCAAAAATAGGTTTACCTTGATTATCATATACAAAATGACTGTTGTTGTGATGAACAATATACGCTATCCTTGAATGAACTCCAGAAATGTTGATGTGTCTAACATTATCTGTATTACTTCTATAAAGCACTGTACCTTTATAATTGATGATATAGGTTGAATCTTGAGTAACTAACTTACAGGTCCCATTCAAACTAAAATCATAATGAATATAATAATCTTTTATAGGATTTATGAAATGGTGTAATATTTTACCTTTAATATTTACTATGTCTAATACATTGACATTTCCAATCGATTTATCCGCAAAAAACAGTATTGATTCTAAAGAATTGATAAATTTAATATTGGTATATTCGGCCTCTAAAATTGTTTTACCTTTTCGGTTGATGACACCAAAATACGATGTGTTATTGCGATTTTCTTTGAACTTTAAAAAAGCTCTATCTAACACTTCTAAATCATCGTATTTAGGCTTTAAAACAATACCATTACTATCTAATAAACCACATTTGTTTTGTTCATTCATGAATACAACATAGGGTCCAGACTTACGAATATCCTCATAGTTTAATTTTAATAAGAATGACTTTTCGTTGATATTGTATAGGCCTTCTTTGCCATTTTTCCTGACAATAAACATGTCGGCAGAAGAAAATCTATTTACATTGTCTTTTTGGAAATAATATTCAAGTATATTTATATCATCAAACTCAACATTAAGTAACAATTTACCAGACAAATCTACCAAGCCTTTTAAGTTTTTTTTTTCAATAATAAAAAATGGTTCATTGTATGATACTTGATCTATATAATCATAAATAGGTTGAACTATCCACTCTCCCTTTTTGTTTTTTAAGCCATAGCTACAATTGTCAAAATTGGTTGCAACATAAACATCTAAAGAATCATCGTTATTTTGAGAAAAAGCTACACCAGCTTCAAATAAAAAAAGAAAAGTGAGTAGGATGTATTTCATTCGTTAGTTTATAGAGTTATGCGAATATAACGATGAAAATCTTAAAAAGGTAAATTGGAAAAACTAAATTTCGATGGTCAATCCGTCATAAGCCAGATGCATACCATCAGGTAATTCTGCATCTACTTCGTGGTGCAGTCCCAATTGGTGACTGATATGAGTAAAATAAGCTTCAGGAATTTCCAATTCTCTTACCAATGCAATGGCTTCATCTAAGGTATAGTGACTGATGTGTTTTTCTCTTCTGAGTGCATTTAGCACCAACACTTTCGACCCTTTAATTTTTTCTTTCTCGGCATCAGAAATAGAATTGGCATCTGTGATGTAAGTAAAATCGTTGACTCTAAAACCGAGTACTGGTAATTTATAATGCAAAACTTCGATAGGTGTCAGAGTAACACCATTTACATCAAAAGTTTGGTTATTTTTAATGGTATGTAAATTGATTTCAGGAATACCAGGATATTTAAAGTCTGCAAATATGTATTGGTATTCACGACGGAGAGCCACTTGTACTTGCTCGGTTGCATATACTTCAATGGGCATTTTATGTACATAGTTAAAAGCCCTGATATCATCCATTCCAGCGATGTGGTCTTTATGTTCGTGGGTAAAGACTAGAGCATCTAGTTTTTTGGTTTGAGAGCGCAACATTTGTTGCCTAAAGTCAGGGCCACTATCTATGACTATTACAGAGCCGTTAACTTCAATTTTTATGCTACTTCTTAAACGTTTATCAAGTGGGTCGTTACTGGTACACACTTTACAGGTACAAGCGATGAGAGGAACACCTTGAGAGGTGCCTGTTCCTAGAAAAGTGACCTTTGTTGACATTAAAATTCTTCTTCTTCGGTACCGTAGGTTTCTCCAAATTCGTCGGCATCTTCGTCTTCCTCTCCTTCCTCACCAAAGCCTTCTTCATTGAAATCTTCATCGTGCATTGGAGCATGTTTGCTCACCAATTTGTTGGCAATTTCGTCGAACTCTGTTTCATCGACAATTTTAAATCTACCAATACCTTCGTTTTGTTTAGGCGCCTTACCAACTGATTTGAAAACAAAAGGATAACTGATGCCTTTTACATCGTTTTGAATGCTTTGTAATTCAACACACAATGTCCATTGTTCATTGAAATCTGTGATATAAATGAATTTCTGGTGTGGATCGTTAACATGGTCTTTAATTTTAACATTGGCCATTAAAAGCTTAGATGCATCATTTAGACTAATTTCTTTGCCTTTTCTCCAATTGTCATCAGAGCAAAAGAAAGAGCTAGGTAGTTCTTTTTTAAAACTGATAGAATCGAGAATGGTATTATGTAAATCTAAAAACGTAGCGCTTGGTTGAATATCAATTGTTCTGTTGATATCCTCTTCTTCTTCAAACCAAACTTTAAAGCGATAAATCATATACTTTGCAAATGTAATTATATTTTTAATTTTTCTTTAACACCAATTTCATTGGCTTTTTTTCTTACGAAGTCCATAGCAGCATCGAAATTATCCTCAACTTCTCCATCAAGAATAGCTTGTTTTACGGTAGATTTTAAAATGCCGATATGGTGCTTGTCGATGATTTCAAAATTTTCTAAGATATCATTCCCTGACACTGGAGGTTGCCAATATCTCAAATAGTCTTTCTCAGCTACATTTTTTATTTTTTCTTCTACCAATGAGAAGTTCTGTTTGATGCGTTCAACCTTTTTTTCATTTTTACTGGTGATGTCGCTTTTACACAACAACATCAAAGCATCAATGTCTTCGCCAACTTCCATCATCAGGCGACGCACTGCACTATCTGTAACTTTTTCTGATGACAACACGATTGGTCGGAGGTGCAGCAAAACCAATTTCTCGACAAACTTCATCTTTTCATTGAGAGGCAGTTTCAACTTTTTGAAAATAGGTTTAACCATCCTACTTCCTTTGTCTTCATGACCATGAAAGGTCCACCCAATACCTGGCTCGAAGCGTTTAGTAGCAGGCTTTGCGATATCATGTAAAATGGCAGCCCACCTCAACCAGAGGTCTTTGCTGAGCATAGCCAAATTGTCTAGTACTTGCAAAGTGTGATAAAAATTGTCTTTATGACTAAGGCCATTAATGGTTTCAACACCATACAAAGCAGTCATTTCAGGGAAAATCAAATGCAATAATCCAGTATCAAACAAGTATTCAAATCCAATACTAGGCATTGGAGATAGGATAATTTTATTGAGTTCATCTGTGATTCTCTCTTGAGAGATGATGTTGATGCGTTCTTTGTTTCGAACAATCCCATCAAATGTCATTGGATCGATTTTAAATCCCAATTGACAAGCGAATCTGATGGCCCTCATCATTCTTAAAGGGTCATCACTGAACGTTGTGTCTGGGTCTTGCGGAGTTCTGATTATTTGGTGTTCAAGGTCCTCTAATCCATTGAAGGGGTCAATTACTTTACCAAAACTAGATTGATTCAAAGAGATACCCATAGCATTGATGGTTAGGTCTCTCCTATCTTGATCATCTTGCAAAGTACCTTCTTCTACAAATGGTTTTCTGCTGTTTCTTTGATAACTTTCTTTTCTAGCTCCTACAAATTCTATGATAAGATCTTTGTAAAGAATTTGAGCAGTTCCAAAATTTTCGAAATAACTCAATTTCACATCATGCAAATGATGGGCTACTTTCTTGGCAAAGTCTATCCCTTTTCCGACAACAACTATATCGATATCTTTGCTTTCACGTTGAAGAAAAATATCTCTTACAAATCCTCCTATAAGGTAGATTTCTAATTGTTCATCATCAGCCAATTTACCGATTTTAGTAAACAATGGTTTGTTATCATCAAATAAATTTGGCTGAGGCAATTGCATGTTGCAAATTTACACAACTATTAAATACATTTAAGTGGTCCAAACAAAATAGAATCCACAATTGAAAAGGATTGACTAAAGATGCAATTTAATAGTGGCATCTTGATATAAAATGCAGTAATATTGTACACCTTAAACCAAACATTATACTGTTTATGAAACTCACTAGATTATTAATTTTATTATCATTAATCGTATTTATTAGTTCATGTAATTTTTTTAAGAAAAAAGCCGATTACATTTATTACAATGGGCATATCATTACATTAAACGACAGTATGCCAGAAGCTTCGACAATGGTAGTTATCAAGGGTAAAATTGAAGCCATTGGAGGCAATGAATTGGCAGAAGAATACACTTGTGAAGACTCAAATAGAATTGATTTGAAAAACAATTATGTCTATCCAGGCTTTATGGATGCCCATTGTCATTTTTATGGTTATGCTAAAACCTTATTGAGCTGCAATTTGGTAGGCACTAAGAGTTGGGAGGAAGTATTAACAAGAATTCAAGCTTTTGCTAAAGACAACAAATCTGAATGGATTACAGGCAGAGGTTGGGATCAAAACGATTGGGCTGAGAAGAAGTATCCAACGTTTAAAGAACTCAATACTTTGTTTCCAAACACTCCTGTTATTTTAAAACGCATCGACGGTCATGCCGCTATTTGCAACCAAAAAGCTATCGAATTGGCATTGAAAGAATATTATTCAAAATATATGGATTCTAATCCAAAAGAAGATATAGGTTTTTCTGTTGTTCCAGGATGGAATAGTATTATATATCCGTATCCAAAAATAGAAGGTGGAGAATTTATAAAGGATGAAAATGGATTTACTGGAGTTCTCATTGACAATGCAGTTGATTTGGTTGAAAAAGTGGTAACACCTAATTCAAGAGAAGAAATCATTAATGCCTTAAAACAAGCTGAGAAAGATTGTTACAGCAATGGGTTAACGGCTTTAGCAGATGCTGGACTTGACCTAAAAGAATGTCTGTTTTTGGACTCTCTACACGATGCTGGTCATTTGTCTATTTACATGTATATGATGTTGAATCCAACAGTAGAAGGTATGGATTATGCAAAGAAATTGGGAATTTACGAGTCTGACCATAGCAAAATTTGTAGTTTTAAATTGTACGCTGATGGTTCATTAGGTAGCAGAGGAGCCAAATTAAAACGCGACTATTGCGATAGACCAATGCACAGTGGCGCCATGTTACATCCTATAAAATACTATGATTCATTTGCAAGAATGACATTTGCATTTACAAAATATCAAATCAACACGCATTGCATAGGCGACTCCGCTAACAATGTTATCTTATCAATTTTATCAAAATTTTTACCACCAGGAAATGATTTAAGATGGAGAATTGAACACGCTCAAATACTGGATTTAAAAGACATTGATAAATTCAGTCAGTATGGCATCATACCTAGTGTTCAGCCAACTCATGCTACTAGTGATGCACCTTGGGTAGAAGATAGAATTTGCAAAGACAGAATGTCTGGAGCATACGCTTACAAAACTTTACTAAAGCAAAATCAATATTTACCATTAGGTACAGATTTTCCCGTTGAGCAAATCAATCCTTTACATACTTTTTATACAGCAGTATTTAGAGAACATCCTAGCATTAAAGACCAAGCTGCATTTTTAATTGGTGAAGCATTGAGTCGAGAAGAAGCTTTAAAAGGCATGACCACTTGGGCTGCAAAGGCGTGCAGATTAGAGCACAGAAAAGGTGTTTTGAAAAAAGGCATGGATGCCGACTTTACCATATTAGATAAAAATATCTTAAAGGTTTCTAAAGAAGATATTTTAAAGACAAAAGTTGTAAATGTAGGCAGAATGGGGCAATTAAGACTATCAAAATAGGATTAATAAAATACCTCAAGCTTTTCTTTTATTGTACATAAGTCCTAACATCATCCAAATGGCAGTTAATAATATGACTTGAATGATAACTGCATTGTTAATGATTGGTAAGAAATTTTTTGCTGGAATTGACAAGAACAACAAAATGGTGATGAGTCCACGAGGTGCTATAAACAACAATGGCAATATTGGCAATTTTAATATGGACAAGAATATAATACGGAGCAAAATAATCAGTGAAAAAATCATGCCTGATAATTGAAGTGCTTCCATATTTGTGATGTCAGAAACATCGATTAAAAATCCAAATAGAATAAAGAATGAGGCTCTAATAATAAAAGCAGATGCAAGTATTTCAGATAATTTATGTACCTCCTTAATGATTTTATCAAAGTTTAAACGATTGGTTTTATCGTATTTAGACAATAATGAAATATTACCTAGTACCAATCCAAATATTAAGACAAAAATTAGAGCCGGCAAATGCACCATTTTAGACAATTCATAAATTAGAATAACTAAAACAATGATGGGTACATATTTAACATGGTGATTGATTCTGTTGAGCAACATACCAAGTGCAATCGTTGCAATAACAGAAAGCACCAACATCAATACAATCTGCCATCCAAAATTTAAAAAAGCCAATCCATCGATGACAGAATTTATGGTGATAAAATTAAAGATTGTAACACCTAATATATCCGAGAAGCTACTTTCAAAAACCACAAAATTGTGATTGAATTTACCTAAGTGTTTAACACTAGGAATGGCGATGGCACTGCTGATAATGGCGAGAGGAACTGAGTTAATAAGGGCGTTTAAGAAACTATCACCAGACAAATAATGCACAATACCTGCAATGGTAAACGCTAGAAGAAGCATCGGCAATAGTGACATCAAAAATGCCTTAAATATATTGCCGTTGTTTTCTTTGTTTAATTCAAGTTCTAGTGAGCCTTCTAATACAATTAGAATTAGACCGATGCTACCTAGAATTGGTAACAACTGATTAAAATCTGGTAAAACTATTTGACTAGAAGTCAATATCAATTTAGACACAAACCCTAATGCTATCAATAAAATCACTGAAGGGATACCAGTAAATTTTGAAGTGATATCAAAGATATAGGCCAATAAAATAAGAACACAAAGAAAGATGATGACGATTACAGACATATTACAAATATAATAAAAAGGAAAAAGTGAGAACGCGATTATCTATTAAATGAAGGGTATTTACCACGAAATGGTATTTATTCTTTTGAATTATCTTCACCAATGATGAATCCAGCCTTCAAACTAAAACAATTGTCTTTGATGCTTAATGTAGGATCGTTGAAGCTGTACGTTAAATTGGGATTATAATCCAGTTCAATGTATAAGCCTTTTTTGAAGAGATAACCAAATCCTAAATTGACACCAGTATTTAACTTAGCGTTCTGATCCAATTGGTCTTTAAACATATTATAATACTTGTCGCTGGCTTTTTCATGGATGTATACATCATTGTATTGA
This sequence comes from uncultured Chitinophaga sp., assembly GCA_964438995.1. Lineage (GTDB taxonomy): Bacteria > Bacteroidota > Bacteroidia > NS11-12g > UBA955 > JABMMZ01. The sequence continues at coordinate 34,378 of CAYTMQ010000020.1, forward strand.
AAGGTGTAGTCAGCCACTAAACCAAGAAAAGTATAAGGACTTGGTTGAGACTTTTTAAAAGAATATTTTGTTGCAAGTTTAAATGCGATATCGTGTAAATTGACGTTTTTATTATAGACGTCGCCTGAGGTGCCATCTCCAAAACGAATTTCATATTGATTTTTAAATCCTTTACTTATATATCCTAATTCAGAAAACACACTTAATTTATTACTTAGTTGTTTTTCTGCCCTAGCATTCACCAACAAACCAATTTTATACGTTTTTTCATATTGAAAAGGAGCCAATTTATATAACCACGATTGGGTTGCATAACTAGTCCCAAAATTAAAACTGTATTTGTCTATGAATCCAGCATAGGTTTTACTATATGTGAAACAACACAGTATTATTAAAAATAATTTTCTCATAGCATTCAATTAGTATTTAAGAATTTTTTAATCATTGGCACTATCCATTCATCAGGATTTGTTTGATCGGTGATGGTTGTAATTTCACCAATGTAATCACCGTGACCACCGGGAATAACAGCCAATTGAGCGTTGTTAATCAAGTTGCGCAATTCAATCGAATGCTCAATAGTTACAATATCATTGTCTCCACAAACTATCAATGTTGGAGAAGAAATGCCTTTTATATCATCATCAGGAAAATCAACAAAGTTGACCATTCTTTTTGCATCTCTATCGTACATTATTTGCAATTTAGAGGCATCAGGATTTACATCCAAAAAAGCTTGCTGTAATGCTTTAGGCATATTGTCTAAACTGGCATTCATCATCATACCCCAAAACCAATCGGGCACACCATTGCGTTTTGACAATGCAGAACAAAGTATCAATTTTTGAACCACTAGAGGATGTCTAATCGCAATTTGCAACGCTGTAGTACCACCATTGCTAAAACCCAAAATATAGGCTTTATAAATTTTCAATTGATAGAGCAATTCAACTACATCATCCGCATCTTGAGTAAAAGAAGAATCTACACGTCTATCAGCTGTTCTTCCATGGGCTTGTAGCTCGACAGCTATCAATTTGAAAGAACTTGATAAAAGAGGAATGATTCTACCAAAAGTAGATTGGATGGTTGATCCACCGCCGTGTATTAAAACAAGAGGCTCTCCATTTCCGTACATTTCAAAATACATTTGAATGCCATTGACGAGGCGATAGCCAGATTCTACAGAAGACTTCATAGTAACTTTTGGTAAAAATAGCATATTTTTAGAACAAATAGTTAAATGTTGTAGATGTCACCATGACCAGGATACACAATTTTACCACCGTGTTGTTTGATGATTTCCCACGACCTTTTAGATGGAATATCGTCATCAGCGATTGCATTTTCATTGTACAAATCGCCAGTAAATACTTCTCCACTTTTGAGTACTACACTGATACTATCTTTTGTATGGCCATCCGTCAAAAGCACTTGCCCATCAATATGAAGTGTATTTAAAAATTGTTCAGACTCATTGACAAGCATTATTAAATTATCTTGAAGAATGGGGGTATAATTGAATTTTTGTGAAGCCAAAGTTTCCATTTCTTTGATGGCCTCTATTTGATGTTCAAATACAATTAATTTTACACCAAAGTTTTTAAGTTCTTGAGCTGCACCAGCATGGTCGACATGGAAATGTGTGCAAATTAGAAAATTGATGTCTTGTATTTTAAAATTGGTTGGTCGTAATAATTTACCCAATTCATTAAGCGAATTGGGATAACCAGAATCGATAAGGATTCTGTGTGTTTCACTAACAATCAAATATCGATTGACTAAGTGATTGCCCAAGTTATAAATGTTCACATCAGACATTATAGTCCTAGAATTTTAGCATCTACAAAGAATTTTGTTCCGAGTAAAATTTGGTAATCAGATGTTATAATTTGATCGGTCACAGTATTCAATCTCAATTTAAACTGGTCCTTTTTAATATACTCTTTTAAATCGTTGTCAAGGCAATCTAAGTTGAGGTAGTTGCCGATATCAGATGGAATGTTATCTTTTTTAGCTATCATGATCTCTTGTAAACCAGATGCCGAAATGTAAATTTCTATTGACTTTAAAAATTGAAAATTACCATTACTTGGAGACGAAATCAATAAATCCAACTTGGTTAGTTTTATTTCTTGAATCAAATCTTTTCTGGTGTTGTTAACCTCAAAAGTTGATTCAGAACTGGTAGTCATATCAGGTGTAAATATATTGAATGGCAAGTTCACTCCTGTAGAGGAAGGTATGACAACTGTTTGAGCATAACTCATAGTAAATTGGGTAAGTTTGTTTTTCTTTTTACAAGAAACCAACAACCCTAAAACAACCAATATCCAAATTTTGTATGAGTGTATAAATTTCATAAATCTGATTATTTATGTGTATCAAAATAATTTTTATAGGGGACGCTGTTGCCATCTGAAGGCAGTTGATTGTATGCCCTATATAGAACAGTTCTATTAGTTTTATCTACTCCTTTATACAATTTAGAGGCTTCATTTTTTATTTGAAAATATTCTGACTTAAGCGCAACAGTATCTTTCAAATTAATGTTACTTTTATAGAGAATGGCTGGAATAGGTTGTTCATCTAATATCTCTACAGTAAATGAAATTAGTTCTGGTTTAGATGATATGGTTTTTAGCACAATTGGGAACGTAAATTTACCATTAAGTTCGTTCATCACAGAATCTGTAAATGTCTTAGCATCTTCTAAAATACGATAATTGAAGTAGTTTTCAGAAGGCAATAGGCATTCATTTAACAACCTTAAGTTGATGGTTAGATCTGCATAATTTGAATCTGAATAGTTTTGTTTACACAATTTAAAATATTCAGGTGCAGTTTTACCAAACAGTGCAAATTGACCAAAATTCAACACATTTAATTTCCATTCTCCAAAATAACGTCCATAAATGGCAGTTACTAATAGGTCGAAATTATCAGTTTTTATAACAAGTAAAGAAGTATAAATTTCATCGTTTATAGTTTGAAAACTCAAGCTATAGCTACTATCACCTCTATCATCGTTAGGAATTACTGTAGAAATATTGGGTTGATTGTGAATGATCAAATATTCATCTAGAGTGGAGAAAGATTCATTTTTCATCACCGAACCAACTTTGCCTAACAATTCAACAGCATTTTCATTGAACTTTTTCAGCAATTCATCTGACAATAATTTTTTAACCCCAACCACATCTTTTTTAAATAAAGAAGAGATGAGTTGTTTGTTTAATACAGCTATTTTCTCTTTTTCTACAGACTCAATTTCATTGTTTTTATATATGCCTGTATTGGTTTTTTTATTAGAACAAGCAAAAAACACGGTACAAAACAAAAGAATACTGACACCAATAATTAATTTGTTAAACATCTAACAAAGATACAAAAAAGTTGATAGGATGTAGTTTATAGGATATAGGAAATAGGATTTAGGATTTAGGATTTTGTCCATGCCTAAATAAGGTTGACCGTTTTTTGCTAACTATTAACTTAATTGCAG
>CAYTMQ010000021.1:0-32859 GCA_964438995.1 uncultured Chitinophaga sp.
TGTACAGTGGTAATTTCAATGTAACCATGAAGGCAACAAATGCTGCAGGTTGCGACTGTGAAATCACTAAGAAAGTTGGAGCTACAACTGATATCAGCAGAATAAATAGTGGCGGCAATGGTGTAAGTATTTACCCTAATCCAAACAACGGTACATTTATAATCACTAATGTCGATAACAATGCAATGAAAGTAGAAGTATTCAATGTATTAGGCTCTAAAGTATATTCTAAAACCAGCCCAGAAGGCCGTTTAGAAGTTAACTTGAGTGAAAATGCAAGAGGCATCTACTTAGTAAAAGTAACTATCAATGGCGTAACAACTACAACCAAAGTAACTGTTACAAACTGATAAAATTTAGATTAATTACTGAAAAAGCCCTCGAAATTTCGGGGGCTTTTTTATTGGTATTATATTTGAACTTTAAAATTTATGAAGCATCTGTATTTAATAATTGTGATTTTCCTTTTGAGTTCATTTCAAGTCAAAAAGGTAGAGAAAAATTTAGATTTCACTTTTGTAAGTGGTACGTATCAATCTCTTTATGGAGGAGTTGCTGGAAGTGGAAGTTCTACGACTTATTCTTTCAAATTAAAAGCAAATCGAACATTTAAAATGGTATGTGACAGTGCCTTTGCCATGGGTAAAATAGATGCTTTATATATTTTCAAAGACAGTGTTAATCGTGTGAGTAGTATGAGCATTAAAAAAGGCACGACATATAACTTTGTACTTTACATCAAGAGTGAATCACAAATTGGAGGAGGAGATTTCCAGCAAATAATCCCTGGCAGTAGAGATGCCAAAAAGCCAAAAAATCAGACTGGAGCATTAATTTTGAGATACAAAGGCGGCAAAAATAAATACCTAAATATCAACGGATTGACAAAATTAGACCCTATATTTGCACCATAAACTAGAAACTTTTAATCACAAAAACGTCCACAAATAAAATATTTTGGACATATTATTTGTAATTCAATCAAAAAGATGTAATTTTGCAGTCCAAATTTTTTTAAAGCATGTACGCTATTGTAGAGATTGCAGGAAAGCAATTCAAAGTTGAGAAAGACAAATACATTTACACTCACCGTTTAAGTGGTGATGCTGGATCATCTGTTACTTTTGATAAAGTAATGTTAGTAGACAACAGCGGAAAAATTTCTGTTGGTTTACCAAACATCAAAGGTGCATCAGTAACTGGAAAAGTTTTAGAGCATATCAGAGATAACAAAGTGCTTGTATTTAAGAAGAAGCGCAGAAAAGGCTACAAAAAGAAAAATGGCCACAGACAATATTTGTCAAAAGTATTAATCGAATCTATTAACGCATAAAATAATAAGAAGAAATGGCACATAAGAAAGGCGCGGGTAGTTCCAAGAACGGACGTGAGTCGCACAGTAAAAGATTAGGTGTTAAAATTTATGGTGGTCAAACCATCAAAGCTGGTAACATCATTGTACGTCAAAGAGGTACAAAACACCACCCTTCTGAAAACGTAGGTATCGGTAAAGACCACACTTTGTTTGCGTTGACAGACGGTATAGTTAAATTCACAAAAACTAGAAACAACAGATCATTTGTTTCTGTAGTAAAAGCAGAAGCATAATAATTATAAAGAGTATGCATTTATCATCACAAGAGAAAAAAGATATTTTTAAGAAATTTGGTGGTTCTGAAACCAACACTGGTTCTACAGAAGCTCAGATTGCTATGTTCACTGAAAGAATCAATTTCATCACTGGACATTTAAAAGTTAATCCAAAAGATTTCGCTTCAGAATTAAGTCTAGTGAAATTGGTAGGTAAAAGAAGAGCTTTATTAGATTACTTATCTAAACAAGACATCTTCAAATACCGTGACTTGATCAAAGCTTTAGGTATCAGAAAATAACCTATTTTTTAAATCATTTTATTAAAAAAGCCCCCGATTTTCGAGGGCTTTTTTTGCTTTTTTGAAAAAGCAAACCCCTTGTAAACACTTAGGTTTACTCGGATTTTTACCTTAAAAAAACAGTATTTATGTCTAATAAACCAGCAGGATTTAGAAGCTCATTACAAATGGGTTATGGCAAATCCATCGAACTCGAAACTGGCATCCTTGCCAAACAAGCCGACGGTAGTGTCGTTCTTAAACACGGCGATACCATGATTCTTGCAACCGTTGTGTCTGCAAAAGAAGCTAAAGAAAATGTTGACTTCCTTCCCCTTTCTGTAGATTACCAAGAAAAATTCGCCTCTGTAGGCCGTATCCCTGGTAGTTTCCACAGACGTGAAGCTAAACTTAGCGACTACGAAGTTCTTGTATCTCGTATCGTTGACAGAGCTATCCGTCCTCTTTTCCCAGATGATTACCACGCTGACACTCAAGTAGCACTTATGCTTATGAGCAGTGATAAAAATTTCCCGCCTGACTGCCTTGTAGGTCTTGCTGCTTCTGCTGCACTTATGGTGAGCGATATACCTTTTCAAGGTCCAATCTCTGAAGTGCGTGTCGCTAAAATCGATGGTCAACTCGTTATCAATCCAACCGAAGAAGAAATTGCTAAAGCTAGCATGGAATTGATCGTTTCTGGAACAGAACACGACATCAACATGGTAGAAGGTGAATGCAATGAAATCAGCGAAATTGAAATGCTTGAAGCACTTAAATTTGCTCATGAAGCCATTAAACAACAATGTAAATTACAGTGGGATCTTTGCGCTGCAATGGGTGGTAAAAAACCTAACCGTGAATACAACCACGAAAACAACGACGAAGAATTAAGACAAAGAATTTGGGACTATGCATACGATAAAGTATATGCTGTAGCTAAAAGCGGTAGCCCTAAAAATGAACGCAGCGAGAAATTCAAAGCCATCATCAATGAATTCTTAACAACTCTTACCGAAGAAGAATTAGCTACTAAAACTTTCTTAGCTAAAAAATATTACCACGATGTAGAAAAAGAAGCTATGCGTAAAATGATTCTTGACGAATCTATACGTTTAGATGGTAGAAAACTAGATGAAGTAAGACCTATATGGACTGAAATCAATTACCTACCTGCAGCTCACGGTTCTGCCGTATTCTCTAGAGGTGAAACTCAATCTATCACTACTGTAACTTTAGGTGGTAAATTGGATGAACAATTATTAGATGCTCCTATGTTAAGTGGTTATAGCCGCTTAATGCTGCACTATAACTTCCCTGGTTATTCAACTGGTGAAGTAAGACCAAATAGAGGTCCTGGAAGAAGAGAAATCGGTCACGGTAACTTAGCGCTTAGAGGACTTAAAAAAGCATTACCTGGTGATGATGTTAACCCATACGTAATCCGTATTGTAAGTGATATCTTAGAATCAAATGGTTCGTCTTCAATGGCAACTGTTTGTGCTGGTAGCTTGGCTTTAATGGACGCTGGTGTTAAAATAACAGGTGGTGTTTCTGGTGTTGCTATGGGCTTAATCAGCGATAGTAAAACTGGCAAATACAGCATCTTAACAGATATCTTAGGTGATGAAGACCATTTAGGTGATATGGACTTTAAAGTAGTGGGTACTGCAAAAGGTATCACTGCTTGTCAAATGGACATTAAAATCAATGGCTTGAAATGGGAAATGGTTGAGGAAGCTTTAGAACAAGCAAGAAAAGGTAGAGCTCATATCCTAGGTGAAATGAACAAAACCATTGCAAATCCTAAAGAAGACTACAAAGACCACGCTCCAAGAATTGAAAGAATCATCATTGACAAAGACCAAATTGGTGCAGTAATCGGACCAGGTGGTAAAGTAATTCAAGGTATCCAAAAAGAAACTGGCGCTACCATCTCTATCACTGAAGTAGACAACCAAGGTATCGTTGAAATCATGTCTGACAATGGCCATAGCATGAACGAAGCAAAACGTATCATCAAAGGTATTGTTGCTGTTCCTGAAATTGGTGAAATTTACGAAGGTAAAGTGAAGAGCATAGTTGAATTTGGAGCATTTATTGAAATTTTACCAGGTAAAGATGGTTTACTTCACATCAGCGAAATCGATTGGAAACGCATCAACAAAATGGATGGCATTTTCAAAGAAGGCGATTTAGTGAAAGTAAAATTGATAGAAATTGACAAAAAGACTGGTAAGTTAAGATTGTCAAGAAAAGTATTGTTGCCAAAGCCTCCAACTGAGGAAACAAAACAACCACAACAACAAAGTTAATTAACTCATACAACAAACCCGATCAATTGGTCGGGTTTGTTTTTTTTATTCAAAAAGAATTTTAGCACACTCACAAGAAAAACAACATCACTCAAAAACTGCTTTCTATATTTAATAAAGAAAGCTTTAATTTGTATAAGATTTTGAACAAAGCGATTATTTTTTCAGCACCATCTGGCAGCGGTAAAACAACAGTTGTAAACCATTTGCTATCTGTAATGCCAGAACTTGGCTTTTCTATTTCTGCAACTACAAGAAAACCTCGAGCCAACGAAGTCAATGGAAGAGAATACTATTTTTTAGATTTAGAAGACTTTAAAGCTAAAGAAGCCAATGGCGAATTTTTAGAAACCGAAGAAGTGTACAACGGCATATTTTATGGTACTTTGAACAGTGAAATTGAACGACTGTGGTCGGAAGGCAAAACTGTTATCTTTGATGTAGATGTTGCAGGTGGCGTTAGAATTAAAAACAAATTTGGAAACAATGCGTTGGCCATTTTCTTGAGACCACCCTCTGTAGAAGTGCTAATGGAGCGATTGACAAAGCGTTCAACAGAAGTTGAACATCAATTAAAAATGCGCATCGACAAAGCGCAACATGAGTTACAATTTGAAAACCAATACGACATTGTTCTAATCAATGACAAATTGGATGAAACTCTCGTAAATGCTGAGAAGATTGTAAAAGATTTCATCAATAGTTAAAATGAAAATTGCACTATTCTTTGGGTCGTTTAATCCTGTGCACCTCGGTCATCTGAGTATTGCCCAACACGTGTTAAATGAAACAGATACAGACGAAGTCCATTTTGTATTATCTCCTCACAATCCAATCAAACAACAAAGCGATTTATGGCCGACTGAATTGAGATTGAAAATTCTAGAAGCCTCTATTCAAGACAATCCAAAATTTAAGGTATCAGACATAGAGTTCAATCTACCACTACCCTCTTACACTTCCCAAACATTAGAACAATTAGAAGCCCAAAATACTGGCCATCAATACAGCATCATTATGGGGACCGATACATTCAATGGTCTAATGCAATGGAAGAATCCTGCGCATATATTAAGCTATCCATTGTTCGTTTATCCGAGGTTGAATCACGAGAAATCTGACTCTATTGATGCATCGAACATCATAGAACTAAAGGCCCCAATCATCGAATATTCGGCAACACGCATCAGAACCATGTTAAAAGAGGGCAAGTCAGTGAGATACATGGTAAAGGACGAGGTGTTAAAACTGCTCTAAAATCTCAACCCTCCCCTAATCATCTTTCCGTTTCATAACTTTTTAAACACGAGTCGGAGGTTCCTTCGTCGTGGTCTTCAGGCTACCGACCGGAGCTTGGTTATTCGGAGCTTGGTTATTCAAAAAAAATTAGATTTTAATAGTCTGCAAGATTCTTTAAGTTTGCAGTATGTCATTAGGATTTGAAATAAAGACTGTAGCTCAATACGCTGCAGAAGGTAAATCTCCTGAAGTATTGTTTTACGTCGGTTGCGCAGGCAGTTTCGATGAGCGCGCCCAAAAAATCACCAAAGCATTTGCTAAAATTCTTCACCATTGCAACATCGATTTTGCCATACTTGGCAATGAAGAAGGTTGTACAGGCGACCCAGCAAAGCGCGCAGGTAACGAGTTTTTATTTCAAATGCAAGCCATGAACAACATAGCCGTTCTAAATGGTTATGGCATCAAAAACATTGTTACAACCTGCCCACATTGTTTTAATACTTTAAAGAATGAATACCCTTCTTTGGGTGGTAATTACGATGTGATACACCACACACAATTCATTCAAAAATTAATTAACGATGGTAAATTGAAATTTGATGGTGGAGCTTTCAAAGGCAAAAAAATCACGTATCACGACAGTTGTTATCTTGGCAGAGCCAACGGCGAATACATCGCTCCAAGAGCTGTTCTAGAAACCCTTGATGCCGAACTAGTAGAAATGAAACGCTGCAAATCCAACGGATTTTGTTGTGGCGCTGGTGGCGCTCAGATGTTTAAAGAAGCCGAAAAAGGCAACAAAGAAGTCAATATTGAAAGAGCCGAAGAGGCAGTAGCAACCGGAGCAAATATTGTTGCCGCCAACTGCCCTTTCTGCATGACCATGTTGAGAGACGGCGTAAAACATCAAAACAAAGAAGCAGAAGTTGAGGTTCTCGACCTAGCCGAATTGGTTGCTAAAGCCAGCGATTTAATTTAAGCATTTCCATTATCCCTATTCATCTTCAACCTTACAAGGTTGGTTTAACTTCCTATTACAACCTTACAAGGTTGCCAACCTAAATTGAATGTATTTTATTTGGAAATCTTAACATATATTTGATTTCGTGAAACTGAAGCATCTTAGACCATTTCTATTATTAATTATATCAAGCATATTGATTTCCCAAAGCTTGTCAGGTAATACGTGTCATAAAGATTCTCTCTCTTTTTTTACTATCAATCAAAATCATAAACCATCTTCCCTTAGCCTAGACAAATCAAAAACCAATAGAAACAATCTTTTTAAAACCACTTCATTAATTAACAACTCGCAATCAAAATACCCAAGAGTCAGAGCACAGAAATTGCAAGCTAGCGACTCTTCTGAGTTGCCAAGTTCAGGTTTCGATTTTATTAATGGTGGTTGGCTAGGTGTCAATTTTATGTCACATGACTACACCGACAAACGCCAATTCAAATATTCAGTTTTTTCAGTCAACTTAGATGCTGGTTTAGGATATTACTATATTCGAAATAGAGGTTCATTTTAGCATCCTGATTGGACCATTTATGGTGGGGGAATTGGACTTGAATTCGCTTATCCTATATCGGACCAAAAATCTTATTTAGATTCAATACTTTCTACCAGCTACAGATACTATTTAATCAATTTGAAAGGCGATTTCACCAAAGGATTTAGGGCATTAGGAACTAGATTTTCTGGTCATATCTCAGCAGGATTAAGTACTGATATCGTCAGTCATTATGCTAGAATAGGCATCGGAACGGGATATCAAAACCTGGTTTTAGGTGTAGAGTATTTTGCCTCTTTAACACCCAACAGTCGGTACAATGTTTTTAGATTCAACTGGTACCTTAAATACATCTTGGGTAGAAACAGAGCTATGACGAGGTGACCTCCGGTCGGTAGCACGCAGGCCGCTCTAGGTAACCTCCGACCCCTCATCAGAGTTTCGAGGACTCAACTCGATGCGGGGCAAGCGTTTCAACCTCCGACGTTACGACCTCCGATGTTACATCCAGAATATTAATTAGCAAGAAAACTTACTTTCCCTATTACTGATTATCGCGCCATTCGTATACCCACTGACTTTGAATCATTTCTAAGTGCCCTTCGTTACACTCTTCGCGAGTGCCCTTGAAGTTGGGGATTTCTAAAACCCATTCTAGTAATTCTGTAAAACGGATTCTGTATATTTTTGGTTCACCAAAGTCATCGCCAAAACGCTCGTATAAAGCCATAGCTATGTCTTCGTAATCCTTCCAGTATATTGGTAATTCAAAACTCATAATGTAAAATATTAATGACCGATAATACCTGATTGATCTGGAATGGTTACAACTAAATCAACATCGTTTTCTAAAACACATTGACAAGCCAATCTAGAATTGAATCTTGGATTACGCGCTCTATCTACAAAGTCTTCTTCTTTGTCTGTAATCTCACTTAAATTGTCTGCACCCTTGTCAATATAAATATGACAAGTACTACATGCACACACGGCTCCACAATTGTGATGTAAAGCCACATCGTTGTCTAATGCAACATCCAAAATCATCTCACCAACTGCAATATCAACAGTTAATGGGGTTTTATCTTTTTCTTCAAAATTGAAGGTAATCTTCGGCATAATTAAAGGGACAAATTTACTTTATTCTAATCGACTTTCGGTAGTCGGAAATTTTTATCATTACAAAAATTACAAAAGCCAATACACCTAAAAGAAACGGATAAATACTGTACTCTTTGGTTGGCAAATTATAAAATTCTGCTATCATCCAATTGGCATTGGCTATAATCCACAAAGCAATTGAAATATTGGGTAAAAAATGGTTCTTATCTTTTCTTGAAATATAAGCCACAATAAATGCTACTAATACCGTCGGAACCGCTATGATAATACCCGTTAACCTAAACTCCATCAGCCAACAAATATCTTTGACCAACCACAAAGGTATATGTATGGTCTCAAGAAAATAACTCGACTTTAAGAGATTCGAGATTTTCATAGATTTATGCGTACAAACCTACTCTTCTCTCTGATATAGACTCGTCATCCAAGTACTCATCATAAGTACAATGCTTGTCAATCATACCGTTCGGACCGATTTCAATCACCCTATTTGCAACGGTGTTCATGAATTCATGGTCATGCGAGTAAAACAACAATGTTCCTTTGTAATCTATAAAACTGTTGTTCAAAGATTGGATACTTTCTAAGTCCAAGTGGTTAGTTGGCTCGTCGGCTATCATCAAGTTCGGACTTTCTAACATCGTTTTGCTCAACATACATCTCACTTTTTCTCCTCCACTTAACACCTTCGCTTTTTTCAAACTCTCTTCTCCACTGAACAACATTTTACCTAAGAAACCTCTGATAAACGTTTCATCTTTTTCTTTAGAAAATTGTCTCAACCAATCAACTAGATTTAAATCAATTCCTTCAAAGAATTTTGAGTTATCGTTAGGGATGTATGATGACTTTATTGTAACACCCCACTCAGCATTACCACTTGCAGGTTTGTCATTGTTGGTTAAGCACTCAAAAAACTTGGTAATTGCCAATGGATTTTTTGACAAGAAAACAATTTTATCACCTTTGTTAACTGTAAAATTGATGTTGCTAAATAGAACAGTGTCTTCTAATTTATAGCTATAATTTTCAACAGATAAAACTTGATCTCCTGCTTCTCTTTCTTGTATGAAGAAGATACCAGGATATTTTCTAGTAGAAGGTTTAATCTCTTCGATGTTCAATTTCTCAATCATCTTTCTTCTACTGGTTGCCTGTTTACTCTTTGCTACGTTAGCACTAAATCTTTGGATAAAATCCATCAATTCTTTCTTCTTTTCTTCCGCTTTCTTGTTCTGGTCTGAGCGTTGTTTCAAAGCCAACTGACTACTTTGATACCAGAAGGTGTAGTTACCTGAATAAACTTGAAGTTTACCAAAATCGATATCTGCAACATGCGTACATACTGCATCTAAAAAGTGTCTGTCGTGCGATACAACTAAAACAGTATTTTCAAAATTCGCCAAGAAATTTTCTAACCAAGAAATGGTATCAACATCTAAGTCGTTGGTAGGCTCGTCCATCAATAAAATATCAGGATTACCAAATAAGGCTTGAGCTAATAATACTCGCACTTTTTGATTGTTGTTCAATTCGTGAACAGTTCTAAAATGTAAGTCCTCAGTGATTCCCAACCCACTTAGCATATTTGCCGCATCACTTTCAGCGTTCCAACCTTCCATTTCAGCAAATTTTTCTTCTAACTCGCTTGCACGAATACCATCCTCGTCAGTGAAATCTTCTTTAGCATAAATAACTTCTTTTTCTTTGATGATAGAGTATAATTCTTTGTTACCCATGATAACAGTTTCCAAAACCTGGAACTCATCAAATTCAAAGTGGTTCTGCTTTAGAACACTCATCCTTTTGCCTTTTTCAATTTCTACATGACCAGTTGTTGGGTCTATTTCGCCTGAAAGAATTTTTATAAAGGTTGATTTACCTGCTCCGTTTGCACCAATTACACCGTAGCAGTTACCAGGAACAAATTTAACGTTTACTTCGTCAAATAAGACCCTTTTACCATACCTCAAAGAAACATTTGATACGCTAATCATACTAATTTTTGGGGCTGCAAAGATAACGAAACCAAAAGGCAATCCCAAATTGATTTCGACATATTTCGATTGACCCAAAAAACATCATTTCATTTGATTATCAACTTATTAAAAAAATTTATCATACAAAAACACGACATATTTTAAGGATTTTCGAAAATTTTATGTCAATTAAACATTTAGTAATTTGAATTGAGAATTTTATCACCTAGAATTGTAAGCGTATTATGAAATCTCTTTTTATTGCTTTAGCAATGCTATTTAGCTTAAGTATCGTTGCACAAAATGACTCAGTTTCTGTTGATGACATTCAAAAACTGATGCAAGCTGATAGTATCCTAAAAACTTTTAACTATCAAACGGGTAAAATCACTTTGGGAAACAACTTAGCTACATTAAATGTTCCTCAAGGATGTCTGTATTTAAATCCAGAACAATCTAAAATTTTAATGGAGGAAATTTATGGCAATCCTCCTGCCCCACTCTCACTTGGTATGCTTTTAGCCGATACCCCTACAATAATGGAAGCCCCTAGATGGTTGGTTGATTACAATTATGTGGAAGAAGGCCATGTTGATGACGAAGATGCCAAAGACATTGATTACGCTGATTTATTGAAACAATTGAAAGAACAAACAGTTGAAGAAAATAAAAATAGAATCAGTTCAGGTTACGAAAGCATTGAACTTGTTGGATGGGCTCAAGCTCCTTTTTATGACCAAGTAAAAAAGAAATTACATTGGGCTAAAGAATATATTTTTGGCGGTTCAGAATTGCACTCCTTAAACTACAACATCAGAGTATTAGGTAGACAAGGCTACTTAGAAATGAACATCATTTCTAGCATGGACCAGTTCAATGAAGTAAAACAAGATGTTGACAAGATATTAAATTCAACCGACTTCAATGATGGTCAGAAATATGCCGACTACAATTCTTCTACTGACAAACTTGCTGAGTATGGTATCGGTGGATTAATCGCTGGAACAGTGTTAGCAAAAACTGGAATCCTAGCTAAAATCGGCATTTTCTTATTGAAAATTATTAAGCCTTTAATAGTTGGTATCATTGCCTTATTTGGATTTATTTTTAAACGTTTCCGCAAAAAGAAAGAAGAAGAACAACAAACATCTTCAGAGTCTGAATCTACTGATGAAAACGCAGACAACCACACATCAGAAGAGAACAACAATCAAGCATAACAAAACTTATTATAAAATAAAAAAGCACAGCCCTAAACTGTGCTTTTTTTATTGATGTTCATCATGACTTTAATGGTTATTTTTTCTGAATATTGCAAGTTTAACACAAACACTTTAAAGAATGAATTTAAATCAAACTGAGGCAAAATGGATGAGTGCCGAAGAAGCGGTTAAACATATACAAAGCGGTATGCGGGTCTTCATTCAGGGAAGTGCAGCTACGCCGTTAACACTTTTAAATGCGTTATATGCTCGACGCTCTGAACTCAATAAAGTCGAAATCATGAGTCTCAGTACCTACGGCGGTGACTTGTTTTCAAAACCTGATTTTGGCGAACATTTTTATCTCAACTCATTGTTTGTCTCATCCAATGTGAGAGATATCGTAAATATGGATGCCGGTGATTACATTCCAGTATTTTTAAGCGAAATACCATCCTTGTTTGACAGAAATATTTTACCAATTGATGTGGCGATGATCAATGTATCTAAGCCCGACAAACATGGTTATTGTTCGCTTGGCACATCTGTGGATATTGTAAGGTCAGCTTTAAAAAACGCCAAATACATTATAGCACAAATCAACACCGAAATGCCGCGCACCAACGGAGATGGCGTTTTACATATCAATAGTTTTGATGCGTTAGTAAGTGTCTCCGACGATTTACCTGAAGTTTCATATACGGATAAAATCACCCATGAATCAATGACAATAGGTAAGTACTGCGCTGGGTTAATAGAAGACCGTTCAACACTTCAAATGGGTATTGGACATATTCCAGATGCTGTTCTTGCAAGCATAAGGCATCATAAAGACATAGGCATACACACTGAGATGTTCTCTGATGGAATTTTACCTTTGATTGAAAATGGTGTTATCACCAATGCTTACAAGAAAAATCACAGGGGCAAAATCGTTACCAGTTTTGTTGTAGGCACCAAAAAACTTTACAATTTTGTTGACGACAATGCCATGGTTGAATTTTTAGACATTGACTATGTAAACGATTCAAAAATTATTAGAGAAAACGACAAGGCTGTCTCTATTAATTCTGCAATAGAAATTGACATCACTGGTCAGGTATGTTCAGATTCTATTGGGTTATATCAATTTTCAGGCGTTGGTGGTCAGATTGATTTTATGCGAGGAGCATCACTTTCAAAAGGAGGCAAACCTGTTATAGCAATAGAAACTCGCACTGCCAAAGGAAAATCCAAAATAGTTCCAACTTTAAAAACAGGTGCCGGAGTTGTAACTACACGAGCGCACATGCATTATGTCGTAACCGAATATGGCGTCGTCGATTTATTTGGCAAAAACCTATCACAGCGAGCATACTTACTTCGCGACATAGCTCATCCAGACGACCGCGAAAGTTTAGACAAAGCGATATTCGAACGATTTGGCAGACGAATTTTCTAAAATACAATTTCACCTCCAACCTTACAAGGTTGTTGAACCAACTTAAACCAACCTTACAAGGTTGTCGACCTGAAATATTCGACATTACAGACTGAATTACTAATCAAAATTTACTATTGGTAAGTGTCGCATCTCTTGGACTTCTAAAGATAAAAAATCGTATTCTTCTACAACTTTTCCTTTTAAATTGTATGCACCCGGACCGCTAAATGGATACTGCAATGCCGATGGTGGGAAATGAACAGTATCAATCCACAAGCCCTCTTGGTCTATAAATGTACCAAAATACATCCTTTCTCCCTTTGATGTCCTCAAGTACTTTACCGAAATCATGTACCCAGTAATTTCGACAACTTGGTTGACTTTCATTTTAAAATCCTTAGACAATGTGCTGGTCGTTGGTGCCTCTTTTAACAACTCGAATGGCGAACACATAGGGAATCCCAACAACTCCAAATCGTCGTATGCATCATCTATCGAACTATTCACCAAATCTGGCAACTTCCAATTTTTTACCTCTTTAACAAACAACTCCTTTACATCGTCTTTCTTGGGACTTACATGCATCATGGTATGCACTTCCCACAACAACTTTTTCTTGTCCTTGCCAGTAAATTCAAACGCTCCAGCCCTTATCAAAATGCGCATCTGCTCAATACTCACTTTAACTCGATTGACAAAATCAAACAAACTTTTGAAGTCACCATTCTTCTGTCGCTCAAGCAATGCATCTAAAATTAATTGCTCTTCTAAATCGGCTATCATGGCTAAACCCAACCAAATGACACTACCTTTAATCACACACAATGCACTGCTATTGTTGATACATGGTCGTTTAATATCAGCCCCATGCATGCGCGCTTCATGAATGTACAATTCTTTTCTATAAAATCCACCGCCATTGTTCAATGTCGCGACCATATATTCTAAAGGATAATATGCTTTAAGATATAAAGCTTGATAACTCTCAACTGCATAGCTTGCAGAATGGCCTTTTGAAAATGCGTAATTCGCAAAACTTTCAATTTGCATCCAGATATCATTGATTACTTTATCGCTATATCCTTTGTTTCTGCAATTTTCAAAGAAGTTTTGTTTCACCTTCCAAAACTCATTTCTCTGTTTGAATTTCCATGACATGCCCCTTCTCAAATAATCCGATTCAGCCAAAGACAATCCAGCAAAATAGTGCGCAACTTTAATCACATCCTCCTGATACACCATCACACCATAAGTTTCTTCTAACAAATCATACATATCAGGCAATTCTTTTCTGGCCTTTTCCCTCAACTCAGGATGTCTATATCTAACAATATATTCGCGCATCATGCCACTCTTCGCTACCCCTGGTCGAATAATAGAACTTGCAGCTACCAATCTCAAATAATCATCTGCACGCAATTTCGACAACAACATGCGCATGGCTGGCGACTCAACATAAAAACATCCTATAGTTTTTCCATGCTTTAACAATTCCTTTATTTGCTCATCTTTCTTGAATTTCTTTATATCGTGAATGTCGATATCAATTCCCCTATTCTCCTTTACTATTGTGATAGAATCCTTGATTTTACCCAGACCTCTCTGACTTAATATATCAAATTTATACAGGCCAATATCTTCAGCTTCCAACATACTATATTGGGTTGTTGGAAATCCTTTAGGCGGCAAATTCGTTGCTGAATAAGCATGGATAGGCGCTTCAGATATGATGATACCACTTGAGTGAATACTTAGATGACTCGGGAATCCTTGTATCAATTTGCTGTACTTTAACACCAACGCCCCCATTTCATCTTTTGAAGCATTCACATCTCCCTTTTGCAACCTGTCAATATCTCCAGAAGGCAATCCAAACACTTTCCCCAATTCCCTAATTACTGCGTCGTGTTGAAACGTATTGTAAGCACCTAACAAAGCAGTTCGTTCACTACCAAATCGATTGAAAATATATTGGGTAATATCGTCTCTGTCCAACCACGAAAAATCCATATCAAAATCGGGGGCGTTATTTCGATACAAATTGATAAAACGCTCAAAATACAAGTCGAGCTCTATTGGATCAACATCGGTAATTCTAAGTAAATACGCCAGTATGCTATTGGCTCCACTTCCTCTTCCAACATAGTAATAATTCTTATGTCTGGCATAGTTGACAATATCCCAATTGATTAAAAAATACGATTCAAATTTCAATTGTTGAATCACTTCAAGTTCCTTTTCTATTCTTTTAAGAACCTCTTCATTAGGTTGATGATAACGGTAATGCAAATTTTCATAACACAACTTGCGCAACATTTCACTATCGCCCTGAGCAGTTCCAGTATAGTGTTTCAAATTCTTATTCGCCAATTTACCATATTCAAAATGGATGGAACAATCGTTTAAAATGGCTTTGGTATTGGCAATGATGTTAGGATATTCCGCAAATGCTTTTAACAATTCTTCACAGCTTACAACCATCTCTGTACCCAATGCTTGCTCACTCTTTGACAAGGTGCTCAACAACACATTTGTATCAATTGCCCTCAACAATCTATGCATGTTGAATTGCCTTTTGTTTTCAAAACTCAGTGTTTGTAACACCACCATTTTATTGGTTAAATGATGGTATTTATTCAGAGGCAAAAACACCAAGTCTCGCATCGACACACCTATAAATTCATTTGATTTCAAAACATGTCCTTGATAGGCATTTAATGGATACACAACATAAGCTTGATTGAACTCAGGAGCCAACCCATCAAAAGAAGCATTGGTATGTAAGTGTTTGCTGAGGTGATTGTTCAACTCAAGAAATCCCTCGTTGTTTCTAGCAATTCCAATGTATTTCTGTTGAACCCCATTTCGAAAATCTATGCCTAAAATGGGCTTTATTCCAAGCTCATTGGCCCGTCTCACGGTATCGATACATGCCGATGTATTATTGATATCTGTCAACACAAACTGCGTGTATCCTTTGCTTTGAATTTCATACATCAAAGCTTCCGGACTCAATGTGCCATAACAAAAACTGTAGTATGTATGACAATTCAACAACATTATTTGGTGTTGCCTTTAAAAGGATTAAAATCATGCAAATGTTCGTTCATACCAACTGCGCGATGAATGGCATCTTTACCATACCGTTTGCGGATTTTATCCATCGCTTCGTACAACTGTATTTGCTCAAGTGTTTCTTCAAACAGGCTATACTGATGACCACCTTGCACAAGGTGACTAAAACGAATTCCAATCAATCTTACCAACAACCTTTTTTGATATAATTTTTCGAACAGCTCATTGACCTTTTGAATCAAGACATGGTCGAGTGATGTATAAGGAATTCGAGCTTGCATGGTGTAAGTATTAAAATCTGAATAACGAATTTTAACCGTTACACATGCGGTCAATTTGTTCTCACTTCTTAATTGAAACGTCAACTTCTCAGTCATAGCCACCATCAACCCTTTCAGAGCTTTAACATCAATTGTATCTTTTTCGAAAGTGCGTTCTGTAGAGATAGATTTCCGTTCAGAATAAGGCACTACAGGTGTATTATCAATCCCGTTAGCTTTCTTCCAAATCACGTCTCCATTTTCACCCAAAACCTGCATCATCAGCTCGCGTGGCATTTCTTGCAAAGTGAAAATTTTCGACACTCCCATACCTCTTAACAATTGATAGGTTTTGTCGCCCACCATTGGTATTTTTTTTATTGACAAAGGTGCCAGAAATTGTTTTTCAGTACCTGTATCTATGTGTTTCTGACCATTGGGTTTGGCTTCACCAGTACCTACTTTTGACACAGTTTTATTCACCGATAGTGCAAATGAAATAGGTAGATTGGTTTCCTTAATGATTTTCTGACGCAGTTCAGTAGCCATTTTATAAGTGCCAAAAAACTTGTCCATACCAGTCATATCAATATAAAACTCATCGATTGATGACTTCTCATAAACAGGAACATTCTCTTGAATGATTTCTGTTACGATATCAGAGTATTTACTGTATTGAGAATGGTCGCCCCTCAGAATTACAGCTTCTGGACACAGTTGACGAGCCATACGCATAGACATAGCCGAATGCACTCCAAATGATCGAGCTTCATAACTACAAGCGGCAACAACACCTCTATCGCTACCACCACCCACCATAACTGGTTTACCAACCAATTCTGGATGAATCAATCGCTCTACTGATACAAAAAAAGTATCCAAATCTATATGTACAATCTGACGATCCATAAAAGGGCATAAGGAATTTTAAAATGTTTAGCTATAATGTTCAGCCGATGTAGCACTTAAAGAAGCACACTATGAGAATTAAGGAAGAGGCAATAACAATTTTACTGACCCCATCCTTAACCTCAAATTTGTCTTCATTCGGCTCCTAACCCGACTGAAGTATGATTTAACAAAAAAACCGTTTGCAAATTACTATTTTTTTTAGTACGTTTGTGCTAAATATTTTAGTATGAGTAAAATTTCAAAAAACCTACGTCATTTAAGGCAGTTAAAAGGTTGGTCGCAAGAAAACCTCGCCGATAAACTGGATATCACTAGAGCGCGAATTGGTTCATATGAGGAAGAAAGATGCGATCCGCCAATAGAAACGCTGATAAAAATATCCAAATTATTTCATGTTGCTATTGATGCTTTGGTAAAATGTGATTTGAGAAAATTCAACCTCGATAACATGATTAAAATAGGTGAAAATAGATTGTTGTTTCCGATAGTAGTCGACAAAGAAAACAACGATAAAATAGAAGTTATAACCATGAAAGCATCTGCTGGTTATTTAAATGGCTATGCCGACCCCGAATATTTCGAAAAACTTCCATTGATGAATTTGCCTTTCAGAATAGTAGGCAAACATAGAGCATTTCCTATTAAAGGCGATTCAATGCCTCCTTTGAGAGATGGCTGTTATGTTGTTGGAAAATACATAGAATCGCTTAAAGACATCAACAATGGTGCTACTTATGTCTTATTAACCAAAGAAGATGGCGTAGTGTATAAACGCGTATACTCTAAACCTGGCATATTAGAATTACATTCAGACAACAAACACTATTCTCCATACACCATCAAAGCTTCTGATGTTTTAGAAGTTTGGGAATTCGTTTGTACGCTAAATATTTCTGATAAGCCTACTGAAGAATTAAATTTAGACAGCATCATCCACATGCTCAACAGCATGCGTGTTGAAATGGAAAAGAAATGATTTAGAAAGTGTACTTCAACCAGATGTTTGAAGGAAAGGCATAGGTTCTAAAATCCCTGTAGAACGTTGTAACGTTATTCAATGAGGTCGTTAAACTGTATTTATTCTCCTTATCAACGCGTTCTCTTGAATAGTAAAAAGATGTCTCCATCTCTATACTAAATCGTTTACTCAACTTATAATTAGCCCTGAAATAGGCATTAGCGCCTTCTTCTGTTTGGGTTTCAGAACTGTTTATAATTTCTATACTAGATGTCACTTCCGTAGAATTCTTAACCACATTTTTCAAGTAACCTACACCTACAAAACAAGACCATTTTTTGTTTGAGTATACTTGAAAAGAATAACTTGGATTAAAAAACAATTTATTTTGAGTGCTAACCTTTGGCAGATTATTCACTTTGGTATCAGTCTTTCTGTAGTAAGCATCAAAACCAATATTCAATTGATGTTTCTTGTAACCAATCTGAAATTCAAATTGATTATGAGAATACATAAAATTTTGTGCACTGTCTTTTGCAGACAAAGCATTAAACAATGGCTTACTGGAAATTAAAAAACTGAATCTAAACTTGCTTGAATCAACATTTCTTGCTTGAGCAAAAAAAGTGCCTGCTGTGATGGTTATCAGCAGCAGGCATATTATCTTTTTATACATTCAAATTACTTAATAAAAGGGTTTGAATATTTTACATCTGTGGTTAATTTAGCATCAGTCAATGTATTTAAGAATGCAATCAAATCTGCTTTTTCTGCATCAGTAAACTTCATTTGTTTAGGACCACCATTGTTATTTTCTTTTAATTGGAATGACAGTTTTTCGTTAGGTTGGATGTTTTCACTGTAGTGATCAAGCACTTCTTCCAAAGTTTTGAATCTACCATCGTGCATGTATGGAGCTGTCAATGCAATATTTTTCAATCTTGGAATTTTGTACAAACCATTGATACCTTTATCTGTATCAACTTTATCCAATCCAATATTTGCAAATTTCATAGAAGAATATGATGAACCGAAACTTGCAGAGATTTGGTGGCAAGATCCACAACTGTTTTTATTAAACAATTCCAACCCTCTCTTCTCTTTATCATCAAAATTGCTAAAGTTGGTATACAATCCATCATCGAATTTGGTGTTTTGACTTACCAAACTGAATAAAAATTGACCCATACTCTCGCGCATTCTTTGTTCTGTAATTTCTGGACTACCATAAGCTTTTTCAAACAACGCAGCATAATAAGGCAATTGTTCAATTTTGGTAGTAATCAAATCAATTCTATCAAAACCCATTTCAACGTGGTTGGCAACAGGTTCGAATACCATTTTTTCAATTTGAGTAGTTCTAGCATCCCAGAAAAATCCAATGTTTCTTTCATCAGTAAGATTGCTGATACCCATTGAATTTCTAGCAGTTAATTTTTCTTCAAAACCTTTACTGAATGCTACGACATCCGAAAATGCATGCTTTTGAGAATGACATGATGCACATGCTACAGAATTGTTAAGAGATAAGGCCTTATCGTAAAATAGAACACGACCAAGTGTAGCTTTGTCATTGTTAATTACGGTAAAGTTTTCATAGTAGTTGTTCAGCTTCCCAATAGAAGTTTGAACTTTACTGTAGTCATACGGCTGCTCTGGTAAATATACTTTAATATTACTCAGATCAGGATTCACGGCACTTTTTTGACAATTGTAATTGATTACAACCGCAGTTACTGCCAAACTTAACAAAAGAACTTTTTTCATAAGCGTTCAGGTAGTTTTGATATATTGATGAGCAATTTAGCTATATTTATTTTAACTATCAATATTTTTAAAATAAATTTTATCAAAAATGACCAATCCATGACCATTTTATGACAATTCGATTTTGTTAAATTTCACGTAATTCCCCGTTAATAAACACTTTACCTCCAATCTGCCGTTTTTGCTAATTTTAATTTCTTTCTGAACCCACTACCTCACCATTAGTTCTGTAAGAGCGTTCGCAGGTCGCATAACCCGGACTGAGAAATTTTGTCAAAAATTTGAAGGTCCGGGTTTGGAGGTCCGGGGTTAATAAAAAAATCCCATCCTTAAACAATAAAAGACGCAAAATTCTATTAAGTTTGCCCTATCACCTAATATGAAAATCATCACCTATAATGTCAATGGAATTCGCTCGGCCATGAGCAAAGGATTTGTCGATTTTTTGACAACAGAACAACCAGATGTGGTATGCCTTCAAGAATTGAAAGCCCTTGAATCTGATATCGATGTTTCTGCCCTTCAAAATTTAGGTTACCATTGTCATTTTTTTCCAGCACAAAAAAAAGGCTATAGCGGCGTTGGTATATTATCTAAAATACAACCTGAATCCGTTGCCAAAGGTATGGATCACGAATTGTTTGATTTCGAAGGTAGAGTCATATCAGCTGTTATTAATGGTATTGAAATTTACAGCTGTTATTTCCCATCTGGAACAACCGGCGATATCCGTCAAAATGTTAAATACGAATTCCTGGATGCTTTTTATGAGTACAACCAAAAAAAGGGTTACGACCGACCATTTATTGTTTGTGGCGATTACAACATTTGCCACAAACCCATAGACATTCACGATCCTGTTAGCAACAAAAACACCAGTGGATTTTTACCTGAAGAAAGGGCTTGGATGGACAAATGGTTTGATAGTGGTATGATAGATAGCTTTAGGCATTTCAATAAAGAACCGCATCATTATACATGGTGGAGCTTTAGAGCAGGCGCCCGTGCCAGAAACAAAGGCTGGCGCATCGATTATATCTCTGTTAGCAATCCGTTAAAAGACCGTTTGAAAGACGCAGGTATTTACAGCTCTTATGTACACAGCGACCACTGTGGTTCGTATGTTCAATTGACAAAAAAGTGATCAAACAACTCCTACCCAAATCGCTCAAACAGTTTCTGTGGTTTGTATTCAAATCGCCTCAAAGACGTTGGCATGAATTGGGTTACTCAACTTTATTGACCGATTTCAAAGCGTGGTGGACTGTCACATTTTCAAGTAAAAAACTACAACCAATTACAATTTGTATTGGCATTAAAAACAGAAGTCATAATCTTTTAAATTATGTTATAACGTCATTAAACGAATGTGAACATAAAGACTTAATTGCACTTTCCATTTTTGATTGTGGAAGTGATGATGTATTGGACTTAAAATCTGAAATACAATTGAAATGGAAAGGACATTTGATCTACTCAAAAGATGACCAATCATTCGCTAGAAGCATCGCCTTTAACAAAGCGGTTAAGCAAGCTAATACAGAACTTATTTTAGTGTGTGATGCAGACATGAGTTTACCAAAAAACATCGTACAAAAGGTCAATCATTATGTTACCAAACAGTCGGCTTGGTTTCCACATGTATGGTATACCAACGAAGACGGAAGTGGCAGGTTTTATACAGAGAGCACTGGTATGATGGCGAGCACCAAGCAAGGTTTTTTTGAAGTCGGTGGCTACGACGAAAGCATCACACAATGGGGATACGAAGATTGGTATTTGTTTTTCGCATTCTATAAGAAGAAGATAGCCTGTATTAGAAGCAATGAAAGAGACTTTATTCACCATTACCATCCAAGCCTAAAACCAGAAGGATTTAAGCCGTTGTTCTAATTATTCTTTCCAAATAAAATTCATCAACATTAGTCCGAGTACTACAATAAGAATATTGAATAAAATCAATATGCCTATTTCGGGTAACAAGGTTGAAAAATCCAATTGGTCAATGGCTTTTCTACCTGCATTAACGCCAATTAACACTACTGGAATAATGACAGGGAAAGTCAGTACTGGCAATAAAACACCGGGATTATCTGTTTTAGCTGCTATACTACTTGAAATCGTGAAGATGGAAGATATCCCGATTCCTGTGCAGAGAATCACCAACACAAAAGGCCCAGTAGATTCGCCAATTGTTCCGTGCATCATGGCGAAATTGGTAAATGCAAAAAAGGTGTAAATCAACATCAGCAGAGCCGAAATCACCAGTCGTGCAGCTAAAAACTGAGTTGGAGTAACCAATTGATGCCAAAACACAAAACTACCTTTGCGCATTTGAATGAAAGATTTGGAGATACCTTGCAAGGTTGTAAAGATGACTATGACCCAAAAAATGGCTGAATATTGTAATTTGTCAATCCCAGGCAAACTCAAAAATGTGATTAAAACAGCCGTGAAAATGTAAAGCAAAGCCCCAACAACAGCGTGCTTTCCCTTCCATTCCTCTTTAATAAAAAATTTCAATAACTGTTTCATTGTTCACTAGCCAAAAAAATTGTACTTTTGCGCAAAAGTAATACAAACATTCATATGCTCAGCAAAATAGAACATTTATCACCATCAGAAAAGCAATTAATTTTAGATGCTCCAATTTTAGTGTCTACTTTGGTAGCTGGTGCTGATGGCGAATTTTCTCATGAAGAAATATCTAAAGCAGCTAAAATCATCCACATCAAATCTTATTCAGAAACAAGAGATGTAAGTGGTATTTATGATTCTATTGACGCATATACAGAAGATACTATCGACAGTTTAATACAAGTATTACCTTCTAATACAGCTGAAAGAAACCAACAATTGATAGCTCGTCTTTCTGGTTTAAATGACATTTTCCCTAAATTGGATGAGACTTTCGCATACGACTTATACAAAAGCCTTAGAGAATTGGCATTTTATGTAAGCAATGCAGATGATATCGGATTGGGCATTGTAAGCGAAAGAGAAAAAGAAATGGCTAAATTGTCATTCTTAAATGCTCCTGCTTCAAATCAATAAGCATAATCCGCTAGATACTCAAACTCCTGAGTCAATTTTCCGTTTTCACAAATTGTAGCATTGTCTATGATTTGGCTCTCTGTTTTCATCAATTCAGGTATTACATACTCGATCAACATTGCTCCAAAGCCTTCACTTGCATCTCTTGGCAGCTCAGCAGGCAGATTGCTAACCGCCATAATGTCTACAGATTGTTCTTGATAAGGCTCGCATTCGCTCATTGACATTGGGTCGTAACCAAATACAGGATCAGAAATTTTAGTATCTCTAATGGTGATGGGCACACTACCGTTGATATCGCAACTAATATCAGCAATTACTTTCGTTTTAAAGGTCGCCATTCTGGTATCGTTTTCAGAAAACAAACGGTCCATTTTAGCATCCCAATAGATGCCATTGATGAGCATATCACATTGAGGCAGGTAATATCTAAACACGCATCTGTATCTTGTAGGATCGTGGTGGAAATCGCTTCTATCATAAGGTTTACCATCAATGCGTTCATAGAGATTTTCTGTAAGCAATTCAGCAAACACAGGCTCTGAGTACATCTTGGTTAAAATATCCGAAGGCGTCACATGACGGATGCCAGCTTCTTTCAGCAATTCCAATGCGCCTAATGACACTCTGCCATTTCCTGTTAAAATGATTTTAATATGCGGCAATTTAACCTTTTTGAGTTCCTTTTTAAGTTCAGCATAGTCGAGACACAAATGAGCAGGTTTAAGTTCGAAAGATTGAAACTTTTTACCCCAAGTTAGCAAACCATTATAGGCACCAACGACACCAGCAAATCTACCGAATCCAAGAATCCTGTCGCCTGATTTCCATCTAAGTGTTTCATAATCTATCATACGCACATTGTTTTTAATCAATGCTTGCATGAGCAATTTGTTATGAGCTTGTTTTTTGATGGTATGAGAGAAGAACAAATAATTTTTATTCGGAATCAATTTATCATGAGGTACTTCTTTAATTCCGAACAAATAGTTGCAATGACTCACATCTTCGCTTATTGTAACGCCAACTTTTTCATACAAATCATCCGAGAAACATCGGTCTTTAGACGGTTGAATAAAGATGGTAATATTGGGGTAAGTGGCTTTAAGTTCGGCACATTGAGCAGGTGTAAAAGCAACGCGTTTATCCGCAGGTTGTTTTTCTTCTCTAAGGATTCCAATTACGAAAGACATGGTGTGCGAAGGTAAAAGTAAAAAGTCAAAAGTAAAAAGTCAAAAAAGAGAATAGTGCGTATATCGCAGGGCATGCCCTCGACACTATACAGAGCAAGCATCCAATAACTAATAACCAATAACTAATCCCTTATTTTATTTTGTTTCTTCCATTCTAGGAGGTATTTAACGGCCAGCGAACGATTGGGTTGCCAGTCATCAGAAATCTCTTGCATACTGCGTTTAAGAGATACCACAGGATTGAGATTGTAGACGTGAGTCATTATTTGTTTGAGGTGAAAATCGTCATATGGCATGATGTTGGGCCTTTCGAGTGTGAACATTAAAATCATATCTATGGTCCATTTGCCGACACCTTTTATTTGCGACAAATTATAAACGACTTCATCATCAGACATCTTCATCCAATCGAGATTGTTTTGAGAGAAAAATTGATGCACTCTATCAACGGTTTCAAATTTATTTTGCGACAATTTAATGCTAGGAATTGCCAATTGTTCGAAGGTTTCAAAGTTGTGCAGATATACTTGATCTAATCCAGCCTTTTCGAGCAATCTTTTGTATATTTTTTTCGAACTTCTATAGTGAATTTGTTGCTCGATGATACAACTCAACACATCGTTGAACACATTGCCAGTACTTTCAACTTCTGGTAGAAAAATTGAACCAGCAATAGAATTAAGAACAGCATCATTAAAAACTATCTTTTGAGTTGCCATAACATTTCAAACAAATTCGTTCACAAAAAGTTCGGTAGAATGGCATTGTTATATTGATAGCGTTATGTTCATTATTGATGCAGGACAAAGTAACCTTGTCAGTCAATAGCTGACAAGATTATGCAAAAAAAGTTGTATTTTTGCGGTTCACAAAACGCCATGGGGCTGACCGGAATTGACGGGTAGAGCGACTGAGGTGTAAGCATGTAGAGCTTTGTTTGCTGGCTCTTTAATCCTAACACTCAAAATTTAAGAGGCGAAAATAACTTCGCAATGGCTGCCTAATCTAGGATTAGACAAACGCTATACACTTACGGGGTCTCTGTCTGAGCCGACTCCGGTTTGAGTGTTCGACATGCTCAGATATGTTTTAGTAGCGGTTACGGACTAACACATTACCAAGTAGCATAAGGATATGAATTGGGCTTCAGTGATCCACTTATATCCCGACAACAATCACTGATAAACATGTAGAAAGCGCCATCATTTCCTACTCCGGACCAGGGTTCGATTCCCTGCAGCTCCACAAATTAAAAACGTTTTTCGCTGATTTAAAGCGAATTACGTTTTTTTAAATAGATATTTAGCCCATATTTAGACCACATTTTGTCAAAAAACAATTTTTTAAAGAATTATTAAATATTAATTATTTTATCATTATAAATAGAAACACAATTCTTAAATCTTAGAATTATTCTATGTTTTAATAATAAATTAGTTAATTGACTTTGTGTTAATGTGAAACTATTAAATGGTTCTGCTTGACAAGGTAGAGAAGCAATGAGATAAAATTTATTATTTGTTCCAGATTTAACTGCACCAGATTGTATATAATGATACCTTGTTCTATATAATTGTCTTATTGCTTTCTTTAAATTATTATTATTGTTTTTTTCATTACCATACTTTAATTCTAAAAACAATATCCATGAATCATTGTCAGAATCTGAAGGAAAACATACTGATTCACATTGCGATTTAGGTGAACCATCTGTATAATTAAAACTCTTATTATCAAAAACAATAATAGTTGATAATAATTTGTTTGGATTTAACAAACTAAAATAATCTATATCAGTAAAAGTAGTTTTAATAGAAAACTCAACACTTCTTTTGCAAGATGTTTGTTTTGAGTAATCAGCTATAAAAATATCATCATTAAACGAATCTTGTTTTTGATTTGGATGATAGGCAGCTATACTTTTGGTTATCATTGTTTTAAGTAATTTAACATTGAATAAAATTCATCCATGATATCTTTCATTTTTGAATCAAAGAAATTATCTCCAATCATTCCATTTTCCATTTGAATTGAATTGATTCTACCATCTATTAACTCATAAATTCCAATGTCACTGGGTTTAATTTGCGACTTATAACAATTTAAACTATCTCTTAATTCAATAGGTGCTAATTCATAAGTTAACGAAGCTAATATACAATTGTTTAAAGCGTATAAGATATATGGACTATGTGTTGTTATTGATAAGCTATGGTCTGGATTTAAATTTATATTTTTTATTAAATTATAAACTAATTCTTTTTGTGTTGAAGGAAATAGATTTTGCTCAGGCTCTTCAATAATAAAATTTGTAAAATGTGTTTTAAACAAATTATCTCTTTTTTCCTTATAAATTTGAAATAAATTAGTTGCTTTGGCTTTCCCTATTGCTATATGGTCATTTACTTCTTTAATCTTTGAACTTCTATTATGTTCATCAATCGGTTCATCGAAGTATTCGTCAAGCACAAATTTATCTATTATGAGCTTTAAAGCTCTTCCATGAGACTTATTCAATTCATATGATTGACTATC
This sequence comes from uncultured Chitinophaga sp., assembly GCA_964438995.1. Classification (GTDB taxonomy): domain Bacteria; phylum Bacteroidota; class Bacteroidia; order NS11-12g; family UBA955; genus JABMMZ01. Next base: position 26,423 of record CAYTMQ010000021.1, read on the forward strand.
GAAACTTTTAAAGTTGTTAATTAAGTAACTAACCATTAAAAGTATTGGTGTTAAGGAATTTATACCACTAGACGCTTGATTCAAATTTATATCATAATCTTTTGTATGAATACGGCTATTATTAGAATTTTCATTATAGTAATACTCAATGCCTAAATTTAATAATGCGAACTTTTTATCTTCAGTATAATTTTGTCTTACATCTAACCATGCAAACAAAAAACTTCTTAGGTAATTTGAAGAAAAGTCTTTTGTTTCTATCCCTTTCAAAATTATCAAACTTCTTTCTGAAGGTATGTATAATATTTTACTTTTTTTATAGTCAAAACGTGTAGATTCCCAACTAAAACTCACTTTACCTTTTACAAAATGTATTTTGATGGCATCTCCTTTGTACAAAAGTTCGCTATTCTCTTTGAAATACCCATCAAGGTTGTGAAAAGTAACTAGGTCATCAAGAAATAATTTTTCATTTAATTCATATTTTTCAAAAGACTGATTTTGTGAAATATCCTTTTCAACCCATTGACAATGGCTGAGTAGTTTTGCAATTGTACTTTTGCCACTGCTTTGTTTACCCATAAAAACATTAATTTTTTTAGTTTCTATTTCAACATAATTAATTGGACCAATATTTTTAATTATTAGAGTATTTGGCATTTGCTTATATTTCAATTGCAAAAGTAATCTATTATTTTTAATAACTAAATATTTCAGAATTGTATTAAAATATTCATATTCTGCATTTTACATAGATATAAACATCTTTCTAGGAAAAATCTTCAACTGAAATGAATTTAATTAGCTTTATATACTAATTGATAATTGAATGACCTTTAAACAATCTAATTCTATGTCACGAATAAACAATGGTCTTTTGTCACTGTTCTATATTGATGCCATCAATCTTTTATCATTTTAATAGTTTGTTCTTTGGCACAAGGGCATAATTGTTGCCTAAAATTCTTCTTTTAGTCCTTCTAATGTTAATTTTTTAAAGCATATGAGCAGTTGTGTCATCTAGCTCAAATAAACTGATTAACTCGTGAAAATTTTAAACCAAAATTTTCATTAATTTAAAAGTATTTTTTTCTCCATCTATCTAAATTTTTAATTCTATTTTTAACAATCAACTTATCAATAAAACTAAGATTTTCTGAATCCAGCCTTTTATATAATTCTACCAGAGTTAAATCTTTTTCAATAAAATCACCGTTATCATAGCAATTACTGCAAAAATCATGTTTAATACTTCCATCATTTTCATTCCCATGTTTATTAAAAGAAGATATCCTTATTCCACAACTTTGACAAAAAACCTTATAAATTTCATTAGTTTTAACCGAGCTTATATGAATTTTTTCATTCAACCTATGTTCTTTGAAAATGCCAACCATTCCAAATAAAAAAACAATACCTGATGCTAAAAATCCCCATATATAACTTTTATCTAAGACAAAGTCATTGTAAAAATTTTCAAAATCCAAACTCTCAACATAGTATTTATATTTAGACTTGTTTACCTGTAAATTAATTTTGAGTAGTTTAATACTATCAAGCATTGAAGAATCTTTTTTAGTACTAAATATATCTTGAAAGTAACTAATTTTTAATGACATAAAAGTGTCTTGAAATTTAATATTTTCAATAATTGCATAAGTCTTTTCCGTTTCTTTTAGAAAATAATCCATAGAATCATTTCGGTCATAATATGTAATGAGACCAATAGATATCCCTATTAAAACAAGTAATTTATTAAAGTTATCTGGTATGTTAGGTAAATTCATTTTATTATATAAATTTAATTAAAATTTTCATTTCTAAATTTTCCAATAATTTCCTTGATTAGTTACAAACGATGACCTCAATAGGCTTAAAATTGTCCACGCTATTTTGAAATTCCATTAATTTTTGTGTTGGTAAAACAATCATAGCCATTTCAATAATTTTTTTTATTCTATCTTTAAGCTCTAATTGTTTAATATCGGTTTGCAAATGTTCAATGTTGTTAGTCACTAATCGAGAAAATAATTCTCTTATCTGATCAGTTACTTTGATTTGAACGCCTATGGTTCGACCAGCATTGTTAGGTTTTCCTCCTTTCATTTGATAGATATTGATTATTTTTAAATTGGACTGTTAGAAGTTTAGAATCAACTTCAATCCTAATATTTTATTCTTAGTAGGCATGATTGCTGAAAACAAGATATCGAATAGCTGTTTTAGTTTTAACATGTTGATTATAGTGCAAATATAATAATTTCACATATTGAAAATTTTTAAATTACTCCCTATATTTATTAATGTTGCTTGAAATTAGAACTTAGTATTCAAATTAATTTGAAAAATTAAAATTAGAAATCATCACTTCCCAACCCCAATAATACAAGCTGCTATATTATTTTCAAAATCTTCTTTTAGCGTACATTTATCCAAAATATCTTTTAAATCATCCGCTTTTAATTCTATGTACTTATACTCTGATTTTAAATTTGACAAATTATAAACGACTCTTTTTCTTTTAGATTCTTGTCTCTTCTTATCAATATACGGTTGCAGCAATACTATAAATCTCTCCGACAATTTCTCATAATCTATTTCATCATTATTATTATTTAAAATATGATTCAAATTTTTCATTAAGTAATAGTATTCTCTATTCTCAATATCTTTTCCTTCCATATTCTTAACTTTCTTTTCAATTAAGTACTTTGCAACATCTAATGCCCTTTTCTTCTTTGGCGGCAACAAGTCTCTTGACTTATCTTTAAATTTGTTGATGAATGTCTTTAATGCAACATCATTCCATTCTAGTTTATCATTTTTATGTGTTATATTTTCTCTCAAAAGTTTACAAACCTCAGAAATATCTGATTCGATATTATTATTTTCATCTATAAAATACCACCTTGGACTTTTCAAAACATCACCTTTCATAGCCAAAAAACACCAATTATTTTTACTCTCTATAAAACTAACTCTAGTTTTAACCGTGGATGAAACATTTATAAATTCTTCATATACATTTTCCTGAATAAGTGCTTTATCTCCTTCCTTTAGATCTATTACAGATTGAAAACTATCGTGAATACCAGACCATGACTCATCTTTATCAACAAACTCTTTATATTCCTTAATAATTGAATCAGTAGAGTCAGTATTGGTAAAGTGTTTATCTTTTATCTGTTTCGGTATCTCAAAGTTTGACCCAAATAGTTCATCAACCAAATCATTCGTCCTTATTAATTTGCTATCGGTACTTAAAGAAAATTCTTTTGAATCATCTGGCCAATAAATCTCAATTTGTTGATGAAAACTATCCATTCTATCAACTCTTCCGATTCTTTGCTCTACTACTCTTAAAACACTTGGTAAATCCAACAACAACACACAAGAGGCCTTCTGTAAGTCAATACTTTCAGACATTTTATCAGAACATAAAGCAATGCATTTCCCTTCATTTTCAGAAGTTAAACTAAATTGTTCTATGACTTTAATGGACTCATTGTCCCTATCATTACCTGTTGCTACCAATAATTTAATATGAGAATAATGTTCTTTAAATAGTTTTTGAAGGTAATAAAGGGTTATAACAGTACTATCAAATGCAAGAATATTCTCATGTGAATCCAGCAACTCAACCAATTTATCTAACTTCCCCAACTCTCTATCACCAGATAATTCTAAAGCAAGTTTACTTATTTCTTCATAAATAGATAACTCTTCCTGACATGTTTTAATATATTCTTCTTTATTAATTAACCAACTTGGAAAATGTACATCATTAAAAATTTGATTCTTTTTTGGTAATTTAGCCTTGTTTATTATTTCTGAAATTTTCTGTATTTTATTTCCAGTTAGATTGGTTTTACCTTTAAAACCAAACAATTCCATAGCTTTATTTGACCCCTCAATATGTTCAATCAATGCTACATTTGAAGACCTCAGAGTTGAGCGAATCATATAAATTGAAAGGGCCCTGCTTGATGAAACTCGCCTATTAATATACCCTTGCTTACTTTCTTGAGTAGTTATTTCAAAATTTGGTTTATTAAAATTCGTCAAATAAGTTATTCCTTTTAATTTATCAAGAAGTATATTAATTTTTTCTACTATTTCTCTATCTTTTTCATTTTCCTTTGTTTTGTAAGACTTCTCCTTTTGTTCAGGAAATCTGCATGTCTTACCAAGTCGATTCTGATACTTGTCTATCTCTTTATCTATTTCCTTATTTAAAAATTTCTTTGTTCTTCTTACAGTAAACTTACTTACGAAATTTCTTAAACTTTCAATGTTTTCATTGTCATTATTACTATAATATGGTTTATTAACAAGGTCTTTATACTTTCCAAAATCTTCATCACTTAAATTATCAATATCCAAAAGCTCTATTAATTTCAATACGTCTTCAATTCTTTTGCTAATCGGCGTTGCCGTGGCTAATATTTTAAATTCTGCTTTATTAGATTTTATGATGTTTGTACGATTGGATTCAGAGGAAAGATAATTGTGTGCTTCATCAATAGTTAATATATTAGCATAACTAAGGTTTTGTTTTACTTTCTGTTTATTTTTAATACTTGCATTACTTAACAACCCCATTGATATTTGTTTATTATCCATACGTTTCAAAGAGCTGAACTCCGATTCCCATTTTTCGACAACCAATGGCGGACAAATTGTCAAAGAATTTGTTTTATAATTTTCACCACTTTGATACAACCAATGTTTTAACGCAAGTATCAATGAAGTGCAAAGTTTAGTCTTCCCAGCACCAGTTGGGTCCGCAATTAATACATTTGATTGTTTTTGTAAAATTGAAATTGCTTGAGCTATTCCCTTCAATTGAGACGGCCACAATTTAATATCTTCAAATTTACTTAATATAGCCTTGTATTCATCCATCCAATCACCATCTATAAGTTCTGCGATAGCCCTTGCTAAAGCTTCCTGCCAAGTTACGGTAGCTATAAGATTCTTTAGTAGGTCTACAATTTCATCATTATAGTTTGTAGATTCATTATAATAATTTTCTGCTATTTTCTTTAATGAATTGTATTGAAACAGATGAGTATTATCTTTTGACTTTACAAACCTAGCATTAGCTTCAACTTGAATAGACAATCCATTTTTACTAAAATTTGATGACCCTATCGTTGCAGCGCTATCTCCGACATAAATTTTTGCATGCAGTTTATCTTTAAATCTAAATTGGATTTTGCCTTTCTCAATTTTATTTATCAGGTTCATTATTGAACCACCTTGCATGATTGATAAACCTTGTTTAAGCCAATATTCTTTAATTTCCTTTTCTAGAGGAGTTACACCATAGTGTTTCCGACCAGACAAATTTGGTTCAAAACCAATTACAATTTTAGTTTTTTGAGGTAATTTTCTAGTATTACTCCCAAACAGATCTATAAGATTTGAAAGCGAAGTAAAACCAGTCAAAAGAATAAACTCTTCACTATTTTCAATATCCTTTTCAATAACTGATTTAACAGTCTTATCTAATGACCTAATATTTAAAGGGAATAAATCATGATCAGGCCATTTTTCTATATTTTCATTAAAATTGAGAGGTAATTGCAACGACAATATTACTTTGCTTACAAATTTAAGGATTTATACTTTCACAAAATAGGCTTTATTATATGAATTTTCTAAAATTCGATACATATTTTCTTTTTTAGATATTTAAACTATCTTCAAATTGATAACATTTGAATGAAATGAAAATTTCAATTTGGGAATTAATTTATAAACCCTCTTTTTAAAATTTAAGTGATCTTAATAATTACTTTTGTTTTTAAATAATATTTCTCCAAAGTATCATCATAAAACTTATTGATTAAATCTTAATTCTTAATTGAACTTAAAAATATTATTATAATTGGCATTATGGAATCCTTTCGATTCAATGTATTTTCACTATATATTGTTAGTATATAGTGGACTTATTTTTCAAAAATAACAAGGGAATGTTTTAACAGATAATAAATTAGTATATCATTGAAACCACAAAAAAGACTGATGAATTCCAATATTTAAATCATACTATTTCACATTGAAATTTAAAAACCAAAAATTATTAACTTTGCATTCATTGCCAAATTAAAATATACTTGGAAATTAATAAAGATAAAATTTCAACATTTGATTACTTCTCCATTAACAAGAAATTTTGGATTAAATTAAGCAATAGATTAATATCTTTCGGTTGTGATGCTTTGCCTAATAATGTCCACTTTACGATAGGATTTGATGAAAGAAGTCCAGATATTAATTTTCACATCACAAAAAATACTAGTGATGCAAAAAACAAACCCCAAATAAAGATATTTGTTACTAATAAAAAAGAATTAGAGTTCAATTTACCTATATGGTACAGGGCTACTTTTTTGCAACAGGTTAAAACTTAAGTTTAACCATTAAAT
>CAYTMQ010000022.1:0-32397 GCA_964438995.1 uncultured Chitinophaga sp.
TACTTTTGACTTTTGACTTTTTTATCTCGCGTTAGCCCACTATTCCCTAAATCCTAGTTCCTATCCCCTTTTTTACCTTTTTACTTTTAACTTATTCATCTATTTTTGCAAATCGAAAGATATGCTAACATTAAACGCCATTAGAAACAACGCTCAAGAGATTATTGATAGATTAGCCAAACGCGGTATCGACAGAAGTGGAGATATCAATGAGGTGATTAGATTGGATGAAGCTAAACGTGCTAAACAAACACTTTTAGAACAAAACCTTGCTAAGAGTAATTCGTTGGCGAAAGAAATTGGCGACTTATTTAAGTCAGGCAACAAAGCTGAAGCCGATGCCAAACGCGAAGAGTCTATCAAAATTAAAGAAGCTTACAAAGAACTTGAAATAGAATTAGCTGAACTTGACAAACAGTTAACAGATAAACTATACGAAATCCCTAATACTCCGAGTCATAAAGTTAAATTAGGTAGAACTCCCGAAGAAAATGAAGTGGTGTTCGAATGGGGTGAAGAACCAGTGTTGCCAGTGGATGCTAAACCACATTGGGACTTAACGTCAAAATACAACTTAGTTGACTTCGAATTGGGCAATAAAATTACTGGTGCTGGCTTTCCGGTGTACACAGGAAAAGGCGCAAGATTGCAAAGAGCACTTATTAACTTTTTCTTAGATGAAGCTTTAAAAGCTGGATACTACGAAATTCAACCACCAATTTTAGTGAACGAAGCAAGTGGAATTGGTACCGGTCAGTTGCCAGATAAAGAAGGACAAATGTACCATGCGACAATTGACAATTTGTATTGCATTCCTACAGCAGAAGTGCCTATTACCAACATATACAGAGATGTTATTTTAAAAGAAGAAGAGTTGCCAATAAAAAATGTTGGATATACCCCTTGTTTTAGAAGAGAAGCTGGTAGCTATGGTGCCCATGTTAGAGGTTTAAATAGACTACACCAATTCGATAAAGTTGAAATCGTTCAAATTGCACATCCTGACAACAGCTACGACATTTTAGAAGAAATGGTAGAGCATGTTAAAGGCTTGATGATGAAATTAGGCTTAAAATTCAGAATATTGAGATTGTGTGGCGGTGATATGGGTTTTGCTAGTGCACTAACCTACGACTTTGAAGCCTGGAGTGGTGCTCAACAAAAATGGTTAGAAGTAAGTTCAACATCAAATTTCGAGACCTTTCAAGCCAACAGATTGAAATGTCGATTTAAAAACAAAGACGGTAAAAATGAACTTGTACATACACTAAATGGCAGTGCTTTGGCGTTACCAAGAATTGTAGCATCAATTTTAGAAAACTATCAAACCGAAGATGGTGTAAACTTGCCAGAGTGTCTGCATCCATACTTAGGTTTCGACAAAATACAATGATCAAACACGCACTGTTTATAGCATTTAGCATTTTATGCTTTGAGAGTAAAGCTCAGATTTGTTTCGACTCGTCGAGAATCAATCCAATGTTTCAGTGCAACGACCCCTTTTACAATCCAGTTTGCGGATGCAACGGCGTTACTTACCGCAACCAATGCTCGGCATTCAACGAACACGGTGTCCAATTTTGGAACAGCGGCGTATGTGCAGGAATAGACATCGATTACTTGCCAAATCCAGTCGGACCAAATAGTATGTTAACCATCAACATTTCATTTCCAGAATTTGTCAATGGCAATGCAGATTTGAAAATTGTAGATGTGTATGCTAAAACTTGGGAACAGCGGGTCATCAACAACTTTAACAGAACCAGCATTCAAATAGATGTCAGCACAATGATGACTGGCGTTTATTACATCATATTAACAGGCAGCAACAACACCCGAGTTGTCAGAATGCTCTGCAAATACTAAAACATCCGTGATGTCATAATGTAACTGAGCATTCGCAATGCCGGCGACAAAATGTCGATGTAACCGAGCATTCGCATTGTCGGCGACCCATACTGTTAGAAATCCACTATTTTTGGAACCTTTGTTTTGAATAATTTTATTACTTTTGATTCGATGAAAAAAGTCATTATTGTTTCTCTTGTGTTGGCAAACTTCTTTTGTATTTCTGCAGTAATGTCACAAACTGATTCAAGCAATAGTCACTTTAAAAACCGAATAAAACGTATAGAGGCGGAACTGAAAACGGATACTGTGTTGAAAAAAAAGTACGATGATTTAACATTTTACTATTCTCAAATGATGAGAAACATGGTTGATTCCCAGGAGCTAAACAAAATTAAAATTTCAGCATATATTGAGGCATATTATGCAAAATATACCGATGAAATACCACTAGGCACCTATCAAAAATTCCCCACCTCTGCCCCCATTTCAAAGGCATTTGGTTTGAACATGGCAATGGTTAATATGCAATATCAAAACGACAAAGTGAATGGGGTAATGACTTTGCATGCTGGAGACATTGCAAGTTCTGCTTGGAGTCCTCAATACAATTTTATTCAAGAAGCACATATTGGCATCAAACTATACAAACAACTATGGTTAGAAGGCGGCTATTTCAGGACACATTTAGGCTTCGAATCTATACAACCGAGAGAAAACATTGGCAGTACCATTGCTTTAACGACCTATTACGAACCATATTTTTTAAGCGGCGCTAAATTAACTTATTACCTTTCCGACAAGCTCAGTTTGCAAGTCAACGCTTTTAATGGATTTAACACATTTGTTACTATAAATAAAAAGAAAGCGTATGGTTTTACAGCTGTTTATGAACCTCGAAAAAACCTCATTTTTTCTTATAACATTCTCACAAGTGACAATACAGCAGATTCTATAACCACCAATCATTTCAGATTATACAACGATTTTTATATCGCCTATAAATCGAAAAGATTCAATTTAGGATTAGAAACAAATTTTGGCATTCAAAACAATTCAGACTTATTAGATAGTACTAAAACAGCCTATATGTTTAGTTTAACTGCCGCTGCTAAATATAAATTTAGAAACGATAAATACTCTGTATATTCTAGAATAGAGTTTTTCAATGATCCAAACGAAATTCTAACTGGACCAATTAGCAATGCCAACCATCAACTAGTAGGTATCCAAGCATTTGGATTAAATTTGGGTTTTGAATTCAAACCAATTCCAAATGCATATCTCAGACTAGAAGGAAGGTATTTACATTTGTTAGATGATGAAACCATTTTTTATACCAACAAAACTTATACCCACATAAGAAACGAATTGGTATCATCATTAGGGTTTTGGTTTTAATCATTCATTTAGCATCAAAAAAACTTCAAATCTGCTCATATAATTCCTTCTTAAAAACCACCTTATAAACTGAGTATTTTACTCTATTGCAAATCCATAACTTGTGGTTTATTTTTGCATAACACAAATAACAGAATCGATGGATTTTTTTCTTGAAACCGACAGACTTGGTTTTCGCTGTTGGTCTATTAATGATAAGGCACTTTTGAAAACACTTTGGAGTAACCCAATGATCACTCAGATGTTGTTGTCTAGCGGACCATTAAACGATGAGCAAATTGAAGCGTTACTGCATTCAGAAATAGACTCTTTAAAAAGACATGGCATTCAACATTGGCCGTTCTTCTCGAAAGAGACAGGCGAAATAATTGGTGCTTGTGGCTTAAAACCCTATAAGCTATTTGATGGCATATTCGAATTAGGCATTTATATTTTACCTGATTTCTGGAACAAAGGTTATGGATATGAAGCTTGTTCAGCCATGATTCAATACACCATTCACACCTTAAACATCAAAAGTATTTTTGCTGGTCATAACCCACAATACATATCTTCTGCCAATCTATTGAAAAAACTAGGTTTTAAGTACACACATGTAGAATACTATCCACCAAGTAACATGAACCATGCATCCTATATTTTAGAAGCAGAAATGCTGGTCGACAAATAATCGTTATCTTAACCTATTTTTCCAGATTTTTTCATTAAACCTAAGATAGTAGCAATTTTATCTACTGTTAATGGTTTTTGAATGTATTTCAAAACAGAAGAATACTGTTTTGATTTCTCAACATCACTTGGATTAATTGAGGATGACAAAATAAACACTGCAATTCCAGATTCAAATAATGCATCATTCATTTTATCCAAAAAATCCCACGCATCCATAACAGGCATATTGATGTCTAGAAGTATCATTTGAGGCACATCAACACCCTTATCAATTGCTTCATTTAGAGAATGATTGGCCAAAACTGGGTCGCTAAAGGCAATCAGTCTTTCACAAAAACCAAACCTCTCATTGCTTAATTTCACCAATTCAATAGTGGTGTAATCGTCGTCAACGATAAAAGCCAAATCTATAATTTCTAAATTATTCATTTTCAATCAGTAATAGTATGCAAATTTATATATATTATTTATAATATCCATTACTTTTTTCAATCTTTAAACTACTTAATGTATTCATTTACTGAATTTTAACTTTGTTTAACTAATAGAAATAAGCATCATGTGTCTAGCTGTTATATCAGTTTTCAATCCCTTCTTTACGAGCAGTTTCCGAAATTTCGTTAATAATCGAATCCAATTGATGTGATGAATCACGGATAATTTGTAAAAGCTTTTGATTCAGTTCCATCGAATTATCAGGTTTAAGCATATCAACAGAACCTATTATTTTTACCAAAGGAGCCCTCACAACATGAGATTGCATCCACGCAATTTGTCTCAACTTTTCATTCTGTTGTAACAATTCTTTTAAATATTTGTTTTTTTCTGTAACATCTTTTAGATAAATAGAAAAACCATGCTCTCTATTAAAAATGCTAACTTCAAACCACAATTGCCATTGATTGGAATAATATTCAAAAAACACATTATCAGAACTTGAACGTGCACTCTGATCATGTATTTTATCTATGACTTCCTTATCGAGTATATCACTAAGATGAAGCACCAACATATCAGATTCTTTTCTCTGAATCAATTTGGCAAATGATCTATTGACATATACAACTTCCAAACTTTTGTTACATGCGATGAAAGCATCATCAATACTCTCTAGGATTTCAATTTTCTCAGCCTGCGACTCAATCAATTCATCAATATCTTGAGTTGCTCCAAAAATTAAGATATCTTTAAAATTCGGGTTTAATCGACCCGTTATATTCACCCAAATCAACTCTCCATCTTTTCTTCTTATTTTCAATTCTAAGTTGATATCACCATGTTCTTGGGCACATTTTACAACAGCATCTTCAAGCAATTGTCTATCTTTATTAGAATCCACAAAATTTAAAAAGTCATTATAACTCATCTCGTCTTTTGGTGTCAAACCATAAATAGACTTGGTCAACTCAGTACAATAAAATCCATTATTTGTGTAATTGATTTCCCAACTTCCAACTTTGGCTGTGGTTTGGGTGACATCGAGTAAATTTTCATTTCTATTTAGAATGGAAATTTTTTCTTCTATCTTCTTTTTAAGATATGCAGGTTGTTTACTTAATACATAAGCCAGAAATGCGCTCACCACCGAAAGAACAAAGCCCACCGATAATAACACAGTCCAATAAGTTGCTTGGTTATTTCTTTTCCTTGAAATAAATAAATTCCAATTACCCATTGGCAGTTTGACATTTGTTTTGCGCTCAAAATAATTTACATCTGGGGCATTATTGATAAATTTCTCTTCAATATGCGTATTAGGATTATTCTTGGTTAATTGAAATATAAAATCTGGATTAAAAGAAGGATTTATTCCAGATACTTTTAGCAACTCATTAAAATCGAGTACCACTGCCGAAAATCCAATGAATTGTTCACCTATAAAAATCGGCATCCTGCCAACTATACCTATACCGCCTTGTCTTAATTCTAGAGGACCAGCAAAATAAAAAGTTTTTGTATTTTTTGCATAATTCGCTTCAATGTTTCTTGCGCTATCTTTTAAAATATCATATCCAATTGCCTTTTCATTACTATTAATTGGATATACCATTACTATCTCTCCTTGCTTCAATAATTCAATTGCTCTGATGGTTCTATCGGTGCCAATAAAATCCTTTCCTATTGAATCCAAATTGTTTGGGAATCCAAATTTTTGAACATAAAACCCGAGCGTTCTACTAATGGCCAAACTTCTATATAAATTTTCTTGAAGTCTAAGATTAGCGGAATTTAAGACATTGATTTCTTCTTGCATCTTTCTTTCATTTCTAAGATTGACAAGAAGATTTGATACTAGAACACATAGTGAAAATATGACAACAAAAACCCCAATACCTATGTATATAGAAGTTTTATATGAGTTGGGATTTTTACTCATGTGTTCTCAAGTTTAAACAAAGTTAAACAAAATTAAACAAGAAACAAACTAATTATTTAACTCCATCTTTCATTTTAAATTAATTAACAGTTGGGACAAACAATTTAGAGCAAAATGTGTTTTACAACATTCATTTTACCATAAAATGACACAATTTTTTACTGTTTGGGTGTTTAATAGATAATCAGCCCATAGAATGATGATAGACAAATACTAATCACTTTTATTAAAAATTGTTATGAAACGTTTAATTAGTATTTTTATCATCCTGATGGTTTCAGGGTCATTAATCTTTGTTTTTACTTATTTCAAAAAACATCCAATTCCAAAATTACATTATGTTCAACATAAGAAACCTCAATCCTATTTTTCTGATTCTGCTAAATTTAAAAACATTCAAATTTTCCTCATAAAATCTAGCACAACGAACAATTCAAAATTGTATGTTACCTTAGAAGATGCACTTGACAAAAAACTTATTAAAGTTAAAGAAACAGAAATCGTTAACACAGTTCAAGTCGACAATCTTTCAGAAAAATATATCTATATCAATGCTGGCGACATTGTGGCTGGAGGCAAGCAAGACAGAGCTATAGCCAACGATGTTATAGTAGCACCACAATCCAAAAACATGCTTGTCGATTGTTTTTGTGTTGAGCAAGACCGTTGGCATTTTAGAGGCAATGCTCGATACCAGGATTTTACAAGAAGCAAACAATCTCTATCAACTGTTAAAATGAAATTGAATGCCAAGTATGAAAACAATCAAGAAAAAGTATGGAGTGAAGTAGGTTCATACAAAGAATCTCTTGAGAACAATAAAACTATTGCTTGCTTATCTGCCCCTGCCCCTCCTCCCCCTTCATCATGTGACGCAGAATTATTCGATATTGAATCAGACGAATCTACTTCAAGCTTGAATACAACCTTAGAAAAATCATCACATCAGCAGCACATCAATACTTACTATACCAATTTAATGAACCAATTAAACTGTGTAGATTCTGCTAATGGTATTGCAATTTTTGTCAACGGCAAACTTATATCTATTGATGTGTTCAACAACAAAAAACTGTTTTACTCATTGATGAAGAAGCTCATTATATCTGGAATTACGGAGGCCATTGTATCTGAAAATCAGCTTGAATCTCAATTCATTTCTTATGATTCCATCCCTAACATCAACAATACACACATACTAAGTAATGTTAGAAATCTAAACAGATTCACACAAGTTAGTTGTGCAAAAACCAAAAGTGATTTTGTGGTATTTTCAACATTAGACAGATCTAATAATCTTTGGTTACATAAAAACTGGTTAACTTTAAAAGATTACAAACCAGAGTTTCAAGAGCCAGCGCCTAACTTTCCTTACAGTTCAGATTCTACTTCAGTTTCGGTTGAACTTCCTAAACCTCCTCCACCTCCACCTCCATTTTGTGGTGAAAAAGAATAGTAAAAAGGGAAACATTGCTTTCCCTTTTTTGTTAAATATTTATATTATCTTTATACTTTAAAATTTAATTTTGGCATGTAATTCAAATTGATTAGGCAACGACAATCCATATTGAAACAATTTATTATCAGCATGACTGCAGTTGTTGCAATTTCTGTATTGGGATTGTTCATCAACGACATTGCTGGCTATCAAGTGGTAGGGTTTATTCAGCTTTTACTAATTTCTATATTGGCCATTCGTTTCGACATTTGGCCAGTGTTGGCATCAACAGTTATCTCTGCCACTCTTTGGAATTTTCTATTTATTCCACCTAGGTACACCTTTCATATTGGGAGCACCGAAGACATTATATTCTTTTTGATGTATTTTATCATAGCAAGTGTGCATACGGCGTTGACGTTCAAAATCCGAAAAGCCGAAAAGCATGCAGCTGAGCAAGAAGAAAAAGAAAAAACCATCAAACTATACAACACATTTATCAATTCTATTTCTCACGAGTTAAAGACTCCTATAGCGACTGTTCTAATGGTTGTAGATGCGCTTAAAACCGAAGCAAACAACGCGCCCAATCAAAATAAAATCGAATTGGTCAACGAACTTGAAATCGCTTCAATTAGGCTGAATAGACAGGTTGAAAACTTGCTCAATATGAGTCGACTTGAATCTGGGTTTTTAAAAATAAAATTGGATTGGTGCGATGTAAACGAATTGATTCACAATCTAATTAAAAAACATTTCTCAGCTGTTAAAACACACAGCATTACTTTCACTGAAAACGATAAAATGCCGTTGGTTAAATTGGACCAAGGCTTGATAGAGATTGTCATTCACAACATCATTTTAAATTCGATTCAACACACACCTGCTGGATCTACCATCGTCATCAGGATTGACTACTTTGCGGGAGCATGTAAGATTTTTATCAGCGACAATGGACAAGGATTTCAATACAACGAAATCGATTTCATTTTCGAAAAATTTTATAGAGGCAGTCAAAGTTATAGTGGTGGCACAGGCCTAGGTTTATCTATAGCTAAAGGATACATTGAGGCCCACAATGGCACCATAAAAGTGAATAACATAGAAACTGGAGGGGCAAAATTCACCATCTCTATACCATCACAAAGTTCGTACATCAACCAATTAAAAAATGAGTAAACCCAGCATTTTAATTATTGATGATGAACCTCAAATCAGGAAACTTTTAGAACTGACTTTAAAAGAAAATGGTTTTGATGTAAAGCTTGCAACCAATAGTCGTGAAGGCATTATAATGGCCGCCAATCATCCACCCGATGCGATAATACTAGACCTTGGATTACCAGATTTAAGTGGACATGAGGTATTAAAACAAATCCGCGAATGGTACAACTTTCCTATCATCATTCTCTCTGTGATTAACAATGAAGAAGATATTGTCAATGCCCTTGACAATGGTGCTTCAGACTATCTTACCAAACCATTTAGATCTGGAGAATTGATGGCGCGTATCCGACTATGCTTGAGAAAAACGGTTCATACAAACAACAATGACACCAAGGTTTTTGGTAATTTAAGTATTGACTATATTGGCCGGACAATCAAGAAAAACGGTCAACTCATTAAACTAACCTCTACAGAATATCAATTGTTGATTTTACTTTCAAAAAATGAAGGCAAGGTGTTGACCCATCAATTTATTTTAAAAACCATCTGGGGCAATAGCTTTCAAGACGAATCACAATATTTGAGGGTATATGTAGCACAATTGCGCAAAAAAATCGAAGACGACCCAAATCATCCTAGATACATTACAACAGAAAGTGGCGTTGGCTATCGCTTTACCGATGGATTGTAATCTTTATAAAATCTTTATACTTTAAGTACTTTTCTTAATACCCTATTGATGTTTAAAATCTGAATTTTGTATGGTCAAATTTCTATACAATGAGCTATATTACTCTAGACAAAAACAAAATCACAGGTGCATCACTTCTGGTAGCTTTAGGTATCATCTACGGAGACATCGGAACAAGTCCACTTTATGTTTTAAAAGCCATTGTTGGCGACAAACCCATTTCAGAGCAATTGGTTTTTGGTGGTGTCAGTTGTGTCTTTTGGACTTTAGTTTTTCAAACCAGCATCAAATACATTTGGCTAACATTGAAAGCCGATAATGAAGGCGAAGGTGGTATTTTTTCATTGTATGCCCTTGTTAGACGTTATGGCAAAAAACTTGTAATACCAACCATCTTAGGTGCAACAACTTTATTAGCAGACGGTATTATTACACCCCCAATTTCTGTTGCTTCAGCAGTAGAAGGCTTAGAAATGGTGCCAGCCTTAGAACATATTCCAACTGTTCCTATTGTTATCGTTATTCTTACATTGTTGTTTTTCTTCCAAAGATTTGGTACTCAAAAAGTGGGTAGTTTCTTCGGACCAGTCATGTTGATTTGGTTTACAATGTTGTTTGTACTTGGTTTCAGAATGATATTGAGTTATCCATCCATTTTACAAGCTTTAAATCCATATTATGCTTACAACCTTTTAGTAGAATATCCGCAAGGATTCTGGTTGTTAGGTGCAGTGTTTTTAGCCACTACTGGAGCTGAAGCTTTGTATTCAGATTTAGGTCATTGTGGTCGAAGAAACATCCGTATAACTTGGTTATTTGTTAAAATATGTTTGGTCATCAACTATCTTGGTCAAGCTGCCTGGTTGATGCAAGGTCAGAACACCTTGGATGGTCGTAATCCATTTTTCGAGATAGTTCCACATTGGTTTCTGATACCTAGTATTGGCATAGCGACAGCCGCTGCCATCATTGCTTCACAAGCTTTGATTAGTGGGTCGTATACCTTAATCAACGAAGCTGTAAACTTAAACTTCTGGCCGAGAGTAACGGTAAGACAACCAACTGAATTAAAAGGACAAATTTATATTCCAAGTGTGAATACCATACTTTGGGTAGGCTGCGTGATGATGATTTTATACTTCAAAAACTCTAGTCACATGGAAGCTGCTTATGGCTTTTCGATAACGATTACCATGATCATGACAACCATATTACTGAGTTATTTTATGATATACAGACTCAAATGGAACCGCTGGCTGGTGTATACAATACTTTTTGTATTCAGTAGTATAGAGCTATCATTTTTTATTGCCAATGTTGCAAAAATCAAAGAAAGATGGATGTTCTTGTTCTTCGAACTCTTCATCTTCATGGTGATGTATGTGATGTACTACGCTCGAAAAGTCAACAACAAATTCATGAAGTTTGATGATTTAGGAAAATACTCTCAACAGTTTATAGAATTGAGTGCTGATGACAACATTCCCAAATTTTCAACCCATTTAATTTATCTCACAAAAGCCGATAGAAGAACAGATATTGAAGAACGCATCATCAAATCCATTTTTTCCAAAAAACCAAAGCGAGCGGATGTCTATTGGTTTGTTCATTTGCAAAGAACTGAGAGTCCGTATACCCTCAGCTACACAGTATCTGAATTGATAGACGACAAAGTGATTCGCATCAACATCAATGTAGGATTTAGAATCAAGCCAAAAACTGAAACTTACTTTAAACAGATTGTTCAAGATTTGGTAAAGAACAAAGAATTGAACTTGCATATGCGACCAGATGGATCATCTAAATACAATTCTGAGCCTGATTTCAAATTCGTCATTTTAGAAAAATTTATTTCTATTGAAAATGAATTTACGATAAGAGAAGGATTATTGATGAATGCTTATTTCAAATTAAAGCACTTTGGTCAAAGCGATGAAAAAGCATTTGGCCTTGAAAAAAGCGATGTGCAAATAGAACATGTACCATTAATTTATCACGCAGCGAATCAAGCCGAACTTAACAGACAAATATAAACAACAACATCAAAAGCTATATGAAAAAACTCATACATTTGGTTGTAATTGCCATGCTATGCCCATTTAATTTAGAGGCACAAACCCCAAACAAAACGCCTTTTGAAGGCATAGATGCTAGCTGGCAAAACGGCAGCGACAGAAGAGATTCTAGTGTTTTCAAATCGCCTTACTTCAGTCCAAGTATATTGTTAGATGTCAACTATACCCATTCATTCAACAAACCAATAGACAACACAGTTGTCGGTTCTACAGCATTGGCAAGAAACAATGAAATGACCTTATCAGCTTTGCATTTTGGAGGTGATTTTACTTACCAAGGTGCGAGAGCCAGAGTCATGACGCAATTTGGAACCAGATCAACCGTTGTTCCAAGAAACGATTTCAGTCCGTACAAAGGACAGTATGAGCTTGCGAATGTGTACAAAAATTTAAGTGAAGCTTACGTTGGATACCATATCAACAAATGGTATGGCATCAATATAGACGCTGGATTGTTTATGTCATACATTGGATTGAACTCGTATTATCAATGCGAAAACTGGGAATATCAAGCTTCATTTACTTCAGATAACACACCATGGTTTTTCAACGGACTAAGGATACAAATCTTTCCAAACAAACATTTAAAAATAGAGCCATGGCTCATCAATGGATGGCAGAGTTATGGTAAATTCAATAAAATGCCAGGACTTGGAGGTAGTGTGACATGGATGAACAACAACATCAAATTGGTAACCAACAATTACTATGGCACTGATGCAGCTGGTATACCAGAGAGAAAGAGGTTCCATTCTGACAACAGCATTTTAATGCGATACTACAATCAACCCACATCAAAAACCATCAGCAAAATGGCTTTTTCATTAACAGGAGATATAGGTTTTGAAGATGGCGGAGGGGTTAAAGCCTTTAACGGTGATTCTATCACACCATCTCAGCATTTTCTAAGCGCCATGTTTTACAACAGAATATGGTTCAAACAAAACAAGTTTGCATGGACCATTGGTGGCGGTATCATGAGCAATCCGGGCAGATACTTGGTTCTATTACCAACTGGACAAGCAAGTCCTTTGCCTAATCCAAGCGACCCTACAAAAACTGCAGGTTTGTATCCATTTACGGCCAATCCTGGCGACCAATTTAAAGGTTGGGATGTGTCAAGCAACATCGACTGGATGCCCAATCAAAGTGTCACTTTTAGAATTGAGTTTGTACACAGACATTCAAATGTTCCTTATTTTGCTGGCAAAGGTGGCGTTACTTCACCAAATGGGTATACAACTACAACTTTACCTGTTGATTGGCGTCCTGATTTGGTAAAGAATGAGAGCAGATGGATAGTTGTTGCACTGTTTAGATTGTAATCACTTATTTTCTGGCATTCAATTGTGCAAAAGATTTGCTTTGAAACAAATAAAATGCTACACCTCCAGAAACACTATACAGCAATGGAGTGTTGTCGCGATCTACGGTGTAGTAACTTTGCCTATCGTATGACTTAGCGTAAGTATTGTAATGAATCTTTATAGCCCTTTCTCCTGCTATCCAAAACTCGAAGTTTCTCATCCTTTTGCCGACACCAAATACAGCCATATCTTCCATATGCGATTCAATTGTGTAGAGATTTTGTTCTTTCCAACCTTCTTCAGATTTTGATTTCATATTCCATCCTAGTATAAAAAAGGTAGATTCTATAGGATACAACATATTCTTTATTGGAATGTGATATTTCATATTGATTCGAAAATTGGCTCCTGAATAATTTGTTCCCATAGGCCAATCCAGAGAATATGTTCTTGCAAATAGTCCTAAGCTGGTTCTTTTAGAAGTTGGAAACTCTACTCCTATACCAAAATGAGATAAAAGATTGACTTTAGCGCCGAATCTATAAAAACACATGCTCGAATCAACTCTAAGGCTTGGAGTCCTGCACAAACAATGTTGGGATGCAAAATTATAACTGATGGTATTCACCATCCCATTTACAGCTATGACATGTAACAAACAAAATGCAATTACGAATTTATAAGTAAGTTGGTGTAAGATTTTAGTCATATCATCTTATACAACAAATTTCTATCTGTCCCCTAATAAATTATAATTAAATGATTGTCAAACTTATTCAAATAAAAGTGGTTCAAAAACAGCAAAATCTTTTAAAACACAAGCGTACAAATAAAATATTTCTATACATTTGAAACGATTTTAATGAGACTATTACTAGCGGACAATACAATTACCCCATTCGCCAATCCTATTTCTTCATATATAATTGCAACCAAAGAATGTTTGGTTAAAGATTATGGCTGGATAGAAGTATTCGATGCAAAAGATGCCGACATCATTATATTGAATGAAAAATGGTCGTACAAAGGCATTCAATACAAAGATGAAATTCTGCTAGACCCTTTCATTCAAAACAATTACAACAAAATCATCACCATCAATGACGACGATTATGGCACTGGTTTTTTGAGGGGATTATACGCCAATATTTCTAATGAAGTAGTAAAAAATGGCAAACACAGGGCAGTACCGTTTAACAACTATTACAACGAATGTGTTTTTGAGAAACACAGTGATATAGAGCCTAAGTATCTAGCAGCGTGGAGAGGTAATTCAAAGTCAAACACCACCAGAAAACACTTACTATCAACCTATAGCAATCATCCCAACATCAAAATTGAATCGACTGATTCATGGTTGAATCATTCAGCTAATGAAAAAGCAAATTACGTTCAACTGATACTCAATTCTAAATTTTCGTTGTGCCCTGCGGGTTGGGGACCATCGAGTTTCAGGGTGTATGAGAGTATGGCACTTGGCAGATGTCCTGTTATATTAGCAGATAAATTTGCTGAACCCAAAGGATTTAATTGGAATGAATTTTCTATACGCATACCACAGAAAGATTACAAGCATATAGAAGCCATTTTAAATGAAAGAGCTTCAGAGTATACAACACTTGGTGAAAATGCTAGAAAAATATGGGATAATCACTTCAATTTAAAGTCATTACCAAAATATTACGCAGAGGCAATTGTGGATGTATCAAAACACCAACCCAATCTTCAAAGTGATATAATAAACTGGGAATCAAAAACATATAAAAAAATTCACGGTTGGAGGTTGAGGGATAGGATTCTCAATAAGATTAGAGTGGTTAGTAGTAGGTAAAATTAACTGACTATCAGATTATTATATACAATTTTATACATATTTTAATATCAATATTGTTTGCCTTATAAATGAATCTATTTAGGTGAACTTGATTAAGGTTTCCACAATTTTTAAGAATAATGTGGGTTTAAAAATCGGAGGTTAAATTTTAAAAAAGCAGCGCGGCTGCGATTTTCTGCGTTAACTTTTACCCTAGCCGCTGACTGCGGGCTACCGAAGGAATCGAAAATACCAGAATTATTTTATACAGTTGGTTCAAATGAGGGCTTTCGAAATGTTTTTAACCACAAAGCACACGAAGAAGGCACAGAGAAAACCAAGAAACAAACCTCTGTGTTACCTCTGTGACCTTTGTGACTCTGTGGTTATATTTGAGCTCCATAGGAGCTTTGTTGTATTACCGACGTTGGTTTAACCACAAAGCACACGAAGAAGGCACAGAGAACACGAAGGAACTAACCTCTGTGTTACCTCTGTGACCTTTGTGACTCTGTGGTTATATTTGAGCTCCTTAGGAGTTTGGGTGTATTATACAGTCGCCAGCATTGCGAATGACCGGTTATATAAAGTTTTTGACTTTTCTATTTTCTGATTACATTTGTTGGAGATGAACAAACATTTAAACACCATTTTTATTTCACTGTCTGTTGTGATTGCAGCATATTTGCTTGGGCATGCGTTTATGAATAGAAACAAATCGGCTCAAAGCATCAGTGTTACAGGCTTGGGCTCTAAAGACTTTACTTCAGATTTGATCGTTTGGTCGGGTAGTTTCTCCAAAAAAAATATGGTTTTAAAAGACGCCTATGCTGAATTGGATAGAGACAGAGAAACCATCAGACAATATTTGACCTCGAAAGGTGTTAAACCCAACGAAATGGTGTTTTCTTCCATCACTATCAACAAAGATTTTTCTAATACCTACAACGAAGATGGCAATATCACCTCCTCTTATTTTACTGGTTACGATTTGAACCAACATGTAACCATTGAGTCTAAAGCGGTTGATAAGGTTGAAAAGATTTCGAGAGAGGTGAGCGAGCTAATCAACTCTGGCGTTGAATTGTACTCTGAAAGTCCTGAATACTATTACACCAAACTAGCTGAATTGAAAATAGAAATGATAGCAGAAGCCACTAAAGACGCTAATATTAGAGCCGAAAAAATCGCTAAAAATGCTCATAGTGATTTAGGTAATTTAAAATCAGCTGATATGGGTGTATTTCAAATTGTAGCGCAAAACTCTAATGAAGACTATTCTTGGGGAGGCTCTTTTAATACCAGTGCAAAAAGAAAAACTGCATCAATTACTGTTAGTTTACAATACGAAACAGATTAAGATTTTAAATCTTCTTTCTTTCTCGGTATACTTGAATAAACAAGAACAATAAACACAATTGCACTTGTGCAAATGACAGTTGATATCTGTCAAATTCCAATGGAATACCCAAATCTTTTAACGAAAAATATTTAGCCGTGTTGTTATAGGAGACAAACGCTATATAATAGCTGGCAGCGCCCAAATACAACCACGACCAGATGGATTTTCTATAATACACCACCGCTAACAAGGGAGTGATAAAATACTGTTCGCTTATGGCCAATGAACTTGCAACTAGAAACACCGTATACAACAAATATGCATTCTCCATTTTGTAGCGCTGTACCAAATAACCTGCAAATACTATGCTTACCAACCAGAAAAACTTGTATTCAGTGAAAACTGGCAAGATTTTAAACAATCCAGAATGACTGATAAATGAAGGCAATACAATATCTAAAACATGTTTTAATAGCGTTTGATTGTAATTAAATTGATATGAAAACACATTCTCTTTTATCAGTCCCAAGTCTTTATAGAAAGGCATAAACGACAACACAAAAACCATTGAAGGCACTATTAATAAACTTGCCTTTTGTTTGATTGACAATGTCGAATTGAAAAGAAAAAACAAAGGAAAAAGAACAAATACATGTTTGACACAAAACGATAATGATAGATAAACAACTGCTTTCGAAATGGATTGTTTGTCAATGGCCAAATAGGCTCTAAAGGCAAAGAAAACTGCGATGATGTCGAACTGAGAATGGTGACCAATGATAATTAAGCTAATTGGGTTAAACAACAGAATCAAGAGCATCACATTGTCTCCAAATTTCTTGTAAACATCTCTATAGAACAACGCTTCAAATACAAACAAACAGCTTACCACAAAGTAATGGAATACATTGATATCACTGCTAAAAAAAGAGCTAATAAACTTTAAGCCACCCAACATATAAGCCCAAATTGGCGCATAATTGTATCTGGTGGTTTCGTGGTAGACACTCTGACCTTTTAAAACGATATCGGCAACAATATCGTAAGACTCCATGTCAAAATTGTAACCTAGATGCGCAAAAAACAATCTTCCCAACCAAGCCATGACAATGGCGATGCTCCATTTGGCGGGGTTCATGTTAATTTGGTAAGACGGAGAGAATTTAAATTTACATGCAAAAACCAAGGCAACCAACAAGGCGATATTGACTTCGAAATAGACATATTTTAAGTGTCCGCTAACCTGCCTATCACCATCTCCAAAAGAACCTTCAATCAGTTTAACAGCCACATTCAACACAATTATAGCAAGAGTCAACAATGCGGCTGACCATCTGCTTTTAACCAGAACATTAAAAAACTGTTGAATGGGTTTGATCCAATTTGATACCATGCTTAAATTGGTTCAAATCTACACAAAAACATCGACATCCAATAAAACACCCTTTTACCGATATTAGATGTACAGGTTGTCAACCTTACAAGGTTGTCTACGTCTTCCAAACCAACCTTACAAGGTTGAAATTTCTGAAAAAACAACCTTACAAGGTTGAAACAAGATAAATCATTAATAAATTTATAGTTAGAATATTCAATTAAGTTCATATTTTTGTATTAGTGAAATTCTTTTGCTATTGCCTTGCTCTAATTGTCACTGGGTTATCTATTAATCCATGCTGTGAGCCCTCTATTGCAATAGAACAAGCAAAAGTGTGTCATTCAGAAAAAGTCACTAAAGACCGATGTTGCTCTGACAACCAAGATGAAAATTCAGAAAGCGAAGACAACAATTGCAACTTTTGTTCACCATTTTTCACTTGTGGCACTTGTTCAGGATTTACAAACATTTCACAAACCATTTCTCTTCAATTATTTAAAGTTTCATTGAAACAAGTTCACCAGGATTACGAGGAGAAAACCTTAACAGATTATTTTAATAAAATGTGGCAACCGCCAAAGATAGGATAAGCCTTTTCAGTCCTTATTCTTTATTAAAACATTTTAAAAAAATCCAATCATGAAAAACAACATTCAACACATGAGCAAATGGCTCATTATATCCTTATGCATATTATTTGTTAATACTGCTAAAGCAAACAATTCAAAAGATACAGCTGTAAAAACTGAAACATTTACCGTTACAGAAATGGGCTGTGCAACTGATTCAAAAATGGTAGAAAAAGCCCTTTATAGAAAAAAAGGCGTTAAAAAAGTTCAACTTGGAGATGGTGAAATTACCATAACATACAACATCACTATTGTTAAACGTGAAGAGTTAATTCAAACCATTGAAAATACTGGCACTTGTGAGGACCCAAATGCTAAAGTTCATAAAGTAAAACTGAAACAATAAACCGATTTTATGAAAAAGCATATTGTTACTACCACTATGCTTTTGATGTTTTTTACTGCTTATGCTCAGAAAACAATCAATTGCATGGTTGTAGACCACAACAAAAATCCATTGAAAGGATTTGCTGTTATTGTCAACTTAAAAGATACATTTACCACCGACGAATTGGGTAGATTTAATTACTTGTCCTCTACTAGTTCATCTGATAAATTTAAATCATTACTTTCAGATTTTGTCTTAGACACCATCATCATCAATCAAATTGAATCTCTAGAATTGAGATTTACAAGAACACAAAAGATAAGCGGAGCTGGTATAAAAGCCACAAAGCCTGCAGAAATTGGCACTGAGAAAATAGACCAAGTAGAATTAAAAAAATCTGCTTGTTGTGATTTAGCTGGCTGTTTTGAAACCCAAGGATCAGTTCAACCCATGACAACAAATGTCATTACAAATTCTAAAGAACTTAGAATTTTGGGGTTATCAGGGGTGTACAACCAAGTTTTAACGGATGGCATTCCTATTATCAATGGACTAGGATACACGTATGGCATTAGCGCTATCCCAGGCACCTTAGTAGACAATATTTATGTGTCCAAAGGCACTACATCTGTGCTTCAAGGCTATGAAAGCATGGTAGGTCAAATCAATGTCATTACGAAGCCTAGCGACAAAAACGAACAACTTTTCTTGAATGTGTACATCAATAGTTTTGGCGAATCCCAATACAATCTGAATTACAGACTATCAAAGAAAAAATTCTCTAATTTAATCACTTTACACAGTGTATTACCTGCAATGAAATGGGACAGAGACAAAGACAACTTTCTCGACCTTCCTTTACTTAATAGATACTTATTATTTGATAAATTAAAATTTGGCAACGAGAATCAAAAAGGATTTAACGGCAGCCTTCAATTTAGAACGGTTTGGGAAGAGAGAAATGGTGGTCAAAAAACATTTAACGCTAAAACAGACAAAGGGAGTTCTAATGTCTATGGTCAAGCTATACACTATACCCAATCTGAAGCCTACACCAAACTAAATTACAGATTCAATTCTGTTAAAAAAATAAGTTTGTATGCATCAGGATTCACACACAATCAGAATTCCTGGTTTGGTACCGTTCACTATACTGCCAAACAAAAAAGTTACTATGCCAATCTTCAATACGAAAACACATGGAATCAATCGCACGACATTAAATTTGGCACTAGTTTAAGACATTTGAACACAAATGAATTAATTGCATTTTCAGACACATTTTTGAATCGAACGTACAATGGTAACTATTTAAAAAATGAAACCATCCCTGGATTTTTTGCTGAAAACACATTTAAATGGAGAGGCGATATCATCACCCTAATCACTGGTGTAAGAGCAGATCATCACAACGTTTTTGGATGGCAATACACTCCACGAGCAAGTTTAAAATACGATATCAGTGAAAAAAGCACAATTAGAGCTTCTATTGGAAAAGGTTGGCGCACAGTTAATCTATTTTCAGAAAATGTGGGCTTATTGGTGAGTTCAAGAAACATTTTATTTGATGAAACTTTGAATCCCGAAGTCTCTCATAACTGGGGTTTGAATTTCCTTAAACGATATACATATAAGAAAATAGAAGGCAATATGATTGTCGAATTCTATCAAACTAGATTTAAGAATCAATTTTTCCCTGACTATGATGCCGATCCAAATCTGATTCGTATCTATAATTTTACTCAAACTTCGATATCAAATGGACTTCAAGCTGAATTTTCCTTAAAATACATCAAACGCTATGATGTAAAATTGGTCTATAACTATTTGGATGTGTATAGAATTCAGCAACAAAGCAAAGTTCAATTGCCCTTTAATTCCAAACATAAACTTCTATTGTCAATGTCATACACCTCTAAGAATAAAAAATTTAGATTTGATATGAATTCACATTGGTTTGGTAAACAAAGATTACCAGAAACGGATAAGAACCCAATAGAATATCAACAACCAAAGGAGTCAAAATCATACTTCACACAAAACTTACAAAGCACCTATGTTTGGAAGAAATTTGAATGGTACATTGGATGTGAAAATTTATTTGATTACCGTCAATTGCGACCAATTGTGAGTTGGCAGAACCCATTCAGTCCGTATTTCGACACTTCGTTTAATTGGGGACCGACAAGGGGTCGAGAAGTATATTTGGGTATACGATTTAAAATTTAAAAAGGTTTCCAACCTTGTAAGGTTAAAATTTCGAAAAAAACAACCTTACAAGGTTGTCTACGTCTTCCAAACCAACCTTACAAGGTTGAAATTTCTGAAAAAACAACCTTACAAGGTTGCGATTGGTTATGAGGTAACTCACATTACCTATTGACTGATACTTTTCTTGAATAGATCGTGTCGCCAGATTGAATGATTACAATATAATTTCCAATGGCATAAGTTGATGTGTTCAATTGAAATGTTGTTTCATTCAACTTGTAACTACCCAATACTTGCCCCTGTGAATTGTATACAGTTACTGTTGAATTAACAGGCAATCCAGACATCAACAGATGGTCGATTGATGGATTTGGATAAACATGTATTTGAGTGTTTATCATATCTAAAATTCCATTGGAATTTACTTTGCCATATTTCAGTAAAAATTCATTTTTAGATGTCAATTCAGTTCGCTTTAGAATTGGTAAACTATCTATTTCAAATAGGCAAGAATCGCTGAAAGTGCCCAAGAGTATTAGGTTCTCATTGTTATCCAAACAAGCTCCGTGGATATCTTCTAATCCTTTGCTTCCAATTTTCTTGGCCCAAAGTAAATCACCTTGACTATTTAATTTCCTAATAAAAACATCTGCTGACCCAGCACTAGTAAACATAAGAGAATCGCTACCTGGATCCATATCCAATTTGAGATTAAAATCTGCTATAACATATGCATTGCCATTTTTATCTGGCAAGACAGAATTGTAATATAAAAATTCTGAGCCATACACTGGCATTTGCAAACGCCATAGACATTTTCCAGTAGTATCGTATCTCGCAGCAAAATGTGCAACACTCGATGTTGAAGTCATATTTTTGCTTATATCATTGGCATCAAACGTTGCAGTACCTCTAAAGTTTCCAAACAAATAAAAACCATAGTCTTTAACATAAGTAACAGACATTCCTAAATCGTATTGAGTTCCTCCACCGGTAAACGAGTGAATAAGTAAACCATTTTGATTGTATCGGGCTACAAAAAAATCTCTGTTACCAAAACTGGTATGATTTTTTGCTGTTCCCTTTGGATTAAAATTACTACTTGATACATATTGACCAGAGAGGATTACATTCTCGTATGGGTCGAGATTTAGAGAATATCCAGACGATTGATCGGCCCCAAATTGCAGTCCCCATTGATACTCTCCATTGGCATTTAACTTAATCAAATATAAATCGGTGTTACCCGTAATGCTTCTTATATCTGTTCCATTACCAGGATCGAAATCCATATTGCCTCTGAAATTTCCTGTTAAAAAAACATTCCCTTTACTATCCGCTATACTAGAACTAATAAAATCCAAATTGGTAGAACCAAAATTCTTTGCCCAAACTAAACCACCTGTTGAGTTAAGTTTTATAACGAAAAAATCCAACTGTCCATTTGACACAATCTTGCTAATGTTGTTTGATGGGTCAACATCTATAGTATCCTCAAATCGACCAGAGAAATACATATTGAAGTCCTTATCAAAAGACAGACTAAGTCCTTGAGAAGAAATATCTCCACTTAACAGACCAGTCCATAACAAATCACCAAATTTAGAATACTTCCCTATTACAATGCCGCCCTGATTAGCCTCTGATTTTACCCAGTGTTGACCCGGACCTAAATCCATATCAATTGAATCTCTCATCTCTAGGGATACATAAATATTATCATTCTTATCGACGGATAAATTGGCATTAAACGAGTAAGCAAAAAAGGATTTCAACCATTTTAATTGATCTACCTGAGCATCAACACAAATAGAGAAATTGAATAGGCATAAAAGAAGGATTACAGTGTGTTTCATTTGATTTTAAATTCGAAAATTAAGAAGAATCTCTATAATAAGAAAAAAAACACATGGCCAAATCTCTAAAAGATTAACTATTAGGCGATAAAAATATTACAAAAGTTTCAATAGCTTGCCAACCTTACAAGGTTGTCGAAACATTCTAAACCAACCTTACAAGGTTGAAATTTCTGAAAAAACAACCTTACAAGGTTGAAGACTTAAATAACGCTGTTTTGAAATAAATGAATTAATTTAGCATCGTCATGATAAGGGTGTATTATAAGTCGGAATACAAGCAAGAGAAAGTGGTTTCTCCCGTTGCTTTTGAAAACAAAGAAGACATACTTTGGATAGACTTGCACAAACCTCAGCCCGAAGAAATTGAATTTGTTGAACGCGAATTCAATGTCAAATTCCCGACTAAAACCCAGCAAGAAGAAATTGAAATCAGTTCGCGTTTTGCCGAAATGCCGCAAGGTATTGTGATCAACTCTACTGTGTTACAATACACATCCGACCGCAGCATTCAAGAACACGAAATCAGTATCATTCAAACAGAGAAAGTACTATTTACCATTAGATATTTTGATAGTAGAATCATTGCCGAAGCTGTCAAGAAAATCAAGTCGCTGTCTAATGCCGAAAAACATCCTTCCGTTATCATGCTTACCATCTTTGGTCAGATGGTTGACTTTGTAGCCGATTTGATTGAAACGGTTTCTAAAAACATTGCTGTTCTTAACCGTAAACTAAACAATAGCAAAGCGGTTGATGAAGCCATCGTGATTCAAATCAACGACTATCAAGAACAACTCATGATCTTTAGAGAAGTTCTATTTGACAAACAAAGGGTGTTGAATTCGATTTTGAGAATGCCTGCAACCTATGGCAACTTAGAATCTATGATACGTGTTGTGCTAAAAGACATTTCCTCTTTACTCGACCATACCAACTTCAATTTTACCAGACTCGAATACATGCAAAACAACTTTATAGGTTTGATCAACATCGAACAAAACAAAATCATTAAGTTGTTTACAGTAGCATCGGTCATCTTTATGCCTCCTACCCTAATCGCCAGCATTTATGGCATGAACTTTAACTTTATGCCTGAGTTGCAATTTAAATACGGTTACTTCTTTTCAATTTTGTTGATGATAACCTCTTCGTTGGTTACATTGATGTATTTTAAACGCAAGAAGTGGTTGTAATTGAACTTAGAATTAGGATTAGTGGCTAGGATTTAGCGTATAAACAAAAAGCCATTGTTCAACCATGTACAAAAAAAAGTCCCATTTCTGGGACCTTCTTTTGTTTAATCAAATATTACATTACTTACTTACAATAAAATTAAAGGTTTTGCCATTGTTGCAAACAACCATATAAACGCCATTACTTAATTCAGAAGTATCAAAACTATTGCCATTAACCGACCCAACAGTTTTACCACTTGCATCGATAACAACAGCTGTAATCTCTTGTTTAAAGCTAACTGAATTTCCAGAACTTGGATTTGGATAAACTATGTTTGTTTCATTCGCTTCAACATTTTCTATGCTCACCGAAGTGTTAACTTTTACTTGATAAACGGCAACCGTTCCACTTATTTCATTGGCTACCAAAATGTATGATTTTCCATCTGGACTTTGCTTATCATTTATAAAAATAATGCCTTCAGGACCATGATCGCCACTAAAAGATGTTTTACTTCTAGAGTTCTTATAATCTACAAATGTTGGTGCACTAGGGTCGTTGATGTTATAAACTACAACACCACCAATTCTCTCAAGTCCAACAAAAGCATATCGTTTTTTATTTATTACAGCAACACAGGCTCCTTCAGGTTCTGGTCCTTTAGCTCTACTGCGATTTTTCAATGCATTGCCTTCGTTATCTGCATTAAACAACTGCGAATAAGCAGTATCTTTAGATGTTATTTGTTCGATATCATCTTTACTATCGTACACTATGCTTTTTGTATCAGCATTGAATATTGAAAACGAGCGGGTACCAACCGTATAAATTTGGTCGAAATCTCCATCATTGTCAGTATCACCATTTAAATTTGTTACCCTTAATCTACCTAAATTAAAAGTTTCTTTTAACATTGCAGCATTAGGGAATTTTGCAGAATCTAGCTTATAGGTTGTTGCTCCTACAGTAGTTCTTTCATTCAAATTTGAATACTCCTTTTCATCACCTTCATTTGCTGTAAGAATATAATTAACGCCTTGATGAACAAAATTGACAACTGCATCAGGAATGTAATACGATTTAACAGGCCATGAAGCAATTAGTACATTTTGATTGTTATCTGAAGCATCAAATCCATTACCTGCAGCTGACCAATCTTTGGTACCTAATGCCCAAACTGAAGTGTAGGCTAAAGTTTCTAAATTTAATTCAGCTATTGCATTGTTTTCTTGTAGAGTAATCCAAGCCTTTTTAGAATCAGGAGATATTGCGATATACTCAGGTTCAAAATCCTGTGACAAAGTTGAACTGCTTTTCAATTTTCTCACACCAGAATTCATCAAAGTTGTTTCTTGTGAATTATAATTGGTAAACAACAATGTCGTAACGTTAGATTGAGTAAGATTTGAAATTCCACCAGTTAAATCTATGATACTAACCGAACCTTCTGGATCTACTGAATAATCTGCACTAGGCTGGCCTTCGTTGGCTGTAAGCACTTTTTTGCCATCAGGTGTAAATGTTATCATATCAGGTAAAGCACCCACAGTAACTTCTTTGATGAAATCCCCATTAGAACTAAAGAATATCACTTTGCCGTTCAATTGTTCGTTTGCATTTGGACTAGCGACAGCTACATATCCATTTTTAACAGCAACGCTTGTCACTCCGCCATATACAGCCATATCAATTGATTTTACAAGTTTGATATTTGAAGGATTTGAAATGTCAGAAATATCCAAACGACGTTCTATAGCTGAAGTGGTAAAAATTCTTCTTGAAATCGAATCATACGCAACGATTTCACAAGTACTTCCAGTTGAATCTGGTTTAAAGCTTTTGATGTAGTTTAGTTCAATTTCTTTGTTAGCAACTGGTGCTAATTTGTCATTGTCTTTGATATAAATTGTAGCAAATGTTTTACCATCTATTGCAACCCCATTTGGATTTAACAATTCAATTGTAAAATACTCATCTTGTTCTTTTTCGGTATCGTTGCTAATAGGAATATTGATATTTATTTCAGTCGTAGTTCCACCTATTGACAATGTTTGATCGGCTAAAGTATAATCTACATTTTGAGTTGCAGTAGAAAACCCATTTCCTTTAACTTTCAATTCAACACTTGAAGAAGATGGATTTGTGATGTTGAATTTTAAATTCACTGAAGCAGCTTCTTCTTTCGCTACTGTAAAATTACTGCTAAATGCAATTTTGGTGACATAGCTAAAGTTGAACACATAATCTGAAAACATTTCTATTTGTTGAAAATCTTTTACTTTAGAAATTGTCAAAGAATAGTTTGTGTTGTTAACAAATGGATTGGTATATACCAGTACTACTGTATCTTTTAAAGAGCCATTATTACTTACATTAACAGAGCTTAGACCACTGATTCCAGTATAATTTGCACTATTAGATGCACTACTCACATCTAAGTGCTTATTAAAAATAATTTGAATAGAATTATTGGTTAAAACTTTAACGGTTTGCACAACAGGCGGACCATCAAAAGCCCAGCTAGGCCATGTCTGCGGATTTGTTCCACTTGCTGCTCCAACCCAATACTTAACTTGAAGAATTGAATCTTTGATTTGACTTAAAGGCAGATTCATCGGACCGTTATAAAAGGCATTGGCAGTATTACCAGAGACATTGCCATTGGCTGTACTTAATTGGATAGAAGACACAGCATCCGTTAAATTACTAGGCAATTTAGAATTACTACCACTGCAAGTTGTATTAGAAATTAACCATTGATTAGAACTTAAAGCCGTAATATGTGAAGCACTTTGTGGACTGCCAGTATAAACGATCATCTGGTCGCCTCCTGAACTTAAACCGAAAGCAGAGCCAGTTAATGTGCCAATATTTACAGAAGGCACATCATTTTTCAAAGCGATAACAGTTCCTGCTGCAACACCATTTGAAGGAGCAGTCCAAGTCAATCCTCCTGCGCATTGAGCTTGCGCATTATCTGTAAATTTAGCATCGGTAAAATTAATAAGTGTACCTGGCAAAATATTTACCAATGTTAAAAATGACACCTCATCATCAGTAGACAATGCATTCATTCTATAAGCAATTGGGACAATGTCTCCAGGAGAAAAAACAGTTTGTAATGCAATGGTTTTAAAACTGCTTGCATAAACTGAATCTATAGAATTATTACTTAAATCTTCTATCACATTCGACTTCAATGCCAAATAATATTGCACATTATTCATCAAAGATGAACTTGGTGTAATTGAAATTACTCTACCGTTGACCGTTGCATCAAAAGACACATCAGCACCCGAAGCATTGGTCAATTTTAAAACCACACAAGCATCAACATTTGAATTATCTAATGCCGTATTATTCGTCAATCTAACATCCTCGTTAAAAGTAATACTCAATACTTTATTAGTTGAAACATTGATGTCGTTGTCTTTAGGATCAAATACCATCGTTGGTTTAATCACATCGCCACCACTTATAGAATTGGCATCCAAAGTAAAATTATCAATTCTATTGTTACCAGCAGTGCCTCCACCGCCTTGACCAAAGCTAATTCTAATTTTAAAATTCGCGTTGTTATTAACCGAGTTTATACTAGAAAAATCTAAGGTATACAAACTAGGTGTAGTTTGAGGTTCAATTGTATCAAATAATGTATAATTACTGCCATCTGTTGTATAATAAATAAATTGATAATATGCGCCTGAACCAGACCTCATTCCTGCATATTTTACAACAACATCTTTATAGCCTGTTGTTGGTAAAGAAAACACCAAGGCTCCATAAATTGGATTGTTAAATCTCAAATGATTTCCAGCGATATCACTATTTCTAGCATTGTAATTGTTAACATCAAATCCTTGACCAGTGCCATTTAAATAATCTACTAGACTTGAACCACCCGTAAATTTAAGTGTATCCAATGCAGCACCTGAAACATTTGAAACATTTGGGGTAATATGACTTGAAAATGAAGTCGTAGAATTAAAGTTCCAATAGTGTACTAAACTTTGAGAAAATGATGCCAATGGTAGCATCATTAACAGATAAACAAACAATATATATTTTTTCATAATGAATTGAATTTTGACTTGCAAATTTTTCAATTCTATCCTCAACTAAAATTTAAATTCAAGTTATTGAATTGTTGTGTTAATTTCTTTCTTAAAACCATTCAAAATTCATAGTATTAAATGTAAAACTAAAAATCAGATACAAATTATACGCACAATAAATTCAAGTTATCTTAGCCAAAACTTAACAACAAATTGATGACGGATTAACCCACTACAATTACTGAGAGTTGGATATCATAAATCAAAAATGGTTTACACAATCTATAAGCCCATAAAACGAAAGAAGCAGAGATTGCTCCCTGCTCCTTCCTATTTAAACTTTGAATTAGACTTTTTACTTTACAAGTACTTTATACACTTTCGAGTCTAAAGTAGAGGTGACTTTAACAAAGTAGATACCTTGACTTAAGTCGTTTATGTTTGTGATTTCTGAACATGTGCCAGATTGAATCAATTTGCCATTGACATCTGTAATCTCATATTCTGAAGCATCGTTAGCTGTGAAACTAAAACTACCAGAACTTGGATTTGGATAAGGCATCGATGTCACTTCTGTGTTGTTTGATTTATCTACAACTACTATCTTAGAACTCGCTACTACTCTTTCAGCCTCAATGATGCTTACTTGGTAGTACGACTTCACAGATGGATTTTGATGCACATAAGCATAATTTGAAATGGCATTAGATGATGCGTTGAAGCTAGCAATTGGTGTCCATTCAATTCCATCCTGACTGTACACCAATTGGTATGTCAAACCTTGGTGTTCATCTCCAGTTATCCATTTGATGTCGTTAGCATTTGCAAGATTGCCATTGGCTTTGATGTCTATAATTTTTACTGGCAATGGAGTAAAACCGTTTCCAATTGCAAATGGTGAGAAGGTGCCAGTATATCCAACGATGGTTAAACTATTTGCAGAAGCTGATGTAGAAGATACCACTGGTGTTTCCCACAATGTGCCGTTAAAATGGTTTAATATTGGTGTTAAAATGCTGCCACTTTCTTCGCCTGCATTCCAATAGAAAGTGAAGTCTACCCCACTGCCATTGTTAGCGGCATTTTTATGAATATCCCATGTTCTTTTGATACGCAACATGTCCGTCACATTTCCACCAACACCATTGTTGTAAACTTCGTCCAATACTTTTACAGAGAATACATCAGATGCTCCGCTGTTATTGGTGATGCTAATTGGATTGAATGCCGAGTTTCCGATTGGAAAATAGAATGAATTGCCATTATCAATAGTAGAAAAGAATTTACCAGTTCCATCTGTCTTAACATAAGCAGTAGTGCCACTATTCACCAATACACCGTTCATGGTTAAGTTATAATTTCCTATGCTTAAAACGCCATTGCTCAATTCAATTGAACCTGCAATACTTAAATGACTGCCAATACTTGCACCAGAGTTGTTGTTTAAAATCAGCTTATCTAAGTTGGCACATGTGCCTATTGCTTGAGCAGAAGTTCCGTACAAATACAATTCGCTTCCAGAACCACCAATCAAACTTCCTGAGTTAGTAATTGAACCATACAAATACAATTTGCAATTAGTGATGTTGATGGATGCACCAGATTCAATAGTCAATGTGTTTCTAATAGAATCGTTGGCAGAGAAAACAACACTTGATGAACCAGTTTTAACTTGTAAGTTGTACAAATTGGCATCACCACTGTTGTCTGCACTTCCACTTAATACAAGCGTTGAACTTGCATCGCCATAGATGTATCCACTGTTGGCTAAATTGCCAGAAATTGTATGGGTTGTTGATGCTGTTATGATCAAATTCTTACCACTTGGAATAGACAAGTTGGCACCAAAGTTCCAATTCGAACCTGTCTCAAAATGCGTGGTTGCAGATGAATTGTCCAACACAAATGTTCCATTTGAAAAGTTAGAAGGATTAGAACCTGTACCATCAAAATTGGTTGACCAACTAGAGGTTAAATACAAACTATTTGGAGCAGATGATTTAGCAAAATAGATAGAGTTTCCATTGGTTAAATACGACAAATTATTGTTGTAATACTGATTGGAAATAATGTCTATTTTACCATCTTGATTGAAGTCGTCTAACACAAACCCAACTGGAATATAATAAGAAGAACTGATGGTAGAATAGTTTGAAAAATCAGAACTACTTAAAGTACCAGAACTGTATTTGTTTAATATGGCAAGTATCTTACCACTTGAATTACCTTCGTGGAAAATGATGTCTGTTTTTCCATCACCATTAACATCTCCTAATCTCAGTGTATATACCAAAGCGTAAGAAAAATAGTATGAACCTACATTAAACGTCGTAAAGCTTAATGACCCATCGTTTCTCATTACCCAAGCCAAAGAAGAACCAGTACCACCTTTAGAGATGGCCACTATGTCAATATCATTGTCATTATCTAAATCGGTAGCAGCCAACATCACAGAGAAACTAGAATACATCCCTGCTGGTATGGTGGTATAAATAGATGCTGATGATGACATGCTTAGTACTCCTGGTGTTGAATTGGTATTTTCGAAGAAGTAAATTCCATCGTTATTTCCAGCTCCAAATTTTCCATTGGTAGAGACTATGACTTCAGCATCCCCATCGTTGTCCAAATCTGCAGTGATGATATCACCACAAGAATATGGTAAAGTCAAATTGGTTGGTGTTGTATTGAATGATGTTGTTCCTCCAGAACTTGTATTTCTAAAAATACTCAATGTAGTACCAGTCATATTGATACAAATGATGTCTGTTAATCCATCCAAATCTAAGTCAGCCGCGACACAACGTTGAGAAGCAAAAGTTGAGCCTGGCGTAAAGGTTAATTTATTAAAGCCGAAGCTACCAATACCTGTTGATGAATTTTCCAATATTGTAAATCCATTTGTACGACCTTGTAACACATCCAATTTACCATCGCAATTGAAGTCGTATGGCTGCAAAGACGTTGTAACAGTGTTAGCATCTAGAGTAATAGAAACGGCAGTATTAAATGTAGAAGATGTGATAGTTGAACCACTGGTGCTGTTGATATTTGGATACAAGTTCATTGAATTAGAAGCAACAGTACCTTGTGCCATAAAATCTATTTTACCATCGTTATCAAAGTCACCAGCCACCAATTTTTTACCAGTATATTGGTTGGTTGATTCACCATTTAAATTCGGTCCGCTAGCTGAAGTATTCTGATTTTCGAATTGTTTGTCAGCTGTAGTTGTTGGAGATATGCCATAACTAAAAGTGACTGTATATTCTAAATCAGTTGAAGCTTGATCTTCATTGGCAAGGTTTACAACCGTGATGTTGTTTTTACCAGACAAACCAGACGGAACAATAACGTCAATTTGGTTGACTGTTGAACTGACGATGCTAGCGCGAATGCCTCCAATAAATACAGCATTATTGGTAAAGATATTATCGAATCCATTTCCATTAATTGTAACTGTTGTACCAGTAGGACCAGAACTTGGGGAAAAAGAACTGATGGTAGGTTGAGCACAGATACCTACTCCGATTAATAGACTAATAATAAGTAGTAAATGTTTATGTTTCATGTTGTTATTTGTGTAAGATTATGGCACAAAATTATATGGACATTTTCACTTCTGAAAACGACACATTTTAATACCTAATATTTTGAAATTGTGGATTTTAGACTGGTATTTTATACCTATATATTTTCATAACTGTCCATTTAAAAGTTCAGCACAAAAAGTCATATATATTTGATTATCTTGATATTATGTAGTAAATCGAAGGATAGGCAGTAAAAATGGAAAATTGAAAAAAAATTGAATTCAAAAAACCCATTAAATCTTTTTAAGACGAACTACCTATAAAAAGTAGTGGTTTCTTGGAGTAATTTCGTGGGTCATTTTGGGTAAAAAAACTAAATTTAGTTCTGAATTGAAATTTTTCCCACTGAATTACAGTCGATTATATAAAATCATAAAATTATTTTATTGTATCTATAATTTCTGTTCAAAATGAGAGATGAAATCAACTTTTTGAGAAAAATTTGGGTAGGAGAATGGAGGGGAAATGGGGGAAATAGCAGCGCGGCTGCGATTTTCTGCGTTTACGTTTACCCTAGCCGTAGGCGTCGGGTTACCGAGGGATTTATTGAGGCGGTACTGCCCGAGAAAATTTCATTCAGGCGGGGGTTACATTGTTTTTAGAACACAGGCATTGTGACCTACGAAAACCCAGGCCTCATATTTTCTTTGAAAATATTCAACCTGGGCTAATATCTTGTCGATGACAAGACGCTACTCTGTAGCTCGTTGTGATGGTGTTTATAAATTGTTATATTGTCGAGGGCATGCCCTCGACCTACATAAACATAAATCATCCCCTTTGTGTATTCATTGCGAACTTTGTGGCTTTGTGGTTTTATATATCGTCTCGGGCGCAGCCTTTCGTCCTACAAGAAAAATTACAAACTTTTGCGCGTGTTAGCCCACTAAATCCTAAATCCTAACGCCTAAATCCTACAGAATTCTTTTACCACAAAGCACACAAAGAAGGCACAAAGATCACTAAGAAATCATCTCTGGAAAACTCTGTGAGCTCTGTGACTCTGTGGTTTGAAATGATTGTCTCGGGCACAGCCC
>CAYTMQ010000023.1:0-19654 GCA_964438995.1 uncultured Chitinophaga sp.
AAATTCAAAACTATGAACTATATTTACAACCTGTCGAAAAAGTCAGCCACGTACCAATCCTCTTCCTTATTTATACCAGATTCAAAATACTTGGCACAAATAACAAAACGAAATGCCGAATCAAAATCAAATATTTTAGAAATAATATTAAAAACTTCATCAATTCCTTCAGAGAATGTTGAAATTTTATAGTTTTTAAAATGCGCCAATATTCCTCTATAAATATGAATATTAATCCAGAATCCACTATTATTGTTATTCAAATCACGATTTAAAATCAAACGAAATCCTAACCCAGGTAATGTTAGTCCATATTCTTCATTACTAATTAAGTGTAAAACATGAGATATTGTTTTATTATCATTTGAATATCCTATTTTGTAATCATCATAACGAATTTCATTCAACAGTGACGATCCTGATGTCTCTAAAAAAGACAATTCTACAGGTAAGTTTTTTAAACTAATTAACTCGGAAATTGGCAATGAATTGCTCATAATATTATCTTATAATTTAATTTAAGTTTTATTTTAAGTCTTTAATTCTAAATTTAAACCTCCATCTAATGAAATTGCAGCAAAAAACAAAACAATTAACAGGGAGATAAAAGCTATCAATATTATTAATAATGATAAAAATTTTAAACTTATAGAATGGTTTTTCTTCGATATAGAATAATAACGAAATGAATATACTAAAATTAAACCATAAAAAAAAGCAATTATCAAGAACCCAAAAATATCGTGAAAATCTATTAATAAAATAATTGGATAAGAGAGAGTCTCAAAAAACAATAAAAGATTTGAATTATTTGATTTTAATGTTAAATCTAATAATAAGTATATAGAATATGGAATCAATAAACAATTTAATATAATATAAATCAGATTTCTAGGCTTTTCCATAAATCAATACCCTCTTAATAATTTTTCCGCATCAAAGCCTGCTTTCACTTCTCCAAGGAATCTATTTATTACATAATCTAATTCACTTGAAGACGTTTGAACATTACTTGGAATAACAGAGGAAGTATCCTCTATATATTTACTAAGCTCTGAAAAAAGGCTTAAGTTGCTTTGTATTTCAAATCTAATTGAATTATTTGGTGTTTTATTTTTCAACAAATCAGGTAATTTTTTATGTAGTCTATTGTCTTTATAATTACCTTTCAATAATACACCTGCAATCGCCTCTTTATCGTAATTTATTTGATACCAAAAATGTGCAAATGCTTCAGCTCTTTGTCTAATTTTTGCTTTTGATTGATGATCTGATCCATCTCCATTTATTTGATCTGCAACCCAATCGAATTTTCCCGTGCTTGAATTTTTCTTAATAAATCCTTGAAACGCGACATAACCTGGTGAATTTTCATTTGACACATATATGCTTGATGGCTCCTCAACTAGAATTCCATTCTTCCCGAAACCTCTGCAAAAATTCAACCATCTATACTGATAATTAGCATTTATTGGGTATTTTTCTTGATTATTAATGTCGAAATTACTATCATAATAATATTCAAACAAAAAATCCATTCTCAATTTTCTTTGACCATTAATTAATGGTAATGCTGAACTATTTACATTTTCTGGACTTGTAAAATAGGTATATAAATTATAAATACCGAATGCATCAACATCACTTAACAGGTCGGCCTCTGGGGTATTAATCTCATAAAAACGACTAATGTCCTTAGTTGGAGGATAATGAAACTGGGCAAATCTGTCCCTTTGACCATGATCATAAAGCCTTGATTCGGCTGCAGCATTTGGAAAATCCCCATTATATCCAGTAAAATCATTACTTGACTTAAATCCTAGTATTTTATAGTTTGGGTGAGTATCGTAATAATCTCTAATCAAACCATCCAACCCAAATAGTAGATGACCTAAATCGATTCGTTTATTGAATGGATCTATTATATAGGGACTGGGATTATCTCTTATTGAGTTTTCATTTCCTTGTGAATATAGATATTTTAATCCTTCTTTGACTTTCTCAGTTTTTGTTAGGTAAGATTCAAATGGTATTGAAATTGAGACATCAGCACTCGGAATTGCATAATCAAAAGGTTCAAAATTAAAAACTCGACCAATACTTCTAAATATACCTTTTGACTTATCCCATCTTCCATAATATTGCCTTCTTAAAATAGTAATTGCCTCATGGACGTTGTCTGTGAATACTAATGAATTTACACCATATCTCAAATCCTTTAATATCGAAACTAATTTTTCGGTTTTAAATTCTGGATATGGGTTTTCTTCTAAAATATTAGCAAAACCAGATAATTGACCTGAAGCTTCTAATGTTGAAAAAACTTTCCAATCTCCAGTATGAATAAGCATTTGACCTGATGGTAGTTCAAGATTCGAAATCACCAATTCATTTCCGTTGTAATCTATACCTTTCAAACGAGCAATTGCCTTTCCATAATAAAAACCATCATCGTCTTTATCTCTTGAAAATAATTCAAAGACAAACCTCAAACTGTTGCCATTTTCATAAAGATCACTACTCATAGGAGGATTAGGTGAATTAGAATTCGACTTAATTTTAATTACTTCCTGTATATTATATATTTCATTACTTGTAAGTAATAATTGAAATGTTTCTCCTTTCAATGATCTTTCTTTAAATAGAAATTTAATATTTGGACCAGGGTATGTTGTGTAATAATGACAACCAGCTTTTTGATTTGTGTTGACAACATTTAATCCATTATGTGTAATTGAATAACTTTCACCATTTGTATGTTTGATATAAGAATTAGTTATTAATGAAATAGGTGCTCTTTGTTCTGTTATAATTTTCGCATAAAACAAAACTGAATTAAGAGAAAGGCCCACACCTGTTTGAGCAACAAATGGTATATCTACTCCAAACCCTCTTGGTACACATATTTTCCTATTATTATAATGACTTTGTACTTCGTTACCATAATATGTTGACGTATCTTGAATATTATATAAAAATCCTCCTACACCATTAGAATTAATTTCTCCGAACAAATAATCAAATGGAGTTTTATTAAATTTATTTAAATTTGGATTTACTTCTCCATCAAAGTAATAGACTTTACTATACCAAGGAAGTTTATGAATAACTCCAGATACTCTTATACATGGACTTATCAATTGAAAAGTTTTTGACTCAAAAAATTTTATACTTATTTCTTGTGGTGTATTTAAAAGAACTAAATTATTTGAATTTAGGAATCCATTCTCCCATTTGCATGATTTTGGAACAATTCCATAGTCAATATAGATCATCGGGGTAATAAAATTCTGATTTATAAACCTAATATTCAAAACTAAATGATTGTTGTTTCCATTAATTCCAATATTAAAAATCTTAATAGGCCAAAAATCTGAATAATATAAAGAATTATTATATAAAGCTGAATTTGGATTTCGGTTATTAAAATTATAACTAAAATTATTCCCACTAACATCTTGATCTTTATAAAAATTCATAGAATAATCGCAACTATTTCTAATATCTAGATAAAACAAATCCTTAGTGAAAAATGGGTTTATAAACTTATTATAAAAATCTGTTGGATTTAAATTATAAGAATAATTTGTTCCTAAAAATTTAATATCAGTCCATATTTGCATTGCCCAAAATACTGCTGGATCAATAAATGTATGTATCCATTCTCTTTTAGCAAGCTTCTCAATAGATTCGTTCCCAGGGGTATCATTAGGGTCCAAATTAATTGTAATCCTATTATCATAAGCAATAGCATAGTTTATGTCTAAAGCATTATAATTAGTTGCAGATGTGGATCAAGTACAACCTCAAATCCAGGAGAGTATTGCTGCAAATGCATAAATTTACCCAACATAATACCTTCTTTGATAAAACATCTTTCTTTCCTAAGCCTTAATACATTATAAACATTATCATTACCAGTATAATATAAATTTGATAAAGTCAGAGAATTGGGTGCTTGATTATAATTTGCGTAAAGATATTTTAATAATTCGAGATTATTATTCTGAGCATACAAAAGAGGGTGTAATTCATATGTACCATTATTTAAATACATAAAATCACTTCTTCTTAATCCTCTGTAAACATAAAATTTTACTTTGGGAGTAAGATCTGATGGATATGCTTCAACGGTTTCAATAATTAAATTGACTAACCTATTATCAAATATATTATCAAATATTGCAAAATAACCATTAGTTACGGCATAAGCTTCAGTATCAGAATTAACTGTGAACAAACTAGTTGTTCTATATTCAGATTCACTTAATGGGCCATATTTCTGGCTCGAATACTGAAAAAAATTCCCTGGAGTTGTAAAAAAATGAGCCGGCATAATTTTTAGTTTAAAAAAATCAACAAACAAACTTATCATAAATCAAGTAAAGTAATTACTCTTTTTTACTTTTTATTTCTAAAATGATTAATAACTACTATGACATATTGCTATTGCCAATTTGGCAATTATACACAAACAACAAAGAATTTATTACAAACAAAAAGCCCCTGTTTTTTTTTAACAGGGGCTTTTCTTAAAATATGAATTTCCTATTTTGTAATAACTAACTTTTTATAATAGAGAGAACCATCAATATTCACTTCTACAATATAATATCCTGAAACAGGAATTGATAAATTTTCATAATTGAGCTTAGAATCATCTTGTAAAATCAATTGACCCGTGATATCATAAACTTTTATTGAATTATTCAATGTAGCATCTGACAAATTAATATTAAATGTTCCTATTGATGGATTTGGATACACTTGAATATCAATACTAGAACTTTCTAATTTATTTACACTTGTTTTATTTGGTGTTCTTAGATAATAGGTAGCAGAAAAATTCGATTGCTTTTCCATAAACATGATTCTTCTATTGGCATCAAACCATTCATAGTAATAAACAACTTTCGTTGGTGATGATGAATCTTTAGAAGTGGTTCTATATACATTTGTATAGGTACCATTAGGTAATTTAAGTGTACCGTAACCATCATATTTTACTGTTGATTTATAACTACCCCCTGAAGAATAATAATCTACAAAAGATGAATCAAATACAAATGGAAACTTCAACATGGTTTTGCCACTTGAAAACACGTTTGTACCAACTCCTACCTCACCGTAACCCAGAAACTCAAAACCAAATTGATTCTTATAAAAATGCCATAAAACAGTTCTATTGTTATCAGCTTTTCTATATTCCGACCACACAACATTCGCATTTGAAAAATCAACTGTAAATGGTGTACTGCCAGATATTTGAAAAGTAACAGAATCGGCAGGATCAGAGGCAAGAGAAGTAAAATCCCATGTAACATTTTTACCTGGTGCGACCGGATTAGGATTTACAGTTGCTTCTGTGTAATCGTATCGATGAACACCTGACACCCAATTATAGTTGGTAATGTTTGATTGCGAATAAA
This sequence comes from uncultured Chitinophaga sp., assembly GCA_964438995.1. Taxonomy (GTDB): domain Bacteria; phylum Bacteroidota; class Bacteroidia; order NS11-12g; family UBA955; genus JABMMZ01. Next base: position 5,430 of record CAYTMQ010000023.1, read on the forward strand.
CTACAAATACTTGTAAGCTTAAAATTAAAAGAGATAATTTTATTTTCATAATGATTAATATTTAATACAAATGTAATACAATTTTCCAAAATTTATATTTAGAACTTTCTTAGGAATATATTAAATACAATAAATTTAAGTATAATGAGAATTAAAGTACAGTTTTTAAAATAGCCATTACAGCTTTTTGAAATACATCAATGGCTGCATTTGCTGCATTTTGAGCTATAACTTTAGACATTACATTTATTGAATGCATTTCCGATTCCAATATTGACTTTTCATCATGAATTCTCAAATTGAAAAATTCTTCTGAAATTTGATTGCTTATTCTCATACTTGCTAATAATTCCAATCTTTGTTTCCGCAAATCAAAATAAGTATCAACTGATGATCTCACCAATGGCCAATCGTTAGCCACAGAACCTTTAATTGCACTCATCATTTCAGCGACAACTTCGTTAATATTAATATTCATTTGTTATTTTTTTCTTATATTCTTGAGTGCTATTTCAGCCTTCAATAATGGGAGCCATTTTGCCTTTATATATTCGTTGTATAATATAATTTGACCATCACTTAAATGTCTACTTACTTTATGTTCATTTTTGTATTGTAAAAAAGTACTTGATAAATTTCCAACTATTTTCAACATGTCTTCATTCTTCTCTCTAGTTTCATTCATGAATTTAATTGAGTTAATCTCAAGTTCAATTTCGTTATACCTAGTAATCCAATTATTATAATTTCTCGAATTGGTGTCTTGGCTGACCCCCATATCCAAATATAACTTATCATTCAATTTTGCACCTATTATAATTTTTTCTTCTAATACACTATTGTATTCAGGGACCCAGCTTACTTTACATCCAATTAAAAAAACTATAGTAAATAGAAATATTATTTTGATAAATTTTCTCATAATTTATTCTTATTTTTTTTTAGTTCACTTCTAACGAGCAATTTTTGATTCAAATAGTCAAATTTAAAATCATTACACATACTTTTTACTCGTTTAATAGCATCATTAGACAAAACCCAATTCATTGGCAATTGTGAACTAGATGCTCGTGGAAAGTACTCAAAATAATTGGGGTATTTTTTTCTTAATTCATAAGTTGCTGCATAAGAATGACCAGATCTTACATTATAGATGCCGTTAATTATTTCTGTTATTTCATTCATAAAATTCACACCATTTCTTTTCTTAGAGTATTTTTTCTTTTCAATTTCATTGAGTTCATTGTATTCTGAAGCAAATCCAAATGAAATTTGAATAACTATAGGTTTAATAAATTTTCCATATTTACTACCTCTTATTACTCCATCAATTGTTTCCTTTAATGTTAATGCACCAGTATTTTCAAAATACCCTCCATCCACAAATTGATATTTTAGACTATCCTTTATTATTGTTCCTGCTGGAGAAACTAAAGGAAACCTAGCACTTAATCCAATTGCAGTACTGTAATTTATTTGAAAACCATTCGGTAAAATAGCATTAAAATCACCCGCAGTAGAGTAAAAACTTGAATCTATTTTAATATTACTGATTATATATCTTTTACCACTATTTAATTCAGAAGTATTGATTAAAACAAGAGAATTTGAAGGATTATCATTAATCTGTCTAAATGAATTTTGTAAAAAAGAAGGTTTTCCTGTTGCAAATTCCAATCCTTGCTCCCAAGACTTTTCCATAGTCACAGCTCTATCAAATTGCTCTACATTCTTCCAGTATATGTAATTTAAAATTTCTCCATTCGCAAGTTTAGCTGTTAAAGGGGATAAATAGTCTTTTGAATAAAAACTGTCTAAAATATTTGAATACCTGGATTTACTAATCGATCTATCCAACAACAGTGAATTAAATATGTTACAACCAAATGTCCCTCCAGATACACTACTATAGCAATAAACCATATCGCTAAAGCCAACTATTTTTGATTCAAGAGTAGATAACATATAACTCGTAAAACAACCTGTTCTAAGAGCTCCACCTTCTGCAGATATAAAAATTACTGGTATATTTCCTGAGTCCCTTTCATTTAACTGAGAAACATCATACTTAGTTGTAAACCAGCCGTCAAAATGACTTGGCAAATCTTTCTTTATTTCTCCATTAGATTTGTAATCACCTTTGTATTTTCTTATTGTATGATCTTCCCCATAATATGATGAAAAAATCAATAATAATGTTAGGAAAGCTTTAGAAAAAAGAGGGAATCTTAATAACTTAATTTTACTAAGTATTGTTAGAAAAGTATATATCAGTCCCCAACAGGTAAATGAAATCAACAATATTGCCGTTCCTCCAATCACTTCATAAAAATACATAGGAAGAAAATTTATAAAAACAACTACAAATATTGACCCAACAACCGACAAATTAAATCTTTTTATTATAAACTTGAATGGAATCAATCTTTCATGATTCAACTTGTAATCGCCAGAATCTGAAACGATAGCTTTCAATCTATCTCTTTCCAATTTGTCTGTTTTTTTTATGGCTGGAAGGATGAGTTGCTTTAGTTTTACAATCCATTTATCTAAATATAAATATTTTAGAAACAAAATAATCAAATAAAACAAAAAGAACAAAAACATAAAGAAATAAAAATATGAACGGTTTACTCTATCATCTATTTCTGTATTTAGTACTAGCATAGAAAGGACAATAAGATAGAATATTAAACTTCTACTTTCTATTCCTTTATATTCCCTTTTAAATATTCTTGCTAAAAAATTGTTCTTAACACACCATCTGTAAATTAAAATTGTTAGAAACAACATTAAAAGTATATACAAAAAAATCTGCCCAGTTCCTTCTGGCAATTTAATCAAGTATGCTTTAATAAAAGCCAAACTGATAATAAAAACGGGCATAAATAGTATAAATTCAGGAATGGTGTCTATTAAATTTATTCTATTAATAACCCTATTATCATTTAATCCATCACTAGATAAATCGGAAACCCACATAATTAATAACGTACAAAAATATATTGAACATGACCACAACACAGTTGCTATAAGGATAAAAATCAAAGGTCCTAATTTTGAAAATCCTAAATCAATAGAATCTTCTATTATACAATAAATCATGTCATTACCTTGAGGCATAATCAAAAATGCCACTACTCCAAACAGTAAAAATACAATATAAAACCACAATGGCCTTAGAACTACTCTTAAATCTTTTAACCAATCAATCACTTTGAAAATAATTTTTGACAAAGCAAACGATTGAAAGAAAATCGACAAAACATTTTAGAGAATTAAATCTAAAATGATAGTTTACTACTATTAAAGAAGATTGAAAAATCCTTACACCTTCAATATCCCTCTTTTCATCGCTTCCATTACCAAACCAACAGAACTATCAACACCAAGTTTTTTAATGATATTACTTCTATGGTTATTGACTGTAAACTCAGAAATATTAAGCTTCTCGGCAATTCTTTTTGCAGACATCTCTTTACTGATACAATCTAGAATCTCGACTTCTCTATGACTTAATTCAGAACTGAGATATCCGAATTTTTTATCATTGTTACTTTCTAGATGTTTGTCTATAACACATTTAATTTCTGGTGTAAAATATTTTTCATCAGATAGAACTTTATAGATAGCATTGTGGCATTCATTTTGGTCGCAACCAATTAATAAATAACCATCTATTCCCGATAAAAACAAATCGATAACCTGTCGCTTTTCATTGAACATTGAAAAGATAATAACCTTGCTTTTAGGATGAAACTTTTTAATGTTATAAAATGTTGTAGTTCCATCCATGACAGGCATACTTAAATCAAGCAAGACTAGATGGTAGTACTTTGTTTTCATTTTCTCTAGAGCTATTTGCCCGTTCTCTGCTAAATAGCAGTCAATAGCTAAAGGCATTTTTTCAACAACAGATTGTAGTCCTTGTCGAGTTACTTGATGATCGTTAACAATAAGAAAATTAAACTTATCTCTTAATAAGAAATTTTGTGAATCCATATGAAGTTTGTTTTAGTTATAAAAAAATACAATAGAACTTAGTTTTTACAATGTAACAGAAAATAATTAACAATTTCAAATTATTTAGATGAAATCAATATTAAATTTTAACTTGATTTCGATAATTGCTGATTATAAAGCAATTAAATTAACATATTAAATTATTCTATAATATATAAAAATTGCACAGTACTTTTTGAACCAATAACTCTCAATAGAAAATAGTAGAAAACTACTATTTCAAAAATTTGGATACTTCAGATTGAATTTTTCAAGTTTCATAGCTTTAATCTTGAAATAACAAACTACCAAAAAAATGAAAACAATAAGAATTGGAGACAAAAGTCAAGACGTACTTAGATGGGAGTATTTCCTCATAGGACAAGGACTTTTAAACGAAGTTGCAGATGGAAAATTCGACGAAAGCACAAAGTCGGCAACACAAATTTTTCAATCTAAATTTTCTCTAGAGCCTGATGGCATTGTTGGGAATAAAACCGTAGGTGCTGCAATGCTACAAGGGTTCAATGTGTTGAGTGATATTAGTGATGAAAAGAGCAGTCCAAACTGGCCTCCTCCACCAACAAATCTTAACCCACTTGTGAGCAATGCACAAAGAGCTCAGCTTTTCGGTAACTTTAGCTATGTTTCAGACCCTTTGCCGAATAATCCTGAACACATCAAAGTGACGGATAACTGGGCAAAAACTAATATAGTAAAAGTTAGTATACCCCAATTGATTGCGATAAAAGGAAGCGAAACAGTTTACTTTCATAAAAAAGCTAAAAAGCAATTAGAAAATCTATGGAAAGATTGGGAAAAGGCTGGACTATTGCATCTTGTATTAACCTGGGAAGGCTCATACATTCCAAGATATGTTAGAGGAAGTAGAACTGTGTTAAGCAACCATGCATTTGGCAGCGCTTTCGACATCAATTACGCATGGAATAAACTAGGCACTCTACCTGCATTAGTTGGGCGAAAAGGTTGTGTTAGAGAGTTAGTAGAAATTGCCAACAAAAATGGATTTTACTGGGGAGGACATTTTAAACGCCTTGATGGCATGCACTTCGAAATAGCTAAATTAATATCATGAATATATCATCACCATATCTAGACACTATAATAAGTCTTGCACTTATATATGCCTTGCTTTCAATTCTTGTAAGTATATTACTTGAAATTTGGAATCAACACAACAAAGAAAGAGGAAAAACCCTTCAAAACAGCATTTTCAAACTGCTCAATGACCCATTAAATCACAATTTTGGTTATTTGATTTATCAGCATCCAATCATTAACAGAATGCGCAAAGATGAGAATAGCTATCCAGCCTATATCTCTGCTGACAATTTCTGCAATGCATTCCTGGATGTCATATCACAATTTTCTATTCAATCAGAATATAAGCAAGATGGAGAAAAGTACATTCAAGTCTTAAGCAAACCAGAAACACTAGAACAACGCATCAAACTTGGTGTTGAAAATTTACATCCAAGTGAGTTCAAAGACCTCATATTAAATTTCATTGCTAGAAACACGGAGAATGGAGTTATAAATATCAAAGCGTTAAAAACTGAATTAGGCGCTTGGTATGACGATTATATGGATAGAGTTGGTGGTCAATACAAAACCAATAATCGACCAAAAATGATTGGTATTGGATTAATAGTAGCAATAGTTCTCAATGTCGACACCATACATTTAACCAAGGTTTTTTTCTTGAACCAAGAACTTAGAAATAGAATGGTAGTAGAAGCTCAAAAAGTAAATTCTGATTATCAAAATTCGAATGGCTCAAATGATGAAAAAATAGGTTATGTACTAAATGAATTAAATAAAAGATTAGATTCAATAGATACAATTAATGATACTACAAACTTTAAATACAGATATTATGATAGACTTATTTCAAAACTAAGTACCACAGGACTTGATTCAGCAAATAAAGTTAGGAAAGATATTGTTTTTAGAGCGATGAGTAGATGGGAGATACCAATTGGATATAATAGAGAAGATGCTCCTTTGTCTTGGAGAAAAACCAATATCCCTTCAATAAAAGATTATCGCAATACTGCTCAAGAAAATGTTCTGATTGAATATTTTGAATCTAGAAATACATTTTCTATATGGGGTGCCTTCAAATGGTTAGTTGGTATTTTAATCTCAGGAATTGCATTAGGTTATGGCGCTCCATTTTGGTTTGACACATTAAACAAACTTATCAATCTTAGAAATGCCGGTCAAAAACCTTTAAAAATGAATCAAAACAAATGAACAAACAATACTCTAACATACATACTCATATTTTTAATGGCAAATGTGCTCCTGACTATTTTTTCAAGATAGTTTTACCAAAGGCCTTAGACCCATTTGCAGATGAAATCAAAGCTTTTATTGAAAAAAAATGGATGCGAAAAATCATCAAACTATTATCTAGAAAAAGAGGCCATTCAATGTTTCAACGCTACCTTGAATTTATTGAAATAGGCACTCAAAATTCGCAAGGTGATATATTCCAAATCTTAAAATCGAGCTACAATACTTTAAGTCCTGATATGAGATTTATTGCATTGACTTTAAACATGGATTATATGGATACTCAAAAAAGTCAACATGCTAGAATTGAAGACCAGTTGCACGAAGTAGAAAAATTAAGATCTTACTATCCTAATAATCTCTTCCCTTTTATTGGAGTTGATCCAAGGCATTTTGGCGGAACATCTTTAGAAAATTGGGTAAGTTCTAAACTCAAAACACTCAATTATTTTGGCATTAAACTCTATCCAGCTATGGGGTTTTTCCCTTTCGACCCTCGATTGGATGACATGTATCGTTGGGCATCTGACAACAATGTTCCTATAATGACACATTGCACCAGATCTGGTAATTTTTATACGGGGAATATGAATGATGTTGTGCCAGTTGAAAATATGCCGTCATTGAATCCCAATTCAAATGTTATGGTTTCGATTTACAATAGAATCAAGAAATTCAAATCTGATGAAAAGACTTGGAAAGATAACGGCGTAGCTTGTAACATTTTTTCACATCCTGAAAACTACAGACCAGTATTAGAAAAATATCCAAATCTAAAAATTTGCATTGCGCACTTTGGAGGAGAAGATGAAATACTAGGAGAAAAATGTGATTTAGTGAAAAAAGGCATCGATACTGATACTTCATGGTATAATGACATTTGCACGCTCATGAGAGAATACAGTAATGTTTATACTGACATATCTTATACTTTGTATTGCGACAAAGCAATTGAAAAAGTTAAGACATTAATGACAACAGAACTTGCTTCTAAAATCCTATTCGGTACAGATTTTTTTATGACCATAAGAGAAAAAGACGAATCAATATTGTGGCAAGGCTATATGAACATCATGCAAACTGACTTTTTCAATCGAACTGCCAAAGAAAACACTGACAATTATCTATCTAGTCTGTTATACAATCCAAACCTTCGATTTAATTAACTTAAACAATGCTAAGCTCTACTCCTATTATCGACATCCATTCTCACTCAACACTAAAACCCTATGGCAATAGTTTTTATGAGAATTTAAACCCTGAAATTGCCACAAATTTATCCTGTATTTGGGCCCAAGACAAACACCGCAATCTTGACACAGTATTTGAAATTTCAGCTGGCATTAGTAGATACCGTCAATCTGACTATAAGACCTTGGTAAATGGTCAAACTAAAATAGTTTTTACATCTTTGTATCCAACTGAAATTGGCTTTTTTCAGACACGTCAAGATTTTCCAGATAAAGTTGAAAGATATATTGGAGAATTTGCAAGTTTATTTGGCAAAGACAGAATCGACTATGTGATGGGAAATGGAGATAAACCTTATAACTATTTTGAAGACCTCCAAAATGAATACAAATTTTTAAAGCTTCTAAGTGGTCGACATGCAATCGGTAGTTCTCTGCAATATAATCTAATTTCAAATGCAACTCAATTAAACACACCAAGTAATTTATTGGTCATTCCTACAATTGAAGGTGCTCATGTTTTTTGTGACGGAACGGATGTAAGGAATACGAGAAATTGGGATAATGTAGAATCTAGAATAGAAATTGTTAAGAACTGGGACCATCCTCCTATTTTTATTACAATAGCACATCACTTCTATAATGGTTTATGCACGCATGCCAGAAGTCTAACTGGACTAGCTGGAGATTTATTAGACCAGAGTTATGGTATGCGCGACTATGAGTACAACAAAATCGACAATGAACCAGCCATCTCAGATACCGGAAAACTGTCATTAGAGCCCTGCTATCGAATCAAAACGGCAAAAGAATACATGTAGATATTAAACACATGTCATTAGACGCCAGGAAAGAATATTACAAAATGCTTGAAAATGAATTCTCTGGTCAGTCAATTCCTGTAGTATGCAGTCATGGTGCTTTAGACAATTTCTACAAACACGAAGTAAACATGAATTTAGCAACCGACGTTCTTCAAATCTATAAAACAAATGGATTATTTGGACTTGAAATGGATCAGCGCATATTAGGATACGATGACAATAGATTCATCAAGTGGACAAAAGGCATTTTCCAAAGAAAGCAGAAACGAGAATATTTACACGCTAAATACTTCTGGCAAAATCTAATATCAATTGCAGAACATGCTTACCAAAATGGTTTCGCAGCCGACCCTTGGAAATGTATTTGCATGGGCAGCGATTATGATGGCATTATTAATCCTCTGAACACCTACAGAGATGCCGAAACTCTCCCTAACTTATACAACTACCTAATTGAATACTTTAATGATTATTGGAAAAAAAGAAATCCTATAATTCCAAAGAATCATGGAGGTTGGAAATCTGAAGATGTTATCTACAGAATTATGTATAAAAATGCCTATGAGTTTATTGAAAAGAATTATTAATTAATAAATAAAAACGATTCCCATACAATCATTTTAAAATGGAAACTTTATATTATTACCTTGGTCTTTATCTTTTAGTATTTGTTTTAAAATTTATTATTCTAACGAGATCCTCACCAGTTAATCAATCAAACACCAATGAAAGTGAACTACATAGTTCTTCAAAAGTAAAATGGCACAGATTACTATTTGTTAGCTCAGATATTGTAAATATTGGAGCTGGTTTTGCAATTGCAGCAATAATAAATCTCCCAAATTGGATGCCAGCTATTATGGTAGTTTATATAATTCTTGTTGTTTTGAGTGTAAGTGTTGATTCATTATCAAAAATTGGTGATGTTGGTAAGGGCATTATTCACTCATTAATAATCACTACTGTAATTCTAGCTACTTCTATTGGATATTCTAATAATTTTGGCAAAAAGAACCCAAAAGAACATTCATTCCATTATAAAATCATAATACCGTATAATGACCTATCATTAATCAAACATTCTGGATTAGACTTTAATTCAGCTCCCGAAAATAACTTTAGGGTTGAAGTAACTGCTAATTCTAAAGATTCAGCAATTAAAATAGGCATTGATTCATTTTACAATAACGAAGGTGTATTTCCAATATATTCAGATAAAAGTTATAAATCAAAAAAAGCATATCTTAAAATAAATCACGATGAATTGACTGCCATTAAATTAGAATAGATAAATAAATTTAAAACCAAAAAACTATTCACTTAAACAATTCGTGCGACTCTTTCAAATTTCGGGAGTTATTGCCAAAACTAAATATTCTTTTAACAATTTTCATTTATGATAAAATAATAATCCCGAATCTTATTATTATTTTTTTATATAAAAAATCTATATTTAATTGTCTAAAGTATACATTACATAGATTAAATCCTATTTTATGTGGAGATTATCCAAATATAAGAGATACAATTCTACTGCTAAAAAACTATAATAAATAATTTTCCTTGGTATCCTCTCTATTATTGTTTGATTTTTTTCCTTTTAAATAATTTAAGATTCGAAACATATAACTCTCCCGCCTCAATATATACTTTTCCCTTTTTTCTTTTTAGATACTTAATATCATTTTTATCTATACTCAACCATTCGTTTCTTAAGGTTATTGGTATTTCTAACAATTTTAAATTCCTTTTAGTGTAGATATATCCTTTCATTTTACAAGATTCTTTCAGGAAATGTATTGTTGATACACTTAAATTCAAAATTTTACTAAAAACTCTAATAGCAATTGGAAAAGCAAAAGGAAGAGGTTGTAATGCACCTCCTCTTTTGGGTGCGCCTCCCCTTTTACTTAAATTCCAATTTTTTCTTTTTTTCACTGCAATTAAAGCTGTAGCTAAAGCAGCAAAGCAAATTTCTTTGATATTATTAATTTCACCCAGATTTATTTCAACACTAGCCCTTTTAATAAAATGAAACTGCTTTCTTATTGACTCAAAACCTCTAATAAACACCCAATTAGATTGAGGATTGACTCCGATCCAATTTAAGTCTATTAGTTTTTTAAAATGTTTTTTGATTGTCTTATCACTTTTAAATTTCAACATCAATCTAATCAATGAATGTTCAATATTCTCTTCTTTAACTGCACCACCATATCTCATTTTAAGGAATATCAACAATTTCAGAGATGTTGTCAATTTATTTTTTAAAACAAATTGACATAACTCAACGGGAATAAGTATGTAATTTCGGTCATATTTCATCAGAATTTGCTTTATTTTTAATCATTACTTTTTTTTCTATTGTTATCCATATTTGATAAACTATAATCAAAGTAATCCCACAAATAATGACATGACTAAGTATTTTATTCTTGTTTTTTAGCTCATTATTCTCCGCCTTCAACTCCATTATCGACTCGGGCACTTCAAATGTCTGTATTGTTGTAAAATCAATCATTTTTTATAATTTTTATATGGTTGTTTTCTAAATTAATCAAAGTGTAACCATAAATAGAAGGATATGATTTACCTTCTATAAGTTGATAATGTGTAAATATTTTAAATGAAATACCCTTCCCTTTAAGAAATTCTTTATGAAAAACTTCTACTTTTTTGCTTTTCATCAATTCATTTAAAGTTAAATATGAATCCTTTAGAGGCTTATTGATGATATTCATCTTTTCTCTCCTTTCTTTTGCTTTTCTATTATTAAATTTTATCCTGTTTTCTGCACATTTAAACTTTTGATTAGTCCTTTTAGGTTTAAAATTTTCACCTGTCAGTAAATCTTTTTTCATAAGTCTGTATTTGTAATGTTTAAAATTTAAAATTTGACTAAATCCAGATTAATACACATTAATTTGCATTAATTCGTATTAATTTGTTTCAAATAGTATTTTTATTTTTTATGTGAAATTGCTATCAGAGCTGCATCAATCTCAGAACGTTTATAATAGACTCTATTACCAAGACAATATTTAACTAATTTCCCTTTTACTGTCCAATTATGAAGTGTACTTAAATCAACTTTAAGTAATGCCACAACTTCCTCTCGGGTCATTAATTCATTTTGTAAATTTGGATGAAGATTTAGTTTTAAACCTTGAATTTCTTTTTGCAAGTCATCAAAAAGAGCTAAAATTTGCTCTGATGACATATTATCTAAAATAATCGAATTTTTCATTTTGCATTAATAATTGAATGCAAAATAAACTTCGGGAAATGTTCGGGAGTCCCGAAAAAAAATTATATTTATTTAAACCCTAAACCAACAAGTTCAGATTTAATCTTATTAACATTTTTTTTATTATTATAAGGGTCATTTTTCATACCTCTTTCTGCGCTTAATAAACTTCTCAAATATGGCTCTAAAACTTTGGGATTATTTTTTGTGATTTTTGCCAAAAGTGTAGCAATCCCATTTACACTTAAACCTTTAGGAGCATTTTTCATTATATGTTCAATAACACCTAGTTCATTAAGATAAATAACAACATCAACACACTTTATATTTTCGTGATTTGTTGCATTATCGTGTATCGAATTAATATCTTCATGAATAATCATAGATTCCAGCCATTTTAAATATTTAACTATAGCCTCGGCAACAACGAACTTAGAATTTTTGAAGATATTTATTGGTGATAAAATATATTCTGTATTAGTTTCAATTCCTCTTCTTAATTCTGATATTACTGCGCTAATTTCATTCAAATAACTATTTCCATACATATCATTTCCAATTTTAAAAATAATATCCTTTTTATCACTATCAAAATCTGAGAAAAAATACTTTTTTATCTCAAAAATTTCATTTTGCAAAACTTCGTCTCTAGAAGACAACTGAAAATCCTTTAATTCAAACATCTTTTTCCATTCTTCTAACTTAGTATCTACAAAATCTTTATGTAAACTGGCTCGCTTTTGTTTTATTAGTATTTGTTCTTCATTCTTAATAGATCGAAACATTACTTTTAGTCTTGGGTAATCCTTGTCTTTAAAAAAAAGATATTGACTTCCATTTCTATTATCAATAGGCTTAATTTCATATAATTTTTTAAGCCAATTTTCATATGTTAGATGCATATGCATAATTTATAGATCTAATTTTTCGTAATAATTTGATAATTGAATTGCTACTTCCGTTTCTTTTTTACCAACATAATCATAAAATTGGCGTTCTGTGCTATGCCCTGTCGCATACATCAAAATTGATGTGGGTATTTTATTAAAATAATTTGTTGCAAAACTTCTTCTTCCGATATGTGAACTAACCAATTCCCATTTTTTATAAATATCTATCCTTTTTCTTTTTGTATTTGGATCAATTTTACTTCCTTTAATTTGATCAATAATTCCAGCTATTTTACAAACTTCCTTAATGTATTCATTATATTTCTGGTCACTTATTTTTCGAGGAAATTTACCATTTCTTTTTTTAAGAATTTGCATTACTCTTGAGTTCAATGCAATTGCCATTTTCTTTTTGGTTTTCACTTGTACGAATTCCAAAATTGGTTTATTTTCAATGTATCTTATTTGCTCCGTATTAAAATTTAAAAAATCTGATACCCTTTGACCAGTTTCACAACTAATAACCAACCAATCTTTTGCATTTTCCAAATAATCTTGTTCAAATTTAGTATTGATAATTAGTTTAATTTCCTCATTTGTTAGTGAAACCTTTAGTACTTCTTCATTCTTCTTCTTTAGATTCTCTAATTGATTATGAGTTTTCAGTCCATTTCTACGTGCATGATTACAAACACCTTTTATAAACTTTATTAACCTAGCTATTGTATTTGTAGAATACCCATTATTATAACAATAATCCTCAAATCTTAACTGAAATTGCTCATTAACTTCATGTATTAAAATTTTTAATTTTGATTGAGCTTCAAATCGCCTCAACAAATTTTGATTAACTTTAATTTTTTTGAAGGAGGCAATTTGAATATCATTTTTCTTAGCTTTCGCATAATAATCAATATATTCAACTAGTGTATTGGGTAATTCATTTTTTTCTGCTTTCTTAAAAACAATATTTATCAGCCAATTAGAATCAATATTCACATTTAGTGAATTACCGTTATATGCTTGAATAATTTGTTGACTTAATGAAAGTAAATCAACATGAATTTGCTTTGCTGTCTCCGACTTCAGAATAGGCATACCTTTTGATTTATTCCATTCATCAATGTTTATATAATATTGAGTTTTAGCTTTTGCATCTATCTCTCTTCCAGATCTAAATCTTACATAAATTGTTGCTGGATTTTTTTTACTTTGAATAAAATATTTTATCGAAGCCATATACAAAGATAAAAACTTTAGTCCATATTTAGTCCACTCTTAGTCCACATATTTAAATTTATTTACATTTACTTCAGCAACTACAAAATCAAAAAAAATACATATTATTGATTTTCATTTATTTAAATACACACATGTATTTAAATAGCTTTAATGAAATTGACTATTTGTGGTCCCTGCAGCTCCACGAGGAAAATTTCCTTCCCAAAAATGCCACCTTTAGGTGGTATTTTTATTTATCAGCCATGTTGAAAATTCCCATTTTCATAAATGGATGTAAATAAAAATACTACGAGCGAAGCGAGGCATTTTTGAGAAGGAAATTTTTCTCGTTAGGTCCTCGAAGCAATTGGGAACAACGAAGTTAATCTCTGCAATATTTCAATCTAATAATTTGAAACCCCATTTTCATAAATGGATGTAAATAAAAATACTACGAGCGTAGCGAGGCATTTTTGGGAAGGAAATTTTTCTCGTTAGGTCCTCGAAGCAATTGGGAACAACGAAGTTAATC
>CAYTMQ010000024.1:0-17484 GCA_964438995.1 uncultured Chitinophaga sp.
TCGCGTGTTAGCCCACTAAATCCTAATTCCTAACGCCTATTCCCTTTTTTGACTTTTTACTTTTTACTTTTGCCTTTATATTTGTATCAATGTATTATGTGTTTTTTGTGTTGAGTGTTTTTCCAACGTTTTTGTTGACGTTTGACTTTGTATACTATTTACAGACAAAAAAACGTTTGTTTGTTGATGGCATCAACCGTTTGCTTGATTTCATCATTGTGTTTGGACTGCCAATGATTTATTTTGTGTTTTTAGACCGCCCCGGAACTGTGGTGAATGCTATTTCTGGAAGTTATGATGGCGACACTAAGCCTGTAATCTTTACCTTTATCGGTCTGAGCGCTACAGCATTTATTTTCTCCAATTACAAAACCTATTTCAGCAATTCCATTTTCGAATTAATCATCAATGTCGCCATTTTGTTTGGCTTTATCGTCAACATTCTCATTGCTATTAAGCTGCACAGCTTTGTCGCTTTGTTTGGCAACTTACCTATTGGGATAGCTTACGCATATAGAATCATCGAAAACCATAGCATCATAGAAACATCACAAGACCAAGAAACCACCATTGATAAAAAAGGTCTTCACAGAATCGCATGGAACATATTAAACGCCAAACCACTTGTTAAATATGGCGCTCTATTGATTTTAATTGTCCCTTATGTTGCAATCATTTGTTTGTTGTTGCAACTGGTAAATGTAGATTTTGACACCATATTGCGAACATTGATGTAAGAAACTAAGAACTAAAACCATGCAAAAAAAAGTCCTTTTTCTTTGTATCATAACTACATATCTCAATGTATATTCTTTAAAGAGAACATACTCAAATCATGATATATCTGCTTTTAATCAAAATTCCAATTTTGAAAAAAAATGTCGCCAATTAAAATACATCAATCCTATCAAATCATTGAGATTTGAAACTATTATTGATAATGATACAAACAAACCTAGTAGGCAAAAAGACACAATAAATTCTACTATCAATTACACAGAAGATGATGAAACTTTTTTCTGTGGTGGGCCTTCATTCTATCATGCAGAATTCCCAGGTGGCGATGACTCACTATTAAGTTTTTTCGAAAAACACCTAATATTTCCATGCGATACTAGCGTTAAAGGCAGCTTTACTTGTCATATTCGTTTTAAAATCACCATAGAAGGAAAAGTAGATTGTATAACACTATCGGAAACTAGTGGTCACAAAGAAATGGATTTAGAAGCCATTCGCGTAATTGCTCTAATGCCTAAATGGGAACCTGCAAAAAAATTAAATAATCAACCTTTTGATTATTTTTATACATTCCCCATTACATTCGAAAATTAAACAACTAATAACACCAATGACAACCAAACCACATACATTAATTGTCGCAGTGCTTACCGCATCATTAATAGTAGCATGCAGCAACAGAGAACCAGCTAAAGAGATTGAAAAAAAAGACAGTGTTGCTGTTGAAGCTATTATAGATAGTGTTCCTGTAGCTGCAGTGACTGAAAAACTCAATCCTCCTCCGCCTCCGCCGCCACCGCCAATGTCAGTTAAACCACAGTCTTATACAGTACCTACAATTCAAACAATAGAGGATGAAGATGAATCAAACTCTTTAAATTTAGAACCAGATTTACCTTTACCTGATGCAGGTGTTGCCCTTAGTCCATACGCTGAAAACAATGAAAAGATTTATTCAATAGTTGACGAAAATGCTACATTTAAAGGAGGTCAAGAAGCGTTTATGCAATTTATAGAGAACAATTTACAGTCCCCTTCAGAATTAGGTTCTGAGGATGTTTCAGGTACCACGATTGTCAAGTTTGTAGTAGGCTTTGACGGAAATTTATCCAATATCAGAGTCGGCAAATCTAGTGGCAATAGTGCTTTAGATAATGAAGCAGTGCGTGTCATCAAAAAAACATCAGGCAAATGGAATCCTTCAAAAATTAATGGCAAACCAGTATCATCTCACGTAAGCGTACCTATAACATTTGATATAGATGAATGATATGAAAACAAGCACTCAACACAAATAAACTACATTCTAAAAACCAAATTAATAATTAAAATTTCTCTTTTAAAAACATGAAGATAAACAACATAAATCTATGTTTCATATTGCTAAATTTTTTGTTTGTAACCAATACTAAAGGCTTACAAATGAACAACAATAACGGGTATTGTAAAATCCCTAGCAATAACATTAATGACACCAATAACAAACAAAAGGCTAGCGACTCGTCGTCTAAAACACTAAATGATACAAATAAAGTGAATAATAGCTCTGTCGATACTCCACCATCATATCCTGGAGGAGATGCAGCGTTGAATGATTTTTTAGAAAACAATTTACTATTTCCTAAAGGATTTAAGAAAAAAGGTTCATTTATATGTTATATTTTCTTCGTTGTTGACATAGATGGAAAAGTAATAGATGTCAAAATAAAACAATCTACAGGTTATGACGAATTAGACAATGAAGCTTTACGTGTAGTAAAAAAGATCCCCAAATTTACACCAGCCCTCTTCAATAGTGTTAAGGTGAAGGCACCATGTATTATACCTATTACATTTGAAAATTAAACTGCATTATACAACTATGAAAACTCCTTTTATTTCAATATTTGTTATTGCTCTTTTAATATCGATGAGTGCATGCAGCAACCGAGAATCGGCTAAAACGGTAGAAAAGAAAGACAGTATCGCTATTGAAACTAATGTGGACAGTATTCCAGTAGCAGGTGTGACTGAAAAACTCAATCCGCCTCCGCCTCCTCCACCACCATCAAGTTCAAAAGAAATAAAACCTTCGCAGAAAACAAATATTCAACCAACGAATGATGAACAAGAGTCAATTTATACATCTTTAAAAAAATCAAAATTAGATCGACCAGAATTAGAACTTGGTATAGAGAGGCAGATAGAAGAAACAGATTCAGTGTTTACTATTGTAGATGAAAAAGCAAAATTTCGTGGAGGACAAGATGCATTCAATCTATATCTAGAGGACAAATTAATTTATCCAGAAAAATTATTTGCCCAAAATATTTCAGGCACCACTTATGTAAAATTCATTGTTGAAAAAAATGGAATAGTAAGAGATGTAACAGTCGTTAAAACCAGCGGTCAAAATGCCTTAGACATTGAAGCAGTGCGTGTCATTAAAAAAACATCAGGTAAATGGGCACCTGGAAAAATCAAGGGTCAAGCAGTATCGTCGTATTTAAGCCTACCTATTGTATTTGAAATAGATGAATGATAGAGTTAACAAAAACCACAATTACATTTGAAAATTAATACTAAATGTTTATGAAATCTCACCCAATCAGATCAATCTTTTGGACCGTTTTTGCTGTAATTATGAGTGCTTGCAGCCA
Source organism: uncultured Chitinophaga sp. (assembly GCA_964438995.1). Classification (GTDB taxonomy): domain Bacteria; phylum Bacteroidota; class Bacteroidia; order NS11-12g; family UBA955; genus JABMMZ01. Next base: position 3,378 of record CAYTMQ010000024.1, read on the forward strand.
TCAAGAGAAAAAGGAGATTGCAAATAACACCGATTCAATATCGTCAACTATATTGACCGATACAATTATTTCAAAAGACACTTTTAAACTAAAGGATACTGTTTCAGCGACCAATCCTATAACTCCAGAAACAAAAATTCCAAAACTTATTGAGATTAAAGCCATTGAAACCGACGAAATAGAAGCACCAGATTACCGTCAAGATCAGTCTTTTAATGCAGTTGGAGATATTCCTCCTAATGAAGGCAAACATGGTGAGGATGAAATATTTTCAGTAGTAGAACAAATCGCCACATACCCAGGTGGTACCGACGCCATGATGCGCTATATCCGTGAGCATATCACCTATCCAATGCTAGCCAAAGAACAAGGCATAGAAGGCACTGTTCAGGCAAGATTTGTTGTAAACAAAGATGGCAAAATCACTCAAATAAAAGTGGCTAAATCTTCGGGCAGCAATCTTTTAGATGAAGAAGCCATTAGGGTCTTAAAGACGATGCCAAAATGGACTCCAGCAGTGATTAATGGTCGCAGTGTCAATTCTTATTTTACTGTACCCGTGACGTTTAGATTGGATTGATAGTCAAAAAAAGCATGAAAAATAAAATTGTGATATTGAATTGTATAATGTTTACTTTTTTCTATGCATGTAATAATCATTCGAAAATTGAAACAACCAAAACTTCCAATTCCAATAGTATAAGTGAAGATTCTGTAGAATTTGCATTTGCGACAGAATCGGAGCTTGAAATGGCTCTAAAGGATGACTCTATTAATGCTAAAAGATTGCATGATGCTAGTGTTAAAACATCCACATTAAAAGAAAAAGTTGATATTAAACAAGATAAAGTTATTGGAAACAAAATCAATATTGATGAAATGGACAAGGATGATATAGGTAGAAATTTACCTGTCCAGGATCAAACTTTTATTTATAGAACAGAACAAATGCCTTTGTTTCCAGGTGGTGATATAGCTATGATGCAGTACATTAAAGAAAACTTACGCTACCCTTCTGAATTAAAAAATCAATCAATAGAAGGCATTACGCATGTGTATTTTGTAGTAGAGAAAAATGGCACATTAACCAGCATTTCAATTCAAAGGACTTCTGGCCATGAGGCTTTCGACAACGAAGCTATCCGTTTAATTGCCTCAATGCCAAAATTTACACCAGGCAAGAACTTACAAGGTGAAACAACAAAAACCCCTTGTTCAATTCCTATCACATTCGAAATTGAAAATTAAAAAACAAATTGCCGCCAGAAAACTTCGAAGGGAGAAATTATCCGAATACACATTTGGAAAAACAGAACGTTTATTAGGAGGTATCACTATCGTTTATTTTTTAATCATTGCCATCATTATCTACTTTTGGCCTTTTGAGTTCAATGAGAAAACTTTAAAATCAAGTACCATTACAGTTTTAACACAGCCTACATTGACTGTCATATCAGGGAAAGGTTCTGACACAAAATATTTCGAGTTTTACTCAAAAGAATTCCCCTGCAAATTCATCATCCAAAATCATGCTTACAAAGCTTTAGTCAAAGATGCGTTTAAAAGAGACATAAGAGTTGGTGACACAGTTGGCATTTCTTTGTCCTTTAACAACGAATCGCTACCATTAGGCAATTCTGAAGCCATGGTTGAAGTGTTTGGCTTAAGCAAAGCAAACACAAGCTATATACCAATTAATGAGCTAAACCGAATATTACGCCAAGAATTCACCTTCATGAGTATCATATTTGCTATTTACGGATTAGCACTATATCCAATCTCTCGGTTAATCACCCAAAAGCAATGGAGCAAATACAATTTAATAGGCATAACCGTCATGCTACTATTGTTGTCTTTTTTGTATTTTTACTACTTAATTACACGTTATTGATGAAGACTTTTTTAATACTACTTTTTTGGATTTCTATACCCATTCAAACAAATGCTAAGGGCATGCACCAAATTGAGATTGACAGTTCAACTAAACTTGGGTCAAAACAGACAATTACACAGAATGATACCGTATGGGCTGAGTTCCCAGGAGGACTTGACTCTTTTAAACTTTATTTAGAAAAAAATTTAAATATTAACCCTGAATCTTATAGAGGAATATTCCTAATTTGTATCATTACATTCACCGTTCATATTGATGGGACTGTTAGCGATTGTATCGTTTCAAATTCATCAGGCAATTCAATTATTGACGAAAAATGCAAAGCTCTATTATTAAGTATACCAAAATTCACACCTGCTAGCGTCAAGGGAATCCCAATAAAATCAACAGCAACAATCCCATTTACATTTGATGGTCAATAATTAACAAAACATTGAAGACATTTCTTTACATATCGCTTTTTATACTGTTGCTTTTTCCTTTTGAAGCGCATTCTCAAGTCAAAGATTCAGCTATAATAAAAGAAATGCCATTTGCTAAATTTCCTGGGGGAGATTCAGCACTAAGAAAACATCTTGACACTGCCTTTATCGACCCTTTATCGCGGTATTGCATCAGCACGTGCTTTAGAGCATTAGTAACCATCTCTGAAGATGGCAATATCTTATCTGCAACAATTGTTACTTCTTCTAATTTCAAAGAAATCGACGATGCATTCATTAAAACATGCATGTCACTTCCAAAATTTGAACCTGCTACCATCAATGACAAAAAAGTCACATCATATTATTATGTATTTTATGATATTGATATGGATAAAAATTCAGATTTTATTCAGAATTCACAACAAATATTTGAAAAAAAATGAAGATTTTAATCATTGAGGATGAAATACAATTGGCGAATGACATTCTGCAATTTCTCTCTTCTAATCAAATGAATTGCGAATTGTGCACCAACGTAAAGGATGCCATTGACAAAGTTAACAACTACGAATACAACTGTATTTTGTTAGACTTAATGCTGCCTGATGGCAATGGTTTAGACATTCTTAAAGAAATTAAAACTTCCAAACAAAATGCCGGGGTCATCATCATCTCAGCTAAGGAGCATGTTTCAACTAAAGTTGAAGGCTTGATGCTTGGAGCAGACGATTATATAACCAAACCTTTTCATTTACCAGAGCTACAAGCTAGAATTTTGGCTCTGATAAGAAGAAAAGTTTTTAATGGCAACAATGAATTAGTTTTCAATGAAATTACCATCAACTTGCTAAGCAAACAAGTATTTGTATTGAATCAAGAAATTAAACTGACCAAAACAGAATTTGATTTACTTCTTTACCTCATTAGCAATTCTAATCGTGTCATTTCTAAAGGCAATATTGCAGAGCATATTTCTGGCGACCATGCAGACCTTTTGGTTAGTCACGATTTTATTTATGCTCACATTAAAAACTTAAAGAGAAAATTATTAGACTCAGGAGCTAAAGATTATATAACAACAATCTATGGTATAGGTTATAGATGGCAAATATGAAAAACAATTTACTTAACAAAACTCTCAAAACGTATATTCTGTCTTCGCTTATTATTGCCATAATTAGCGCTCCATCTTTTTATTACATCATCAAGCATATTCAAAAAGAAGAGGCCGAAGAAATGCTTGAAGAAAAAAAATACCAATTTCTACAAGCGATAAAAAAAGACTCTGACAAATTTGATATCAACAACTGGAATAACTACAATTTTGACATTAAAATACTCAATGAACCTTGTGAAAGTTCTTCATTCAAAGACATAGATTATCCGAATTTATCAGATGGAGATTTAGAGCCATTTAAGGTCCTTTATGCGCCACTAATTATCAATAATCACCATTATACTTTAAGCATTAGAATAAGCCTTTTAGATGCCGAAGACACCTTATTCTACGTCATGTTAACCTATTCTATTGTAATTTTGCTAATTCTATCTTCCCTATTTATCATTTCAAATTACTATTCCAAAAGATTGTGGCAACCATTTAGGGATTTACTTCAACAATTAGAAGTATTCGAGTTGGGTAGCGCACAAAACATTCAGTTTTCTAAAACTGATATTGATGAATTTTTACGTCTATTTAATGTCATTGAAAACCTCTTAGAAAGAAGTCAGACAATATACAAGACTCAAAAAGAATTCGTTGAGAATGCAGCTCACGAGTTACAAACGCCCTTGGCTATAATGAGAGCTAAACTTGACAACCTTGCTCAAGGCGAAATAAACCACCAAGACGCCGCTTCTATTGAAGCTCTAAACAACGCATTAGAGAGACTTACACATCTTAACAAAAACATTTTACTTTTATCTAGAATAGAAAACGATCAATACCCCCTAAATGACACAATAGTTATTTCTGAAGCTGTTAAGGACCATTGTGAATTTTTAACCGAACAAATCAATTCATTACACATTACATTAAAAACATCATTTAACGAAGATTTTACAATTGAAACCAACAAAGCTTTGTTCGAAATCTGTTTAAGCAATTTGCTGACGAACGCCATTAAACACAATCACTCAAATGGTAGCATTTTTATTTCGGTTTCTAAAAACACTCTTCAAATTTCAAATTCAAGTGCACTGTCAGCATTGAACGTCAACCATCTCTTTTCTAGATTTCAGAAAAACCATAACAGCAATGGAAACGGACTTGGATTATCTATTTCTAAAAAAATTGCTGATTTAAACCATTGGAAAATTGAATATAGATATGACCAAAATTTACACCATTTTAGTATTCAATTTTAAATTCAGTTTTTCTACAAATTCACTTCCGTATTTTGAATAAAAAAAGTCATGAAACATTTATTTTTATTCAGTTTTTTAATCACTTTATCAAGTGTATTGGCTCATAACAATAGCTCAATTGTTACAGAAGTGCCTACCCAAGTTAAAGATTCATTTTCACTTAAATTTCCTGGCATTAAGGCAAAATGGGAAAAAGAAGAATCGAATTACGAGGCCAATTTCAAACAGAACGGCAAAGAGATGAGTGCAACATTCGATGTACAAGGTAAATTAATTGAAACAGAAATTGCCATCACTGAATCAGAACTGCCAGAAAACATCAAAGAATACATCAAAAATAATTTGAAAGGTAAAATTCAAGAACGCTCTAAAATCATCAAAGAGAGCGGTATTATACAATATGAAGTTGAAATAAAAGGCAAAGACTATGTTTTTGATGCAACTGGAAAACTTGTAGCATAAAATAATCTTAAGAACCCAACATGTTAAAAAAGCTATTTTTTCTTTGCCTGATTTGCTTTCAGGCCCTTCATTCTTACGGACAATTCTCATCTATTTCAATTAGCGCTATGGTAAAAAACTCAGACGACTCGGCGCTTAACTTTGTCAATGTTCAAATACACCGTCTAAAAGATTCAGCCTTTGTTTCGGGAACTATCTCCAACGAAAAGGGCATGTTCTATCTCAATAACATTGGGCCAGGAGATTATACAATAACGCTAATACGCGGAGGTTTTGACACACTTAAACAAAATATCTTTATTGGGTCTTTATCCGAATACATTTACTTAGGTGTTTTCAAAATGAATAAAAGAGTGAATATGTTCTCTAATTTTAGCATCAAAGCAAAACAATCAAGTACCATTGACCAACCAGAGAAAAAAACCTTTACACTAGAAAACAATGTATCTCAAAATGGAAGTTCGGTATTACAATCAATGCAGAATTTACCGGGTGTGACCATACAAGATGGCAAAATACTAATCAGAGGCAATGAGAACATCATCATATTAATTGATGGCAAACAAACTGCCATAACAGGTGTTGGTGGGCAGGCTAGTTTAGACAATATTCCGGCATCTTCTGTAGAACGTGTAGAAATCATCAACAATCCTTCAGCAAAATACGACGCCAACGGAAATGCGGGTATAATCAACATCATACTTAAGAAGGGTAAAAAAGATGGCTTTCATGGCAAAGCTGGACTAAGCAGCGGACTCGGTGCACTTTGGATAAAAAAAGACAATCTACCAGTAGTGGGACCACAATATCAGAGAACGCCAAAATTAAACCCCAGTATCAGTTTGAATTATAGAACAAAGAGGTTCAATGTTTTCTTTCAAGGGGATTATTTTTACAATCCTACACTCAACAAAAACGAATTCGTAACAAGGCAATATGACAGCGGTATCACCATTAAACAACAAACAAGAAGAAACAGAAACACCACAATTGGCACTTCAAGAATTGGAATTGACTATACCATTAACACCAATAATTTCCTTAATTTTTCTACCCTTTTTAGCAGTGAAAAAATTGTAGACAATGGAGAAGAACCTTTCTTTAATGGCGACCTAACAGAGCAAAAAAGATTGTGGCTATTTACAGAAAACGAGGTCAAGACAACTGTTACAAACATTGCCTCATTTAGTCATAAATATGCACAACCAGGGCATGTTTTAAACATAAGTGGCAGCTATATTTTCCATAGAGAAAACGAGCGTTATGATTTTAAAAATATTTTACCAAGTTATACTGGTTTCGATGCTTTTCATTTTATTTCCAACGAACATGTTGGCGAAATCTATTTAGACTACACTAAACCTTTAAAATATGGAAGAGTAGAATTAGGCAGTAAATACAGAAAACGCTTTATACCAACACAAATGCAGTTTTTTCCAGGCTTTAATTCACCTTTAGATTCAAGCGCTGGAGGAAAAGCTAGCTATCTTGAAGACATTCCGGCCATCTATGGCAATTATGCTTTTGAAAATAAACAATGGGAAATTGAAGCTGGATTAAGAATAGAGTATGTCAATGTTAAATATGTGATACCAACCGCGCATCCGACATACTCTAGCAGCAACTATCAATATTTCCGTCCATTTCCAAACTTTAGATTGGCATATAAAGCCAATGATGAAAACAAATTTTCAATTTCATTTAATCAAAGGGTTGATAGACCTGAGGAATTTGATATTAGAATTTTTCCTAAATATGACGATGCAGAAATCATAAAAGTTGGTAATCCAGGTCTAAGACCACAATTTACAAGCAATATCGACTTATCTCATAAATTTTTTAGAAAAAACAAAAGTCTTTTAAATTCGCTCTATTTTCGAAACACAAACGGAACAATTACCAGAGTTGCAAGCACTGCCAACAACAGCAACATCATCTACTCGGTGATGCAAAATGCTGGCAGAAGCACTCAATTAGGCATGGAACTTTCTTATGCCATAAAATTAAAAAAGGCCATAAACATCAATGCAAATGCTTCATTCTACAACAGCAGTATCTATGCCTTTAACATCGAAAATAAATACCCAGTATATAGCATTATAAAAGTAGATAAAGAGCGCATGTTTTCTGGCAACATCAAACTCAATTGCCTATTCAATCTTAAAAAAGGTTATACATTCCAAGTCAGCAGTATTTACTTGGCACCAGATTTAATACCACAAGGCAAAATTGGTCAGAGATTTTCGCTCGACTTAGGTGCTAAAAAAGCCATACAAAAAGGCAAAGGCGAACTATTTGCAAATGCCACCGACGTATTAAACACCATGGTTATAAAAAAAGACATAAAAGGCAATGGCTTTTCTTACGTGAGTTCAGACTATTACGAAACTCAAGTTGTGCGCATAGGCTACCAATACAAATTTTAATTTTATGGATTGTCACACAAGCTTTCCAGAGCCTACAACCACCAACTAAACATCATCAACGACAGCGTCAGTCAGTTGACCACCACATGCTTAGAAACTAACCCTAATCCTAAAATCTACCACTTCAAACCCAGTCAATACCTCTGTCCCATTCAAGGAGGTTTTTATGTGATGAAGGATAATAGGATTTGGAGGTATGGGGTGGAGTGAGGAGATGGGATGGATATTAGGAATTACTTCCTGACCCACAGATTAGAAATCTGTTGCTCTATCCAGCTGAGCTACGAGACCATGCTCTAAAAAAAAGGCAGTCACAGTTGATTGCTTCATCATAACTGACAACTGCCATTGTTTTTTTGTCGGGGTGGCAGGATTGACTTCGTCGGTCTTCGCTGCGCTTCGGCTTGAACCTACGACCTCCCCGCTTGCTTCGCAGTGCGGGGCGCGATACCGGGCTACGCTACAAACGCAATTAAGAAATCTTCGTTAAATAAATTTTAATGATTAGACATAAAAAAAGCCTTCTCTTTCGAAAAGGCTTTGATGTTAGTGATCCCGAAGATTATTTCATGATCCCAGAAGTGGGTACTGCAAAAACATCAAAGTCTTGCTACGGCAAGACTTGTTTTTTATGCCCTTTCAAAAATCCCTCAAGGTCTGAAAACACTTGGGGATTTTTTTAGGGCATAAAAAAAGCCTTTTCTTTAGAAAAGGCTTTAATGTTAGTGATCCCGAAGGGATTCGAACCCCTGACCCACAGATTAGAAATCTGTTGCTCTATCCAGCTGAGCTACGAGACCATCAAAAAAAAAGGCAGCAACAGCTTACTGTCAACTGCCATTCGTCGGGGTGGCAGGATTTGAACCTACGACCTTCTGCTCCCAAAGCAGACGCGATACCGGGCTACGCTACACCCCGATGGTGTTTTTGCTCGATGTGTAACTTCTCTCAGTATCTATCACAGGATTTGAACCTACGACCTTCCCGCTGCTTTGCAGTGCGGGACGCGATACCGGGCTACGCTACACCCCGATGGTGTTTTTATCGGATGTTCCTATAATGCTTATGCAGACGCGATACCGTCCGCCTAAGGCGGAACACCCCGATGGTGTTTTTATCTCTTTGATATAGTACCGCTTTTGACAGTTTATACCCTAGAATTTTTCAGAACTGGGCTGCAAAGGTAAGATTAATTTTGATTTTTGCAAATAGAATTTTAAGGAAATTTATAGGTTATACTGCTCCTATTGATACTTTCACAATTGTACTAAAAACAAAATACAAATTCTCTAACTTACATTTTACTGTAAACATCCACAAAATATTCTCCGAATAATGCGTTGAAAAAGTAATAAAAAAACACTTTAAGTCTTAAAAAAGCACTTGTAATAATTTTCATCTACTTTTCTATAAAATTCATCGGGTTTTAGGACAAATGATAGTATTACTATTTAATTGTTTTAATTTTAGTAAATAAATTTGATAACAAAATCAAATGTATTATATACTTATCATTAAGTTTATTTATGTTAAAACTCTAATACTACCATTAAATTCAATCATATGAAACCTAAAGTACATTACTCAGAATCTCTTATCAACAAATGTATTAAGCATTTACTAATGATTGTTCTATTTTTAGTGATATCATTCAAATCAATTAAAGCAAACGCTCAAACTTCTTCGGTTGCTTTCGAACCAAAAACTGACCTTTATATAAATGGGACCGTATTTAATACCAATTTAGACCGATTCAACAAAACATTACCTGTAAATTCGGATAAAATTGGTTTCACTAATGGTGGAATGGGATTTGGTTTTACTAGCATGAACAGAAGATTTGCTTTCAACTCTGACGCAGCTTTCAGTTTTAGACAAAGGAGTATCTTCAGTGATATTGAGCAAATTTATCTAAGTCGTGGACGAATTTCATTTTCGTTTGGAAGACATTTATTAACCAACAAAAAAAAGACTTTCATTGTAACGCCATTATTGGGATTTACTTATGATCAACTGACATTGAACTATAGAAATGATTCATTTGCAAAACCTTCATCTATCAATTGGGTTGTAAGAGATCAGTTTCCAAATCTCAATTCGGAAGACGATCCGGAGAATAGATACATCAATCCTTCGTTTGCTTTTCTTGCGCAGTTGAGAGTTACTACCATCATAAAGAACAGATATACGATATCTGGCATGGTAGCCTATCAGCAAGACATCAGCAAGGGTAGATGGCACTATGATTACGGCTTTATCAGAACCAATAGTCCACAAACTTACACTACAGGTCTGAGTTATGGCATATCTTTAGGAGTTCTACTGAAAGAATCTGATTTCTTAGAAGACCATTTACCGAAGTAACATTAACCACACTCCGCACCCACTCTTACACTCTTCTTGCCTCCGGTCGGTAGCCTGAAGGCAGCGACGAAGGGAACCTCCGACCCCTCATAAGAGTCTCGGGGACTCGATGCGGGGCAGTCGTTATAAGATTTTTTTTAGAAAATATCGTCTATCGAGGAGGCTACGTTGAGAAAAATAATGTTGGTGCAGCGCGGCTGCTGATTCGGGTGATTTCGGACCCAGCGTCGATGACAAAGCATGTCCGCCTCTGGCGCGAGGCTACCGATAAGGAAAATAAATATTTAGGAATTTTATCGTTCCTTTATGGATTTCCCTAGGCGCTGCCGGAGCAAGTCCGCCTTAGGCGTGGGGCTACCGAAAAGGAGAATTAATATTTAGGAATTTAAACGTTCCTTTATGGATTTCCCTAGGCGCTGCCTGCGGGCTACCGAAAAGGAGCTATCATGTTTGCGGATTTGATCCTTTAAATTAATGTTTGTGCGACGCTGTCGCATTCTATTTCAAATAACCAATAACCAATAACTAATAAATAACTACTCACCAATCTTGCGTCTCTTCTGGCCGCCACCCAAACGTGTAGTTGATAAAAGACAAAGAAATGGACTAATACAACCAATTCTAAACTGACAATATACCAAGGCCATTCACCGATGATCATGGGGTTGTTGGCCGCTGGTCGCTCTGAGAGGTACATGTAATTGGCATTTACCAAATAGTTGATGCCTCCAATAATTGGTAAAGTGAGTTGTGTAATTAAAAACACTCTAAACCAACTCCATTTACGTGGTGTATAACCCAATGCCCATGTGGCGAAGAATGCAGTTAGCACCACTCCTCCATGTGAGATGACGTATGATGTTTTTTCGTAGATGCCATAACCATGGGTCATTTCTGGTGTGATGAAAGCATGTATAGCGCCGGCGCTCCAAAATATTAAGAGTTCGTAGAAGATTTGTTTTCTAAATACCAGCAACAACACTGAGCAAATCTCTGACATAGCACACAATTGAAGTGGCAAATTGTTCCTAAAATTCCAGTCGCCAATAGACGCATAATAGGAATGGTGCACGATGATATCGCAGGCCATTACTATGGCTATAAATTTCGCCAGCAATTCTTTTTTCTCACCCCACGTTTTGTGATAAGAGGCTCGAAACAACAGCACCCCACACAACAAAAAACTAAGGTTCATCAACCACCAATCCATAGAACCAGGTGCAATTACCACGTGAATTTGTCTCATACTATTTGCGATTTTTAAAACTTCCTGCGGGGCAATATAGTATTTTTTTTGAATTTCGGGGTTTGATTAAATTTACACGCTTTGGGATTTAACCACAGAGCGCACAAAGAAGGCACAAAGATCACAAAGAAAATATCGGACGTGCGTAAAGGATAGCGCGATTAATGTAACATGATGTCCACCACACAAGAACTTCTAACCACAAAGGTCACCAAGAAGACACAGAGATAAACTTTCATAAGAAATGACGGAATCTTTAATAATTGAAACGGTAGCCCCGCAGTCAAATCCTAAATAAAATCCGCAGTCGCGCTGCAACAACGTATGTTTTCGAAATGTAAAAATGATCTTTAATTTTCAAATTTTATTCTGTAAACACATTTAACTTCGTGTATTTGAAAATTCACATTTCCAAAAACGCCATAAATGGCGAATCTACGTGGAAATACTTTTTCGAATGTTTGAAATTTCACATTTCTATAAACGCCATAAATGGAAAACCTACGTGGAAATACTTTTTTGAATGTTTGAAATTTTGAATTGTCTTGGGCGCAGCCCTACGACCTATAAGACATACTTCAAAATACAGCTTGCGTCAGCCCACTAAATCCTATATCCTATCGCCTATTCCCTTCCCTAAACCCTACACCAATTCATCACGCATCTCAACACTAACCTTATTGTATTTGTTCCGGTATTCTATGGGTGTTAATCCTGTGATTTTTTTAAAGACATCTCTGAAGGCCTTGGTATCGCTATAGCCGCAATCATACATGATTTCGTTTACGTTTTTAATGCTTGTTTCCAAATTGCGCTTGGCATGCTCAATCTTGATCCTTTGAATGTATTCCAAGACCGCATTGCCTGTGGCTTCTTTGAATCGACGCTCGAAGGTTCGCCTTCCTAAACTGACTTGCTCCGCCAAGGCATCAATGGTCATCTTGTCTTCTATGTGCGACTCAATGAAATCCTGGATTTTGTGTATCAATGTGTCTGTGTGTTTACGTTGACCGGTAAACATCATGAATTTTGCCTGACTGTTTCTATCGATGTCTACAGCAAAGAATTTAGACGCCAATATAGCGGTCTCCCTATCGGTATATTTCTCTAACAAATACAACAAAAGGGTCCAATAAGAATTCGCACCACCACTGCTGTAAATACCACCTTCGTCAGAGATGATGCTTCCGTCAACTAAGTTGACTTCTGGATAACGCTCTCTAAAATCATCTGCAGACAACCAATGGGTACTACATTGTTTCCCATTTAACAAGCCGGTTTCAGCCAACAAAAACGCGCCAATACACAAGGAAGCCAGCTCTGCTCCTTTTTTATGTTGCTTTTTTAGCCAGTCGATATAGACTTGATTCATCAGTAGAGCTTCGTCTATATTACCACTAATAGCTGGAATAAATATCAAATCTGTTTTCTTTACTTCATCTATGGTTTTATCTGGATGAATGGTCAATAAATTGTTCATCAATTTGATGCTTTTCTTATGTCCCACCAATTCTACTTTGAACAAAGGTTTTTTACCTGCACTCTTCAAAAACTCATTGGCAGCAGTAAACATATATCTTGGGTCGGCAATGGCTTCAACAACTGCTGTTTCTGGAACGATGATAGAAATAGATTTCATGTTTCAAGTATACTGAAAATCCACAACTTGTCATAATCACCCCCACAAGTTGTCGTTTTACACCTCATTGTATTGTGAAGTATTCGACTAAATTTGTAACAATAAATTTAACGATTATGAATCAATCACAAATTACAGTTTCTACAACTGTTCACGCAAACGTTGAAAAGGCTTGGGATTATTACACCAATCCTAAACACATTGTCAATTGGAATTTTGCTGACCCAAGTTGGCATTGCCCACATGCTGTTAACGACATGCGTATTGGAGGCACATATAAAGCACGCATGGAAGCTAAGGATGGCAGTTTTGGTTTTGATTTCGAAGCGGTGTATTCTGAGATTTCAGAAGGTCAACATTTTACTTATGAATTTGGAGGTAGACATTCTACAGTTACTTTCAAAAGCAATGGCGGTTCAACCGATGTTACAGTTGTTTTCGATCCAGAGGACCAAAATTCAATTGACATGCAGCAAGCAGGATGGCAAGCGATTTTAAACAACTACAAACAGTATACTGAAAACAATTAATAATGTCAAACAACACAGTTAAACTTCATAGAGTTCTGACTTGCTCTCCTGATAAAATATACAGAGCATTTACAAAAGCTGGTGCATACGAGTCGTGGTTACCTCCAAATGGATTTGTGGGTAAAGTACATGAGATGAATGCCGTAGTCGGTGGAAAATACCGCATGTCATTCGAAAATTTCACCACTCAAAACAGTCACTCTTTTGGAGGTGAATATGTAGAATTGATTCCGGGTGAACGCATCCAATACACAAGCGAATTTGAAGACCCAAACATGCCAGGCACTATGACAACGACCATTACATTAAAGCCAGTTATTTGTGGCACAGAAATCAACATCATTCAAGAGAACATCTCAGAATTGATTCCTGTAGAAATGTGTTATTTAGGATGGCAAGAAAGCTTGGCTGAATTAAAAAACTTGGTAGAGCCCAACATTCCTGATGCTTAAATCCTTGTCTTCGGACAATGTCCTCAGCCTGTTTGAACAATATTATGATGCTTTGCGTTATGTCGAGGGAATGCCCATCGACCTACTATATGATATATTGATTGTCTTGGGCGCAGCCCTTCGTCCTACAAGAAAAATTACAAATTAATGCTGGCGTTAGCCCCCTAAATCCTAAATCCTAATTCCTATTCCCTTTTTTGACTTTTAACTTTTAACTTTTGACTTTTAACTTTTAACTTTTTGTCTTGCGTTAGCCCCCTAAATCCTAAATCCTAATTCCTATTCCCTTTTTTGACTTTTAA
>CAYTMQ010000025.1:0-16976 GCA_964438995.1 uncultured Chitinophaga sp.
AAATTCAAAACTATGAACTATATTTACAACCTGTCGAAAAAGTCAGCCACGTACCCCATTCCTTAATAATATGGATACTTTTATAAGCTTGTATAAATTTATTAACAGCTTAATTATCAATAGTTATTTTAACAGATAGACGAAATTTATGTTTCAAAAGTGTTAATAATGGTCTATCAATTTGAGAAATATTACAACTTTATGACAATTAATCTATATTTGGACAATTTGACCCAACTGAAATTATGGATAAATTAAGAAACTAGATTGACTAAATTGGAATAATTAATAATTTATATATTTTTGAATAAACATAAAAATCAATCATCAATATAAAGTATTCATCAATTGTACTGTTAAATGCTTAAAAACTAAAAACAATCATAAACAATATGTTCTATTTTAATAAAACAATAACTGCAATTTTGCTATTAAATGTTTGTACCTTATCAGCGCAAAAGTCTTACAAATGTGATTTTAATTTCGAAAAAGTTTCAAAATACGGTCCATGCAGTGTTGAAATATTTAAATACAAGAGGTATTACGAAGTAATGTTTTATGATGATTCAAACTATCTTGTTAAAAAAGCTAAATACGAAAGGACATTTGATGCAGAATCAATGCCATTTGATAACGAATATCTTTTTGACACTGTAGTTCAATTTTACAAAAGTGGGAAAATAAAAAAATTGGTCCCTTATATCAATGGTAATAAAAATGGAAGAGAGTTAGAATTATATGAAGACAATACTATACAAACTGAGAGACATTACACAAATGACATACAAGACAATAAAGAAATATCCTATCTAAGAAATGGTGATACTTTATGTATTGGATCTGTAATAAATCGTATCAAAAATGGCAACTTTTTAATTAAAACCTTAAACAACTATTACAGAATTGGTGTATATAGAGCAAATAATTTAAGAAAAATAAAAATCATCAATTTCAACAATGTTATAAGTTCAGAATATCTTTATAAAGACACATTAAATATTCAGATTATTGATTCTGTTATAATTTACAACATACTAGACACTAAAATCCCGCCTATTAAGTTCCGCTTTAGACCTGGATATAGAAATTTGACTAAAAAAACATCGAATTTTCCATCAAATAATAACCAAGAAAAAGACAGTTTTAGAGTTTTATTTTATAAATATTCAGACGATATGTATAGAAAATTTTTAGAAGACCATTTAAAATATCCAAGGTACTGCGTAGAAAGGACAATCAAAGGAGTAGTTCACGTGTATTTTGTTGTTTCAAGAGAAGGTCATTTTTTAGATATTTACACAGAAAATAATGGTGTACATCAACTACTAAGAGATGAAGCACTTCGAGTTGTAAATATTTCAGATGGTGATTTCATTCAAAAGAGTATGTATCCTTGTATTGGAACCATACCTATTACATTTGAAATTGATGATGAATAAAAAAGGCTCGATTGCTCGAGCCTTTGTATAAATGGTTAGTTGTTTTTATATTTCTCTGTTCACATCCCATTGTTCTAAGTAGTCAGCAACTCTTCTTACGAAAGCGCCTCCTAAAGCTCCGTCAACCACTCTGTGGTCGTAAGAGTGACTTAAGAACATCATGTGTCTGATAGCTATCACATCTCCATATTCAGTTTCTAAAACCGCTGGTTTCTTTCTAATCGCACCTACAGCTAAAATAGCAACTTGAGGTTGGTTGATGATTGGAGTACCCATTACATTTCCGAATGTACCAACATTGGTTATGGTGTAAGTACCACCTTGTATTTCGTCTGGTTGTAATTTGTTTTCTCTAGAGCGTTTTGCTAAATCGTTAACATCTTTCACCAATCCTAAAAGGTTCTTAGTATCTGCATTTTTAATTACAGGTACAATCAAATTCCCTGAAGGAAGAGCTGCAGCCATTCCGATATTGATGTTTTTTCTTTTGATGATGTTGTTACCATCTAAAGAGATGTTGATATTAGGGAAATCTTTGATGGCTTTAACCACAGCTTCAATAAAAATTGGAGTGAAAGTAATTTTTTCGCCTTCTTTCTTTTCAAATTTGGCCTTAATTTTCTCTCTCCACATCACCAAATTGGTAACATCTACTTCAACAAATGAGGTAACGTGCGGACTGGTAGACTTGCTCATCACCATGTGATCAGCTATCAGTTTACGCATTCTATCCATTTCTACTATCTCATCGCCAGGCATAAGGGTAATTTTACTACCTTGACTTGGTGCTGCAGGTTTAGTAGCAGCAGGTGCAGGCGTAGAACTAGTTGCAGGAGCAGCCACTTGAGCAGGAGCCGATTGAGATTGGCGACCGTTTTCAATGTATTTTAAAATATCACCTTTAGTTACTCGGTTTTCTTTACCAGAACCAGCAATATTTTCAAGTTCAGCCATTGAAATACCTTCTGTTTTAGCAATATTTAGCACTAGAGGAGAATAAAATCTACCTTCTCCATTAGAGCTTGGTGCAGTTGCATTATTAACTAAAGCTTGTTGAGCAACTTTAGCGGCATGAATAACTGTTTCATCAGGTTGCTCTTTCTTAGCTACTGGAGCAGCTGGAGTAGCAACAGCAGAGGCATCAGAACCGATTATAGCGATAGCAGTTCCAACAGGCACTACATCGCCTTCGTTAAATAGCTTCTTAATTAATACACCTTCAGCGGTTGAAGGCACTTCAGAATCCACTTTATCTGTAGCAATTTCTACAACAGCTTCATCCATTTTAATGGTATCGCCTTCGTTTTTCAACCACTTAGTAATGGTTGCTTCGGCAATACTTTCGCCCATTTTAGGCATGATTAATTCAACTTGAGCCATAATGATTAAGGGTGCAAAGATAATAAAGTTAGGTGAATGAGAAAAATTTTCCTCTATCGTGGATGTGATGTCTTTATATCCTGCATCGCTGATGCGAGGTTAGATTATCCTGCATCGCTGATACAAGGTTACATTATCTAATAGCTCGATTGAGAGGTTACATCGATCAATGATCGCCTGTATCGCTGCTGCGAGGTAACACTAAAATAATGGAAGTGGGGTTTTGAGTTTTGAGTTTTCGGATTAACTTCGCAACATGATTGCTCCTGCTCTTTATAAACGCTCTCTTACGCTTATTTTTATAACACTTTTGGTTGATGTTATTGGTATTGGTATCGTAATTCCAATTCTGCCTGATTTGTTAAAGACGCTTGGCAGTTATACTACTTCTGAAGCCGCTGCTATGGGTGGATGGATGGTTGTGGCTTTTGCTCTACCTCAGTTTTTATTCTCTCCTATTATGGGTGGCTTAAGCGACAAATTCGGCAGAAGACCAGTTTTAATTATTGCCTTACTTGGACTAGGCATTGACTTCGTTATACACGCCGTAGCTCCTACTATTGCAATTCTTTTTATAGGTAGAATTCTAGCTGGAATCTGCGGAGCAAGTTTCACAACTGCTAGTTCATACATAGCAGACATTAGTACACCCGAAAAACGCGCTCAAAATTTCGGTCTTATCGGTGTGGCTTTTGGTGTAGGCTTTATCCTTGGTCCTTTAATTGGTGGTTTGCTAGGTGATATCAATGTTAGAGCTCCTTTCTGGGCTGCTGCTGGTTTATCAGTTGCCAATGCCATTTTGTGTATATTCCTACTTCCTGAAAGCCTTGATAAATCACACAGAAGAGCCTTTGAATTGAAACGTGCAAACCCAATTGGCACTCTAATTCAAATGAAAAACTATAAACAAGTCCTGCAATTGATGGTACCTTTGTTTCTCTTGTACCTGGCTTCTCACGCTGTTCAGTCAAACTGGCCATATTATACGAAATACAAATTTGGTTGGGATTCTAAAATGATTGGTTACTCTCTTGGAATAGTTGGATTGGCTGTCGCTATTGTTCAAGGTGGATTGATTAGAGTGATAGTACCTAAGTTGGGCAATGAGCGCTCTATTCAGTTAGGTTTCTTCTTGTATTTCTTAGGTATGTTATTGTTCGCCCTAGCAACAACAACTTGGATGATGTATGCTTTTACCGCTGTATACTGTTTAGGCGGTATTGCTGGTCCCGCTTTGCAAAGTGAGATGTCTCAATCTGTGCCTGCTAATTCTCAAGGAGAGTTAAGTGGGGGTATGACAAGCTTAATGAGTTTGACCTCCATCTTAGGTCCGCCTCTCATGAACAATTTATTTGCAGCTTTTTCTGGTAAAAATGCCATTGCCGAATTGCCTGGAGCACCAATGCTGTTAGGTGCCTTGCTAATATTGATTTCATTTGTGGTTGTGGCAATGGTGTATAAAAAGATTAAGAAAGAAAAATTGAAGCATGTAAATGTTGTTGCAGAAGAAGTTGCATAAACAATCAATTAAAATTTGGGTACACTAGCAGTCCTAAAATTAAATAGGACAATAGAAAATGTACTATTTAAATTGTTGAGATAGATAATTTTCAAGTGTAACAGAGATGATGTCCCAACTGAAGTTATTGTGTATCACTGATACTCCTTTCTCACCGGTTGAACGACGCAGTGATTCTGAATTCAACAACTCAATTACTTGATGTGCAAAATCAGTAGCATTCGTTCTCATGAATGCACCTTCTCCATCAGAAATTCCAAGACCTTCAAATCCAATATTAGAACAAACAACTGGAATACCCATGGCCATAGCTTCTAAAACTTTGTTTTGTGTTCCAGCACCAAATCTCAATGGTGCAACCACAACAGAGGCGGAGTTATACATCTCAGACAATTCTGGAATAAATCCAGTAACTTGAATGTCTTTGCCATTATCAAGTGCTTTAACTTTATCAATTGGTCGCTGACCCGCAATAACAAACCTTACATTTGGAAACTGTTTTTTTATGATGGGAAAAACATCTTGAGCAAAATATAACACAGCATCAACATTTGGATCGTAATCCATATTGCCAGTGAATAAGAGGGTTTCCTGATGAGAATAATCGTGGTTCAATGGTTTGAATTTATCCGTATCAACCCCGTTTGAAAGCAATCGTATATTTTCGATTTTATGTTTATTGACAAGGAATTGTAAATCCTCATTGGAGCAAACCAAATTCAAATTGAATCCGTTTAAAATGAATTTTTCATATTTTAAAACACGTCTAGATTCAATATTGTCCAATAGTTTGGTAAAGACATTTCTCTTGATGGATTTGCGTCTTTGCCAATACAATGAAAAAGCATCTGGCAAATCGAGAATTCTATACAAGTTGTTATAAGGCAGAGCAAATTGAGCCATTCTCAAATGCTGCACGTGTATGGCATCGTATGAATTTGATTCTAATAATTGCTTAAGTCTTGATTTGAATTTTAAAGATTTGAAATAATTGACTTGCAGAGGCAGATTTCCAAACAGTCCTACACCTACGTTGAACAAACTTTGAATTTTCGGCAAATGTATGATGTCAATTTTGGTGAATATTTTTTCCAATTCTGGTAGATATTGGAGGTCGGATTTCTGCTCAGTGAAAGTAATTAAATGCAATTCGTGGCGACCAGAAAGTCTTTTAGTCAAGTTGTATATTTTCAACTTATCACCTCTAAAAGGTGGGTAAGGAAATCTGTTCGCTATGAAAAGGATTTTCAAAGTTTAGAAAGTAAATCTGTAGGTGATGTGTCTTTTTATAGGTTGAGCCCCCATTGACTCGAACATGCTTAGCATTTTTGGATTAAAGTCGCCAATCCAAGCCAATTCATTTTCTTTGTATTTATTCAAACGGATCATGGATTCTCTGAATTTCATGATCATAGCGACTTCGATTCCAAGGTTATGAAATTCTGGCACAACACCAAACACAATACCTCTTACTCTTTTTACTTTGCCTCTATAGTATAGAAATTTCAGTTTTCCCAACCAATTCATTTTACCATTGACATGTTTGAATATTTGATTGACATCTAAAACAGTCAAATAAAATCCTACAGGCTTACCATTGTGATAGGCAAAAATGTTTAGGTCTTCTACTACAATAGGCTTCATTTCATTCATCCTCAACAGAATTTTATCGACTGTCATTGGAACAAAATTTTCGTGAAAAGCCCAGGCTTTGTTATATATTTCAACGAAATCAGCTGCGTATCTTTTGATATTAGACAGTTTAAAATACTCGAACGTATAAGCAGGATTATTGAACACCCTTGATGCCAATTTACTGAATCTTTCAAAATTAAAACTTGCCTCGTCAATCAAAGAAGTTGTTTGACCGATCTCAAATTGGAAACCATAATTTTCGAATAGGTCTTTGTAATAAGGGAAGTTGTAATTTTCGCGATAGCTTGGACTAGCAAAACCGCCCACCATTAAACCCCAGAAGCTGTCTCTATCGCCGAAGTTTATTGGTCCATCCATAAACGAACATGCATTTTGAATTAACCAATCTTTGGCTGTATCGAAGAGCAGATTAGCAGCCTCTTGGTTGTTAATACATTCGAAGAAACCACAACCCCCAGTTCTGGATTGAGTTTTTTCTACATCACTATAAAAAGCGGCGATTCTGCCGACACATTCACCATTTTGAAGCAGCAACCATCTCTCGGCATTTCCAATTTTAAAAGTTGGATTATAGTTGCGATTAAACACATTTTCAATATCAATATCCAACGGCATGATATAATTTGCATCGTTGGCATAAAGCTTTTTAGGAAAGTTTAAAAACTGTTTTTCTAGCTGCTCATTGCTGACTTTTAGTATTTCAAATTTCACGGTGCAAAGATATAAAAATTAAACTTAGTAAATTCTTACATATTTATACACTTGATAACCCAACAAATCTCTTTAAACTACCTCAACTTTATTGACTACATCTATAAGACCGAAAACTAGTCGGAATAGACTTTGTTTTTTACTTTATTTTCCTATATTGCAAGCCTTAAATTATCAATGAAACACAGAAGATATATCATAAGTGGGGCTGGAAGCGGAATAGGAAGAGCAATAGCAATTAGATTAGCAACAGAAGGAGCAGGCATTATTTTAGCAGGAAGAAATTTAGAAAAGCTAGAAGAAACACTCAAGCTACTTCCAAAAGGCAACCACTTAATTATATCAACTGATATTCGCCAAAAGAAAAATTGTGAAGAAGTTTCTGATATTTTAAATGGTACCCATTTAGACGGCATTATTGCTAACGCAGGAGTAGGTGGAGAAAATGAATATGGTGCAAACGATAGATGGGATGAAATTATTGACACAAACCTTTCTGGTACCTATCATTTCGTCAATGCATTTCTTGAACAATTAAAAAACAGTGATGCGCCTCAAAAACATGTATTATTAACCTCTAGTATTTTGGCTAGACTTGGTGTTAAAAATCACACTGCATATTGCGCATCTAAGGCTGGAATAGTTGGATTAATGCGTTCTTGGGCTATGGAATTAGCCGAACACAACATTATGGTGAATGCCATTAGTCCGGGTTGGGTAAACACCAATATGGCTAAAGAAGGCATGGAAGGCATTGCCAAAAATTTAGGGTTAGGATTAGACGAATTCTATAAAATTGCCATGAAAAGTGTTCCAACAGGTAGAATGATAGAACCAGAAGAAGTTGCTGACATGGTGCATTATTTGCTGACACAAAGCTCTGTTACTGGTCAAACCATCGACATAAATAGCGGCAATGTATTAGGAATATAATTACTCCATCATATATATACGATAACTATTGGGATAAATAGTTCATACACCTTTAAAGCATTATCATTTTTAATAAATTAGAGTTATTATTGCAGTTATAATTACATGAGCTCTTTATTAAAAACTCTCAACGTTACTGCAAAAGGATTGGTATTATTAGCACGACCAGGTACATGGCTCGGATTTTTAAGTCACCCTACCCTATTTTTTCACAATGTTTTAGGCTTAACAAAATTCATCTCTGCTCAAAAAGACAAGAGCGTATACAACGATTGGTTTACGTGGAAGCGCGACCATAACAGACGTTACAATTTGTATCAAGATGTTATGAATAAACAAGGTTTGGATAAGAGTAGTTTTGATTATTTAGAATTTGGTGTTTGTACTGGCTCAAGTATGAAATGGTGGGTAGAGCACAACAACAATGCGGACACCAGATTTTACGGATTTGATACATTTGAAGGATTGCCTGAAGCTTGGGGAACAGCATTCAAAAAGGGAGCAATGAGCGCCAATATGCCAAATATTCCTGACAATAGAGTTGAGTTTTTCAAAGGATTGTTTCAAGACACATTACCAGATTTCATCAACAAATATCCGATGAACTCAGGCAAAAGGAAAGTCGTACATCTTGATGCCGACTTGTTTTCATCGACATTATACGCTTTAAGTAGCTTAAACAATTACCTTCAAGTTGGAGACATTGTATTATTTGACGAATTCAATGTTCCGAATCACGAATATTATGCCTTAGATATTTTCAAGCGTACGTTTTACAGAGAGTTTAAATTGATTGGAGCTGTAAACAATTACTATCAAACGGCTTTCATAGTAACAAAATAACAGAGGCTTTTATCTTATTTACAAAGCGAAATTTCTTAATAAGAGATTTCGCTTTTTTGTCTATTTTTGCGCCAAAGAAACAATCATGACAAAAGGCCCAATTTCAAATTACATCGAGCATCATTACAGACACTTTAACGCTGCGGCATTAATGGATGCGGCAAAAGGATACGAAACGCATCTTTTAGAAGGTGGTAAAATGATGATAACTCTTGCAGGTGCAATGAGTACAGCTGAATTAGGTTTATCACTTGCAGAAATGATCCGTCAAGATAAGGTTGACATCATCAGCTGTACTGGTGCTAATTTAGAAGAGGACATCATGAACCTTGTGGCTCACAGTCATTATAAGAGGGTTCCAAATTATAGAGATTTAAGTCCGCAAGAAGAATGGGATTTATTAGAAAACCATTACAACCGTGTAACAGATACATGTATACCTGAAGAAGAGGCTTTTAGAAGATTACAAAAGCACATCCACAAAGTTTGGAAAGATGCAGACGACAAAGGCGAACGATACTTCCCGCATGAGTATATGTACAAAATGTTGTTAAGTGGCGACTTAGAACAGTATTACGAAATTGATCCAAAAGATTCTTGGATGCTTGCAGCTGCAAAGAAGAACATTCCAATTGTGGTTCCAGGATGGGAAGACAGTACAATGGGTAATATCTTTGCTAGTTATGTGATAAAAGGAGAAATGAAAGCTTCTACCATGAAAAGTGGTATAGAATATATGGTATGGTTGGCAGATTGGTATAGAAACAACAGTTCAGGTAAAGGTGTAGGATTCTTCCAAATCGGTGGAGGTATAGCGGGTGACTTCCCTATTTGTGTAGTTCCGATGATGTACCAAGATTTAGAATGGCACGATGTTCCGTTCTGGAGTTATTTCTGTCAAATTTCAGATTCTACAACCAGTTATGGTTCTTATTCTGGAGCAGTTCCAAACGAAAAAATCACTTGGGGGAAATTGGATATTACCACACCAAAATTCATAGTCGAAAGTGACGCTACTATTGTTGCGCCATTGATGTTTGCGTGGATTTTAGGATGGTAATTCTCGGAGCCAGGGAATAGGAATTAGGATATAGGATTTAGTGGGCTGACGCAAGCTTCAATATTATTATACCATGTAGGTCGTAGGGCATGCCCTTGACAATCCTATAAAAGGATTTAGGATTTAGGATTTAGGAATTAGGATATAGGATTTAGGATTTAGT
Organism: uncultured Chitinophaga sp.; assembly: GCA_964438995.1. Lineage (GTDB taxonomy): Bacteria > Bacteroidota > Bacteroidia > NS11-12g > UBA955 > JABMMZ01. Next base: position 9,705 of record CAYTMQ010000025.1, read on the forward strand.
GGGCTGACGCCAGCCTCATTATATTATACCATGTAGGTTGATGGGTATGCCCTCGACAATCCAATAATCAATAAACATCACTACGAGCTACAGAGTAGCGTCTTGTCAGAGACAAGATATTAGCCCAGGTTGCAGATTTTCATAGAAAATCAAGGCCTGGGTTGTTTATGTCAAACAATTTGTTCCCCATATGTCGAATATTTTCGCAGGAAATATGAGGCCTGGTTTTTTTTGTTGAGAAAAATCAATCCAATAACATGATATTTGTTGTTAAAAAAACATGACAAACGATTATTTATCAAGTGTAAGAAAACAATTTGAATATTATAAACTCTTAGGAGATAAAACATTTTTGCAAGTAGAAGACGACAAATTGTTTTGGCAATTCAATGAAGACAGCAACAGCATCGCGACAATAGTAAAACATTTATGGGGCAATATGATGTCGAGGTGGACCGATTTTCTTACAACCGATGGTGAGAAAGATTTCAGGATCAGAGATGCAGAATTTGAAAATGATGTAAAAAATAGAGACGAATTGATGCAAAAATGGAACGATGGTTGGTCGTGCTTGTTTAACGCATTGGATGGATTAAGCTCCGAAGATTTAGTCAAAACCATATACATCAGAAATGAAGGTCATACTGTTACAGAAGCCATCAACAGACAAATGTGTCATTATCCTTACCATGTTGGTCAGATTGTCTTTTTAGGCAAAATGTTAAGCAACAATAACTGGCAATCATTGTCAATACCAAAAGGCAACTCAAAAGCATTTAATCAAGACAAATTTTCTAAACCTAAACATCTTGGACATTTTACGGATGGTATTATAGATGAAGAAAAGTAATAAAAATAGTCTTTATTGGACAGGCATAATAACTGCCATTAAGTTTTGCAACAAATGAAGTGACATAGTCATATGAGGATGCATTATTCATTTTTTATCCCAACATCCCTATTCTAAAAATTAGAAAATTCACATAATTTGTATTACTTTAGCTTTTGAAAACTAATTTAAATTTTGAAACTTAATCTCACTATTTGTTGCCTTGTAATGTGTTGTTTTGCTTTCCAAGTCAATGCCCAAAAATTGGGTTGGACTAAAGTGAATTTAGCGGCGAATATGCTTAGCAAATCCCCGTATTCTGGTCATCATGATTGTTATGAGATGCTAAAATTTGATGGTATTCCAATACGGTTTAATCCGTTTATTTTGGTTGATTCATTGTATATTTCAAATGATTTAAATTCAGCAAAAGTAACATTTAGATACATCCATAGTATCAACCAAATCGACACCAATGATTTGAAGTATTATTCACTTATTGAAGACAGTTCATATTTGAGGTATTTATTAAAATACAAACCCACTGTTCGAACTAAGAAATTTAACAATCTACTTTATTGTCTTAATTTTTATTCTACAGATACAATGGATTCAAATGAACTAATTGATTCATTTACATTAATTCAAGCTTTAAAAAAATACAACAGCAATTGTAAATACAACTTCATTTTTGATCCATGTAAATTTAGATATGGAAATTTTGGGAATATCATCTATACCAAAGGAAAATCAAAACCTAAACCAATACCTAATTGCTACAAAATTTCTGACATCAAAAAAATAAAGAATGATGCTCAATCTGTAACCATTATTTTGCCTCTAAAAAGTCAAAGTGTTGGAATAGGTTACACTTATTTTGAGTTGTTTGAGTATTTTAAAACCTGGAATTCTAAAATGCAACTGATGTATCAACCAAATGGCGGAAAAATGGATGTAACCAATAGAGTTTGGTTGATTCAATACGACACATCACAAAAGAAAACATTTGCATCAATTTCTTTATACAATGGCGGAACCGATACATTGTTTTTATCTAAATATACCAGTACATCTTCCCATATAAAAATAAATAGATTTCCTAATGCTATTCCTCCTTCAACTTGGGGTACAATTGAATTGATTATTGATAACACATCATTAAGCTACATACCTTTGAATTCCAAATTATCCTTCAATGTTAAAAGAGGTGGTTCAGAAATGGACCAATTGACGTATTTGAATTATAGGATACATAGGTAATTGTTAAAATTTCAACAAGTCACCCAACCAATTAAACTAAACTTTCGACATATTCGTTATATGAAAATGAAAACGACAACTCTGACCATCGGCATTCTACTGTTCTTTACTACAGCTAAAGCGCAAGAATCGTATGTGCCTCTTAAAAAAGCTAAAAACACCACACTTTCTGTTGTGATTGATTTACCTGCTGATCTAGAAGAATTTAAAGTGTACGCCATAGAAAATCCTAATCTGATTGGTATTAAAGTCAATGCAAGATCTGCTTCTAAATTAAGTTTATCTTCTTGTCTAGATTTGCTTAAGTCGTTATCTGAGCTTAACTCACTTGAATTACATTATAATTCGGATAGCCTCAATCTTGAGCAATTAATTGAACTGTCAAACATCAATACATTGAGACTTTTCGGTAATTCTGACTACTATCAAAATTTATCTGTATTAGGTAAACTTCAAAATCTAGAAAGTCTGGGACTGAATAAAATCTCCGTCAATCAATTACCAGAATATCTTTTCATGAATCCAAATTTCATAGAACTTGAGATACTTCAAGACACACTTAATGAATCTCAGGCTACCGAAAAAATCCTTCTGTACAAGCGCAATGGCACAGAGAAACGCATTTTTGTAACGTCATACAATCCAAGTTGTGATTTGTATACCGATTCCATTTCAAAAATATTGCTTACCAAAATTTCTGGAGCCTCAGTATATCAGCAAAAAGCTGGCGGAAATAGAAATCAATTTACAACACAGTATCCTTCTTCATATTATAAAGTACCCAGTAACTTTAAACCAATACCCAATGGCAATCTAACCAACAATACGCAGGTAATAAACATTGATCCGCAAGTTGAAAATTCACTTGAATTAAAAGATGAATCCATTTTAACAATACCTGCCAATAGTTTAGTGGACAGCAAAGGAGGTATTGTAAAGGGCAATGTTAACATTCTATACAGAACCATCAATAACCCTTCTGATATAATGACAACAGGCATACCAATGACTTTTGACACAGCAGGTAAAACTGAATTCTTTAAATCGAATGGCATGTTTGAACTTAGAGCTTTTAGTGGTGAAAATGAACTTGAATTAAAAAAAGGTGCGCAATATAATTTGAATTTTAATTCTAAACAGGATAGCACAGGTAAATACAATTTGTATATGATTTCAAATGGTCAATGGAACAGTATGGGATTTACCCCAAATATTTCTAATGCTCAACTTGGATATACTACGATGAAAGACAAAACAAGTTTTGAAGAGAGATATAAGAGTTTAGATTATTACTATTTAGCCCCAAATAGTGTCAAAGAAATTGATGCCTATTGGAACCTTAAAAGCAAATCAAAAGATAAATCTTATTTTGGTTGGAAAAATGGCAAAAAGAACAATTACATAAAAAAAAATAAAAACTTAATAAAATTCAGAACATATACAGATGTCTCTGACACCAATAATAGGAAATTATTTTTTGTTTTTGATTTAGAAGATTACTCTTCAAGGTACGAGAACACTACAAAAAGATTGTTCCCAGAATTATTGGCATTTAACAATTATAATTTTGAGTTGGAGACGTATATGCGTTCTATCAAGTTCAAAGAGTTATTTAAGAAAAATAGAAAATATAATGATATTAGAATTTATTATGAACCAGGTGATGAATATGGTACAATTGAATTAAAGGATCAAAAAGGTTTTACAGAAATTAGATTTAAAACTACTGTAATGTCTAAAAAAGGTCATACTAGAGTATCGAGAACTTTCTTAAGAAAGTACAAACGCTACACCAATTTGTTAAAATTGAGAGAAAACACATTCAATCAATTAACAACTAAAGTATTTTACAATACTGGAGGCAGTCCACTTATTTACAATGTTAAAAACACCATTGGTCCTAATACTAGAATTAGATACAATGTAGGGTTTAGTCTATTTGGCCTTTACAATTTCGACAATATTTATAGAATGGAAGAACCATATATTTTAAAAGAAACCATATTTGTAAACAAAGACAACACAAACATAAACACTAGCGTCATTTATGTCATAGATGGATTAACAGGTGGAACATATACATTTCATCAAAATACAATTACGATTAGTGAAAAATTTTGTAAAGGAATAGTGGTTGTTGACGAAAATCAAAAAGTTTATTATATCAATGGCAATACCTTAAGATCTAAAAATTATATAAAAAAGGCTTCTGTATCAACAATTCAATTAGAGGAAGTTACAAATGAACCAATAAATCAACTTTGCAAAAGGGAAAATATTGAATAGTACTAAACACAAACAGTGTCAGTCGAGCTAAACTTCAGAAAGGACATTGTGGGAGTTAGAACGAAGCTTAAATCCATTTAAATCCTGATTGGACAATACTTCATTAGTGACGAATTATAGCTTCTATTTCTGGTAAATGGGTTTCATTTAATCCTATAAAAGTTAAGGAAATAAATATTTATTTGCAAACACAATTTAATAATGCTCATGACTCAATTATCCTCTCTTATCGTATGATAATTGGCTTTGAATTGTAGAAACAACAAAGAAAACACCAATGCTAAAGTGATGTCGCCGCTTACACTTGGCTCGTAAAATGCCGACCATACGAGTCCGAAAGACAACACCACTACCAAAGCAATTAATAACTTTGATATGGTACTTTGATTGATGTTATTAAATGCAATGCTGGAAGAAATCATACAGGCAAAACCTGCAATTATCAACGTAAAAAATCTATCGTCTTTCAAAACAAAATAACATACCACTCCAATGAGTGAAATGATAATGCTAGCAAAGACAAAATTAGAACTCTTTTTTTCTTGCTCAGACAAAAGATACCTTCCATATGGATTGAATCTTAAAAACAAATCACTGATGGGTTTTATGATCCAAGTTGAAAGCGCGAACAAAGCAAACAAAATAATTAAAGGCGTAAACAAAACACTGGTTGCTGGATATTTATTAGAAATATATTCAAATATTCTGGGCCCAATAAATACAGCAATGATGAATGCCCATTGATTTTTTTGAGTAAGGTTACTCATCCAAAATCCATACTTTAAAAACAATCTATAAATGGGATTTCTTGCTTTCAATGCTTCCATCATTCCAGCTTGAGCGTTATAATTTACAGGGTCATTTTTCAAAGATTCTTTAAAGTACTCAAGCGACTTTTTGTGTTCGCCTTTTTCTAACAAGCCCCATCCGTAATTGGCCAAAGTAAAGGAGTTGTTGGGATCTTCTCTAAGCGCTCCTTCAATTGTTAAAAAGGATTCCTCTTTCCTATCGAGTTTGATTAGTGCCGTACTTCTAACATTCAATGCTAAAAGATTATCAGCAGCTAGCGATAAAGCTTTGTCAGCAAGTTCAAGCGACTCAATAAAATTCTTTTGTCTTTGTTTGATATACGCATGCCAAGCAAAATAGTCGGCATCCAATGGATACATACCGATGGCTTGTTTGATAGAAGATTCAGCTTCAGTATATTTCTTTTTATTTGTTAAAATTCTCGACTGAAGGTAAAACAAATTCGGATTTGAAGGATTCAATCCAATTGCAGTCTTAACATATTGTTCGGCTTCGTCTTCTTTGGACTGGGCTAGTCGCAATTCAGCATAAAGGAGTAAAGCAACTTCATCGTTTGGGTTTTGAGACAGTATCGATTTGAGTTCTCTTTCAGCATCATCAAATCTACCTTGTGTTAGCAGAAGGTGAGCTCTTTCGTATAAATGCTGAAACATTATTTTCTTAATTTTAAATAGTCCAAAATATCGTCATATACACCAGAATCATTGGCAAACAAAGCAAAGTTCTTTGCAGTAGCAAACCATTCTTGAGTGCTGGCTTTGTGCTTTTTTACGGCTTGTAGCAAATCATTTGTTTCGAGTGGTTTAGGTATTCCATCGGTAAAAGCACTTTCTAATTTCAGTTCAATTGCAATATCAATTACTGCATCTATATCTGCTCCAGAAAAATGCTCAGTTTTCTTAACTACAGTTTCATAATTGATATCACCAACAGGTTTGTTTTTAAGTTTCAATCTAAAAATTGACTCTCTTGTAGCTTCATCAGGTGGTGGCACAAAAATGATTCTATCAAATCTACCTGGTCGTCTAAATGCTTGATCCAAGCTCCACGGAGCATTGGTAGCGCCTACAATTAGAACGCCCTCATTGGTTTCTGTAATGCCATCCAATTCTTGCAAAAACTGATTGATCAACGAGCGACCAGAAGAATGTTTCATATCGCTTCTACTTGCACCTAAAGCATCTATTTCATCAATAAACAACACACATGGTGCATTTTGACGAGCCAATTCAAAAATGCTGTGCAAGTTTTTTTCGCTATTACCAATCCACATATCTAAGATATCGTTCAAACTAACGTTAATGAATTTAGCGTTAACTTGACCCGCAGTAGCTTTAGCAATAAATGTTTTACCGCAACCTGGAGGTCCGTAAAGCAAAATACCCCCTCCTATTTTTTTACCATAAGCTTTGTATAATTCAGGGTGCAGAATTGGTCGGATGATTTTAAGTTCAATTTCTTTTTTAACGCTTTCCATACCCCCAACATCGTTGAAATTGATATTGGTTTTTTGAATGAAACGGTGGTCAAAATCCTCATCCATATCTTCTATTGTTTCACTTGCACCTTTCACTTTTAGTTGTGCATCCAGTTCTTCGTCGTGGAAATTAGGATCAAGAGACAAAGCTTTCTGATATGCTTCAATAGCATTTAACAGATTGTTTTCTTTGAGCATCCCTTTGGCATACATTACATATACTTCTACATCTTTTGAATTTCCCTCAATCACTTCTTCTAATATCACATTACATGCCGAATAGTTGCCTTTGCGGTAATACACTTTAGCCATACCAACTTTAGATTTGGTATCATTAATCAATTTCAACAAATGCACATATTCTTGTTCGGCTTCATCCAATCTATTCAAATTAAGCAGGGATTCAGCCAATAAATGTCTAAGTGGAATGTTCTCTGGCGACTGTTTCAACGCCTCTCTAAGGCTATCAATATGGTTATCTGACATTGCAGTACAAAGGTAATGAAAAGAATTATAATGCATTTGGATAAGGATTTAGGAATTAAGATATAGTATATAGGGGGCTGTCCATGCCTAAATAAGGTTGACCGTTTTTTGCTAACTATTAACT
>CAYTMQ010000026.1:0-13990 GCA_964438995.1 uncultured Chitinophaga sp.
CTTTTTCCCTGGCGTCAGCCCCCTATTCCCTAAATCCTAAATCCTATTTCCTAAAATATTTAGTCCATTTGACCTAATTTTCATTTTAAGTTGTATATTTGCTGCGATAAATTGAATGTTATGAGTTTATATAAATCCCCTGAATTTGAAAGCAGATTGATGCAGTTGTACGATGAAAAACTTAAGGCTTGCAACATAGAATACGAAGATGTGTATGTCGATTCTACGGCAGGTAAAACACATGTGATAGTTACAGGAGCGGCACATTTGCCTCCTTTAGTTGTATTTCATGGTATCAATGCTGGAGCACCATTGGCATTAGAAGCCATACAACATTTAAACAATCAATACAGGATATTTGGAATTGATACCGTTGGTCAGGCTACTAAAAGTGCTGCTACTAGACTACCCATGAAAGGTGATGAATACGGCAAATGGATAGCTTCAGTTTTGGACAATCTGAATCTTGAAAAAGTGCATGTTGTAGCCATATCATACGGAGCCTTTTTACTACAGAAAATGATGAACTACCAGCCAGAGAGATTGATCAAGTCGATTTTTGTGGTACCATCTGGATTTGTAAGTGGCAATTTTTGGCGCTCAATGAGAGAACTTAGTTTCCCTTTAATGAAATTTTTGAGAACAAAAAAAGAGGAAGACTTATTAAAATTCATGAATGCTTTTTTTACTACCAAAGACAGACATTCAATAGAACTACAAAAAAATTTATTATTGGGATTTAAGATGGACTACCGACGACCAATATTGGTTAAAAATAATGAAGTAAGTGGTATTATTTCCCCAGTTTATGTGATGGTAGCTGATAACGATATATTTTTTCCAGGAGATAAAACATTAAAGCGTTGTCAAGATCTATTTAAAACACTGAAAGACACATACATACTTAACAATTGTAAGCATATTCCTGACCAAAACCGCTATGAAGAGATAGAACAGAAAATTTTGGAGTGGTTGAAGCAATAAAAGCCATTTTCTAATGTACAAATTAGGTAAAAAATACTATAAAAGTAATTATTTTACCCAATATGACATTTATTCAATTTATTTTATTTATCTGAATTACAAAGCGTTAATCTTAAATAACAATTTTTTAATGGTTAAAAACTTGAAGTGATATAAAAAGAATGTGTATTTTCGCATTGAAGAAGCGAGAAGAAAACACACTATTTCATTGCCAACTACCGTGAAATATTTTAAACTAAAGACACACAAACACACAAATGCACTCTTTTTACGATCATCTATGGTCGGGTTCTCAACCTGCATCAGAGAGGTTAAACACATTATTCGAATTAAGCGCTAAGAAATTCCCTGACAAGACGGCGGTCGTTTTTCAAAACGAATCGTTAAGCTATCGTGAGTTAAACGAGAAGGCAGACAAGCTATGTCATGCAATATTAAATTGGGCATATTACGATGATTTAATAGCGGTAAGTTCAACTCCAGGTATTGAAATGTTGGTATCTGTTTTAGCTATATTAAAATCAGGTAAAGCATTTCTACCCATCAATAACAAATCAAGCAATCAAAAGATACAACAAATCATTGGTGATTCTGGTGTAAGATTTTGTATGGCTAAAGAATCAGAATTTACAACCTTTAGTCAGTTCAATTTAAAAGTCATTACCTCTGATTCAGAAAGGAATTACCCAACTATCAATCAAAAGAGATTAGGCAATTTGGCCTATTTAATGTATACCTCTGGCTCTACATGTAGTTCTAAAGGTGTTAAGATAGAGCACAAAGCCTTGGTCAATTATTTGCTGAATGCCGTTGAGATGTATTCTGTAAATGACCAATCTCACACTGGTAGTTACTTGCAATTAAGTTTAACATTCGATGCATCTCTTACCTCACTTTTTGTGCCTTTGTTATGTGGCAAAACAGTTGTCATAGCAGACACTACTTGTTCAAATGCGTTTAATGATGTCAATTTTGAGCAGTATATGCCTTACGATTTCATCAAACTAACGCCTTTGCAATTCAATTGGTTAGAACTTGCATTAAAAGACAAACACAAACCTTTTTGTAAGAACATCGTTGTAGGCGGAGAAAACTTACATTCGCGACATTTTGAATTTTTACGAAAACAACATTATCATCTTGATATCATAAATGAATATGGTCCAACAGAAGCAACTGTAGGCTGTATGTTTCATAAGTTATCATTAGAAGATCATTTTATTGATAACCCATCAGGCATTCCGATTGGGAAAGCTATACCTGGCAATGAGATATTTATTCTAAACAAACAAATGGAATCAGTTGGACCGGGTGAAGTTGGTGAAATTTGTATTGGTGGTATTCAGTTGAGTTCAGGCTATTTGATGCGTCCAGATTTAAACGACAGTTTATTTGTCAAGCATCCAATAAAACCAAATGAACTCATATTTAAAACGGGCGACTATGCAACCATCAATGAAGAAGGTACAGCTATTTATCTTGACAGAGCCGAAAACCATTTAGAAATAGAAAATAAAATAATTGATTTCAATTTAATAGAATGGGAGTTGTCAAAGATTGCTGGCGTTAAACATTGTGAAGTAGTGACCAAACTTGTCAATCAAAAGCAACGAATATTTGCCTACATCATGCCTAACACAGATGGTATTGATGTAGAAAATCTGCCTATGCAATTGTCACAAAAAATCGGTTCAGAGCACATGCCACAGAAGTTTATTGTTGTCAATGAATGGCCATACACATCGCATGGCAAGCTCAATAAACACAGTTTACCAATTCCAAATTGCAACCAACACAAATCGAGAAAGAGAAAATTTCCAGAGACAAATATTGAAAAAAACATCGCAGCTGTTTGGTGCAGTATATTGAATATTGAAAGCACGGACATTGATACTGGATTCTTCGAAATGGGTGGTAACCATTTGAGTGCCGATAAAATGTTGCATCAATTACACAAGCAATATGGATATATCATCGACCTAAGTTTGTTGTACAGGTGCTCGAGCATTTCATGCTTATCCAAAGAAGTAGAAAAACAAAATAGGGTATTATCAAAGAACAAAGCAAATAATTATTCAGACATAAAATATTTAGCATAGAGCCAACTAATAGATTCATTTTTCTAAAGAAACCATCTGAAGAGTTCAGGTGGTTTTTTTATACGTAAAAAGGACTTACACAACAATGTATGTAAGTCCTCCATCTCTTCACTAAATTTAAATCAAACCAATAGGCTTGAGAAATATAGTGTAACCGATAAAACATAATGATTGATTGTGTTTGAAAAAAGTCAATTCATAAGTATTACACTTTATGACATTAACATCCCAATTTGAAGTATTGGCAAATCACAAATCTCAATTTTATATTTGGTATGCTGCAAAAATATATTTGTTTTTAAATTAACATTTTTAACATCTCAATTCGTTTGTTGATAAACTGACTAAGCAATAATTTCTTATTTATCTGAATATAAATATTTTAATTTAGTATGAATGTGTTATTTTAGCTAGTATCCTATTAATAAAATTATCGATTAAACACCTCCTTTAATGATTATATAATTCAAATGAACATAAGTTACATGGTTAATTTTTAATAGTTTACTTTAAAACCACTGCGTTTTACATTCAATTTGATTTGAAACCTAGACTGTAAAATTGTTTGGAAATTTGGTTTGAAATAAAAAAGTTTTCAACTTTTGCTTTCTAATTGATTAATACCTATTTACAATAAGGTAGATAAGGATAATTTCAGTAAAATTCAACTGTGAGAGGAATTTCAACTGATAATCGGGAAATGTTGGTGTTGTTTTTTATTTGGATCTGGATTGATGCATATATCCTTTCCAAGATGGTCAACTTAATTGCCTATTGTTTGACTTGTCGCAAACGCCACTTTTGTTTGGTTGTTTTTTAAATGCAATTGCAAAATTTGTTGAATATCTCTGTTGTGAGGATATGGCTGGATAACGGCTTTTAATTCGTTGTGGGTTGGCGATTTATCCGAAGAAACAATGTAACCAAACCCTTTGTATTGTCCCCTTTCTACACAAACAACAGAACGCTCATCTTCTCTTCTACCCTTTCCTAAAATAAAAAAACTTTCGCTTTGAAAACTGTGTTTTTTTATGGCATCCATAGCTCTAGCATTGTATACTTCTGCAACCTCCTGTTCCATACAAGCGCCATTGCATTTATGTAAATGGAAATTAAAACATGGTCCAGGCATCTTGTGCAACTCGCATTTAGAAAGACATAAAGTATATCGTTCGACCATGTTTTGCAGCCATTCGCGAGCAGAATGAATGTTATCTGCTGTACTCATTGGTTCATCCCCTTCTTTTAGTTTTTTGATAGAAAAGTTGATATAACCTAAAGCATCATATTCTGTAAAGATGCCATAAAAAGGCACAGGTCTGGCCTTCTTTTGCATGACATTGTATATGGGTTTGATTTTTTTTATTTCATCAGATTCTAATAACAATGCTATTAGTTCGTTTCCAGTTTCTACAAATTTTATATCAGCAATTTCTGATTTCATTTGTATGGCTTTGGGCGTTTCTTTACCATTGATAGCGAAATGCTGTGTGATGCGTTTTTTTATATCTATGGCTTTACCTACGTAAATCACATAACCGTGCTGATTATAGAAATAATATACTCCCGTTGTTTGTTCAGGTAAACCATGTAAAACAGATTCTGGCAAAAGAGGTGGTATCACTGTTTTAACAGTTTCTGTAGCTATCCAATCTTTTTTAGGTATGCCTTGTCTTTCAATAATTCTACTGAGCAATATTGCAGTTGCTTCGGCATCACCTAATGCTCTATGTCTGTCTTTGATTCTAATGTCTAAAGATTCACACAATCTTCCTAAACTATAAGAAGGCAATCCTTTGAAAGTGGCTCTGCTTAATCTAACTGTGCAAAGTGTTTTGCGTTGGTACAAATAGCCAAGTTCTCTAAAAGCGTTTTTAATGAATCCATAATCAAATCTTACATTATGGGCTACAAAAACAGCATCTTGTGTCATTTCAATAACATCCTTAGCAATGGCATAAAATGGTGGAGCATCTTTAACCATGGCGTCAGATATTCCTGTTAAGCGTGTAATATCAACTGGAATTTTGCATTCTGGATTCACCAAAGTTGAATATTTCTTAACTACTTGTTCCCCATCGTGTAATAGAATGGCAATCTCTGTAATCCTGTCTCTGTCAGGTCTTGCTCCAGTTGTCTCTATATCTATTACCGCGAACATTTAGGACGGTAAATTTACAGATTAATTTGGAAGAAAAATCAAGCTAAAGAATAAAATATTGACAAAGGTTTTGTGCTTTGTACATCAAAAAACACAATAAATTGTTACCTAAGCATTAACTTTGAACACTTAAATGAATTGGAAAAGAAAAATATATTACGCATTGAATCCGAAACTTAGGAGGACATTTCGTCGTTTATATTTCTATCCAATAGATGTTTGGGAAGGCTTAACAGGTAAAAGAGACGATATCACTCCACCTAAAGGAAAGATTTTTATTGGTCCGGGTAACTTCAAATTTCTCGGCAATAAATTGAAAAATGATTTCATACAATATGGGGGACTACAACCTCAGCACAGAGTGTTAGACATTGGTTGTGGAATTGGCAGAATTGCCATCCCTTTAACAACCTACATCAACGAACAAGGTTCTTATCATGGGTTCGATATTGTTAAAGAAGGTATTGATTGGTGTGAAAGCAAGATTCATAAAAAGTTTCCTAATTTCCATTTCAAACACATTCCATTAAGGAACGATTTATACAATCTTGAAACTGGCAACAAAGCTGAGGAATTCAAGTTTCCATATAACAACTCATCGTTCGACTTTATCATACTTACTTCAGTGTTTACACACATGCAAGACAAAGAAGTGGCACAATACCTTAAAGAAATATCAAGGGTAATGGACAAAGGGGCAACTTGTTTTGCAACTTTCTTTGTAATAGATGAAGCATCTGAAGCCTTTTTAAAACAATCAACTGACCCATTTTTTAAATTTGATTATGGACATTATATGTTGCATGATGAGAAAGTAAAAGACGCTAATATAGCCTTCAAAATGTCTTTCATTCAAAACATGCTTGATCAATCTGGATTAAAAATTGAAGCTTTTCACCATGGATGGTGGTCAGGGAAAAACAAGACAGAATGTGTCGATTTCCAAGATGTTTTAATTTTAAAACATCAATAAAGTCGGCTGTCTATTTGCAACAGCCGACTGAATTCAACAATTAAAAAGCCACCTCAGGTACTTCAGCATTTTCAACTTTAACAGAAAGTAAGTGCAGTTCTAGAGCAACTACTTCTGTGATATACCGTTTAACACCTTCTTTATCGGTATAACTTCTTGAGGTCAACTTGCCTTCTACAAACACCTCTTTACCTTTTGATAAATGTTTTTCAGCATACTTTACCATTTGCCCCCATACCACTACATTGTGCCAGTTGGTGTCAGTTGAATTTTCGCCTTTGTCGTTCTTAAATTGATCATTTGTTGCGACAGAAAATCGACAATTCATTTTTCCATTGTCGAAAGTTTTGATTTCCGGATCTTGTCCGAGGTGTCCAATCAGTTGAACACGATTTTTCATTGTACTCATAACGTATAAATAATTGTCCTTCAAATTTGAGACAATCCGCTCACGCTAGTCGTTTTTTAAACATTTATATTCGTTTATAAATGTTTAATTTTTATTTGGTACTGTAGGAGACTTATACAAAAACAACCACATCATTACTGACATCCCCATAAAGACGCCAAGATTCATTAGATACCAGTCCATCAAATGAAACACTATAATAAAAGATGCCAGCCATTTGTTGTATTTATTCGTCATCAACCCAATAGCAAAGCTCAATTGCAACAGCATTGCAGAAACAAATAAAAACAAGCCTAATGCTGGATGTTGAATGATAAACTGTGTAGTAATATGTCTTAGATTTCCATGATAAAAATGGTTGTAAGCAGCATGTTGATTTTCTAGAATATGCGAATAGCTATCCAATGACAGCCATGCACCATGATAAAGTTTGAAAAATCCAGCAAAGAAATAAGCCAAGCAGCTAAGTATTCTTGCTAATCCAAGAGCTGCTGAAAAACTTGAGGATGAAAAATAGAATGGCATTAATGCAAATTGAAATCCAAATAAGTGATGGGTATGATACCCTATCTTCATATTGAATTGTATCTGATAAATTAGCAACAAAATACCTGAAACAACTGTTAGCCATCTGACCTGTTCAAAAATCAAACTTAGGACAAAAAATAGCACCAAAACAATTGAAAACACCAAGGCAGTGGCACTGTTGTTCAAGAGGATATTAGTCAACCTTGTAGACGAATATAACCAGTAAGATATATCTGCTCCTTTGTAATTGAATGGAGAATCATACACATGGTGTAGCATCATACCAGAGTACCAGAAATACATCAGACTAATTGTAATGACGCCCAAAACCAGTCGCTTCCAAAACAACATAGAATCGATATTATTTTCTATTGAGGCTTGAGTCATTAATAGGTTTATTGTCTAATAAAATGCCGTTTTTAAATCCGAGCATACGCAATTCAGCGTGTCTCATATCAATTCCTTGTCTATAAGCATACAAATACATCCAGTCTTTGAATGATTTTAGGTTTTGACAGTCATATAAATTGTTGTCTTGCAATCCCAGTCTTTGTAATCGAAAATTCATCTGATTACAGTGATCAGAATTCGCTAAGATTTCATAGCGAGTTGGCAATATTTCCATCATAAGAAACCCTGTACCATTGGTTTGATAGATGTTAATGGGTTCTTGGCGAATGGTATCAAAAGGCAAAATTTGATAGTAGGCTTTTTGTTCTTGCATTTTATTGCTGTACAGAGAGAAATATCCTAAAGGTGTTATCTCAGTCTTTAATATAAACTGAGAAAAATAGAGTATAATAACCAGCGTTGAAAACCAGAAAAACTTCGGGTGATGTTGTTTGAACAAACGAATATCACTGAAGATGCTCATGCTTAATAAAACTTCTTAAATCCAATGATTTCGCGCACTTCACGAATGGTAGCATTAGCACTTTCTGCGGCTTTTTCTGCTCCTTGTTTAGCCGCTTTACTGATTAATGCATCATTTTTCATGGCCTCATCTATGCGTTCAGAAAAAGGTTGAATGAATTGACACATATCTTCTGCCAATTGTTTTTTCATGTCACCAAATCTGATACTACCATCATAGTATGCATTTCTATAAAAATCTACGACATCCTTTGTACTAACAAGGTGCATGAGCTCCAATAAATTTTGAATTGGCATTGGTATTTCAGAGCCTGGTTCAGAGGGACCATTGACAGTGACTGTTACAGCTTTAGAAATTTTCTTAGTCAACACCTCTCTTGGATCGCTCATGTAGATATTATCATTTTCACCTGCGCTTTTACTCATTTTACCACCACCTGTCAAGCCTGGCACTTTCACCAATTCATCGTTGTAGTTGAAAGCTTGAGGTTCTGGAAAATATTCAACATTGTAAAGACGATTGAATCTATTGCCAAATGTTCTGGTCATTTCAAGATGTTGTTCTTGGTCTTTTCCAACTGGAACAAGTTCGCCTTTATGCAACAAAATATCTGCTGCCATAAGTGTTGGATAGGTCAATAAGCCGGCATTGACATTATCTGGTTGAGAGCGAATCTTATCTTTAAATGAGGTCAGTCTTTGCAATTCGCCAAGATATGCATTCATATTAAAGAACATATAAAGTTCGGCAGTTTGAGGCAAATCGCTTTGCATGTATAAGGTGCATTTGTCGGGGTCCAATCCCAAAGCAAGATATTCTGCAAACACACGTCTAACAGATTCATGTAAATCAGAAGGCGTAGGATGTGTGGTCAAAGAATGGTAATCAGCAATAAAGAAGAACGATTCGAATTCATTTTGCATTCGAATCATATTTTTAACCGCACCAAAATAGTTGCCAAGATGTAATTTACCAGTGGGTCTAATACCACTTACCACTTTTTTCATATCAATGGCAAATTTAAGGAAAAATGTTAATTGATGTTTGCTATTGGTTATTGGTTATTTGAACCTAGGTATAGGGCATGCCCTATACCTACTAAATCGTAAATCCTATTACCTATTCCCTTTTTTTGTCATTTGATTATAAAATCGTACTTTTGAACTTGGGTAAAAATTAACAAACAGTTCCTGAAAATGAAAGCAGTTATTCCTGTGGCGGGTATCGGCACACGTCTCCGACCGCACACTCATACTCAACCGAAATCCTTAATTCCTGTTGCAGGTAAGCCAATTCTGGCTCATATAGTTGATCAATTGATTGAAGGTGGCATCAAAGATTTTGTCTTCATCATTGGATATTTGGGTGATAAAGTACAAGATTATATCTCTAAAAACTATCCAGACATCAATACATCTTACGTCATGCAAACTACAGGTAGAGGTACCGGACATGCCATTTGGTTGGCCAAAGAAGTTATTGATAACGAACCAATTTTAGTGGTTTTTGGCGACACCATTTGTGAAGTTGATTGGAAAGAAATAATTGATTCAGATCAATCATTGCTAGGAGTTAAAAAAGTTGAAGATCCTAGACAATTTGGGGTTGCTGAAATTGACAAAGAAGGCAAAATCATACGACTGATTGAAAAACCAGCCATTCCAAAATCTAATTTGGCTCTGGTTGGAATCTATAAAATCATAGATACTCAAGAGTTGATGGATTGCTTGAGCAACATCATTGAAAACAATATTAAAACTCAAAATGAATTCCATTTAACCGATGCCATGATGTGTATGGTTACCAATGGTGTTGATTTGTATACTTACAATGTCAATTCTTGGTTTGATTGTGGCAAGAAGGAAATTTTACTTCAAACCAATCAATTGTTGTTGAAACGCGGTGGTTTCGATAAAATCAATGACAACCAATCTAACAATTCCATCATCATTCCCCCAGTATTTATTGATAAAGGCTGTAAAATCAACAACAGCATTATCGGACCAAATGTGAGTATTGGAGAAAATGCGGTAATAGAATCTTCTATCATTCAAGAATCCATTATTGGTCCGTTTGCCGAACTTGATCACGCTGTATTGAGTAACTCACTTATTGGAAATGATGCCTCTTTAAAAGGAACAGTTCACAGTTTGAACCTAGGTGATAGTGCCGAAATAAATTTTACGTAATCTATGTATACCCAAGAAGAAATTGTTAAAGCATACGGACCCTATTTAGAGGGCGACATCAGCGACCCGAACTACATTAAAGCTTGTTTAGAAGAAATAGAAAATTTCCCTTCTCAACTTAAGTCCTTTTATCAGAAATTACAATCAGATCAGCAAAGTGCTTGTTACAGAGAAGGCAGTTGGACCTTTAAACAGGTCATCAACCATCTTGCCGACAGTCACATGAATGCATTTATGCGCTTCAAACTAGCACTAACAGAAGATAAACCCATCATCAAACCTTATATTCAAAATGCTTGGGCTGCAACATTTGATGGCGCAGAGGGTGATGCTGGATTGTCAGTAGAACTTATTGAATTGCTCCATAAAAGATGGTTGATTCTTATGCGTTCTATGAACATCGAAGATTTCAAGAAGAGCTATATCCACCCAGAATATCAAAAAGAGTTTACTTTAGGTTATGCTTTAGGATTATACGCTTGGCATGGCAAACACCATTTAACCCAAATGTCGAGATACGCTAGCAACCAAGGTTGGATTTAAAAATCAACAAATATCTAACCCCTGGAGTGCAACTGATGCTGGTAGCCAGTATTGGATTTGCTTGGATGAATGCCAGTGTCAAATACATCAGTCATATTCCAGTTTTTGAAGTCATTTTATTTCGCTCTGTTATTACTTTGATATTAAGTTATGCAGTGCTAAAGAAAAGAAAGGTCAAACCCTGGGGCACTCATCATAAATTTTTAATAGCCAGAGGTTTCTTTGGCGCGCTTGGATTGATTTGCTATTTCTATACTTTGCAGCACATGCATTTGGCTAATGCCATTGTCATCCACTATTTAAGCCCAATATTTACCACCTTAATTGCCATGCTATTTCTTAAAGAAAAAGTTAAAGGCATACAATGGATTTCCTTTGCAATTTCATTTTCTGGCGTCTTAATGGTAAAAGGATTCGCCAATATTGTGCCTCTTGATTTCATGATAGGTGTTTGCGGTGCATTCTTTTCAGGATTGGCCTACAATGCCATCCGAAATATGAAAGACAAAGAAGATGCTGATGTTATAGTATTTTACCATCCTTTAATTTCTTTTCCGATTGTGATCATCTACATGTTTATATTTCCTCAGAACATTGTTATGCCTACAGGTTATGATTGGATATTTTTGATTGGAACGGGCATCTTCACACAAATTGGACAGTACTTTATCACCAGAGCTTATCAAAAGGATACTGCAGCTAGAATTAGCTCAGTAAGCTATATCGGCATTATTTGGGGTGTTTTGATGGGTAAATTCTTATTTGATGACAGCTACCCAGCAACCGTTCTAATGGGAATGTGCGTTGTATTATCTGGAGTTCTATTAAACCTTAATGCTTTAAGACTGAGAAAACTTGCCGAAAAGATCAAAGCATTATTTGTTGGAGATTAATTCATTGACAAGGCAAACGAAAATCCCAATCTGTATATATCGTTAACAGAGTTAAAGGATTTTGAACCAATCATTCTCAATTCCATTGGAATATCAAAGGGCGCAATTCTAACACCAATAGAGGCATTTATAAAGTCTCTATTAATGGTATTTAAGATGATTTGTCTTTGAGTTGAAATTCCAAGTCCCATAAAGGCACTAAACTTTTGAAAACCCATGCAAGGGGCTGATGGACAAAATCCCATTTCAAAATTTACGGGCACTTCATAAATCATACCTCTTTGCTCTGATCTAGCTGATGAAGCCATCATACCTAGTGATAATGGAAATGATACACCATAAGATGTTTTACCTTTTGTAAGATGGTATTGAGGATTGTATTGCAGTGAAACTAAATCTGAATTGCCATAGGTACCTGCAGATTGAAAATAACTCATACCCAAATTGTGATAAAAATTCTGAGCATGAATGGAAAATATGGCCAAAGTGAAGACGGCTAGTAAACTTACTTTTTTCATAGATTTTTTAAAACTCTATCAAAGTTATAAAATTAAACTTAAAAATCCAAATTCTAAGTTTGCAACACTCCAACGTTGAAAGGTTTAACTGGTGCATGTGAGGCCATTGTTATTCCTTCACTTATTACCTTTCTAGTTTCTATTGGGTCAATGATGCCATCTACCCATAATCTAGATGCGGCATAATAAGGAGACAATTGGGTCTCGTATCTAGCGATGATTTTATCTAACAAAGCTTTTTCAGCTTCAGGAGTTATCTTTTCGCCTTTCGATTCCAAACTTGCTTTTTCTATTTGCAACAAAACCTTTGCTGCTTGTTCGCCACCCATTACGGCTATTCTAGCACTTGGCCAAGCATAAATCAACCTTGGGTCATACGCTTTACCGCACATGGCGTAATTTCCAGCTCCGTAACTATTGCCAACAATAATGGTAAATTTAGGCACGGTACTATTGCTCATTGCATTCACCATTTTAGCACCATCTTTTATGATACCAGCGTGCTCGCTTCTAGAGCCAACCATAAAACCAGTTACATCTTGTAAGAATACCAATGGTATTTTTTTCTGATTGCAATTCATGATGAACCTGGCAGCTTTATCCGCTGAGTCGTTGTAAATAACGCCACCAAACTGCATTTCACCTTTCTTACTTTTAGAGAGCATTCTGTTGTTTGCAACAATTCCGACAGCCCATCCGTCAATTCTTGCATAACCACAGATAATGGTTTTACCATATCCTTCTTTGTATTCTTCAAACTCACTGTTATCAACCAAATGTTCTATTAGCAAACTTGTATCATATGGCTTTGCTCTGTCCATTGGAAGGATGCCGTAAATATCTTTAATGTTCTTTTTAGGTTCGATTGGTGTTTTTCTGTCAAAACCGGCATCTTCAAATTTGCCGATTTTATCCATAATGTATTTGATTCTATCCAAGCATGATTTATCATCTGGAAATCTATCATCTATGACACCAGAAATTTCTGATTGAGAAATGCTACCACCTAAAGTTTCATTGTCAATGTCTTCACCAATAGCTGCTTTTACAAGATATGATCCTGCTAAAAATATGGATCCTGTTTTATCTACTATTAAAGCTTCATCACTCATGATTGGCAAATATGCTCCACCAGCAACACAAGACCCCATAACTGCTGCTATTTGAGTAATTCCCATACTGCTCATAATGGCATTGTTTCTGAAGATTCTGCCAAAATGTTCTTTATCAGGAAATATCTCATCTTGCATTGGCAAAAACACCCCTGCACTATCTACCAAATAGATAATAGGCAACCTATTTTCCATTGCAATTTCTTGGGCTCTTAGATTCTTTTTCCCAGTAATTGGGAACCATGCACCTGCCTTAACTGTAGCGTCATTTGCCACAATCATACATTGTTTACCACTTACGTAACCAATACCACAAACCACACCACCACTAGGGCAACCGCCATATTCGGCATACATGCCATCGCCAGCAAACGCACCTACTTCAGTAAATGGCGTATGTTCATCTCTTAAATAATCGATACGTTCTCTTGCCAACATTTTACCATTGGCTTTTTGTTTGGCTGCAGCTTTTTCACCCCCGCCTAGAGACACTTTTTTGTGCTTAGTTTTTAATTCGTATACAAGTTGTTTGTTATGATCTTCGTTCTTATTGAACTCTAGATTGATATTGGTTAACATAGAGAGGCAAAGTTAAAGTTTTTAAGTCAAAAGTTAAAAGTCAAAAAAGGGATTAGGAATTAGGATTTAGGAAATAGGGGGCTGTCCATGCCTAAATAAGGTTGACCGTTTTTTGCTAACTATTAACT
>CAYTMQ010000027.1:0-11337 GCA_964438995.1 uncultured Chitinophaga sp.
AAAATTTAGATTAATTACTAAAAACCCCGACCTAACGGTCGGGGTTTTTGTTTGCCCTGTATCGAGTTGAGTCTTCGAGACTCTGATGCAGGGTTATTGGTTATTAGTTATTGGTTATTAGTTTGTCCATGCCTAGATAAGGTTAAGGCTTATAGGTCGTCGACCTTGTAAGGTTGGTTGGAAAAAAAAATCAACCTTGTAAGGTTGAAATTTGAAGAAAAACAACCTTATAAGGTTGAAGTGTAAAGGTTGTAGGTATTAAATTAAAAATCTAATACTAAACTGAAAATATCTTTAACGCATTAGCAGTTGTTACCTCAGCAACTGTTGCCGAACTTACACCAAAGACATCCGCTAACTTCTCTGCAATAAATGGAATGTAAGCACTCTCGTTGCGCTTGCCTCTGAATGGCATCGGCGCCAAATATGGTGAATCTGTCTCTAATACAATATTATCCAAACTAAATTCTTTAAGCACCTCTGGTAAACCAGCATTCTTAAAAGTCAAGACCCCTCCAATTCCAAGATAGTGACCTAACTTAATGATTTCTCTAGCCTCTTCAACTGAGCCACTAAAACAATGAAATACACCTTTGGGTGCTAGTTTCATAGACTTCAATAGTTTTATTGCTTCATATGTTGCACTTCTCGTGTGAATCGATACAGCCAGATCCAGTTCAACAGCCCACCCACACTGTTCTCTAAAGGCATCTAATTGCCATTCTAAAGTGGTTTTGTCCCAATACAAGTCTAATCCAATTTCACCAACACCATAATACTTGTAATCTGAATACAATTCACTTTTTATATCTGATAAAACATTTTTATAATTTTCTTTAACCGAACATGGATGCAGTCCCATCATCGGAAAACAATGTTCAGTATCCAAAGCCGAAAAAGATTTTAATGCTTCAATACTCGTTTCATCAATATTGGGCAAAAGCATTTTTCTTACTCTCGCATTAACTGCCCTATTGATGATTGCAGTTCTTTCTCCATCAAACTCCTCAGTAAAAAGATGTGTATGTGTATCTACAAAAAACATTACCAGCTTATTTTTTCTTTGTTTAAGAACGCATTGATTCCTGCTTTGCAATCATTGGTCGACCTTGCTGCTGCATTGGCCGCCGCAGCTAATGCTAATTGTTCATCAAGACTTTTACCTTTGATGTCCAATAATAACTTTTTAGTCAATTCTATTGATTGTGATGAAACTCCTTTCACTAATCCATTAGCAAACTTGTTGACTGCCTCTTCTATCTGATCCGACTCACAAATCTCATTCACTATTTGCATTTCTTTGGCTTCTGACGCACTAAATATCTTTCCAGTAAGCAACATTGCCTTTGCGGCATTTTCTCCAATCTTAGGTGCTAAAAACACAGAAACTATAGCAGGAATAAACCCAATCTTCACCTCTGTATAACCGAAACTAGCATTTGGAGTGGCATATACAAAATCACACAATCCTGCAAGTCCACATCCTCCAGCAAGCGCCGGACCTTCAACTTGTGCAATAGTAATTTTTGGAAACTCGTATAACGCTTTGAACATGGTCATTAATGCCGTAGAATCTGCTAAGTTTTCTTCATAACTATTGCTTTGTAGTTTCTGAAGATAACCCAAATCAGCGCCAGCGCAGAAAGCCTCTCCTTCTCCTTTTATGACCAATACTTTGCATGTATCATCTGATTTCAACAATTGCAATTGTTCTAAAATAGCTTTTGCCATTTCATCATTTAAAGCATTGCGCTTTTCTGGTCGGCTTAAAATTAACGTCGAGACACGGTTGTCATTAATAACTCGAATCATTCTGCAAAGATGCTAAAAATTATACGACATAAAAAAAGGACGTTACCAAAGCAACGTCCTTTCTAATTATAAGTTTGTTTTTTTATTTCTTTTCTTTAGGTTTCATGTAAAGCACTTTACCTTTTAACAATGGGTTGATTTTCTTCAATTGGGTATTTAAACCTCCAATTGTAGGCTCATCAATCTTATTGCTGATAGATACTTTAACATTCTCCATCACAACATCGCCGATGGTTAAAGTTGCTAAAATGAAAGTTGAACTTGGAAGTTTCTTGCCATCTTTTGTTTTAATAGACTCACCATCTTCGAAGTCTTTCTTAGAAATTGCGCCGCTTTCTAACAATTGCACAGCCATTTCTTCGGTAATTTCAATTTTTCTACCTGTTGCATTGTAAGCCCAGTTTACTTGGTCTTTGTCATTCACCATAGTAGGAATGGCTAAACTTCCATTTCCACCATCAATCAAAGAAACACGTTTGTAATCTTCAAGTGACACTGTATCTGCAGCCGCAGGCGCTTGAGTAGTACCAGGTGTTGTTCCAGTTGTTCCACCACCTGTTGTATTTCCACTTGTGCCATTAGCATCAATTGGACCGCCTTTTAAAGCATCTTTGTTAACGTTTTTAAATGATATCTCACCCTCTTCAGCATTGATAGTACCATTCATGTTTTTCAAAGCATCCATTCCAAATGTATAAGGACTTGGAGTTGTATTGATTTTAAATGCTACTTCAGTTGCAGTGTATGCTCTGTCTTTAGGACCAAATCTTACTGTATTAAGTTTCACAATAGCATTTGGTTTCATTCTACCAGCTTGAATGTCGGCAATAGTGATACCTACTAAATTTTCAGGTTTAATAACGTTCTTAGCAACTAAGTTTTTAAGTTCATTCATGCTGATGAAATTATCTGTACCAGCAGTAATTATACCCGGACCAGTAGCATCAATGCCATTACCAGCTACAGGAACTAAGAAATTAGCATCTTTTTTAGTGATCTTAACGATGATTGGTCTTTCGTTTACATTATTTGCATCAGAGCTACCTGCAACTTTAACATTTGGATCAAAGTTTACATCTAAAGTTCTGATGGTTGTTCTTCTATTTTCTTGGTGTTGTGATTCAGAACAAGGTACAATTACTTTACCCTCGCATTTACAATCGTTAACCAACTGAGATTCACCATAACCTTTTGCAATCAAACGAGCAGGATTGATACCTTTTCTTACTAGGTAAGCCACCGCGCTATCCGCTCTTCTTTGAGATAAGTCGATGTTGTAATCGTAAGACGAACGACAGTCGGTATGTGAACCCAATTCCATACGAAGCTTAGGATATTTTTGCAACAATGGTAAAATTCTAGCATCTAATACTGCAGCAGCATCTGGTCTAATATTGGCTTTATCCAAATCATAATAAATCGGAACAGTTTCGATGATGATTTGAGATTTTAAACAGAAATCTTGTCTTAGAACAGTAGAGTTCTTAATGCCTCTTGTTGTTCTTTGAACTGGCATAGCATCGAAATAGTACAATTCTCTGTTATCGCAGTTGATTTCGTAATTGGTTTTTTCTTTTAACTTGATTTTACCGTAGTAACCTTTCTCATCGGTTTTAACAATAATTTTAGTTGAGTCTTTATCGTTTGTAATCGTAATGACAGAATTCTTTAAAGGTTTGTTGGTATTGTGAGCAGGTGGTACTGTTTCAGGAGCAACACACTCATATACATATCCTTCAATTTCAATTACCAATGGAGAAACATTGAACTCATAAATATCAAAGTTACCTTTACCTTCACAACGGTTAGACGTAAAGAAACCGTGATCAGGATTGCTGTTATCGAAAGTGATACCGAAATCATCACCACCACTATTCAATGGAGCTTTTAGATTCTCTGGAGCTGTCCATTCAGTACCAGAACCTTCCGTTCTCAAAATATCTAATCCACCCATGGTTAAGTGACCATTAGAAGAGAAATAGAGTGCTCTGTCGTGTGAATTATAGTATGGGAACATCTCATCTTTCTCGGTATTGATAGAATCACCTAGATTGAATGGTTCGCCCCAAGATTTTGCTCTTTGATTGTATGTTACACACCAAATATCATATCCACCTTTACCATCAGGTCTGTTACTTGAAAAGTATAAAGTTTTACCATCGTCGCTTAAAGCTGGATGACCGTAGTCAAATGTATCATCAACACAGAAACCTAAAACTTGCTCTTCTGCCCATTCAGTGCCATTCAATTTTGCTTGATATAATTTACAAGGAACAGATTTACCATCAGCACCATTACATTGAGTGTAATAAATTGTAGAATATTTTCTGTCAAAAACGCAAGAACCATCATTGAATTTGGTGTTGATTGTACCAAGAGCAACTAAAGGTTTCTCCCATTTCATCACATTTTTCTTCTTGTCTCTTTTACCTTTCACATACCACATATCAGAGTAACTGTTACCGGTTTGAAGGTATATTTTCTTTTTAGCAACACCACCTTCACGGTCGGTACTAAAATATAAAACATCGTCTTTTTTGCTTGCAATCATTGGACTGTAGTCCATGCCTTTTGTATTAACTATTTTGAAGTTGGTAACTTTCCAACGGCTATTTGGAATTTCTGTTCTCCATCTTTCCGCGCTGTCAATACCAGCCAACTTCAATTTCACTTTATCATCATTCGGAACTTCTTCCAAGTATTTTGTGAAATATGTTCTAGCTTCTTGAAGTGCTGTTTTGTTACAATCTCCAGCAACCTTCATATTAAGATTACCTAATTGATACAAAGCTTCAGTATTTTTAGGAGCTTTTTTCAACACCTTTTCGTAAGCCTTAATCGCTTTTTCGTACTCATTGGCCATACGGTAACAAAAGGCAGCCTCTTCACGGGCTCTTTGTGCTTCCTCTTTGTCTTTAACATTAGGGGCAGCCTGGGTATAAAGATCTGCAGCATACTTGTACTCCATTCTTTTCTTTGCATCGTCGGCTTTAGAAAGACTGGCACTTTTACAGCCTGTCATGAATACCGATACAGCAAGTAATCCTAAGCTGATAATAACGAGAAATTTCTTCATGTTTTGTTGATACTTTTACCTTGTAAACGCACAAACCTAACGGAAAATAATGATTTTACAAAAAAATTATTTACGAATTTGTGTTTTTTAATAGGCTTAAAACGTTGTTCTATCTTGTTTTATTGCCTATATCAATTTTTTAACTGATAATGGTCAACCGCCGCTTTTACGCTTCCATGTTCGACGAGCAACTTATTGGCTTCGAGATAAGACAATCCCGTTTGCTCTACAACCATTCTCGTTCCACGGTCTATCAATTTATCATTCGACAACTGCATATTGACCATTTTACTGCCTTGAACTTTCCCAAGTTTTACCATGGCAGAGCTGGTAATCATGTTTAAAACCATTTTCTGTGCAGTCCCAGATTTCATGCGGGTACTGCCTGTTATCACTTCTGGACCAACAACTACTTCTACTGGAAATTTGGATACTTTACCTATCGGAGAATCATTGCTACAACAAATACATCCTGTGATGATGCCTTCAGCGTTACAATCGTTTAAGCCACCTAAAACATAAGGTGTTTTTCCAGATGCCGATAAGCCTACTACCACATCTCCTGATTTAATGCCTTGTTTCCTCAAATCTACAATTGCAGCTTTGGTGTCATCTTCAGCAAATTCTACAGCTTTTCTTATTGCTCCATCGCCCCCAGCTATGATACCTGTCACCAATTCGTGGGGAACACCGTAAGTTGGAGGGCATTCACTGGCATCTAAAATACCTAATCGACCACTGGTACCTGCTCCTATATAAAACAACCTCCCACCCTTAGACAAAGAGTTTACAACGGCATCTACCAATGCTGTTATATTATCCAATTCTTTTTCTACGGCATCAGCCACTTTTTTATCTTCAGCATTGATGGCCGAAAGTATCTCTTTTGTTGACAAGTCAGACAAATTTGGATACAGCGAATCTTGTTCTGTTACTGGTAACACGACGATGAATTTTTGACAAAGTTATAATTAAAACCGCTACAATTTGATGCGTTTTACAAACATCAATCTCTTTTTGTAGTATTCTTCACCAGTGTTTGATACAATTACACCAGCTTGAACAGATGCGTGAATGAAATAGATTAAGCCGTCTTTTGATTCTGTTACAATACCAACATGACCGACAGTTTCAGACTGACTATTTCTGCCAGTAAAGAATATCAAATCGCCTTTTGAGGCATTTTTAAAACTGATAAATTTTCCGTGTAATGCAATGGCTCCAGATGAATTTGGTACCACTTTTCCAAAATTCCCAAAGACAAAATTGACAAAACCACTGCAATCAAAACATTTTGGAGGATTGCTACCATAACAATAGGGTTTTTTTAGGTATTTTGATGCAAATTTTAGCATCGAATCGCACAAAGCAGAATCGTTTTGTATGGTACTATCTACATGAAAAAAAGCCGGACTTTTTCCCTTTTCAATCATTGCCATCAAAGGCAAAACGACTAAGAGGAGTAAAATCCGGCTTTTCAAATGTGGAAATATAGATTAGTATCTGTATGTGTCTTTTTTGAATGGACCATTCATTTCAACACCGATGTAATCAGCTTGTTCTTGATCCAATTTTTCTAATTTAGCTCCAATATGTGACAAGTGTAATGCCGCTACTTTTTCGTCTAGGTGTTTTGGCAACACATATACTTTTTTCTCGTAGTTTGCACTGTTGTTCCACAATTCGATTTGAGCCAAAGTTTGGTTTGAGAATGAGTTACTCATTACAAATGATGGGTGACCCATAGCACATCCTAAATTCACTAAACGACCTTCAGCTAAAACGATAACTTCTTTGCCGTCTACATTGTACACATCAACTTGTGGCTTGATGGTATATTTTGAAGAACCATAGTTGTTATTCAACCAGTTCATATCAATTTCGTTGTCGAAGTGACCGATGTTACAAACGATCGATTTGTCTCTCATCGCTTTGAAATGGCGGTCTTTAATGATGTTAACGTTACCAGTAGCAGTTACGAAAATGTTAGCTCTTGTAACAGCTTCATCCATTGGCACTACTTCAAATCCATCCATTGCAGCTTGTAATGCGCAAATTGGATCGATTTCAGTAACCAATACTCTGCAACCTGCTCCTCTTAAAGATTCAGCAGAACCTTTTCCAACGTCACCATAACCTGCAACTACAGCTACTTTACCAGCCATCATGATGTCAGTTGCTCTTCTAATAGCGTCAACCAAACTTTCTTTACAACCGTATTTGTTATCAAATTTAGACTTTGTTACGCTATCGTTAACGTTGATAGCTGGCATTAACAAAGTACCTTTTTTCATTCTTTCGTATAAACGGTGAACACCAGTAGTTGTTTCTTCGCTTAAACCTTTGATACCAGATGCTAATTCAGGATACTGATCGAATACCATGTTGGTCAAATCACCACCGTCATCTAAAATCATGTTCAATGGTTGTTTTGACTCACCAAAGAACAAGGTTTGTTCGATACACCAATCAAACTCTTCTGCAGTTTGACCTTTCCAAGCATAAACTGAGATACCAGCTGCTGCGATTGCTGCTGCTGCGTGATCTTGAGTTGAGAAGATATTACAAGAAGACCAAGTAACTTCAGCACCTAATTCAACTAAAGTTTCAATTAGAACCGCTGTTTGGATGGTCATGTGCAAACAACCTGCAATTCTGGCGCCTGCCAATGGCTTGCTTTTGCCATATTCAGCTCTAAGAGCCATAAGACCTGGCATTTCTGCCTCTGCTAATTTGATTTCTTTTCTTCCCCATTCAGCTAAAGAGATGTCTTTAACTTTGTATGGAACGTAAGTGCTGGTTTCTGTAGACATGGTTTTTAAATAAGTGGTGCAAAGGTACAAAAAATACCACTCAAAAAAAACCTATATAAACACTATCTATATAGTCAAATAATTAATTGAAAATCAGAATGATAATTATTTGTGTCGGCGCTTTAACTCTGTTTTTATCAAACCAAGCTCTCTGCCTACCTGACCTTTAACAGAACTGTTCTCTTGTGCACGTCTACTTAAGTATGGTAAAACTGCTTTAACCGGACCATAAGGCACGTACTTAGCGACGTTGTATCCTGCGTTTGCTAAATTGTAACTGATGTGATCACTCATACCCAACAATTGTGCAAAAAAGATGTGTTTGTGGTCGTTTGGAACATTGTTCTGCTCCATCAAATCGCATAAAAACTGAGAGCTTTCTTCATTGTGGGTACCAGCACAAATGCTTACCCTTTGAATGTTTTTTACACACAACTCTAAGGCTTGGTTATACTCATTATCCGAACCTGCTTTATCGGGTTGAATCGGACTCACATAACCCATCTGTAAAGCCCTTGCTCTCTCCTTTTCCATGTATGCACCTCTCACAATTTTAAAGCCTAAAAAGCAAGTCAGTTCGTTTAATTTGGATTGAATGTGCTCAACTCTTCCAGTTCTATAGCACTGAATTGTGTTGTAAATTATGGCTTTTTGTTGATTGAAACGTTTCATCGCTTCGTAAGTCAACTCATCGATGATGTCTTGAATCCAAGAGTCTTCTGCATCAACAAACAATCTTACATCGTTGTCGTATGCCGCTTGACAAATCTTATTGAATCGATTTTTCACGCGATCAAACTCCGCTTGTTCTTCAGTTCTCAAAGATTGTTTGGCATTGACTTTCGTAAGAATATCCATGCTGCCAATACCAGTGGTTTTGAAAACCGAAAATGGAATATGTTGTCTGTTGCTTGCAGCTTTTTTTATGGTATCAATAATTTCTTCGCAGGTGTGATCGAACACTTTTTCATTCTCTTCACCCTCTACAGAATAATCCAAAATGGTTCCAATGTTTCCTTTAGTTAAGGTTTGTATGGCTTTCTCGCAATCGCTGATACTTTCTCCTCCACAAAACTGAGCGAACAACGTTTTTCTAATCAAGGTTTTTACAGGCGGCAAATAATCGATGACTGAGGCGGCAAAGCCCGGACCATATTTGATCAACCATGGATAATTAAAACTTTTAAATAGAAGAGATGCTTTTTTTAGCTCGGCATCAGATTTATGAGCAAATGCTACTTGCGTATTATTGAAATCAATTTTGGGCATATATCGAAATACGCTGCGAAAATACAGATGAATTTTTCAAAGCGATGAATTTTTTAATACTTATTTTAATTTTAAACACTGATTGTCGTTAGAATTGCATCAACAGATTGATTAAAATCTAGATGTACATGTAATTTCAATTGGCACATCTTTGATGGGATGTATAAAAGAAATTTGATAAGCATGCAAACAAATCGAACGATCACGTAGAGCTTGAGGTGCACCATACTTCACATCACCCACAATTGGATGTTTGATAGATGCCAATTGAGCTCTAATTTGGTGGAATCTTCCTGTAATTGGATACACTTCTAAGAAAGCTTGATTGTCTCTTTCTTCAAGAACCTTATAGCTTAAAACAGATTCTTTTGAATTATCAACTTTCTTATGAAAGACATCTGCTTTGTGAATTTTGCTATTTTTTCTGAGGAAAGCTCTAAGCTCTTGTTCTTTCACTTCTGGAATACCATTTACCAAAGCTCTGTATACTTTTTTAACGCCATTGATTCTGAACAACTCAGTCATGCGCGAGAGCCCCTTACTTGTTTTAGCCAATAAAACGACACCACTAACTGGTCGGTCGATTCTATGAATGACCCCACAAAACACATTACCAGGTTTATTGTCTCTTTTCTTCAAGAAATCCTTAACCATTTCTGGCAGAGGTTCAGTTCCATGTTCATCACTTTGAACAATAATACCAGAAGGTTTATTGATGGCAATAATGTGGTTGTCCTCGTATAATATGAGGTCGGCGATATTGATTGATTCCTCTTTCAAAGGTTGTATACATTCTGTTTGTTTAGAGACAAACAACTCCGAAATATGAATATCTTCTAACAACATGTTGCTAATACATTGTAAGATTATAACAAACTAATTCGATTTTGGTTGCAAAAATAGATGAAATTAAGGATTTAGGAAATAGGGAATAGGATATAGTGGGTTGTCTTCGAAAAATTACGCTAGCTATAATTTGTAATTTCCCTTGTAGGTCGAAGGGCTGTGCCCGAGATGAATAAAAACATCAAACCATCGTTCAAACAGGCTGAGGACATTGTCCGAAGAAAAGAAAATGGGATTTAGTCCCTTGACTGACGAAAACATTAATTTGTTTAATCGGTATACCCGTATGCAATGATACTGGGGCTAGCGCTTGCCAAACTACTAGCTGCATCGCAGCGAAAAAACCATTGTAACCTAAGACGAATAATTTTCAAAGAAAATTGTGAGGCCTAGGTTGACAACACCACATGAAACATGAGCCCCATAGGGGTGAATCTCCCCTTACTTAACTCAGCAATTCCATACCCTTAATGCGACACTTTTATTTGCTTGAAAGTCGAATTCCCATTCAATTCAAACTTCACCAAGTACTGACCGTCAGCTAAAGATTTCACATCAAATTTCTTACTGAATTTACCACTAGAAATAGTCCCATTCATTAGAGACAGAACCTGTTTTCCATTCAAGTCGAAAACAATGATTGACACATTGCCCTCCATTTTTAAGTCGTATTCAACCAACACGTAATCAGATGCTGGATTTGGGTATACAAACAAGCTTTGTTCAAATGAAACATTACTTATAGAAGTGGAAGCATTGCGTTTCACTTTCAACTGAGACAAGAAGGTTTGGTCGCCACCTTTATGACCATCGAAATTGGAATTAAAACCACCATAGAACACCACTTCGTCAGTTTGAGGAGCCACCCATTTGAATGTCCACGACAATGAATCTTTGCCTTCGACACCATTTTCGGTGTAAGTAATATATTTTGTGCCACCAACAAATTTGGTTCTCACAGCGTCAGTAATCACCATAGTTCCTAAAAGATTTCCAAGGGTATCTTGAGGAGATATCTCGAATCCAAACCTAGTAGCGCCAAATTCTTTATTGGTTGCAGTAATGGTATAAGTTTGACCTGGCACATAGCCTTCAGCAGGAATATCAGAGGTAATCCAATTGTCTACATTGGAAGCAAAACCACCATGGCACGCGGTACAATTTTTAAGGCTATCACCAGGCGAACCAGTATAACCAGGAGCGGCACCATCTTTTTTCATGACCATAGATTGCAGGATTAAACACGCATATAAAGCAAACAGAAATATTACAAATTTATTCATACCAACATTTAATTAAGACCAAACACGAATATACGTTATAGTTGATTATATAACAAATTACTTAAAATTAAAAAAGGTGTGGTAGATTTAAAGCACTAATTCGATTATTTTTTTAAATTGAAAAAATTGAACATACAATTTCACATATTTATTTGATTTAAACAAAGTCACAATTTATCTAAATTTTGCAATCCTTTTTTGGGCCTTTAGCTCATTCGGTTAGAGCATCTGACTCTCC
>CAYTMQ010000028.1:0-8450 GCA_964438995.1 uncultured Chitinophaga sp.
CCATGCAATTGTATAAAATGGCATAAACAGGAGTACTAATATTGAAGTGAGACAACTCCCCTTTTGCAGCTTGTATGGCTATATATATGATTTCGAATCCTAATAAAACAACTACACTCCAATTGAATAGTTTGAGGTTAAAATCTTTAAGATAAAAGCAATACCAAGCCATTGTCATAGAGTAAATGGCAATGGACAAAGCAAACTTTAAAGGTTTGTACCAAGCATTCACTCCTAAAACCTTTGTTTGAGAGATGAAACTCAATACAAAGTAAACACCTGCTAGCAAAAGACATATTAAACTAAAGTACCAAAGTACTTCATTTCGAATTTTTAAGTCACTTAAGAATTGCATTTAGATGTATTGATTAAAGTTAAAATAAACAACAATACACATACATTTAAGTTTTAAGACTTAACTGCTTTATAGGCTAGATATGCCATAAGTCCGCAGCCTGTTTCCAAAGCATCCTCGTCTATATCAAACGTATTTGTATGCACTGCACTAGTAATCCCTTTTGCTTCGTTTCTGGTTCCTAATCTATAGAAACAAGCTGGAACAGATTGGCTATAGAAAGAAAAGTCTTCAGCTGCCATCCAAATATCAAGTTCTTCAACCTGTTCGACACCCATAAAATTTTGAGCATCTTCAATGATTTGGGATGTTAAATCAACATCGTTTTTAAGGAAGGGGTATCCCTTTTCTATTCTTACATCAGCGGAAGCACCATAGGCTTCAGCGGTATTTTTAATTACTTTTTCGATAAGGGATTTACACTCTTCTCGCCAGTTTTCATCCAGTGTTCTTAGAGTGCCTTCAAATGAAACTGCATTAGGAATGACATTGGTAGCGCCTCCATCAGAATTGATTTTCCCAAAACTTAATACCGTAGGTAGAATTGGTTTGGCTTTTCTACTAACAATTTGCTGAAGAGCGACAATCACTTGGGCAGATATTGCAACAGGATCAACGCATAAATGAGGCATAGCGCCATGACCACCTTTCCCGTTTATGGTGACGTATATTTCATCCGTGCTAGCCATATACAAACCCTTTCTAAATCCAACTTTACCAGTATTGATAAAAGGCATAACATGCTGACCAATAATGGCGTCTACTTTAGGATTTTCAAGCACCCCTTCTTTTATGAGAATACTAGCGCCACCTGGCAATTTTTCTTCACCTGGTTGAAATATCAGTTTGATATTTCCATCCAATTCATCTTTAATTTGGTTTAAAATATTTGCGGCACCCAATAATGATGAAGTATGAACATCGTGACCACAAGCATGCATGACACCAGGATTTTGAGATGCATAAGGTTTATCGCTTTTTTCTTGAATGGGTAAAGCATCTAAATCAGCTCTTAAAGCAACCGTTTTATTTGATTTACCGTTGCCATTGATCATAGCCCAAACGCCAGTTTTACCTATTCTTTGAGGTTTCAGTCCCAATCCAGATAAATAGTTTTCCACCAAACTTGCGGTTTGTTCTTCTTGAAAAGACAATTCAGGATTCATATGAATCGTATGCCTGATATTGGTTATTTCATTTACGATTGACTTTGCGAGCGATTTAATGTGGTTTTCCATGAACAAGTTAATATCGAGTAAATTTGAGTTAGTGGTAAAAATTCCTCAAATTTGCATTTTTAAATGAAAGCAGCCAAAAAAATTATTCCATTTGTTTTTTCTGGGTTACTAGTATTTTCTTGTACGCCAGATAAACAGACCCCTCAGAAGTTAGATCCTATTACAAAAGAGTATTTTGAAGTAAAAAATGGCTCTATATATGTTTTTACTGAAGTTAGTGATACCAATATTACACAAGTATACACTTCACAAAACTACATTAACACACAAGCCAACCCAGACATTGAGAACAATGAAATAATGGTGTACGATTTGGTATCTTCAGGATTACCAAAATTCACCGTTAGAAGTGAGTCAGGCGGAGCTCAGTTCAAAGACAGAATAGCTTTGATTACCATTGATAATGATACCACCTTTATCGGTCCGATTACCTACAATGTAGGAGGCACCTTTTCAACTGGTGTAAACAGTGGTGATAGTGTTTTCAAGTACAACAAATATGTGATTAACGGCCAATCTTTTGATTCGGTTGTTAGAGTTAAACCGATTGCAAATCCTAGATACAAAGAAGTATTCTATGCCAAACGCATTGGATTAATTGCTAGAAAAGAAAAGAATAATAAATTTTACTATGTCAAGAGACATAGAATTATCAAGTAATTGAATAAAGCCCGAAAGGGCTTTTTTTTATTGGATTTTATTTAACGCCAATTCAAGAGCATAGTGAAATTGCTCATCTTTGGTCATAAACGAGTTGTCGATGACAATGGCATCATTTGCAGCGCGAAGTGGACTATTGGCGCGACCAGAATCTATTCTATCTCTTTCATTTAAATTGAACAACACCTCTTCGTAAGTTGTAAGTTCATCGCCATTGTTGCGCAATTCATTTAATCTTCTCTGAGCTCTGATTTCAGGTTTGGCGGTCATAAAGATTTTGAGCTCAGCATCAGGAAATACGACTGTTCCGATATCTCTACCGTCCATAACAACTCCTTTGTTTTGACCAATAAACTGTTGTTGTTCAACTAAAAATTTTCTTACACAATCTATCTTACTCACTGGACTAACGAGGTTACTTACCTCCATTCCTCTGATCTCGTCCTCAATATCTATTTGGTTTAAGAGTGTGCGGTTATAATTTTTATCAGGATTATAATCGAAGGTTATAGATAAAGTTGGTAGATGTTTCTCTATCGTATCTATGTCATCTAGATCGATTCTATTTTCGAGCAAACTATAGGTAACGGCTCTATACATAGCACCGGTGTCAATAAATACATAATGCAAGTGCTTAGCAAGTGCTTTAGCAATGGTACCTTTGCCGCAGCTCGAGTAACCATCAATTGCAATATTGATTTTTTTAGACAATTTATTTAGAAGCTACAGCTTGAAACAAAGATGCGATATAATTGATAGCAAAATCAACTTCTTCTTTTGTGTTGTATTTGCCGAATGAAAAACGAACAGGAGCACAATCTAGATTCTTACCAATACCTCTAATAACGTGAGAACCAGTATTACTGCCAGAGGTGCAAGCGCTT
This sequence comes from uncultured Chitinophaga sp., assembly GCA_964438995.1. GTDB lineage: Bacteria > Bacteroidota > Bacteroidia > NS11-12g > UBA955 > JABMMZ01. The sequence continues at coordinate 3,138 of CAYTMQ010000028.1, forward strand.
CCACCAGAAATGGCTATACCGTGAATATCAAAACTAAACAAAAGAGTTTCAGTAGAAAGTTCCGGAGGGAAAGCCATATTCAAAACAGTGTATAAACTTCTACCTTCAGCGTCACCATTGAATTTAATAGAAGGAAATTTAGATTTGACTTGTTCAATGAAATAGGATTTAATGCCTTTGATGTGGTTGGATTTCTTTTCCATATCTCTATTAGCTACTTCAAGAGCTTTGGCCAAACCAACAATACCATATACATTCTCTGTACCGGCTCTCATTTCTCTTTCTTGAGAGCCACCTGTGATCATTGGCTTTATCTTATTTCGTTTGTTGTGGTATAAAAATCCAACGCCTTTTGGTCCGTTGAATTTGTGAGCTGCCCCTACTGCAAAATCGACATCCAATTTTTGGAAGTCAAAATTGTAATGGGCCATGGTTTGAACAGTATCGCAATGAAACAAAGCATTGTATTGTCTGCACAAGGCACTCACCTTTTCTATATCGAGTAAATTTCCAACTTCATTATTACCGTGCATCAACGATACAAGTACATCTGTATTAGATTTAAGATGCTCTTCAAGATCGTTTAAGTCAACATGACCATCGGGTAAAAGTTTCACCCAAATAGCCTTTATTTTTTCTTTATGGACCAATTCTTCCACTGTATGAGTGACGGCATGGTGTTCTATTGAAGAGGTAATGATTGTTTTAACACCCAAATAATTGACACTCGTTCTGATAGCCATGTTATCAGCTTCGGTGCCACCAGACGTGAAAGTGATTTCTGCAGGTGAAACATTTAGTAGTTTAGCTACAGTTCTGCGGCTTAATTCTATGTGAGATTTCACTTTTCTTCCAAATGCGTGAGAAGATGAAGGATTTCCAAAATCATCTCTTAACACAGGAACCATTGCTTCGAAAACCTCAGCATCTAGAGGAGTTGTAGCAGCATTATCAAAATACACTTTCATGATTATAATTTGTTATAATGACAACAATAGCCAATAATTTTATACAGCAATTTGGCTAAGTTAAATTGGGTTAATATTTCATTTTCTTTAGGTGCACATTCAACTATATCAAAGCCTATGATGTGTTTTTTCTCGGCAACTTTTTTAAGTAGTTTCAAACCTTGGTGCCACATAAGTCCGCCTGGTTCGGCAGTACCAACAGCTGGCATAACAGAAGGATCAAAACCATCAGCATCAATGGTAACATATACTCTATCGTTTAATTTCGATATTACGTCATCCATCCATGCATCACCATCTTGAATCATATGAGCATACCACGTATTGATAAGAGGAGAAGATTTGATTAAATCGGCTTCTTCTTTGCATTGAGCTCTGATACCAACTTGGCAAATTGGTACACCTAAATCGTGAACTCTTGCTAAAACACTGGCGTGAGAATATGGGTTATCGTGGTAAGCAGACCTAAGGTCGGAATGAGCATCTATTTGAAGCACAGAGAAGTTTTCGTACTTTTTTAGATGAGCTTTTACAAAACCGAGGGTCACAGTATGTTCGGCCCCTAAAGACACAACAAATTTGTTATTGTTAAGGTGAATATCTGTTTGAGCTTCAATAAAATCAACGGCATCTTTATCAACCTTTCCATCAAAGTTCATTTCTTCAAGGGTTGCAATACCTACTTTTTTATAGGCTTCTTGGTCGGTTTCTTCATCATAAAATTCGACATAATGAGACGCATCAATGATGGCGGATGGGCCTAGGTTACTACCTTGTAAATAAGAAGATGTATGTTCGTAAGGTGCAGATTGAATAATCACTTTAGCTGAGTTGTAGTTGTACAAATCAGATTCTGTGATGCCTAAAAAATTGTTATCGGTTGGAAGGGAATTGATCACTTAATTTGGTATTTTAAATTGTTTTTAAAAATCAAATCGCAACTCAAAATTGGATTTAAGTTGCGATTAGTTATTCATTGTATAAATTAGATTTATTTTACTCTTTCAACGTACTCAATGGTTCTTAAATCGATTTTGATTTTATCACCGATGTTTACAAACAGAGGCACCATGATGTTAGCGCCAGTTGAAACAGTTGCAGGTTTTAGAGTATTTGTAGCAGTATCACCTTTGATACCAGGTTCGGTATAAGTTACTTCAAGTTCAACATGGGTTGGAGCTTGAGCACCAATAGGTGAATCACCATCTTCAAAAGACACAAGAACAATCATTCCTTCAATCATAAAAGGAGCAGCTTCACCGAAGAACGCTTCAGCGATGTTGTATTGTTCAAACGACTCATTGTCCATGCAAACAAGTGCATCACCTTCTTTGTATAAGTATGATAGTTCGCGCACTTCAACTCTAACAACATCAACTTTTTCACCAGGGTTGAATCTGTATTCCACAGATTTTCCTGTTTTCACGTTTTTCATTTTACCTTGATAAAATGCTCTAAGATTGCCTGGAGTACGGTGTATGTATTCAATAACTTGAACCAACTCACCGTTGTGACGGATAAATTGACCTACTGATAAATCTGATGCTGTTGCCATAATAAATTAATGAGGCGAAATTACGTTTAAATCTATATTTAAGCAAGAGTGTAAAAGCTTAATTATTAACTACTATTTTATAGAGAAATTTAATCAAAAATTTGCGTCATTAGATTTTAAAGTCTGTCAAAATGGATTCAAAAAAAATGCTAATACTTGTATACCATTTGTGAATTTATAAAGATTCAAAACGTTTTTGAATCGCGTTTATATTGCGTTTATTTTGACCGAAAGAGACTGTTGAAGGTCTATTGTAAAGGTCGCAAATACTGGTGAACAGGACTTTATCATCAGTATGGATAATTGTGACAAGGGTACCCCAATTGTTCCATTTAAATTCAGTAGTACAAACATAATAGTTCTCTCCTATCGACTCAATGATCCAGCCCATTTCATTGACCAAATGTTCGCAATTGTTTTTGAAAGCTTCATTGGTTATTTTACAATTAACTTGCTGCAACTTGAGCGACATGTATTGATAGGTTGCATAAGCAATGGAGAAATAAATACTATATTGAGGCACATAATTAAGTGTTCGATTGTAAATTTCATCGGATGCATCAATATAATTCAAATAGAAGAATACAGTTGTAATGACAACAATTGGGACAGCCAATACAAAAAAGTAATGAAAAAAGAATTGTTTTTTGGTAAGAATGAGTCTTTTAGATTTAATTGAAGATTTTATCCAGTTTTCCATTTAAATGAATTTATGATGCAAATAAGCGTTATTTTCATTCAAATTGAAAAACAATTGGTTTCAAATGACATTAGAATTTTTCTAACCATTCTTTGGCTTTATCTATATCAGTAAAAAAGCGCGTTGGATATTTTGAATCAATAAATCGGCGATAGAAATTGATGACCATTTTTTGATAAAGAGAATGAACGAGAACCGCTTCAGCAAGCACATAATCACCAATTCTTTTGGCTTCTTCCATTCCGAATATTCTTGCATCTTTAGTGATTTCGGTTTGTCTACCTGTTACAATTAGTTTTTTATGAGGAACAGAACCAGACATTTCATGAAGCGCTTTATATGTTTCTTTAATATGATCTAAAGTAATAACGGCATTGTCTTTAAATTTAACTTCAATAGTGTTATTATTTAGTTTTCTCATTGATTCTACCACTTCAAGATGTAATGACATGTTTAGTAATTTTTATGTATATTAAGTTTTAAATTTTACCAACGCAATTTAATACATTTTATTACAAAAAAAGACCTCCATTTTTCAATGGAGGTCTTTATCAATTAAATATAATTTAGATTAGTTAGCAGAAGCGGTTTCACCCTCTTCTTTAGATGCTTTTAATCTTTCGAATTCTTCTTTAGAACCTACGATAATGTTATCGTATTTTCTCATACCAGTACCTGCAGGGATTAGGTGACCAACGATAACGTTTTCTTTCAAACCTCTCATGTAATCAACTTTACCAGCGATAGCGGCTTCGTTCAACACTTTAGTTGTTTCCTGGAACGATGCAGCACTCATGAAACTTCTAGTTGCCAAAGATGCTCTTGTGATACCTTGTAGAACGGCGTCTGCTGTAGCAGTTACTGCATCTCTCACAAGCACTTGAGTTTTATCTTGACGTTTCAAAGAGCTATTTTCTTCTCTTAATTCACGTAGAGATACTATTTGACCAACTTTTAATTTATCAGAGTCACCAGCATCAAGAACAACTTTACGATCGAAAATCCAATCGTTTTCTTCGAACAACTCCCATTTCTCAACGATTTCGTTTTCTAGGAATTGAGTATCACCAGGTTGTTCAATAACCATTTTCTGCATCATTTGACGAACGATGATTTCAATGTGTTTATCATTGATTTTTACACCTTGAAGACGGTAAACCTCTTGGATACCATTCAAAATGTAACGTTGTACAGCTGTTGGACCTTGAATTCTCAAAATATCTTGAGGTGTAATTGCACCGTCAGACAAAGGAGCACCAGCTTTAACGTAATCGTTGTCTTGCACGAAGATGTGTTTAGACAATGGAATCATATAGTGTTTTTGTTCACCATCTTTACTTGTAACAGTGATTTCTCTATTACCACGTTTGATACCACCATAAGACACAACACCGTCAATTTCAGATACAGTTGCAGGGTTTGAAGGATTTCTTGCTTCGAATAACTCAGTTACACGAGGAAGACCACCAGTGATATCTCGAGTACCACGAGCAGAACGAGGAATTTTAGCTATAATTTCACCGGCAACGATTGCTTTACCTTCTTCAACAGAGATGTGAGCACCAACTGGTAGTGAAATCTCTTTAAGGATGGTTTTATCTTTACCTAAAATTTTGATGGAAGGTGTTTTGGTTTTATCTTTTGTTTCGATAATTACTTTCTCACCATAACCAGTTACTTCGTCATTTTCTTCTCTGAAAGTGATACCATCGATGATGTTTTCGTAAACGATTTTACCAGCAACATCAGATAAGATTACCGCGTTATATGGATCCCAAGAACAGATTACATCGCCTTTCTTAACACTTGCACCTTCTTTTAAGAATACAAATGAACCATAAGGAACAACGAAAGTGATTAAAATATTTTTGGTTTTAGGGTCGAGAATTCTAACCTCAGCGCTACGACTTAAGTTTAGGTCAACACTGATTTTTTCTCCAGTAGTTTCATCAACTTTATCAGTAGCAACAGTTCTCAATTCATCAAAGCTAATGATACCTTCGTATTTAGAAACGATTTGAGATTCTGCAGCAATACTTGATGAAGTACCACCGACGTGGAACGTACGAAGTGTCAACTGAGTACCAGGT
>CAYTMQ010000029.1:0-7002 GCA_964438995.1 uncultured Chitinophaga sp.
TGATTGAGGCACGGGACAACCCGGAGTTGCACCCCAACCTGCTGATTCGGGTATCTGGCTACTCGGCGTACTTCAACGATCTATCACCTGAAATGCAGGATGAGGTGATATCCCGGAGCAGTAATGGGGCGGAGCAGTAATGGGGCCTGATGCAAGCCTGATTGATGCGATAGCAGTTACCGAGCCAAGGAAGGCTTCGCTGTACTTCGACATCAAGAGAAACACCCTGGACGACGGGCCGGGTATTCGCAGCGTGGTGTTCTTCAAGGGCTGCCCGCTGTCTTGTACCTGGTGCCAGAATCCGGAAAGCATCAACACCGGTTACGAACTCTCCTATGATGCAGAGAAGTGCATCAGCTGTCACGACTGTGCTGACGCCTGCCCCGAGCAGGCGATCGACCTGAGTTCGCCCGACAAGATCATCCGCGACAAATGCACCCAGTGCTTCAAGTGCGTTGATGTCTGCCCGTCAGGTGCACTGGAGCGCTGTGGCAATGACATCGACATGGATCAGCTGGTGGAGAAGGTGCTTGAGGACGAGGCCTTCTTCGAGGCCTCCGGCGGCGGTGTCACTGTCTCCGGCGGCGAGGCACTGATGCAGATGGATTCGGTCGGCGAACTGTTTTCGCGGCTGAAGCAGCGGAATGTCCACACGCTGATCCAGACAGCGGGCCTATTCAATTACAAGGTATTTGAAAATCTGGTATTGCCCTACACCGACACCATCTACTTTGATCTCAAGTTGATGGACAGCGATGCGCACAAGCAGTACTGCGGCGTTCCCAACCATTCTATTCATGAGAACTTCAGGAAGGTCCAGGCCCTGGCACGGGATTCGGTGATCGAGGTTCTGCCGCGGGTCCCGTTGGTGCCCTTTATCACCGACACAGATGAAAACCTCAGTGCCATTGCTGACTTTATGCTCGAGAACGGCGTAAAGAACATGCAGATCTTGCCGTACAACCCGATTTGGCTCGACAAGCTGCCACGCTTCGGCAGTGTCCAGCGTCTGGACTTCGGTGAAGGGACAGGCAAGTTCATGCCGGACGCGGAGCTTGACCGCTGTACGGAGATTTTTGAGTCCAGAGGTATTCACGTCCATTGTCACAGGTGATGTATCAGCTCAGACAGCCGGCGCCTTCCTGATTTCGCTTTACCTATAACCCATAATCAATCTGTCCATCACATGAGGAAAATAAAATGACGTATGCACAACCCGGCCAGGAAGGATCTGTAGTTTCCTTCAAATCGCGCTATGACAATTTCATCGGCGGCGAATGGGTAGCGCCCGCTGACGGCCGTTACTTCGAAAATGTGACTCCGGTAACCGGCCAGGTGTACTGTGAGGTGGCCCGTTCCTCGGCGGCGGATATTGAGAAGGCCCTTGATGCGGCGCATGCAGCGCGAGCAAGTTGGGGTGCCACCTCGGTAGCCGACCGGTCCAACCTGCTGCTGAAGATCGCTGACCGCGTCGAGCAGAATCTTGAAATGCTGGCGGTTGCGGAGACCTGGGAGAATGGTAAAGCCGTACGCGAGACCCTGAATGCTGACCTGCCCCTGTTTGTAGACCACTTCCGCTATTTTGCGGGCTGCATCAGGGCCCAGGAAGGCAGCGCCGCTGAACTGGATGCGACAACGGCCAGCTATCACTTCCACGAGCCCTACGGCGTGGTGGGCCAGATCATTCCCTGGAACTTCCCCCTGCTGATGGCCGCCTGGAAACTGGCGCCGGCGCTGGCCGCGGGTAACTGCGTGGTCATGAAGCCCGCCGAGCAGACCCCGGTGACCATTCTCCTGGTGATGGAGCTGATACAGGACATTCTGCCCGCTGGCGTGGTTAATATCGTCAACGGCTTCGGGGCGGAAGCGGGGGCGGCACTCTCGCAAAGTACACGCATTGCCAAGCTGGCCTTCACCGGCTCGACGGCGGTGGGTAATGAGATTCTCAAGTGCGCGGCGAACAACCTCATTCCTTCAACGGTTGAGCTGGGTGGTAAGTCACCGAATATCTACTTTGAGGATGTTCTGGACTATGAAGATGACTACCTTAACAAGTGTGCGGAGGGTCTGCTGCTGGGCTTCTTCAACCAGGGTGAAGTGTGTACCTGTCCCTCCCGTGCACTGATCCAGGAATCCATCTATGACCGTTTCCTTGATATCGTGGTTGAGCGTTCAAAGACCATTAAGCAGGGCAATCCGCTGGATCCTGAGACACAGGTTGGTGCGCAGGCCTCCAAGGAACAGTTTGACAAGATCATGAGCTACATGGAGATCGGTCGGCAGGAAGGTGCACAGATTCTGATCGGCGGTGATAGTGCCAACCTGTCCGGTGATCTGTCCGGCGGTTACTACGTGCAGCCGACCCTGATGGCGGGCAAGAACGACATGCGCATTTTCCAGGAGGAGATCTTTGGGCCGACGCTGGGTGTGACCTCTTTCAAGGACGAGGCCGAAGCACTGGCCATCGCCAACGATACTGACTATGGCCTGGGTGCCGGCGTCTGGACCCGCGACATGAATCGCGCCTACCGCATGGGACGGGGCATTCAGGCGGGTCGCGTGTGGACCAACTGCTACCACGCCTATCCTGCGCACGCGGCCTTTGGCGGATACAAGAAGTCGGGTATTGGCCGTGAAACCCACAAGATGATGCTTGACCATTACCAGCAGACCAAGAACCTGCTGGTGAGCTACAGCATCGACCCGCTGGGTTTCTTCTGAGTCCAAACTACTGCCTTAATGGTCTTAATGCCCCTTGGTAATCACCTTGGGGCATTTCTAATGCCAGAAAATTTAGTCTCAACCATTCTCGCCGTGCCAGCTTGAATTTAACCCCGACTTGGTCACGTGTTGAATGGCTCAGTGACCTATCCTTACTACAGGAGTTGGAATGTCCGAGTTTCAGACACACCCAGTACCAGCGAATTTCAAAGACGCGCACATCAACGCCGAGAAGTACCAGGCCATGTACAAGCGCTCCATCGAGGATCCCGAGGGCTTCTTTGGCGAGATGGCCAGTGAGTTCCTGAGTTGGGACCAGCCCTGGGACAGCGTGGTCAACTACGATTTCGTGAAGGGCGAGGCTGCCTGGTTCTCAGGCGGCAAGCTCAATGTCAGCTACAACTGTATCGACCGTCACCTGCCGGAGCGCGCCGACCAGACCGCGCTGATCTGGGAGGGGGATGATCCCGCCGACAGCAAGCACATCACCTATGGCGAGCTGAAGGAACAGGTCTGTAAGCTGGCTAACGTGTTGAAGGCGCGCGGCGTACAGAAAGGCGACCGGGTCTGCATCTACATGCCGATGATTCCCGAGGCGGCCTACGCCATGCTCGCCTGTACCCGCATCGGCGCGGTTCACTCCATTGTGTTCGGCGGCTTCTCGCCCGAAGCGCTGAAGGATCGTATCCTCGATTCCGACTGCCAGACCGTGATCACTGCCGACGAGGGCGTGCGCGGTGGACGCTCGGTACCGCTCAAGGTCAACGCCGACAAGGCGCTGCAGTCCTGCCCCAATGTACACACCTGCCTGGTGGTAGAGCGCACCGGCAATGACGTCAACTGGGTGGAAGGCCGCGACCAGTGGTACCACGAGTTGATGGCTGGCGCCGACGCCGATTGCGCGCCGGAGCCCATGGACTCCGAAGACCCGCTGTTCATCCTCTATACTTCCGGCTCCACCGGCAAGCCCAAGGGCGTGCTGCACACCACCGGCGGCTACCTGCTGCAGGCGGCCATGACCTTCAAGTACGTGTTCGACTATCGCGAGGGCGAGGTCTATTGGTGCACCGCCGATGTGGGCTGGGTGACCGGCCACACCTACATCGTCTACGGCCCCCTGGCCAACGGCGCCATCTCCCTGATGTTCGAGGGCGTCCCCACCTACCCCGATGCCGGCCGCTGCTGGGAAGTGGTGGACAAGCACCAGGTCAACACTTTCTACACTGCCCCCACGGCGATCCGCGCCCTGATGGCGGTGGGCGATGAGCCGGTTACCCGCTCCTCCCGTTCCAGCCTGCGCCTGCTTGGCACCGTGGGTGAGCCTATCAACCCGGAGGCCTGGGAGTGGTACCACCGCGTGGTCGGCGACGAGCGTTGCCCCATCATCGATACCTGGTGGCAGACCGAGACCGGCGCCCACATGATCACCCCGCTGCCCGGGGCTGTAGACCTCAAGCCCGGTTCCGCCACCTTCCCCTTCTTCGGTGTGGAGCTGGCCCTGCTGAACGAAGACGGCTCCGAGGTTGAAGGCGCCGGTTCCGGCTACCTGGTGGTGAAGTCCTCCTGGCCCAGCCAGATCCGCAGTGTCTATGGCGATCACCAGCGCATGATAGACACCTACTTCAGCAACTATGCCGGCTACTACTTCACCGGTGACGGCGCCACCCGCGACGAGGACGGCTACTACTGGATCACCGGCCGTGTGGACGACGTGCTCAACGTATCCGGCCACCGCATGGGCACCGCCGAGGTGGAGAGCGCCCTGGTACTGCACGACAAGATCGCAGAGGCCGCCGTGGTCGGCTTCCCCCACGATATCAAGGGCCAGGGTATCTACGCCTATGTCACCCCGATGGCAGGCGTGGAGCCGGACGACGACTTGCGCGCGGAGTTGATCCAGCTGTGTGTGAAGGAAATCGGCCCCATCGCCAAGCCCGACATTATCCAGTGGGCCCCGGGCCTGCCCAAGACGCGCTCCGGCAAGATCATGCGTCGCATCCTGCGCAAGATCGCCGAGAACGAGCTGGACAGCCTGGGCGATACCAGCACCCTGGCGGATCCCTCTGTGGTGGATCACCTTGTCGCCAACAAGTTATCTTAATTCTCAAAATGCAGGTGATTCTCGATAAGTGATCAGATATATCAACAATTTGGCATTAATGTCATGTATCGATTAGCCCAGTTCTTGATACCAATAGTCCTGACAATAATATGGCAGTGGATGGGCTACAAGGACGATGAATCGACACGACGTGGTGGGAATGGTGACCTCCGAGAAGGCGCCTTGGGAGCTCCAAGAAGTTGAAGTCAAGGGCGCCACGCAAAAGTGGTTTGTAAACGGCCCTCAGTCTCTCCGTCAGCTCTATGAGGACAATCTCAGCGATGAGCCGTTCTATGCCTATGAAGACGAATGCTATACCTTTCAAGAAGTCTATCGAATGGCCGCAAGCCTGGCTCAGCAACTGCAGAGTCGATATGGCGTGAAACATGGGGACCGCGTTGCTATAGCGATGCGCAACTACCCGGAATGGCCCATTGCCCTTGAAGCCATAACGTCCATTGGCGCTATCGCGGTAGCAATTAATGCCTGGTGGCAGCCGGAAGAAATCGACTATGCGTTTAAGCTCACGGGCGTTACCGTGGTCATAGCGGACCAGGAGCGGATAGAACGTATCTCCCACATCGCTCCGGAGTCTACTCCCCATATCATCGCCGTACGTGCAGCCCCGTCAGACTCGACCACTCCAATAGACACACTGACAAGCTCCAACGACCCTATGCCATCGGTAGGTATTCACCCGGACGACGATGCGGTAATACTGTTTACATCCGGTTCAACTGGCCACCCCAAGGGATCCGTATCTACTCACCGCAACATTCTCGCGGCGCTACTTTCGTGGGAGGTCGACTTCGTCACTCATTTCATAATGGAGAACGGCGAATTTGATCAGGAGAAAATAGGAAGCGCAGCAAAATCTCAGAGCACCGCCTTACTGGCAATGCCGTTGTTCCACGTGAATGGACTGCACGCAGTGTTGCTATCTGCCTTCCGCACGCAAAGGAAGATCGTCTCCATGTACAAATGGGATGCGGCCACCGCTGCAGATATCATCGATAACGAAGGCATATCGACCTTTGTTGGGACACCAGCGATGACCGGTGATTTAGTTGAGTATGCAAAACGATCACACAGAAATTTAGAAAGTCTACGCTCAACAGGTGGCGGAGGATCCGCGCGTGCTACGTCCCAGGTGAAGGACATTGGACAATCGCTAAAAAATGCCGCGCCCTTTACTGGCTGGGGAATGACCGAAACCAATTCGATTGGTACCGGTATTTACGGGGCGGACTACCTAAAAAATCCCAACTCGTCTGGCATGTGCTCTGCAGTACTGGAAGTTTCAACGATTGATGAACAGGGCAACTTTTTGCCTCCTGGGGATCGAGGTGAACTCGTTGTCCGGGGCACCTCTGTAATTCACGGATATTGGAATCAGCCCCAGGCCAACAAAGAGTCATTTGTCGGAGAGTGGTTCCGAACTGGTGATGTAGCCTATATCAATGACGGGCATCTTTATGTGGTCGACCGCATTAAGCAACTCATTATTCGGGGTGGTGAGAACATTGGCTGTGGCGAGGTAGAAGACGCCTTGCTGGATCATCCTGACGTGATAGAAGCCAGCGTTTATGGTGTGCCTGATGAACGTCTAGGAGAAACCGTTGCCGCGACACTTTACATAAGCGCGGATGCAAAAAATGTCGCAATTTCTGACTATCTGCAATCGAAGCTAGCCAAATTCAAAGTGCCTGAGTACTTGAAACTGTGTACAGAGCAATTGCCCAGAATAGCATCCGGCAAGATCGACAAGCGTCGTCTACGCCAAGAGCACATAGGCGATCTGGGTCTGCCTTTTGACAGCCATCAATGAGCAGAACTATCAATAATTGAGCAGGCCAAACATTCTGCGCCAAGTTGCGTCCCCATATACTCGCAACGAGAACTGCAAAATAATATCAACCATATTAGGGAGTCCTATAATGAGTAAAAGCTGTTCTTTTCCCAAAACCGCCCTGTCACGCTCCGTTATGCTCGCCAGCGTCGTGGTCTCCGGCACGCTAATCGCCCCCAATCTAGCCAGTGCCCAATCCGGCCCAGCAGCCCTTGAGGAAGTTGTCGTTACTGCAACGAAGCGTAGCACCAGTGTCCAAGATGTGCCGATAGCTATGGCTCTGTTGCAAAAATCGTGAAGCTTGAGCATGCTTGGCGGAGATTGGACGGAC
>CAYTMQ010000030.1:0-6917 GCA_964438995.1 uncultured Chitinophaga sp.
CATGCCCTCGACACAATGCGATCAACAATTTGCAATTTATCAATTCAGAAATTTAAACATTCATAAAAGAATTTCCACGTAGGTTCGCCATTTATTGCGTTTTATTAAACGATTATTCAATCTTGCGAGTTGTAGCGGCGCAGCTGCTGAATATACGTGATAACTTGCCCCTTGGCGCTGACGGAGCCTGTCCGCCTTAGGCGTGGGGCTACCGAGTAGTTGAATTTAATGAATTCGAAATTACGTTGTCAAATTAATGCTTGTGTAGCGCTGCTACATGCTTTTCCAATTAGTTAATTACCTTACATCTTCACAAACTTAACGTACGATGTACCATCGCTGATAAGGTAAAGTCCCATTTGCCAATCTGACGCGTTTACTTCTAATGTACTTTCTGAAAAAGATTTGATCAATCGGCCTTCTGAGTTATAAATGTTTATTGGTCCCTTACCTGTAATGGAAATGATAGAACTTCCTGGATTCGGAAATACACTTAATGGCGTTTCGTTATTAGTAACCCTCGATACTGAAACAACTTTATCTGAAGCTTTTGTTACCGCATAATTGGTTACTACAGGAGCATTCAAATCAAAGTATATGAAAGCCCTGTTTCTGATGCTATCACCATTTTTAATGCCATATCTAGAATCTATTTTGTAACTGATAAAGCCTTTGCTTTTGGGCTCATTCTGTGACTTAGGTTTTAAGAAAATGTCTCTAAAAGTAAAGGTTAAAATTTGTTTATTGATTTGTAATTCGAATGGATGGGAGTATTCTGTTATCGCAAAAGTAGCTGGATTTAAACTCCATGGTAAAGTGTCTCTTATTACAACATCATAGGCGTCGTCATTACCCTCGTTTTGAAATTCAATCAAATAATCCAAACGTGTATCCAACAATGGTTGAACCAAAGTTCTATTAACCGATTTATGGTTTGGGTCGTAACTATAAACTACTCTATACTTAATGCTATCATACTGCGTTAATGTATTGCTGTTTTGATAAGCTGTAATGGTCGACTTGCCCCAAAATGAATCACCTATATGATAAATTGAAGTATCTAAGTCGAATATAATATCTAAAGACTTTCTCTCGTAATAATTGATTTTACCAAAGCGAATAAGCATAGTAGAGTCGTTAATTAGAATTTGATTAGAACTGGAAGAATTTAAACGAATACCATTGCTGTAGCTCAATAAATAATGTAAAGAATCTATCGTTGCGCCTTTGTTTTTTAACGAATAGTGTGAACTGCCAGTAAGGGTCCATCTCACTCGTCTAGTAGATGTTTTTGTATGGTAGAATGCTATGCCTGTCGGAGCTTTTATGGATAAGTCGGTTGTGCTGGGTTTAGGTAATACAATTGTATCATCACTGCAAGCACTCAGTTCATTCGGACCAACTAAGAGAAATGTATCATTGTATAAATTGGTCACATAATTGGCATTGGTATCGGTGGTTGTCATGTACCTTACCGAACTGTTTAGTTTTCTGAATTCAATTATTTCCGTCTTTAATTGGAAATCGTTGCTATTTAGAACACAATTTTGATTGTCGTCTATATACATTTTACCAGATATATTGCTTCCATTTTCAAATATATATGTGTGGTGGTCGACATTATTGGTAATGTAAATGGTGTCTTTATATATCATTAAAAGACTCCAATCAGAATTTTTTAAGCCACTGGTTGATTGCCATTGAGAAGAACTGTCGCAAAGAACCATGTAGTAACTAATATTTTGTACATTATTACCAACTAGATAAGCAATTTTTCCAGTTACAGCCGAGCCAGAAAAACTAAAACTTGATGCTCCATTTGGCAGATTAAATTGCGTATTAGTCCGTGTGTAAAACGTGCTTCTTGAGAAGTATTTAATTGTGGTATTGTTTACCGACTTAAAATCGACCCCCATGATGCAATTTTTATCATAATCGATAATGTAGCTGAAATCAATGGAAGGCTTTTTAAAAAATGTATCTTTAACATCGAATATACTATCATTTTCAATAAACGCAAATCCATTTGTCGCCTTGCCATTGATGGCAGTTGTATTGATGATGTACAATCTGTTTTTGGTGGGCAATATATCACTTAGTAATTCATCTGTATAGGCCAATGAATTAAATTTCAAATTTGTCGTATCATATTTGAAAATAGAGCAAGAAAAACTGCCTGATATGCTTTTAGAGATGCAATAATATAAATCATTATCAGTAGTTGCATACCTTATAATTTCAGAAGAGGATTCAATCAGAGCCCCTTGCAATGTATCCCAAGCGCCATTTTTTAACTGAACTATTGAATGATGATAGCCCATTGGAGCAGTTAAATTGTCAAAAGAACAGGCTTGATTACCATATATAGGAGTATTGATACAAATAATTTTATTTTTCCAACGAGAAAGTTGACTGTTCATGTTTTTGGTTGTAAAGGTAGGAAGAGCGCTCCAAGTGTTGTTTTCGTATATATAAAATTTAACAGTCCTGATGCCTGCTGAGTCTTTGCGCTCAGTTGTATATACAATATTCTGGCTTAGAAATGTACCCGTTTGATTCGTGCCAAAATTCTGGACTCTTTGTCTAACTAGTGCTGTTTGACATTGCCCCACAACTGAAGCAATATTTAATGTGATAAGTACAATTAAACTTAGGATATTTTTATTCATACATTGTCTAATTCAAAGTTAAATGATAAATGGAATACTTCAAATGATTTAATTGTCATTTTTTAAATATTTATTGGTGTCTTTTAAATATCCTGTAGGTCAAATGGACTAAAAAAATCGTACATTCGCAGCGTGAGAACAAAAGATTTGATTAAAGCCAAGGGTTTAAAACTGTTTAACAAAGAGGGTATTCAAAATGTCACATTGAGAGATGTAGCAGCCTCTTTAAAGAAAAGTTATGGCAACATCACTTACCATTATCCCAATAAAGAAACCCTAGTGTCTGAATTGTATGATGATATGTTGGTTGAATTGAATGAGATATCTGAACAAATGGTTGAACAAAAAGATGTCTTTAGTGCCATTCTTAAAGCTCCGGAGTTTACTTTTGAATTGACTATAAAGTACATTTTTCTGTTCAAAGATCTTACTGAAATCAGAAGAACTTTTCCTGAATTAGCTAAAAGAATTGATCAATCTAATAAATTAAGAAAAGAAGCACTTATTGGTGTTTTAAGATTTTTGCAAGCACAAGAAATTCTACGACCTGATTTAGACGACAAAGATCTTGATTATATTATGGAGTTAAGTGGTGCAATGCGTACAATGTTCTTTATTCAACACGACGTATCTATAAAGCCAGATAAGCAGGTAAAAGCAGACTATGTCGATTATGTGAATAGATTGCTTAAACCTTACTTGTCGGCGGGCATTTCTATTAAGTAGAAGCTAAAAGCAATTTCTGATATTTTGTCTATATCTATTTTAAATTTGGTATTAACATAAATTAAAAATAGTACATTTGAATAAAAACATGCAGTAATTATGAGTAACATTGGCGTTTTAGGAACAGGTTCTGTTGGCAATACCATTGGAACCAAATTGGTAGAACTCGGTCACAATGTGATGATGGGTTCTCGGTCAATCGACAACGAAAAGGCAATAGCATTTGTTGATTCTCACAAAGGGAAAGCCAAGAATGGAACCTTTGCAGATGCAGCAGCTTTTGGTGACATCATTTTCAATTGTACAAAAGGAGAGGTATCTTTGGATGCGCTGAGATTGTGTGGTGCCGACAACTTAAGAGGAAAGGTTTTAATTGATGTATCAAATCCATTAGATTTTAGCAAGGGTATGCCACCAAGTTTAAATCCTGTGAACACATCTTCTATGGCCGAACTTATTCAATCCGAATTCCCGGAAACCAGAGTAGTGAAAGCCTTAAATACCATGTGGTGTGGTATAATGGTCAACCCAGCTTTGGTAGGAGGTGGCGACCACCATACCTTTATCAGTGGTAACGACGATGCCTCAAAGAAAATTGTAAAGGAATTATTGATCACTTTTGGTTGGTTCGAAAACAACATCATCGATTTAGGCGATATCACAACCGCAAGGGGTACAGAAATGTATTTGCCTTTATGGCTTAGAATTTATGGCGCTACCAAAAGTGGTGCATTCAATATTAGAATCGTAACTTAAATATTGGTTCGACTTCAATCAAAGATGTCTGAAGGCATTCAGCTTTTTCTAATCATCTTTTTCATCCAGGCTATTTGGCCTAAATGATAATGCGCATGCTCTATAATACCATGGATGTTGCGATAGTATATACCATATTTAGAATCGGTAAAATCTTCCCAATAAACATGCTCTGGTAAGGCTTCAATTAATTTACAACACACTTCTACTTCATGCCAGATTTGTTCTTTGTAGGATTGCCATTCTGCCTCAGAGGTAAATTCAGGATGTGCAAAGCTCCACTCATCTTTGGCAACCAATGGCTGACCTTCAAGCACTTTGCGCAATACTGGAATGTAGTAACTTAAATGATTGGTTAGAGTCGCAATACTATTAAATCCTTCTATTTGATGCAATGCTTCGGTATAAGTAACATCTTCCAATTTTGACTTTAAGTTGGATGTTGTCCAATTGCCACCTAAAAATACTTCTTTGAAGTGCTTGGCTATGTTTTTAGAAATCGACATAAGTATGCATTTTTTTTAGTTGATTACAGCTCCCAACATTTCAGAAATAGCATTTCTAACACTGATCAATTGCATGTGATAATGCATACAAAAGTTTTTGTCTTCGTCTGTTTCAGCTTTCGATAAATCTTCGATATTGGCTTTGATCAATTGATCAAGTTTGTTTTTCTTTAAAAAGAGAAATAGAGATTGTAAATCGTGAACATAATTATCTCTTATGGTTTTTACAACAATACCATTGTCTAACCATGCGTTACTTAGCTCATACTTGTCGGTTAAGAAATCTGCCGCTAATGCTCTAATATCATGGTCGGCGTGATTGACAAAATGGTTTTCATCAAAACTCAGATTCTGGTCTATCAATTCAGTTATTTCGTCAAACACTTTCTGATACATTGGATTCTGAATTTTTAATGCGCTGTCGTCTCTCAATTCCTTGTAAACGAAGTCGGCCACAGTTGCATCTTCCATGAACTTTTTATGACCACTTTGAATGAGTAATCTGATGAGATGCAATTCTTGTTCGTCGCCACCGGTATAAACCTGCTCGGCAGGTAATTCAGTTTTAGTATGCAGTATCTCTTCAATTTCTTGAGAAATAACTTGAGAATCTATGCTGGATTTGCTTTTTCTTAATTTATTGATTTCAACCAACAACAATTTTTCGTCGGTATCCATCAGCTTACTGCATTCTCTAGCGTATGCAGCTCGTTTCAAAGCATCAGGAATTAGTGAAATGCTTATTAGTAAATTTTTAACAACTTCGGTTTTTCTTATAGGGTCGTTACCCACACCTTGCATCAATAATTCAGCTTTGAAAATGATGAAATCTTTTTCCTGTAATTTCAAATACTCTTGAAACTCGGCTGGACCTAAACTTTTGCAATAGCTATCAGGGTCTTCACCTTCAGGAAAACTCACAGTTCTGACATTTAAACCTTGTTCTAACAACAAGTCTATACCTCTTAGTGAAGCTTTTATACCTGCAGCATCACCATCATACAATACAGTAACATTGTCGGTAAAACGTTTGATCAATTTGATTTGACCTTCGGTAAGTGATGTTCCAGAAGAAGCTACTACATTTTTAACATCTGCTTGATGTAATGTAATGACATCGGTATAGCCTTCTACAAGGTAACAGTTGTTAAGATTCTTAATGGCTTTTTTAGATTGAAAAATGCCATACAACACATTGCTTTTGTGGTACACATCTGTCTCAGGAGAGTTAAGATATTTTGGCGACTTATCGTCTTTCACCAATTGTCTACCACCAAAAGCGATGACTTTACCAGTTAAGTCGTGAATAGGGAAAATGACCCTATGTCTAAACATATCGAAGTAGTTGCCATCTTCTCTTTTTTTGATCAGACCAGCAGCTTCAAAATAGTCTAGATTGTATTGTTGTTGTTTGGCTTTATCTGCTAGAGCAGTCCATGTTTGAGGCGAGTACCCCAATTGAAATTCTTCAATGGTTTGTTTGGTAAAACCTCTTTCTCTAAAATACGATTCACCAGCTATTCTGCCTTCATCTGATTGAAGTTGTTCAACAAAAAACTTTGAAGCGAACTCTAGTGCAATGAGCAGGTTTTCTCTTTTTTTCTGCTGTTCGTTGTACTCTTCTCTATTGGCTAAATTATCTTCTTCAAGAGTAATCCTATATTTGGCTGCCAGTTTGCGGATGGCATCAGAGAAGGAGAGGTTGTCGTGTTCCATCAAAAAGCTCACGGCATTACCAGCTTTTCCGCAACCAAAGCACTTATAAATGCCTTTTGCTGGCGAAACAGTAAAACTTGGAGTTTTTTCGTCGTGAAAAGGACATCTACCCAATAGGTTAGCGCCTCTTTTCTTTAGCGCAATATAATCTCCCACTACCTCATCAATAGCGGTAGCGTTAATCACTTCATCAACAGACTTACGGGAAATCATTGCACTGCGAAATTAAGGAAAAATGTTATTTGTTAGTCGTTATTCGAAAAGAATGCAGCTGCGCTGAACTAACATTAATTTGTAGAAACAAATCCGCTATCATTATTTTTCCTTTTCGGTAGCCCCACGCCTAAGGCGGACAGGCTCCGGCAGCGCCGCGGGGCAAATTATCACGAATATTCAGCAGCCGCGCTGCTACAACTCGCAATATTGAATATTCGTTTGATAAAAACGCCATAAATGGCGAACCTACGTGGAATTTCTTTTATGAATGTTTAAATTTCTGAATTGATAAAATGCAAATTGTTGATCGCGTTATGTCGAGGGAATA
>CAYTMQ010000031.1:0-6532 GCA_964438995.1 uncultured Chitinophaga sp.
CCCGCGCCGTTGTGAGTTATCGAACAAGGGTTGCGGGAAGTCAAAAAAGGGGATACCACGAATCATATTGAAATCTGTTCAAACAGGCTGAGGACATTGTCCGAAGAAAAAGGGGATAGGCAATTGGATTTAGGAAATAGTGGGCTGACGCGAGACATTAATGTAACCTCGTATCCGCGATACAGGATATCTTTCTTGTAGGTCGAAGGGCTGCGCCCGATACAATCAAAAAAAATCGTCGGTCGATGGCCATGCCCTTGACAAAAAAAGGCCGACATTTCTGTCGGCCTTTTTTAATTGTAGGTCGCAGGGCATGCCCTGCGACAACTGCATCAAAATCAAAAAGTACCCCTTAATGTGCCTACAATGTTTCTGCCCGG
The DNA here is from genome assembly GCA_964438995.1 of uncultured Chitinophaga sp. Taxonomy (GTDB): domain Bacteria; phylum Bacteroidota; class Bacteroidia; order NS11-12g; family UBA955; genus JABMMZ01. Next base: position 381 of record CAYTMQ010000031.1, read on the forward strand.
AGCGCTAGTTCCGCTTGAGAAAGTTCTGTAGTGTTGATCCATGATATTCTCAATGCTCAACTGCACTTGTAACATTTTGTTGATTTGGTAAAATCCTCTAATGTTTAAAGTATACCAAGCTGGTGAAAATCCATTTTTAGGATCGGCTGAATACAACTGATTGTCTTCTCCTAATAAATTATAGTCTTCTGATTTCTTCGCTCCGTTAAACAAAGTAAATACCTCAGCTTTCCATTTTTTTTCTTTATAAGTGACCCCAAATCTGCCATAAACTGGCGAAATATGATCGAGAGGATAATCAATAGTATCCGTATTAATTCTACCATAAGTGTAGTTATATGTAGCACTTATGTTCAATTTTTTATTGACATCGTAATTCAATCCTAAGAAGTAACCGTATATATAGGCACTTGCAGCATTTTGTGTTGAATAAATAGAACTTAATACCCCATTAAAAGTGATGGTATCTTTCCCATTTAATGTTGATCTGTTTACTGTTAAAGCATTGTTGTATGCCGTATAATATCCGTTTAGTTCAACATTCATTTTTTTCTTGAATGTTTTGCTAATAGTTACATCTAGTGTAGTTGTTTGTTCAGGTTTAACATTAGCATTTGGAATAATAACTCTGCCACCTGTACTTTCGAATACTTTTGCCATATCATCAACATTGGCAGCTCTAAAACCCGTTGCCAAATTGCCTGCTATTCTAAAATCCTTATCACCTAGATACACCAATCCGATACTTCCACTAGTGTTTTGATTGCGTTGTACTATAGAATTAACTAAGAATGGGAAAAACGATTTGTCATTAAACACCGATTTCAGATACACATTTGTAAATCTGATACCTGAATTTAATATGAAACGTGGCGTGAAATAAGTGTTCTGTGTTAAGTACAATGCCATAGAGTTCATTTTAGAACCGCCATCAGGATATCTTGTACTTTGAGCCGTGATAGCGCCAGTTTTAATGTTTTCTCGAGATGCTTCTGATTGGACATCATTCAACATCACATCAACTCCATATCTCAACTCTGTTTTTTTACTGATTTCTTTCTGTAAATCAAAATTGAGTGTATACACTTTAACAAACTCCTCTCGGTGGGTTAAATTGCTACTATTAAACCCTCTGTTATGTCTGCTTTCTTTGATATCTTGGAAAGCCAAAATCAAATTGGCATTATCAAATGCTTCTGTTTTTTTGTTAATAGCCAATTTATATGAAACTAATGTTCTAGTTTGCGGACCATAGTACCACTGAGCAGAACCGGGTATGCCCGAGCTATTTGCTTCTGTCAATCTATCATAACGCGGGAAATCGGTGGTGTTAGAATGTTGCACGTTTAAAGCATGTGTCACATACAAACTTTGCTTGAACAACAACTTAGCCATTAAGTCGTATTGTTTGTAACCAGTTGGAATTTGTTTGAATGAATCGGCGTTTGGCACAATACTATCTTTACCATTGATTCTATCAACGTAAAAAGTTCTTCTTCCCCAAGATTCGTAATCCTTGGTACCTCTTTTTCCTATGGTCATATCACCAAAATCACTATATGTTACTGATGTTAAAAACGCCAATCTTCTTCCTCCATAATTGAAATCGAAATGACCAGTTTTTTCGCTCATAGCAGTACCAAATCTTGTAAATGCCATGGTCTTAATAAATGGCTTTTCTGTAGTTGAAAAGACTGGATTTTTTGAATAGAAGTGAATCACGCCACCCAAAGCATCAGAGCCATACACAACAGAACCTGGTCCGAACAACATTTCTGTTTTTTCTAACATGTTGTTGTCCACGCTTAAAACGTTTTGTAAATGTCCGCCTCTGTAGATGGCATTGTTCATCCTAACACCGTCTACTACCATCAACACTTTGTTGGCTTCAAATCCTCTCATAGTGATACTACCACCAGCAGCCTGACTTTTTTGAACGAATGCTCTACCAGATTGCTGAAGCAACTCTGCTGTAGTCGGTTGATTCATAAATTGCATATCGCGTTTGCCTATCACTGTGGCTTGTTGAGATACATCATTGATTTTTTCTTCGAACCTTGAAGCTGATACAATAACCCCATCGAAACCTGTTGATTTTTCAACCAAATAGATGGTGAAATCGGCAGCTTTCAATTGCTCAAAATTCAATGAGTCTGGGAAATATCCAAACTTGTTGATACGATATAGTCCGTCTGATTTATTGGCTTGTAATAAAGCAAAATCTAACTGACCTTTTGCATTGGTTGTTAAATCGTTTATGGATACACCTGAGATAGGTTGTAATGTTGTTTTTTCTTTGACCGTAATGGTTTGTGCAACGCAAGTCAACGTTGACATCATTATTGTTAATATATAAAATTTTACTTTCATTTTTCTTTCATGATTGTTGGTACAGGAGAATGTGTTTCAATTCCTGCACAAATTGTTTTGATTAAATTTTTATTGATAAAGTGGGTTGGCGAAAAGTAATATCTTATTCGCTCATTTATTAAAGGATAACCAATTGCGATTTGTATTTCAGCATTACACAACTCAACATGCTAACAATCAAGCAAAGTGTGACTGTTAAGATTGAATTTAAAATAATAAATCGAATTGGAACATTAGGCCAATGGCGGTCTGAAATTATCAGATTTGAATAGGAAGCTATAAGTAGAATCTGACATTAAAGCATACTGAGTATCTACTTGGCTTAAAGCAGTGATACCAATATAAACAACGAATTCAGTTAATTGAATTTTCTTTATAACATCTTCAAAGTTTACCTTGTTGTTTTCTTTATCTGATAACGATTTTAATAATAAAAGTTCTTCGTCATCCTTGATACAATACCATTTGGTCGAATTGTTTTCTGTGACTACCTTTAAAACATCATATTTATCTTTGCCAAGAAAAAATTCTTTAGAATGCTCCCATTGAGCATTTGTTAATTCGTCAGATGAAAAAACAACAATATTAGGATTTAGAACACCTGAATTAAGCTGTTCTTTTAAATCCATTTTAATTTCTCTTTTGTGGTTTTTTAGTTTTGAAACGGTGTAAAATGCTGATATTCCTGATTGCAGGAGAATTAGCAAAACACATAAACCGACAAAACTATTTTTAAACATTTAGAATCGGGCAAATATACATTTTTTATTGACTTAATTTACCGAACTTTGCACCACTTTTTTGAAAATGGATAACAATGAGATGATTGAAATTATTGGCGCTGCAGAGCACAATTTGAAGCATGTTGATTTAAGCTTCCCTAGAAATCAACTGGTTGTGTTTACAGGTTTAAGTGGTAGTGGCAAATCCAGTTTGGCTTTCGACACCATTTTTGCCGAGGGCCAGAGAAGGTATTTGGAAACTTTTTCTGCATACGCTCGTCAATTTATTGGCGATATGAAACGCCCACAAGTAGATAAAATCAATGGTTTATCTCCTGTTATTAGCATTGAACAAAAAACTGTGAGTCGCAATCCTCGTTCTACCGTTGGAACCATCACTGAGGTATACGATTTCTTGCGTCTTTTATTTGCTAGAGCAGCCGATGCATATAGCCATTTGTCGGGAAAGAAAATGGTGAAGTTTAGCGAATCCCAAATTCTTCAGTTGATACAAGACCAATTCAGTTTAAAAAAAATAACTGTTTTAGCGCCAGTAATCAAAGGCCGAAAAGGTCACTATCGCGAACTATTTGAACAAATAAGAAAACAAGGGTATAGAAAAGTTAGAGTTGATGGAGACATCATGGAAATTGAAACTGGCATGCAACTCGATCGTTATAAAATCCACGATATCGAAGTGGTCATTGACAGAATTGAACCAAGCGATGCCAATAAATCCAGAATACATGACAGCATTAAAACGGCTTTCAAAATGGGCAAAGGAACGCTGTCTATCATGGACAATGCCGACTCGAAACTTTATTTCTTTTCACAGTTTCTAATGGACCCAGAAACTGGTTTGAGTTATGACGAACCTCAACCCAATACCTTTTCATTTAACTCTCCTTATGGAGCCTGTCCGAATTGCAACGGATTGGGAATTGTAAGTGAAATAGCCGTTGAAAACATCATTCCAGATAAGTCTAAAAGCATCAACAAAGGAGGCATTGTGCCCATCGGTGAATTGAGAGAAAATTTCACTTTCGCTCAGTTAAGGGGTTTAGCGAAAAAATTCAAGTTTAGTTTAGCCGACCCAATTGAAAAGTTAAGCGACGAGATTTTAGACATCATACTTCATGGTTCAGATGAATCATTCCCTGTTACATATACCAATTACGAGTTAAAAACTCAAACCATAGATACGGTCTTCAGAGGCATCATTCCCATCATTGAAGAGCAATACTACGAAGGTAAAAGTGAATCGTTGAGCAAGTGGGCTGAGGAGTTCATGCACAGCAAAGAATGTCCAGTTTGTAAAGGTGCTAGATTGAAACAAGAAGCCTTAAACTTTAAAATGGATGAGTTCAATATCGCCCAACTGTCTCAAATGTCTATTGGCAATTTAAGAGATTGGTTGAGCTCTTTAGAACCAAAACTACAAGACAGACAAAGAATCATTGCCAGCGAAATCATCAAAGAAATCAGCACTAGGGTTGGCTTTCTATGCAATGTAGGTCTAGATTATTTAACTCTCAACAGTCCTTCAAATACTTTAAGTGGCGGAGAAGCTCAGCGTATCAGATTGGCGACACAAATTGGTTCGCAATTGGTGAATGTGTTGTACATCCTCGACGAACCAAGCATTGGACTACATCAAAGAGACAACGAAAAATTAATCAAATCACTTAAAGATTTAAGAGATATTGGCAACAGTGTAATTGTTGTAGAACACGACAAAGACATGATAGAACAAGCCGATTACGTTATAGACATCGGTCCAAAAGCTGGTATACACGGCGGCAAAATTACTGCACATGGCACCTACAAAGAATTTTTAAAACAAGATTCTCTGACTGCTCAATATTTGAATGGTAAAAAACAAATAGAGGTCCCTAAAAAAAGACGAAAAATCAGCAAAGAAAAACTGGTATTAAAAGGTGCTACTGGCCACAATTTAAAAGGTGTTGATGTCGAATTTCCTTTGGGCAATTTCATCTGCGTAACGGGTGTATCTGGAAGTGGAAAATCGTCGTTAATCAACGAAACCTTGTATCCAATTTTAGCCAAACATGTGTACAACAGCAAATACCAAGTTTTGCCATACAAATCGATAAATGGTTTAGAGTATATCGACAAAGTTATAAGAATAGACCAAGCGCCAATTGGCAGAACACCAAGAAGCAATCCTGCTACTTACACAGGTGTTTTCAGCGATATCAGAAACTTATTCGCCATGCTTCCAGAGGCTAAAATTAGAGGATATAAGCCAGGAAGATTTTCATTTAACGTAAGTGGTGGAAGATGTGAAACCTGTAAAGGTGGTGGTTACAAAGTCATACAGATGAATTTCTTACCCGATGTTGAAGTGCTGTGCGATACTTGTAATGGCAAACGCTACAACAGAGAAACACTTGAGGTAAGATACAAAGGCAAAAGCATCAACGATGTTTTAGATATGCCGATTGAACATGCTGTAGAATTCTTCGACAACATGCCAAATATTGTTAGGCGCTTAGAAGCCTTAAAAGATGTTGGATTGGGATATATTACCCTTGGTCAGTCTTCTACTACCCTGAGTGGTGGTGAGGCTCAAAGGGTGAAATTAGCAGAGGAATTGGCAAAAAAAGATACTGGAAAAACCTTCTACATTTTGGATGAGCCAACCACTGGATTACATTTCGAAGACATTGCTGTTTTATTGCAAGTTTTAAATAAATTAACCGACAGAGGCAATACAGTATTGGTCATAGAGCACAACATGGATGTCATCAAAGTATCTGATTACATCATCGATTTGGGTCCAGAAGGCGGACATGGAGGCGGTCAGATTCTTGCGACCGGCACTCCAGAAGATATTTGTAACGTAAAAGAGAGTCATACTGCCAGATTCTTAAAGAAAGAGCTGGCGTCGTAGGTAGCAGGGCGTGCCCTGCTAAAACGTATGCCCAGCGGCATACGATTTTTTTTGATAGTCAAGGGCGCAGCCCTTCGACCTACAAGAAAAATATCCTGTATCGCGGATACGAGGTTACATTATAGCTTCGCTCCCATTTGACTTTT
>CAYTMQ010000032.1:0-3861 GCA_964438995.1 uncultured Chitinophaga sp.
ATTTTGACTTTTGACTTTTTCTCTCGCGTCAGCCCACTATATCCTAAACCCTATTTCCTATCCCCTTATTCCCCAATTTCCTTTTATAAACTTAAATGTGTATTTTCGCGACTCAATTTAGAAAATGAAACAATTATCAATTATAGCATGTATCGCCCTAGTTATGGCGTCTTGCGGAAACAAAAGCGGTTCTAAAGTAGCTCTTAAGACCTCTAATGACTCTTTTTCTTATGCATTTGGTGCATTAGTTGGCAGCAAATTCTTAAAAGACAACAACATCAAAGAAATTAACTGGGAAGTTTTCAAATCTGCAGTTGAAAAAAGTTTGGTAAGCGGAGATTCTGGTTTGGCATTAAACCAAGAAACCATGCAAAAAGTATTGGGTTCTTATGTTGCTGAATCAAAATATGGCGAAAACAAAAAGAAAGGTCAAGATTACATCGACAAAAATCTTAAAAATGGTTTCACAAAAACATCCACAGGATTGTTGTATAAAAAAGTAAAAGACGGCAATGGTTTAAAAGCCAATATTACCGATACTATCTTGATATTTTATACAGGTAAATATGTTGATGGCAATACATTTGATTCTAATGTTGGTGGCAAGCCTGCTAAATTTGCATTGAATGGTGGAGCAATCCCAGGTTTTATAGAAGCCTTGACCATGATGGATGAAGGTTCTGAATATGAAGTAATCATTCCTTACAACTTAGCTTACGGTGCATCTGGAAGACAAAATCCTTACACTGGTGCTTCTGATATCGAGCCATACCAAACATTGTGCTTCAATATCAAGTTTGTAGGTATTCAAAAGTAATCACGAAAAATTAAACGATATTAAACCGGTCGCCTGACCGGTTTTTTTATTTATTCACAATTGAAAACTTAGCAGAAAGCTAAGCGGATTTTTATATTTTTGCGACGAGTGAAATTTTCAGAAGTTCATGGGCATACAGAATTAAAATTAAAGCTTGCAGCTACAATAGAAGCAGGCAGGATTCCGCATGCCCAATTGCTAATTTCTTCTGAAGGCTCTTCTGCTCTCCCGCTGGCAATTGCATATGCACAGTATGTATCTTGTCTTAACAAAACCAATCACGACAGTTGCGGGACATGTTCTTCATGTGTTAAGTACAATCAATTGATACATCCAGACCTGCATTTTACCTTTCCTTTCTTTGGAGATGCCGTTTGCGATGATTACATCAACGAATTTAGAAAAGCATTCAAAGAACAACCATTGATGAATCTTAACGATTGGTTGACCAGCATTGATGGAGAGAACAAAAGAGCCAACATCAATATCAGAGAAATTAGAAACATCATGCGAAAGTTGTCGTTAAAACCGTATGAAAGTTCGCATAAAGTCTCGATAATTTGGTTGCCCGAATTTTTAGGTAAAGAAGGCAATGTGATATTAAAATTATTAGAAGAACCACCAGAAAATACTTTGTTTTTATTGGTAACTGAGCAACCAGAAAACATTTTAACAACCATTATCTCTAGAACACAATTCATAAAAGTACCAAGATACAAGTATGATGAAGTCGCTGAATACTTAGAAAAAAACAATATTTCGGCAGGCGACATAGCTAAAAACGCGGCATTGATGAGCGAGGGTAGTTTGAATAAAGCATCCAAGCTTGCAACAGAATTAAACGACCCTCAATTTGACACGTTTAGAGCATGGCTTTTGGATTGTTATCAGGGCAACATTCCCAAAATCATAAAAGAGATGGAAGTGTATTCTGATAAAGGGAAAGAAGGCGTAAAATTGTTCTTTTTATATGGTATTCAGATGATACGTTCAGCCATGTTGATCAAGTATCAAGATTTGAGCAAAAAACTCACACCTGCCGAACTAGAATTTGTCAACAAACTCTCTAAACTGATAGAACTTGACAACACCCAAATCATTTATGACGCCTTTAACCAAGCCATATTTGAAATAGATAGAAATGGCAGTGTAAAATTAATATTAATTAACCTATCTTTGAAACTTAAAAATTGTTTGAAACCTAAAATGGTTTCTTAACAAACATAAAATATTAGAAAACTCATGGGATGTGGAAGTTGTGGAACTACTGGCTCTTGTGCTCCTAATGGCTGTAAAAGCAATGGCACATGTGGCACAGGTGGTTGCAATAAATTAAACGTATATAACTGGCTAAGCGATACTGCAATGCCAGATAACTATAAACCTTTTGATATCGTTGAAATCCGTTTCAAAGGTAGCAGGAAGGAATTTTTTAGAAATAAAAACGGTCTGGAACTCTATACTGGCGATGCTGTAGTGCTCGAATCTGATATGGGTTACGACATCGGTCACGTTTCTATTAGTGGCGAACTTGTTCGTTTACAATTGAAGAAAAGAAATGTGAGAGAAGATTCAGAGACCATTAAAAACATCACCCGAAAAGCCAACGAAAAAGACATTGAGAAATACAATGAGGCAAAAGCAAGGGAAGAAAAAGTGCTTGAAAGAGCTCGTACCATTGCTTTGATGATGAAGCTTGAGATGAAATTAAGCGACATTGAAATTCAGGGTGACAATAAAAAAGTTATTTTCTTTTATACAGCAGAAGGTCGTGTTGACTTTAGAGAGCTGATTAAAAAGTTTGCTGAAGAATTCAAACTTAGAATTGAAATGCGTCAAATCGGATACCGTGAAGAGGCTTCTCGATTAGGCGGCATTGGTTCATGTGGAAGAGAATTGTGTTGCAGCACTTGGCTTACCGATTATAAATTAGTAAACACTTCGGCTGCTAGATATCAAAACTTATCCATCAATATGTTGAAACTTTCTGGTCAGTGCGGTAAACTAAAATGTTGCCTCAACTACGAATTGGACACATATATGGAAGCATTAGAAGAGTTTCCTAAAGCCAAAACAGTTAGAATTGACACAGTAACAGGCACTGCATATATGCAGAAAACCGATATTTTGAAGCGATTAACTTGGTTTGCATATGAAGACAAACACACATGGATTTGTGTTAGTTTAGATACTGTAAATGAGTACATTGAAATGAACAACAATGGACAGAAATCGCCTGAATTGATTGGAGAGGTTACTGAAATCAAACATGGTTCAAACGAAGATTTGGATTTGCCTATAGCAGCCACTGACTTAGCTAGTGAGGACATTACGCGTCTTGACCATAAGAACAAGAAGAAAAAGAAGAAGAAAAAGCCGAGTGGATATGGCGGACCGTCAAAAGACAATGCGCCAAGAGAGATGAACAACCGCGAGGGTGGTAACCGAGAAAACAAAGCACCTCAAAGAGAACAAAGCAAAGACAATCGTCCTCCAAGAAACAATCAAGGTCCGCAAGGCAATAACCGACCAAACAACCGTCCAAACAACAGACCACCAAAGTCAAACAATCAAGGTCCAAAACCTGACAACCAAGGTCCGAAGGAGAAATAATAATTATTTTATTGTGGATATTAGAGGTATGACCTCCGGTCGATAGCTTGTAGGCTGCGCCAAAGGAACGTCCGACCCAGCATTAGAGTCTCGAAGACTCAACTCAATACTGGGCAAGCGTTACGACCCATAAATCCAATTTTGATTGTCGAGGGCATGCCCTCGACCTACATTAACATAAATCATCTCCTTTGTGTATTCTTTGTGTACTTTGTGGCATTGTGGTTTTATACATTGTCGAGGGCGCAGCCCTTCGCCCTACAAGAAAAACATCCTGTATCGCGGATACGAGGTTACATTAACTCATGCGTTAGCCCACTATTCCCTAAATCCTGTTTCCAATTCCCTTTTTTGACTTCCCGCAACCCTTGTTCGATAACTCACAACGGCGCGGGATGTCCGCTTCGCTCCCATTTGACTTTTGACTTTTT
>CAYTMQ010000033.1:0-3645 GCA_964438995.1 uncultured Chitinophaga sp.
ATCGGCCAGAACAGCGAATGATGTTGAGTGCACAACATCACTCTATCTTTGTGGCCATTATGGACCAGAAGCCAGATGAAGCACGTGCCGCAGCAGTTCTCCACATTCAGGAAATTCGAAAGAGCCTGCAAGCCATTGAAATGGAAAATCAACGGCTGGAGCGCGCTGGAAAGTGGGAACTAATAAGGGAAAAACAATAGCTTGCAGATTCAGTGTAATCTTAGTTCCTCTGACCTCGAATACTATTTTGGTGTTCAGCAAGCTCGTTGATAAACCATTGATGAAATGGATCTTTAGACCGACTCTTATGCCAGTACAGACGAAACTCAAACCCTATATTGTTGAAAGGCGGATCGAAACGCTGCAGTTCCCCCGATTCAACAAGCGGTAAAACTAGTCGGGTAGACAGCGTGGCAATAAGGTCTGTTGTCGCGACGATCTCAGGAATAGCGAGCGAACTGGCCACCCTGAGACCAATATTCCTTGTAGGCAAGTCACCTCCGACGATGTACTCAACGGGAGTTACTTCTCCAGCTGTTTGACCAGCAGAAAAGCTGGGGCGTGGGACCAGCGACACATGCGGAAGCGACGTGTATTGCTCCAGGGAGAGACTTCCCTTGATGCTCGGGTGACTCTTGGCACAAATAACTGACAGGGTTTCGTCCGCAAAATGAGCCGAATCAAACTCATCGGATAAGACTGGCCCATACTCCAATGCATAGTTCAAACGCCCATCCTTCAAACGCCCAGCAATGTCCGGAATATGGTCAGGATGGAACCGAATCCTAAGGTTTGGAGCCACCGGAAGCAGTATCCCTAGCACATCAGGAGCGAAAACATACTCCGCTGCAATATCCATGGAGATATCCAACGTCCTATCTGATACTTCTGGACTAAAGGTTTGATCGTCGAACGTATGGCTGAGTGACTCCAGAACAGGTGCTATAGCCTCATGCAGCTCCACTGCGCGCTGGGTTGGCTTCAGCCCCCGTCTTGTCCTGACAAATAGATCATCCCTGAAGCTGATTCGGAGACGTTTCAATGCATTACTAACTGCAGGCTGGCTCATACACAACCGTTCCGCCGCCCTGGAAAGCTGCTGCTCCTGCATCAATGCATCAAATATGGGCAAGAGATTCAAATCCTGGTTTCGAAGCACCGACCACCTCTTATTCAAATAACTGATAATACTCTTATATATTATCTATTTGAATTAATATCAACTCCTTGTACTCTCCATAGTATGTGCTTCGTTTAAGACGGGGCGACATGTAAAGCAACCGTAGCTTCAAAAACAATAAACTTTTGAGTCAAGCGCTGAGACGCGAGGTGAAATATGAATGCAATTACTAATGTCGTTGGTCAGTCACTGGAAGATGGTGCTCGAGTCGCTCGCCTGAAGAAAGCTGTCGACGAGGCTACCTACGGTGGCTGCATCGAGCGCGCAGTGCTTTGGTCAGAGTATTACATGGATGAGGCCAACGATGGGAAATCTACGGCCGTTCAGATAGCTGAAGCGACACGCCACGTCCTGGCCAACAAAACGGTGAAAATCTATCCTGACGAGCTGATTGTTGGCAACTTCACCGCCAAACGGGTCGCCGGCATCTGTTATCCGGAGTTGGGCGGTCTGGGCATAATGATTGGTGTCGACAAACTACCCACCCGCAAGGTCAATCCTCTCGAGATCAGCGAAGACGAGCAGGCAAAACTCCAGTCATATATTCCGTTCTGGATGGACAAGAATATGGTTTATCTTGCCTTTGACGGGCAGGAAGAGCAGATGCGCTTTGTTAAGGAGCAGATTGAAGCACTGCAGTACCAATTGTATGAGGCTGGTGGTATTGCTCACCTGGCACCCGGCTACGAGAAAGTGATCAAACTGGGTGCCGAGGGCATCATCGCCGAGGTGGAGGCCTTCGAGGCACAAACCAACGATCCCTCCAAGCTGGACTTCTACCAGTCTGTGAAAATCTCAATGAATGCGCTGGCAGAGTTTGGTGACCGCTATGCGACCGAGGCGCGTAGGCTGGCAGAGGCTGAAGCGGACCCTCAGCGGAAACTTGATCTAGAGCGGATTGCGGAGGTCTGCGCTCGCGTACCACGTTATGGCGCAACCAGTTTCTATGAAGCGGTCCAATCAATGACCCTCACCCACATCGCCATTTTCCAGGAGACAATAGGTGAAACCACCTGTCCGGGCCGCGTGGACCAATTCCTGAATTCCTACTATGAAGAGGATTTGGCGGCTGGACGTATTTCAAGACAAGAGGCGAAAGATATTCTGGGAGCTTTCTGCGTAAAGCTATGCGAAACCATCCCCATGTACTCCGACGAGCTGACCAGCATGCTCGGTGGATTGACCAGCTGGGAGGTAGTGACCATCGGTGGTCAGGACTCCGAGGGCAACGATGCGACCAATGAACTGAGTTTCATTTTGTTGGAGCTCGCCGATGAGTTGCGCATGCGCCAGCCCAACTTCCACGTCCGTCTCCACGAGAACACACCCAAGGCATTCTACGATGAGGTCATCCGGGTGAACTTCGGCCCGGGTTCGGCGCCCGCCATGTATAACGACGAGACCATCATCGAGTCCATGATGAATGTCGGTTATTCCCTGGAGGATGCCAGGGACTATGTCGCCATCGGCTGTGTTGAGCCCACGGCGCCGGGCAAGACCCTGGGTTCCACCGACGCCGGGATGTACAACATGGCCCTGGCCCTGGAAATGGCGCTCAACGAGGGGTGCCAGTTTGGTTCTGACCGACAGATCGGTGTCAAGACACCCCCGGTCTCCAGCATGAAGAGCATGGATGACGTATTGGACGCCTACAAGGTGCAGGTGAAGCATCAGCTGGGCAAGCTGCACGCGGATTTGCAGAAGTGTGAACAGTTCCACGCCAAGTACCACCCCACCCCGATCACCAGCGCTACGCTGGAAGGCTGTCTCGAGCAGGGTGTTTGCTCTACACAGGGTGGCGCGAAGTACAATTTCTCCGGTATCCAGGGCACCGGCATGGCGGTCGTGGCCGATTCCCTGGGGGCCATTGAGAGTGCTGTGTTCGAGGACAAGTGGCTCACCCTTGAGGAGCTGGTCGCTCACCTGAAAGACAATCTCTCGGATGAGGTTGTGCGGACCAGGCTGAAAGGCATCGATAAATTTGGCAACGATATTCCCAAGGCGGATGCCTGGATGAAGTGGGTCGGGGATCACTACTCCGATTCCATTCACGCCCTGGGCAAGAATACCCGCGGTGGCCAGTACCTGGCGGGCGTGTACTCCAACACTTCCCACACCCACTTCGGCGGGCTGATCAATGCCACACCAAATGGCCGTCGTGCCGGCGAGACCTTCGCCTCGGGTTTTGCGCCGGAAAACGGTGCAGACAAGCGTGGCTCCACCGCCTTGATCAATTCGATGAACCGGATCGATTTCAAGAAGTTTGCCAATGGCATCAACTTCAATATCAAGCTGGATGCCTCCAGTTACGACTGTGACGATGGTAAGAGTGCACTGGGTAGCATGTACAAGGTGTACTTCAAACGGCACGGTATGCAGGTGCAGGCCAATATGCTGGATCCGAAAATCCTGATTGAGGCACGGGACAACCCGGAGTTGCACCCCAACCTGCTGATTCGGGTATC
>CAYTMQ010000034.1:0-3553 GCA_964438995.1 uncultured Chitinophaga sp.
CTTTAAAAGCATACAACTCATTAGACCCTACTAATACTACTAAGACAATTGTTAAAAACAAATACATTTGTGCATTAGACTATTGCAAACCATCAGCTTATATCTTAAGTTCTGACGTTGGAATCAACAGAGTAAGAGTATTAGATGGCACAACTGAGTTATTCAACAACTACTCTACTTCAGGTGATGCTTCTTATACTGATTACAGTGGTACAGTAAGAGCTAACTTAACTTTTGGTAAATCTTATACATTAGAAGTTTCTAGAACAAGTAACGTTGACCCAGCTAACAGAAAAGGTTGGATTGACTGGAACATTGATGGTGACTTTGATGATGCTGGTGAGCAAATTTTCTTCGAAACTAGCACATACAATCAAGTATATACTACAACTTTCACAGTTCCTGCATTGTCAGCTTCATTTGAAGGTTTAACTAAATTGAGAGTTGCTGCTAACTACAACAACGAAAGCACTTCTACTTGTGGTCCTATCACTGCTGGTGAGTACGAAGACTACGGTTTAATCTTAGCTAATGATAACAACCCTCCTGTAATCACTTTAAATGGTAGCGATACAGTAAGAATCGAAGTAGGTTCATCTTACACTGATGATGGTGCAACCGCATTTGATGCTTCAGAAGGTGATATCTCTAGCGAATTACAAATGACTACTGACTTAGATGCTTCAGTAACTGGATTATACACTGTTGAGTACAATGTAACTGATAAATCAGGTAACAAAGCTGCTCCAGCTATCCGTACTATCATCGTAGTTAACGACTTAACTAAGCCTATCTTAACTTTGAACCCTGGTCCTTCAGGTTGTATCGAAGCAGATAGAAACAACACTCCATATGTTGATCCAGGTGCAACAGCAACTGACAACAAGGCGCCATTTAACTTAACTTCATCTATCGTTGTAACTGGTACAGTTGATACCAAAACAATTGGTAACTACGAAATCGTATACTTCGTTCAAGACGTTGCTGGTAACTCAGTAACCAAATCTAGATTCGTTTGTGTAGAAGATACAAAGAAACCAACTATCTTAGCCTTAGGTGATACTTCAGTTCAAATCGGTAGCGTTTGGTTAGATCAAACATCTGTTGAAGATGCTTATGATTTAAACCCAACATTAACTAAAGAATGGGGCTTCAATGGTCAAGTTAATACATTAGTAAGAAGAACTTACCCTGTAACATACTATGCGGTTGACCAAAGCGGAAACCAAGCTACTCCACTAGTAAGAAACTACAGAGTTGACGACTTCATTCCTCCAGTAATCAGCTTAAATACTTTCGACATCGTTCAACACGAAGTAAGAACTGCTTACAACTCAGTAGCAGCATCAGTAACTGATAACTACTACTCAGGTTCTCAAGTAAGTTTGGTAAAAGTATCAAGCAATGTTAACCCTAACGTATTAGGCACTTACACTGAAGTATTCGAAGCAGTTGACGGTTCTGGTAACAAAACAACTAAAACTAGAACAGTTATGGTTGTTGATACTAAAGCTCCAAGAATCTGGGGTGAAATTATCCACGGTTGTGTAGGTGAAAACATCTGGCCAATGTGGGGTATTTCTACAACAGATAACTACTATAGCCCAGCACAATTGAAACCATTGGTTGAAATCGTAAACCAAAACGTTAATATCTGGGAAGAAGGTATCTACACTATCACATACAGAGTAACTGATCCAAGTGGTAACACTTCGGATGAGTTTACTAGATTGGTTAACTATACTTACTGGCCAAAATGTGTTAACAGCACTGTATCAGTAAACGATGTTAAGGCAGAAGATAGAGTAAACGTATATCCTAACCCAACAAACGGTATAGTAAACATCGACCTACAAGGTGCATTAGCTCAAAACGCTACTGTTGAAGTTTACAATTCAGTTGGTCAATTGGTAACAAGCAAAAACTACACAGAAGTAAGCGGTAAATTTGATTTAGACTTAAGCGGTAATGCTGCAGGAGTTTACACCATCAAGTTAATTGCAAACGGTGAAGTTGTTACTAAAAGAGTTGTATTACAGTAATTAATCTAAATTTCAATAATGTAAAAAGCACCGGCGAAAGTCGGTGCTTTTTTAGTTTATGTCATTTTGAAGTAAAAAATGTTGATATCGTGTCAATTCTCTGCAATGATTTTTTGAATTATCGAATTAAATAGTAAATTTGTCAAACGATCATTAAAATTGAGCGTTATTCTTTTGCCGTTTCTTATTTGATGTTTAATTTATAATTGGTATAAATAGACATGAAAGGTTTTGAAAGACAAATCTATACACGATTAAGCTTATTGATAATTTAAACTAGGAAAACACAATAGAAGAAAATTATCATTCAAACGAATTAAATTGCCAACCCATTATAAGAAATATGAATATGTTTACTAATTACTACAAAAAAGGCTCCAACATTTTAAAGCATTTGATGCTTGTAATGTTTGTGCTTTTAGGGGTAAGTACTGCTTCCGCACAGTATTGTACCTCGAATGCAACTTCAACGGCGGATGAGGATATTGCCTCCGTTTATTTAAAGGGTAATACTGTAACGTTAAATAACGTTTCAGGCACACCTACATGTCAAACTTACACAGATTGGACTACTCTAACACCAGTTGATTTATCAGCTGGCAGACAGTATTCAATTACTATCACAGAGAGTACGTGTAATGGTCACTATACCTATGCAGCCAATGCATGGATTGATTACAACAAAAACAACGCTTTTGAATCAAACGAAGCAGTTGCTGCGTCTTCTCAATCTAAATCTGGCGCTGGTGCAGTTTTCACTTATACTTGGACTGTTCCTTGTAACATTACTCCTGGTAATACCAGAATGAGAGTGGTATTAATTGAAGGAGCTGTTTCAAATCCATCAAGTGCGTGTGGTACATACACCTGGGGAGAAACTGAAGACTACACAGTGTCACTTCAATTACCAACTTCTGTTAGTGCAAATTTTGTTGCACCTACAAGTGCTTGGGTAAAATCAGTTGTTAAATTTATCAATAGCAACCAAACAGGGTATATTTCACATACCTGGGATGCTGATAATAACGGTACAATTGAGGCTCCAAATAGCGTTAATTTTAATTATACATGGACATCAAGTGGAACTAAATGCGTTAAGCTGAAGTCTTCTAACTGTTTAGGTTCTGACTCCATTGTTAAATGTTTAACCATTAACGCTCCTACTGCTGTGCCAGTTGGTGATTTCGTTGCAGATAGAGTAACAATAGAACAATATGAATCTATTAAATTGTTTGATTTGTCTACTAATGGTCCGTATCAATGGACTTGGGATGTTTACGACTCAACAACTTATGCTTCTTCAGGATTTGTACCTGCTTTAGCTACAGGTGAAGTTTATTCAGATCCATGGGGAAATGGAAGTGATGAGTTTTCTCAAAACCCAGAGTTTGCATTCGACATCCCTGGATGCTATACCATTGTTTTAACAAGCAAAAACGATGTTGGCCCTTCTTTGGAAAAAAGAAAAGTTTGTTACATCACTGTAACATTACCTACTCAATATAACTTAG
>CAYTMQ010000035.1:0-3513 GCA_964438995.1 uncultured Chitinophaga sp.
AATAAGAAAATAACACTATGTGTTTTATTGTAGTTCATAGATTTTATTTGATGATATTGTAATCCACCAACTCCCATGTCGCTTTAGGAGTTTTGCCTTCAGATTTAATGTACTTGACCATTCCAACGCCTTTAGTCCACCATACTTCTTTAATAATGTCTTTTATTATAGGACTTATCTCCGATTTAATGTGTAATGTAGTTGAATTGAATTTTAAATTGTTGATGCTGTAGTTTTCAATAGAGTCAGAGATGAAATAATAACCAATTTTTTGGTTTAATTTAATGGGGAAAGAGAATAACCAACCATGGAGATTTAAGTTAGGAGAACCTGATTCTAGGCTAAGTATTTCTTCATAATCTCCAGGTGAGCTAACATATAAAAAATGATAGCCATACTTTGTGTTTACGGGATTGTAACTAGGAAACAACTTCGTGTTTGAATGGTTATAAAAAATCTTTTTCCTCTCAGCACAAGTCATTGTGTTGTTATAATCATGGTTACAACTGTTGAGTGAAGATTCATCTTGAATAAACAATTGAGATACTGTATCAATTTGAGTTGTATCCTCTAACATTCTAAATACCCAATAACTACTATCCTTGAAGTCATACCATTCTTTGGTGGATTCTGGGATAGGTTTAAACGACTCGCATTCACATTTTGATGATCTGTTACAACTAGAGACAATTGATGTCAATAATAAGAAAATAACACTATGTGTTTTATTGTAGTTCATAGATTTTATTTGATGATATTGTAATCCACCAACTCCCATGTCGCTTTAGGAGTTTTGCCTTCAGATTTAATGTACTTGACCATTCCGACGCCTTTGGTCCACCAAGCTTCGGTGATTAAATCTTCAATTTGTGCACTAATGTTGGTTTTAATTTTTAATGTCGTTGAGTGGAATTTTAAATTATTGATTGTAAAATTCTCGATTGAATCTGAAACAACATAGTAACCGATTTGGTTATTTAATTTAAGTGGAAACATAAATAGTCGCCCATGAAGGCTTAAATTAGGTGTACCAGACTCTAAGCTTAAAATCTCGTTTTGGGTAGTTGGTGATAGTATCATTAAAGTATGATAGCCATATTTAGAAAATTCTTTATCATAACTTGGGAAAAGCTTGGTATTAGAATGATTATAAAATATTAATTTTCTCTCTGCACAGGTAATTGTTGAGTTATAATCATAGTTGCAGCTATTGTGTGAAGATTTATCCATAATCTCCATTTGGGTTATTGTATCAACTTGTGTCGTATCTTCTAGCATTCTGAATACCCAATAACTACTATCCTTGAAGTCATACCATTCTTTGGTAGATTCTGGAATGGGTTTAAACGACTCGCATTCACATTTTGATGATCTGTTACAACTAGAGACAATTGATGTCAATAATAAGAAAATAACACTATGTGTTTTATTGTAGTTCATAGATTTTATTTGATGATTTTGTAATCCACCAACTCCCAAGTCGCTTTAGGAGTTTTGCCTTCAGATTTGATGTACTTGACCATTCCGACGCCTTTGGTCCACCATACTTCGGTATTAACATCTTCTACATTTGGACTTAATTCTGATTGTATATGTAGTGTTGTTGAACTGAAAGTAATATTGTTGATGTTGTAATTTTCTATTGAATCAGAAACATAAAAGTATCCAATTTTTTGATTTAGTTTAATAGGAAATTGAAGTAGTTGACCGTATAGGTTTAAATTAGGTGTACCAGAGTAAAGACCGAATAATTCTGATTTTTTAGTTATTGAACTAACAACTAAATAATGGTATCCCAAATTAGTATTTTCAGAATTAAAGCTAGGGAAAAAACTATCGTTTGTATGCGTGTAAAAAAAAGTTCTCATTTCACTGCAATTTATTGCGTTGTTATTATTTGATTCACAATTTTGGTAAATTGAATGGTCTTTTACTAAAATTTGCTTTAATGTATCAACTTGTGTCGTATCTTCTAGCATTCTGAATACCCAATAACTACTATCCTTGAAGTCATACCATTCTTTGGTAGATTCTGGAATGGGTTTAAACGACTCGCATTCACATTTTGATGATCTGTTACAACTAGAGACAATTGATGTCAATAATAAGAAAATAACACTATGTGTTTTATTGTAGTTCATAGATTTTATTTGATGATTTTGTATCTAAGCAACTCCCATACTCGACCTGCTTTAGTTTTGTATTTAATAAGCCCAACATAAGGAGCATAATATGCTTCGGAATAGATATCTATATTGCTCTTTGGGTTTTTTAGGCATAGAATATTAGTATAATTTTTATTTATTCCAATTAAGTTAGAAAGCGTATCAAAATTTCCCCCTTCCTGATTTTCAAGGTATTTATCTCCTTTTATCCAATATCTAAAAATGGTAGTATAATTTATTGTACCAATAGAATAATCTACATTGAAATAAATATTTTCAAACTTAGTTGTATCATCAATAAAGTTTGGAGCTCCTTGAACTGTTGTTCTTCCAGTATTACTACTATTTAAGGTGTAATAAAACCCTTGAAAACATCTTTTATAAATTTGATGATTAAAAAAATTATTAGAAGTTATCAACTTAGAATCGGTCACCCACACACTATCGGTTAATTTACTTATGCTATCTCGATATATCCAATACGTAGAATCTTTAAAATACAATCTATCTAAGGCATCTGCAGGAAATCCAACGGTGTTGTCTTTTGAACAAGTAACTGGTCCAGGCTTAAAACCGCCATCATAGGGTTTGTTGCAAGCATAACTAAAAGTTAAAACTAGCAATATGATTAACACTTCTAGTTTAATGGGAAGTTTAGTGATTAGTTGTGCAGTTAGTTTAGTTTTCAATGGTAAAGAGGCGTTTCGACAAAGCTAATTAAAAATTGAAAATTTAGATGTGTTTTTCTGAATTTGATGTGAAAACTTAATGTAACAACAAGAATTCATAGTCTATAAAATAAAAAAAACCTTGTGTTGTTCAAGGTTTTAATTTTAAGTGGGCCTTCTTGGGATCGAACCAAGTACCCTCTGTCCCGATGTCCCGAAAGCTTTCGGGAGGAGAGTCAGATGCTCTTAGTTTCATTTATAATCTTTTCAAGCATTTCAGGATATTGTTTTATATTTCTAATGTATTTTGAGCTTTTCATGGATTTTATTTTTCTCTCTAATCTAATTGCATGAGCATAGTCATCAACATTAATTATTAAATACAATTCCCAATCATCTGCAGTAGCTGTGTAACGATGATTGCCATATTGAGTTAGGTTGTGTTTTAATATTCTATCTGAAATATTTTCATTAGTAACTCCAATGTAAAATTTGCCAAGTTTTTTGGAAAACAAGATGTAACAACAAGAATTCATAGTCTATAAAATAAAAAAAACCTTGTGTTATTCAAGGTTTTAATATTAAGTGGGCCTTCTTGGGATCGAACCAAGTACCCTCTGATTATGAGTCAGATGCTCTAACCGAATGAGCTAAAGGCCCAAAAAAGGATTGCAAAGATA
>CAYTMQ010000036.1:0-3117 GCA_964438995.1 uncultured Chitinophaga sp.
AACTATTACAACTACAATACTAGAATTAACAGCAATTTGATTGTTGATAATGCTGCATATTATTATACTTATCCAATCTATAACTATTCTTTCATTTCTGGTTCTTACACCACTGAAGTTCGTCAGAATACCATTAGAGCAAATGGAAGTTTAACTAACAATAGCAGTCCTTATGTTTATGCTCTTTATCAATACCAATATTACCATACAAACATTAAAGTAATTGGTAATATTTTTGATTTGCAAAACTGGTACGGCTTCTATCCAGTGTATACATATAACATCAACGGTAGCACACCTTATCAATGGGATTACAACTCTTATTACTTAAATAACTTCTCAAACCAAAACTGGTACTGTCCTGCTGGAACTGCAACAAGTTTTGCTGCATGGGCAAGCAACGGTTTCTGTGGTTCTAACGAAAGATTTATCAATAGCGGCCATAACTTCGCTGGTAACTTTGCTTCAAACAGATTCTTAAACCAAAATAATGTACCAACTGTTTCTACAAACTTAAAAGATGCTTACGGTGTATTAAGAAATCCTGCTAAATCTGATAGAGGTGCAGTAGAAGGTGTGTTGGATATCGCTCAAACCGCAAACGATTTCAACCCTCCATCTCCAGTTTGTGCTGGTTATGCTCCAACTCCTACCATCACTTTCCAAAACAATTTCGGAGAACCTGTAACCAACTTCATAGTTGCTTGCTCTGATAATGGAGTACTTAAAGCAACAGTAAATTTCACTAATACTATTCCTGTAAGTGGAACAGCAACTGTAACTTTCAATCCTATACTTTTCTCTCAAGCTGGTCCTCATACTGTGAAGTTCTTCTTGTTAGAAGCAGATGATATTCCATCTAACGATACAATGACTTTCACTTTCAATGTATTGAAATCACCAGGTGGTAGCGCTTTAACCCACAATACTTCATTGTCTTCAACTGCAGCTCAATTCTTGACAACTGGTAAGCCTGATATCACTTTCCCTAACGAGAAATTGGTTTACGATTTAGGCTCTCCTGCTACTGTTGGATACACTAACAGTGACTATGGTACAAAATGGTCAGGTTCTGTAACTGCTAAAACTGTTAATGGCTTTAACGCTAATGCTACGGTTTCAGTTAACAATGCTGCTCCTTTCAGAGCAACTTTAGATGCTCCAAAAGCATGGGAAGATTCTACAATCGTTATCTCAGTTAAAATTACTGACTTAGTAACCAATTGTGATACTATCTACACCCGTAAAGTATTCATCGCTCCTAAAGCAGTTCCAGATGCTAAATTACCAACTGCTCTTTGTGAAAAAACTGACTTGATCTTCGAAAGTACTTCAACTGTATCTTCAGGTTCAATCGACTACGAATGGGATTTCGGTGATGGTTCTCCAAAATCTAACGAAGCTAGTCCTTCTCACAATTATGCTACTTTCGGTTCTTATGTTATCACATTAAAAACCACTACTAACCCATATGCATTTACAACTGTTAAAACCTTCAATGTTAACATCACTGAGGTTCCAGTTGCTACTATCATCAACACCAACGCTTGTGAAGGCGTAGCTGTTAAATTGAGAAATGCTACAGTTTATGGTGGTTCAGGTGTAACCAACTTCACTTGGGATTACGGTGATGGTTCTCCACTAGTAAATACTACTAGCGCAGCTGACAGATTCAAAGTTTATTCTAATCCAGGTGGTTACTTAGTTAAATTGACTGCTACTGCTGATGGTTGTACCAACACTACTACTAAAATTGTTTACCAATTCGCTAAACCAATCGCTAACTTTGCTAAAGCAACTGGTGATTGTTTAAATACTGAATTCAAATTCAACAACAACTCTGGTATCGCTCTAGGTCAACTAGGTAGCTTGTGGGATTTTGATGATGCTGGTAACAAAGCAACAGTTAAAGAACCTACTTATATGTTCACAACTGCTGGTACTAAAAACGTTAAATTAAAAGTTATCTCTGAATTCGGTTGTACAGATTCAATGATTACTCCGATAACTGTTAAACAAATCCCTACAACTAACTATACTTTCCCTTACGCTTGTAGCAGAACAGCTACTCCGTTCACTAACACTACCAACTTAAACGGTGAGACTTTATTAGGATACAGCTGGAACTTCGGTGATGGCTTCACTTCTACTGCTCAAAGCCCAACTAAAAGCTGGTTCTCAATCGGTCCAAGAGTGGTTAAATTGAAAACTACTTTATTGAACGGTTGTGCTACTGAAGAAAGCAAAATCGTTAACGTAGGTGTTCAACCAGCTGTTAACTTTACTGCTGAAGACAGATGTGCTGGTAGCGAAGTGCCTTTCACTAACTTAACTACATACGCTCAAGGTACTATCGATTACACTTGGAACTTCGGTGATGGTAACACTTCTAAATCAGGTGCTCCAGTTCACGCTTACAGTTCTTCTGTATCTCAAACTTACACTGTACAATTAAAAGCTAGCATCGCTGGTGGTTGCGCTGACTCAATGAGCAAAACAGTTACAATCAACCCATTGCCTAGCACTTGTACTTTCGATATCACTGGAAACGTTAAAGCTGCTAAAACTTCTCCATTAACCTTCACTCCAACTGGTGGTTCTACAAACAACACTAGCTACACTTGGTTAACTGGCGACGGTAACTCTATCTCTTCTAGTGCTTCAGGTACTCAATATACTTTCAACTCTCCTGGTAAATACTGTATCACAATGATCGCTCGTAACGATGCTGGTTGTGAGTGTACTACTACTAAGTGTATCTCTGTAACTACAGACATCACTGATGCTGAAAGTATGAATAGCGCAGTTTCTATCTATCCTAACCCTAATGGTGGTGTATTCAACGTAACTCTTGCTGCTGAAATTAACAGCGACATGACTGTAAACGTTTACAACACTATCGGTGAGCTAGTAAAAACTATCACAGTTGGTAGCAACACAACTTCTGTAGACTTAACTGACTACGCTTCAGGTGTGTACACAGTAAAAGTAATTGCTGACAACCAAATCGCTACTAAAAAGATCACTATCGTTAGATAATCTCTAACCCTAGTCAAATCTTAAAAATTTAGATTAATTACTAAAAACCCCGACCTAACGGTCGGGGTTTTTGTTTGC
>CAYTMQ010000037.1:0-2766 GCA_964438995.1 uncultured Chitinophaga sp.
TTGTTTGGTTTTGGAACGACACTGCAATACCTTGACATTTGTTATTAGCTCTAAACTTCACATTAGGCAACTCACCAACCTCAACTAAGATTGTTGTGTCTTTGAGTGTACCCCATGGGAAACTTTTAGCGATTAATTTTACGTTGTAATTACCTGATTGCTTGTATTCATGCACTGGGTTTTGTAGGTCAGAGCTATCGCCATCACCGAAGTACCAAGTATAAGTGGCATTACCAGAGTGAATGGTAGTTGTATTTTCAAACAAAGTAGCATCACCTAAACAGATGGACACAGGGAATTTGAAGTTAGGTTTAGGAGTTGGTGCTACCACCAAAGTTCTTTTAACTGTAGAGTCGCAGAAGTTTGGACCTAAATCAGAATAGTTAACAGAGAAAGTAATAAAACTATCTAAGTAGGTAGCAGTAGGTGTAAATGTAATTGTACCAGAGCCGCTAGAAGAAGGCGCAGAAGTAGTATACTCAGACGATGGAACTAAAACGCCATATTTGGTGCGTGCTGTAATCGAATTGATGGTCCAAGTTGTAGTATGTCCTGCATTTGTAAATCCTGTTGGAGGAGCAATATCATAGATGATGGTTTTTCCAATTTCAGTAACATCAGGTTTGGTAAAATCACCAATTCTAAATTGACCATTGAATGTAGAGCCTTTGGTGATATCAGATCCAGTTGGTCTAGGTTTTACGGTAACTGTATAAGCTGTTCTTGAAGGGTTAGAACATTGCTTTTTCATCATGAATTCAACGTTTGCTGTCCATGTTGCATATACACCTTGAGAACCGAACAAACCACCAACAGCTCTACTACCAATAATAGAGATATCTGAATTTGAAGCAGTTTGTGCTCCACTGGTTACATACATATCATTTCCTCCACCAGTTGTAGGGTCGGTAGTGATATAAAAACCATATAAGTTACCACCTTGAAGCAATAAACTATTCGCTGGAACTCTACCAAAGTATTGACCACCAGAAGTGAAATATCTTACCTGACCACTGCTGATAAGAGTCCAAGCAGATGAATTGGTTTCAAATCCTACAGATGTTCCAAGTTTGTAATATAATCGGTAATTTGTAGTAGGATTGGTTGTGTATAGTTTAAAAGTAACACTATCAATGTTAACACTATTAACGCAATTCACATTGAATGTTGAACCGTTGTATTGACTAGTGTTAGCGGTGATAATGGTTGTTCCACCAAATCCAGTTCCTAAAGTTGTACTTCCACCGAAACGCATGGCTTGAGCATAGAATGTTCTTGTAGAAGTAATGTATGGTCCAAGGATATTTCTTCCAATACCAAGTAAAGTACCACCAGAACTAGCTGTATACCATAAAATAGAATCTGAAGGACTTGATGGTGTTGCCATTAATCTTGGAGTGCCGTTTCCACATTGTTTAATGTCAGTCGTACTTGGTGGAGATGGATTGCCTAAAAATTGAAGTGTTGACTTTAAAGTGTCGTTTAGTCCAACTGAGTCAACTGTGCCATTAGGTCGGCTTGTCCAGAATTTAAAGTTATAAGTTGTATTGTTGGTTAAACTAAAAGAACTATTCAAAGTGATAGATGTGTCAGTTCCAGATCTAAATTTGCTAGTAATGTACAGTGGAGTTTGTAAAGTGTTGTTTACTGACCAATAAACTCTGAAGCTATCCACTCTGTTTGTTCCGAAATTGGATATTTTTGTAGTAACAGATTGGGTGTTGCTACAGATGTCTAGGGTGTTTAAAGAAGACACACCAATATCATTTGGTTTTGTGATTTTTTGGAATTCAACGGTCATTCTTTGGTTAGCACCTCCGCATGTAGCAGTATTAATACCTCCCCAATTTGAGTTGGTGATACCTGGTCTAAACGACCATCCTGGAGTTACGCATGAACAAGTTGTGCCATCAACAGTTAATTCAACTGCATTGGTACCACTGCCGCATAGCCCTGAATAACATGAATTAGATGCTCCTACAGTCCATGTGTATCCATCACAGCTAATTGAAGCAGAGGCTCCTGCTTTTAATGCAGCAGCAAGTCGTCTAACCAACCATTTGTTGCTACAGGTTCTGCCTGTTGTGCTGTAAGTGCCTTTTGCAGTTACTTTTAAAAATTGGTTGGTGGTTGTATCCAAAGCTGCCCTAAATGACACCCAATTGTCATATTGAGAGCTGTTTGGACAATAAGATTGTCCCACAACAAATGTGTCCGAATAGATCACATTCTGTGCTCTAGTCTCTATCATCATAAATAGGGAATATGATAGTGCTAGAATGGTTAGTAGTTTTTTACTCATATTGTTTGTCAATTTTCACCAAATGTATGGAAAAGTTTTATCATAAAAAAGTCATATTTAATAAAAAAGGCTTCCATTTTATGAAAGCCTTTTTTAAATGTATAATCAATTAATTTATTGTGTTACAGTGATTTTACTTGTCGTAGTAATGCCGTTGATGGTTACTTTTACAAGATATATGCCTTTTGCATTGTCGCTTAAATTAACTTCTAAATTTCCTTCGTTGCTGATGTTAGAATAAACTTTAGAACCTAGTACATTGTAAACCTCAACTTTCATTGGCATATTGTCAACATTGTTGACTGTAAATGTGCCATTGTTAGGGTTTGGATAGATGGAGATTTTATTGCCACCATTGTTTATTCTACTGATATCAGTTGTAGCTCCAACTTTCTTAGTGATTTCACAATCGCAACCTGCAGCATTTGTTGCCTTCATGGTTACATTGAAATTACCACTGTACA
>CAYTMQ010000038.1:0-2467 GCA_964438995.1 uncultured Chitinophaga sp.
CACTGTAAGTGCGTGCGAAGCATTTTAGCCCCGGTTGCAGAATTTTTGAAAAAAATTCAAGGCCGGGGCAAGATACGACCCCAAAAAAACCGAGCAGCAGCGCTGTGAGGCATATTTTGAAAGCTTTCTTTTAAAGGTTAAATAGTGCTTACTGCTTAATTATATATTCATGCAAAAAAGCGCTGGAAGAAATATTCGTTATCTGAATCCTTGACTCCGCTATTATGCGATAATCAGCATCGGACTTGTACTCATCTATTTTACTATTATTCTTAAAACAGACTCTACCTGTAAAGAAACATCAACTGAGGGAGTGGTAATAATAGCATGGCTTTTTGCATCATTTATTTAATCAATTAATACAATTCATCCACTAATCACTTAAGTGAACTATATGAAAGTTTTTGAAATTCTTAGAATAAAATTGCTCTATTGACAATAATTTTAAGTCATAGTCATTACTTTTTGTTAATTCTTCTTCAACCAAACAGTAGTATATTTCTAAGTACTTTGATATCTTCTTTGGTACTGAATAGTTTTTTATATATTGTTGAACTAATTGAATTTCACTTGTTTCAAAAAATTGGGAGATGCTGCATTCATTAAATATACTGTTTTGAACAACACATGATAAAGGAGGATTCAATCCACCACAAATCTCCCTTTGAAAGTTCGACACCATGCCCAACGAATCAAAAGAACGGAACATATCTTGTATATTTTGCTTTATAATGTAACTACCATTTTTCTGGTAACATAGCATTGCTAATGTATTGGGATCTAAGTTTAACTTTTTCAGTCCTTTGCATTTATCCAAAAACTTAGAAAGAAATTCTATACTTGGACAAAAGGTCATTGTGATTTCTTCTAATTGAACTAAATTGCTGCACCTAAGCAATTCTTCTTGTTGTATCTCGCTTAATGTATAGCAATTATATAGACTTAAACTTTTTAGTTTTGAAAGCCTAGACAATTGGCTTAATTGGCCATTAAATCCGAGTAAATTAATATTCAATGACTTTAGATTATAACATTCAAAAATATCCATAGGTATCATTAAACATAGTGGATTCCATATTGTAATTCTTTCAATAGAGTTCTTGAAATTTCGATTAAAAAAAATTGGCATATTCCCAATAGGCTTTTTTATCACCAATTCTTTACATTTCATACTATCTTGTAGAGAAATATAAATACACTTAATTTTTGATTCAACAGTTAATAAGGAAGCATTTTTTGAAAACAAAGTCTTTTCTTTTATTTCATTCAAAATATCTAATTCAAGAATATTGCAATTATTTAATTCTATGTTGATACTATCAAACACCAATCTGCTCTGATTTCCTGAAGTCTGATTAATTTTATTTGGTGCAATTGTTGACAATTTCTCAACCTTAACATTTAAATTCCAAAAACCACAAGATAACTTATGAACTGAGTTAATCTTTTGATGAATAATTACATTATTTACTTGATTAAAAATGTTCGATTCTAAAATACCTTGGGACTCAAAATAATTAATCTCTGCATTAACTGAATGCCTTTTAAATTGCGAAATAAGGACATTTAGATTATCAGTATTTAATTGATTTTTAAAATTTATTCCGTTGTTGTTATGCAAAAACTCATTAGAACTTAACCTCACCAATTTTAAACTAGGAAAAGAATCCAATATAGTGTCAACTAACTTTTCAAATTGGTGGAAATCTATTTGATTGGTTCGAATCCGAATATTAAGAATCCCATATTGATCTGTCTTTATACTATAATCATTTTCAAAGAGTTTTAAGTCAACAGAATCCATCAATTGAATCCTTAGATTAACTATACTATCATTTCTTGATGCATGAAGCTTATAGCACAGCAAACACAATAAAGACAAGTATAATTTCAATTTAGCATTAGTATACATAAGTTAAAAACAAAAAAAAATTACAATCAATTGCTAAATATTCATTCATTATTCCATCATTAGCTTCAACACAAATATATTTCTTTTCTTTTAATTGTTGATATTTATCTTCCTTCTAATTGCGCTAGTCGCCCCTACGGGGCTCCGATTCGTGGGGTGCATTTGTAGCCCAGGGCATGTTTCGCCTAAACGGCTTAAACGCCCTGGGCTACAAAGATAGGTACGCTCCTATGGAGCTCCTTTATCATCGTGGGTCATTTTACCCAGACCCCAGGCCTTGTATCGACTACGTCGACACTGCAACCTGGGCTAATTACCTTCGTCCGCTCTTACAGAGCTCAAAGTCTCGCTCTCCGTAAACATTCTCTCTCTCACTCTCCTATTACATCTAGCCCTGTAATTACGCGCTCGAATTTTTAGCCCTGCTTGCAGAAATTTTAAAAAAAATCAACCCCTAAAATAAAACATTTCAACACCTCTAATTTTCTCAAAGAATCACAGCTAGCACTGTAAGTGCGTGCGAAGCATTTTAGCCCCGGTTGCAGAATTTTTGAA
>CAYTMQ010000039.1:0-2393 GCA_964438995.1 uncultured Chitinophaga sp.
AAAATATCTTCAAAATCCTTACCCAAAACCAAATTCTAAAAAACCCAAAATCAGATACAAAAACAAAATAAAAACTTATGAAAAAAATACTAAAATTTTTTGCAATTTTACCAGTTCTAATTTTTCTTAATACTGCATCGATTCAGGCAGCAACGAGTAATCCGTTTAAAGAATATTATCTACTTCAAAATCATTCTAAATACATCAAGAAATATAGTGATGGGTATAAGATTTATGCAGAAAATTGTAAAGTGGTAACATTAAAATATAATATTGATGGTGAAGGAGATGTCTATAGAATATATATCTTAGAAGGGTATTTAGATATTGGATATTTTGTATTTTATGAAGGATATTCCGAAGATCGTGTCTATCAATTGGTAAATAAAAATACCGGAGAAATGTTTGGTATAGCAGATTATCCAGTTATCTATTCTTCTAGAAAAATTATCGTGTCATTTCCTATTCCAGAAATGAATCATGTGAAAACTGCCTACAAAATATTACCAAACAAGCTGCAGAGGATAAAAGTTCCAGCCAATATTTCTGAACCAAAGAATCAAGAACAAAATCCTAATTCTGAAGTAGAGAAATTAGCCTCAAATAAAGAATTAGTAATAAAAATTCTAAAGGATAATCCTGATGCGATAATGTATGTTAGTAAAGAACTTAGAGACGATAAAGATGTGATTATGATCGCTATCAGTAAAGGTAGAAGCTCTGTAACTGGCAAAAATTTTTTATTTTACGCTTCAGACAGATTAAAGGATGATAAAGAAATAGTTTTAAATGCCGTAAAACTAGATAACAGTGCCTTAGAGTATTCTTCAAAAAGATTGAAAAATGATAAAGATGTTTTGAGCATTATAAATAAAAAATAAAATAATTAATAACCCATATAAACCTATAAAATATGACAACATTAAAACTTACCCACCCACCTCTTGATATAATGATAGTATCTAGTGAGTATGGAACAAGAAAGCCACCATTGCCTGGAGCATCTTCTGATCATAAAGGAATTGATTTTGAAAGAACTCAACTTCAAAAAGATATAAAAAACAATCCACCAGTTTATGCAACTCACTCAGGGATAATAATTAGATCAGGATTTTCTGATACTTTAGGAAATTTTGTAATAATTCAAGATGATACTTCTGGCGAAGCAACCGCTTATTGTCATTTGCATACAAAAACTTGTGGACAAGTTTATAAAGATAGTGGGCAAGTGCAGGTAAAATCAGGAGATCAAATAGGAACTATGGGACAAACTAGTGGCTTATTAAAGGTTGGAATTCATTTGCATTTTGAAGTTTATCCAAAAAATATTGCAAATTTTATAAAAAATGAAGGTAAAGGAAAATACAACAAAAAAGGAGAATTGATTGATCCCGATTATATTGGAACAGCAGCTAGTAACACCGGAATCAATCCCCGCCCTTATTTCACTGATCTTGCCAATCAACAGGCAATTCTGGAATTAACAACTAATCCGGCCACTAAATCTCTAAATGCTGATCTGGTTGGTAAAAGCTATTCTGCTTTAAGTGAAGCTCAAAAAGCCCGGGTTGATGTTATTTCTTGCCTTATCTTTGATTGTAAAATTAATGCTAATCAATATGGCATTACACTAGATGGAGATATTCGATCAAACGAATTTTATGGCAATAGCAGAGACAATCTCATGAGGGGTGATCTTGGATTAGATACTTACTTCTTCACTGATTTTTCCAACATTGCTCATGACACAATTTCTGATGTGGATAATGATGGAAAACTCAGTCTTGATGGGAAGTTAATTGAGAATGGCGTCGCGAGTTGCATTGTTGATGAGAATATGAATCCGCTGCCAAATTCCTGGTTCATGAAACATAATGAAAAATCTTATTATTTAGCTCGGGTTAATGATAATCAGCTTAAGGATTCTAATGGTAAACATCTGATGATTATTAGATTAGAAAATTCAGCTAATCGCAATTCTGAAACTAAAAACTCGGTTAAAATTCTTAATTATAATTTTAACAGTGCTACTCAAGGTAAATCAGATTTTGGAATTATCTTTAAAGATGAAAGTAACTTAAGTGTAACTGATACTGCTAAACAGGCATATATTGACAAATCTGTAGCTTTAAAAGATGGCGGTTTTGTCGTGGCTTTTGAAAAGATAAACACTGGATCATCTTTACCAGGAGTATATTTTCAAAGGTTTGATAAAGATGGTAATAAAGTAGGAGCTTTAGTTGAGATCAATCCCGAAGGTAAATCCGGACATCAAACATTAAGTGATATTGCTGTTTTTAATGATGGTAGTATTGGTATAACTTGGGCTAATAACAATGCTCCTTTTCCACGAAATTTTTTTGCCAGATTTAGTGTCAATGGCGCAAAACTGA
>CAYTMQ010000040.1:0-1939 GCA_964438995.1 uncultured Chitinophaga sp.
AAATAAGGATATTCAGTTATCACATCTTTGCCATCGCCTTTATTATAGATATAAATATCATCACCGGGATTGCTGCTGTTACCTATTCCTCCAATAGCATCATCACCTTTACCCATATTAATGATGTCATTAGGGCCAGCAGGCATAACACTATCATTAAGATCAGTACCACTAATTGCCGTGTCAAAATTATAGCCAAATGTTGCAATGATCTTATCTTTAAAACTCATCCCGGCAATTTGATTGGTAAGATCATCCGGATATTGATTAGTGATGTAATTACTAATGCTTTGTAAATGATAAAGAAGGTAAGCTTTATCAATATTATTGCTTAATTGATGATCGTGGTAATCTTTAAGATTGGTCATGAATTGAGTAAAGCTGACCTCTTCTTGGAATTTAATATTATCACTGGCAAAATCATAATAGAGGTTGTTGCTGTTGTCTGGGTTGTTTGCATTATTACTAAATGCTTCTTTATATATTCCCTGCATAATAATCTTGGCCTTGATTTCAGCAAAGAATCTATTCCAGGCCTGTTCTAATAATGGCAATTGAGCTCCAACCTGCCTGTTGCCACTGCCCCAATGGAATTCTTCCCCTCTTATTGTTTCCATTACTGCAACTTTTTGAAGTGGAAAACTGATCATTAATTGGGTCGGTGAGATATCATCAGTTTTAGTCCAGCGGTAAATAAATTGTTCGATCTTTTGATCAAGATTATTTCTTTGACTATTTATTGAATCAGTTATTTCTTTCATGAGATTAAGAAGCACCTCATCTTCACTCATGGCAATATGCCAGGCTTTTACATTACCATACCCGCGAGAAAATGGTAAGTTTAAGGTTTCAAGGTTGAGATCGTAATTACCAATAAGATTGCCATCTTTATCATGATATTCATAACTAGCACTATTAACACGATTCATCCCCAATCCCAAATTAACCATTTGATGGGATTGATTATCATTAGTCACATATGTTCCCTCAGAAATAATGACATTACCATCAATCTCCTGATTCATTACCGGACCAGTGGTTAAATTGATCTCTTTGATGTTGAAATCATTTAAGGTTTTAATCTCGTTAGCCTGGCTTTTGCCATCCGAATTTAAATCCTGCCAGATTCTTAAATTATTAAAAACTGCATCATTATTATTGATCAACTGATCATGATTAAGATCAAACCTGTCCTTTAATTCCTGCGTTCCGGTTATGATATTACCTGCTTCATCATTGTAACCAAATAACTCGGAATGATTATCGACCACCCCATTACCATTCTCATCCAAAAACAACATGCCATCATCTTTACCAACAAAGCCCACTCTCTCAATAAAACCATTATCATCCAGATCAAAAACCGCCGATGAAGAAGTTAAAGGAATTAAATCAGCTACCACACCATCTCCATCTAAATCAAGAGTCAACGGATCATAAAGACCATGAGTCCTCCTGGTCAGAAATGCCGTTTCTGCTTCATCTACAAAATCTAATGCAGCTTGAAGCGTATCTGAAATTCCATTATTGATGAGGGATTGTTGCAGAGATTGTTCTAAAAGATCTTTAACATTAAAAAAATCATCTTGCGTAGCAATGCACATTCCATTTTTGCCATCAGCAAGTAAATCTCCTATCCCGTCACCTATTTTATCATAGGCAGCTTCCATAAAGTCAGCTAAAGCATCTTTTGCTGATAGATCATGATTACCAAAGATTTTGGCTTCAAAAAGTTCTTCGGCTACGATTCCAATAACAATACCTAATCCCAAAGTAGCTACAACCGCTGCTCCGCCTGTGAGGGCAGTTGCTCCAATTATTCCTCCGGCAACAACAGTAGATACACCACCAATTCCTAAACTTGCAGCAGACTGACCTGTTGCTACTAATTTATCTCTCCAGCCATCATCACCATCAGCTTTTAATTCTTTGATATTTT
>CAYTMQ010000041.1:0-1636 GCA_964438995.1 uncultured Chitinophaga sp.
GCTGGTGCAAAAAACACCAAGCTCAATTACTTTCGTGTTGATGCATCACTACCGCTCAGCGAATGGAAACGCAAGGGGTGGCTGCACCCCGATGATCCGCGCGGGTGGTTTCAATGGTACTGTCGCTACTACATGGGTCGCAGGATGCCGGACGAGGATGAGCGGCAGATAGCCCGTTGGCTGGCTTTCCGACGCCATGCGGTGGCTGTTGAGAAGTTTTGTCGTCCAGGGGATATGGATTGCCGCCGCCGGCAAAGGCAGGCCCTGTTGCATTGGGCTTACGACTCAAGGAAAATTTGATTTAAACCAATTTAATACTCTGATCCTGTCCATTAAAAAGATAGGTTCATGACTAGCTGAGAGGGTGATTTCTTATAATCGAAAGAAGTGTTTTGTACACATTCTTTTTCCTGTAATTGAATCTGAATTCACTTTCCTTTAAGTGAAAATAAAAATTAGCTTTCTTTATTCCTCTATACTTTATTAACCTGGCCTTGGCAATGCCCCAAAAATTTTCAATGCCGTTGATATGACTTCTGTGGTTGGCAAATTCATTTTTGTCATGGTTGACGCGGAAGTGTTTTTTATATCCCATATCGACCAGACCATTATACCCTCGCCAACCATCTGTGTGTATGATGGAATCTACAGATACAACACCTTTTATAACCCTTTGTAATGTGGGTTTTGAACAATCGGGAACTATTTCTGTATAAACTTTCCCGTTTCTCTTTAGAAGACCAAAAACAATTGTTTTGGATCCGGCTCCTCGGCCGCGCTTTCCTTTTGTTCTTTTAGGACCAAAGTAACTTTCATCGGCTTCAATCTCTCCCTTAAATGGAGAACTTTTTTCACAGTGTTCGGCTATTCGAAGTCTTATCAACTTAATAAATCTATTGACGGTATTTCTGTTCAGCTTGGTTATTTCGGCTATCTTTGTCGCTTCTAAATCCAAACTAAATATCTTCAAAAAATGTCGAAATTGCACCTCTGAAATTCGACTCTTTTTCACATAGCGATTTTTCATTGATCCTACTGGCTGAAATATACATTTACATGCCTCTCAGCTAGTCATGAACCTTAATTATTTTTCTAACAATATTTTTATCTGCGTGCGGAAAAGAGGTGCCTGACAATACTTTGAAGAAAATCGGTAATAATAGACTAAGTAAAATATTTCCAAAACTTAAAACACAGTCTGAGAGTTTTATCTTTGGTGCGAAAATATCGGATGATTCTTATTTAAGTGTAGGTCCATCAGTATGGAGATATGTTGGTTTGATTTATCTAGAAAATAATCAGGCTTCTGAATTATTAAAAGAATTTAGTTGGAAAATTGAAAAGATATCATTGGATGAATATATAGTGAAATTTTATAAAGGTAAGGAAAATTGGTTGTACTCCGAAGTATTTAATCGAAGCATTAAAACAGATAGCTATATTGGAAAGGTCTATTTATCCAGTTCGAATAATATAGTGTATTTCGATGTCCAAAGATGAATCTGCGCATTAAGTCACCATTTTGTTAACCCGTAAAAATAAAAGTGACACTGTATTTTATTGACGCTGCTTGGTGGGAACCAGTGAATGGACAAGAATCTGCAAGGAGAGAAGCTTCCGCTAAAGAGTTTACAGC
>CAYTMQ010000042.1:0-1444 GCA_964438995.1 uncultured Chitinophaga sp.
TGTCCATGCCTAAATAAGGTTGACCGTTTTTTGCTAACTATTAACTTAATTGCAGATATTACATCTGGATTCGTTAGCTTGTTTGCTAAGATATGAAGGGGTTAAATACCCCGTCAGATCTTTGATTGCATCTAATGACTCTGTCATCGTCAGCTTGTTTGCTGATGCAATAATATCATTTTCTTTTCATATTTAACAGGTGTATTTCTATTTAACCTAATGTGTGGTTTATCATAGTTATACATTTGTACTGCATGGTCAACCTCTCTAATTAAGTCCTGGTAATTATCTATTCTACGATGTTTTAAGTAGTTATTTTTAATGATACCATTGATTCTTTCTGCTATTCCATTCTCCCACGGATATTTGCACATGCTGTTTCTGATTTTGTTTTTCGATGTTAGTTTTAAGAACTCTTTGTCATAATATTGACCACCGCCATCCGAATGGAATATTAATCCTGTTAAATCACTGTATGTTCTAGTTTTTATAGCCATTTTTAGTGCTGGTAATGTAGTTTCTTCTGTGCTTAAGTGCTTTGATACAGCATGCCCTATAATACGACTAGAGCATGCATCCAGTATAAATGTTATAAAATGAAATCGACCGTTTAGATCATAATAAGTGATGTCGCTGGTCCATATTTTATTTAATCTGTCGGCTTTAATGTTTTCAGTTAAATTATCAAATCGGATTACTCCAGTACTATCTGTAGTTCTTCTCATATTCTTATGTGTTCTGCTACTTAAACCGGCTTCTTTACACAAGGCTTCAAATGAGTCTCTGCCTATAAATTCTGGATTTAATTTGTAATACATGTCTCGACATCCCATTGTAGGATGGTCTTTGCGTATTTCGTTGACCATTTTTATAATCTGTAAACGCTCAGCTCGCCTTCGATTTACTGAATCAAGCATTTTGTGTACTGCCTGTTTGCTGATATTAAGTGCCGAATAGAGCTGTGTTAGACTGTAGGATCGTCCTTCTCTTTCTTTCCAGAAGTATTCGATGGTTTTTCTGAAAGTTTTTTTTTGATATCAACCCCATACATTTCCTCAGCAATATCAATCATCTTGTCTTTAAATTCAAGCAATATCTGCTTCTGACCGATGATACGCTCTAACTCTGCAACTTTTTTCTTAAGCTCCAATAGTTGTTTTGTGTCGCTTTCTGTTTCGACTATGATTCTTTCTTTTTTGTTTTTCATGCTTCCATATTTTTCGAGCCATTTGTATACTGATACATCTGAGAGCTCATACTGCTTACAAATTTCGGAAACTTTTGTCATACCTATCTCTATTTCCTTAACTTTTTGAATTTTGAAACTTTCACTGAAGTTTCTTCTGCGACGCTGGGCTAACGTCAATTTAAATGTTTCTCTGTTTGCCATATTATTTAACCATTTTTTTTCCTTTTTATGGTCAACCTATTTCAGGCATTGACA
>CAYTMQ010000043.1:0-1371 GCA_964438995.1 uncultured Chitinophaga sp.
GGGATGGCGAGCGCCGGCGCCGGCGAGGCGCGGAAGTTCGGCTGTCATTGCAGTTGCGCTCGCGCGGCGAGGCAGCCCCTGCTCCAATCGGCATCGCGAGTAGTTGCGGCCGACAGGACCACGCCCGCTGCGCGATCCTGCTCCAGCGCAGCCATCGCGTCGTCTTCATATGTGTATGAAGGCGGATTGTCGGGACAAAAGATCGCCACCGGCGGGTCTTCTGGACCGTCGTACCGAACGGTAAGTGGCCACCCGCAACAATTGCAGTCTTCGCCAAAGATCATCGGGTTTGGCGGCTCATCCCAGCCGGTACCGTCCCAAGCAGACTTGTTCCAGCTGTGAACGCCGTCCTCTCCACAGCGAGGGCAAAG
This sequence comes from uncultured Chitinophaga sp., assembly GCA_964438995.1. Lineage (GTDB taxonomy): Bacteria > Bacteroidota > Bacteroidia > NS11-12g > UBA955 > JABMMZ01. Next base: position 372 of record CAYTMQ010000043.1, read on the forward strand.
GAAGCGGGTAAATTCGTTGATCGCTTGATGGGAGCCGGACATCAGAACGACTCCTCGTCATCGTCGCTGCCCGTGATCCACGGCGGTAATTTCTCGGGCGCTGGCAGAGCGGCGGGCGGCAGGGTGGCGGCGACCGAACGGGGCAGCTCATAGGCCCGGGTAGGCGTGCGCTTCGCGGCGACCTCGGCGGTGCAGGGCGTGAACTGGTAGATGCTCGATCCGCCAACCAACACCTCGGGCAACAGCTTGCCCTCGAACAGCGGCTCGATCGCGAGCAGCTTGGTACCGAACCGCTCGACCTCGGAGACGCGGCCTACCATCGTCCGGTGGCCGAGGATTTCGACGATCGCGTAATCGCCGGCGGGCAGCGCCGCCGGGGCTTCGGGTGCTTCGGTGGTCATGAAACTGCTCCGTTGTCAGGGGTGTAGAGGGCGGAGGCGACCGAGCGGTGGAAGCCGTCTTCGCCGACGGTTTCGATCCAGCCCTTTTTGCCGAGGGTCTGCCCGCGAAAGCCGACGCATTTGACGCGGACGGATCGGCCTCGGTTGGGGCGATAGGTGAACCACTCGCCGATTTGGGGGAGGGGCGCGCTCATCGATCCCGCCTCCGCGCGATGAAGATCGCCTCGGCGAGAAACAGGGCGATGTAGATGGTGCCCAGGAAGTGCCACCAGTCGCCGAGGATCCACGCCAGCGTCGCGATAGCCGGGTTGCTACAGGCCATGGCGGGCCTCCTCGGCTTCCTTCGCCTCGACGGCGGCGATCGCGGCCGCGCGGGCCTGGCGATATGCGTCGGGGTCGCGGCGCAGGTTGGCGAAGGTGTCGAACACCGCGCGGTTGAGCGCCTTGGGGACGCGGCGCCAATGCGGCCAGCACATCAGCTGGTGCGGCTTGGCGTGGCGGGTGCAGCCCGCGACCGGGCAGGGGTTGCCGAGGGCGCGGGTCACAGAGCCAGCTCCGGGACGTGGCAGGCGGGCATCGCGTCGTGGATCACGCCGTCG
>CAYTMQ010000044.1:0-1343 GCA_964438995.1 uncultured Chitinophaga sp.
ATGGTACAGGGCTACTTTTTTGCAACAGGTTAAAACTTAAGTTTAACCATTAAATTTGTAAAAAGGAATATGAAAAAGTCAAGATTCACAGAGGCCCAGATAATCAAGGCCCTAAAGATGCAGGAAGAACAAGGTAAAAAGGTTAGTGAAATATGCCGAGAATTAGGTATTTCAGAACCTACTTTTCACAATTGGAAGTCTAGGTATGGCGGTATGGGCTTGTCTGAGCTGACCCGTGCCAAGGAGCTCGAGCAGGAGAACGCCAGACTTAAGAAGATTGTAGCAGACCAACAGTTGTCTATTGACATCCTGAAGGAGATCAACTCAAAAAAGTGGTAACGTCTTATCAAAAGGAACAATGCCTGACGTACATACGGGAGAATTTCCCCAAAGTCAGTCATGCTAAGGCGTGCGAGTTAATGTGTTGTTCCAGAACCAATAAATATTACATTAAAAAGATGCCTCAAAAAGACACGATTGTACGAGAAGCCATTATGGAAGTTATGGGCACCAGTCGAATTGGTCGCAGAAAAGTGATTGTAAAAGTTAAAAGAAAGAAACCGGAATTGAGTTCTTCAAGAATTCGCAGAGTGTATGAAAAATCAGGTTTCTCACTCTACAAGAGGCATAAGCGCAAGCGATTTGATAACCCAGCCAATCCCATAAGTGTGCCATTGGAAAAGAACCAGGAATGGGCAATGGACTTTATGTCGGATGCATTAGCAAACGGATCAAAAATACGCACACTGAATATCATTGATCAGTTCAATCGCAAGTGCGTCAGTATTGAAATCGAAAGAAGCTTCCCTTCACGTAAGGTTATAGAGGTCGTAAAACGAGCAATACAAGAGCATGGCAAGCCCAAGGGCATAAGAACGGACAATGGCCCTGAATTTACCTCGCATGTATTCCAACAATGGCTAGAAGACAATGGTATAGAATGGATCAAAATACAGAAAGGCAAACCACAGCAAAATGCCATCATTGAACGTTTTAACAAGACGTTTAGAGAGGATATCCTTGATGCTAATAAATTCTTTTCACTCGACCATATCAGAGGTCTTACATCAGATTGGATCAATAACTATAACGATGATAGGCCACATGAAGCACTCAACTATAAAACACCAAATGAATATGCGGCTTAAAAGGTTTTATCAGGCATACACCTCTGAAAATAAAAATAGAGAGACGTTCGTAACGCCTCTCTATTATTCTCGTCGGTTCAACCTATCCCTGGCAGGTTGCTCCTCAGCAGAGCCTGTTTCCGTTTCAATTGAACATCGCAAAATTCAAAACTATGAACTATATTTACAACCTGTCGAAAAAGTCAGCCACGTACC
>CAYTMQ010000045.1:0-1324 GCA_964438995.1 uncultured Chitinophaga sp.
ACTCCGCGTCCATATTTAGATCTTTTCAGATCATGTAATGGCGGCATCCCTTCTTCCAGGGATGCCGCCATTTTCATTTCAACGCGAATTCCGGCTTGCTTGCGGAACGGACGAGGCGTTTTTTGAGACAGGGCCCAAGTCTGCTTGAGCAGACTTTAAGACGAGTGGTTTTAGGTGAGGGCCGGATAGGCTTGGCGCCGGGATTGTTTAACAATATGATTGGGCATGGCTTTTTTCGGCCTTCGCCTGCCGGACGATCTCGCGGCGCGCTTCGATGCGATGGCGGCCTCCCATGGCGGTCGGTCCGCTGTGCTGCGTCAACTCGTCGATCGGGCGCTAAGGGCGGGGGATGAGAGTGTCGTCATTGCCGAACCGCGCGAACGCACAACGGCCCGCGTCGAGGTTAGGCTTACCGCCAGCGATATCGAGCGGCTGGATGCTGCGGCGAGCGAACGCGGTCTCAAGCGCACCGAATGGATCGTCGCGCTTCTACGGCGTCGGCTCTATGGCAGGTCGCCGCCGCCGCGCGCCGACCGCGCGCTGAGCGCGCAATCCTGGCGCGAGCTCAACCGGATCGGCATCTACCTCAACCAGGCGGTGCATGCGCTCAACGCCGCGACGATGGTGGATTCCCGTCTCGACCTGGCACGCGAGGCCAAGCGTGTCGCATCATTCCAACAGGAGATCGACGCTCAGTTGCGTGCGCTGGGTCGCGCCCTCGCCGGCGATGTCGCCTATTGGGATACACCGTTGTGAGTGACGACGACATCCTGCCGCTGCCCAGTCTGATGGAAGCCTGGCGACCGCCGACTGGCGGTAAGCGCACGCTGAAGGGGGCAACGCTGCGGGTTCGATCAGGCGGGCGGGGTAGGGGAGGGGGCGAGACCGCGCCGGCTTTGTCGCAGGCCGAAGCGCGCGCGAAGCTGGAGCGGATCGTACGCAAGGCGCCAGAGGTCATGGTCAAGATCTCAGGCAAGCAGCGCGGGGCGGCGCATCTGGGCGAGCATTTTGGTTATATCTCGCGGCACGGAAAGCTCGAGGTGCGCAGCAGCGAGGGTGAGATCATCACCGATGAGAAGCGGTTGAAGACGATCGCCGCGGACTGGGACATGCTCGACCAGGCGATGAACCCGACCGGCCGGGATCGTCCGACCTCGATGTCGATGGTGCTATCGATGCCGGGCGGCACGACCGACGCGGCGACCGTCCATGACGCCGTGCAAGCGTTCGCGCGGGTCGAGTTCGAGGGTCAGTTCGCCTATATGGTGGCGCTTCACACGGACACCGACCATCCGCACGTTCACCTGACCGTCGCCACCCAAGG
>CAYTMQ010000046.1:0-1289 GCA_964438995.1 uncultured Chitinophaga sp.
GACCGCGCTGAGCAATCTCGTCCAGATGCTGTCGATCTTCCTGATCGGCGTCGGGCTCACCTGGACCTTCGGCAAAGCGGTCGGCGATACGCGCCAGGGCTGGGCGATCCTCGCCGCCATGACGGTGCTCTTCCTGGCCGGGGTGACGGTCACTTACGCTTCCGAAGCGGCGGGCAACCCGATCCTGCACCAATTGGGCGTCGGAGGCGGCAATATGGAGGGCAAGGAGACGCGCTTCGGCATCGCCGCCTCCGCGCTGTTCGCAGTGGTGACGACGGCGGCCTCGTGCGGGGCGGTGAACGCGATGCACGATAGTTTTACGGCGCTCGGCGGGCTGGTGCCTTTGTTCAACATCCAGCTTGGCGAGATCGTCGTCGGCGGTGTCGGCGCCGGCATCTACGGCTTCCTGCTGTTCGCGGTGCTCGCCGTGTTCGTTGCCGGGCTGATGGTCGGGCGGACGCCCGAATATGTCGGCAAGAAGATCGAGGCGCGCGAAGTGAAGCTCGCGGTGCTCGCCATCGCGATCCTGCCCTTATGCATCTTGGGCGGCACCGCGCTTGCCTCGGTGATGCCGGCGGGGCTCGCCGGGCTGAGCAACGCCGGACCGCACGGCTTTTCGCTGATGCTTTACGCCTTCACCTCGGCGACCGGGAACAACGGCTCCGCCTTCGCAGGGCTGTCGACGGGCACGCCCTTTTACAATGGCCTGCTCGGCGTCGCGATGTGGCTCGGGCGCTTCTTCGTGATCGTGCCCGTTCTCGCCATCGCCGGCAGCCTCGCCGCCAAGAAGCACACCCCCGCCGGACCCGGTTCCTTCCCCACCACGGGGCCGCTCTGGGTCGGGCTGCTTGTCGGCATCATCCTGATCCTCGGCGGGCTCACCTTTCTGCCCAGCCTCGCGCTCGGGCCGGTCGCCGATCATGTCGCGATGCTGCGCGGCCAACTTTTCTGAGGATGTGCGCGATGTCCGCTTCCCAATCCATCTTCTCGGCTGAGTTGATCGCGCCGGCGATCGGAGACTCTTTCCGCAAGCTCGATCCGCGACAGCTCGTGCGCAACCCGGTGATGTTCGTCACCGCCTGCGTCGCCGCGCTGCTGACGCTGCTGCTGCTGATCGGCGGCGAGCCGCTGAGCGCCAGGTTCCAGATCCAGCTGATCGTCTGGCTATGGCTGACGGTGCTGTTCGGCACCTTCGCCGAGGCGCTCGCCGAGGGGCGTGGGCGCGCGCAAGCAGCGTCATTGCGCGCGACCAAGTCGGAGCTTCAGGCCAAGCGACTGACAGGCGTTGG
>CAYTMQ010000047.1:0-1266 GCA_964438995.1 uncultured Chitinophaga sp.
TCGTGCTCGGCCTCAGCCACGCGCTGGGCTGCAGCAGCCTGCGCCGAGGCAAAACGGGTGATCTCGACCGTAATCGCGCCAATCGCCCCGCCGACCGAGCCAAAGGCATCGGCCATGTTCTGGGCCGCTGCTTCCGTGGCCGAGACCATATCCTCAAGGCTCTTCAGGAACTGCTCCTGCCCGCTTTGCGCAAAGTCTGCTTCCATCAGCCGAACGCGTGCGGCCCGATACCGCTCCCAGGCTTCGACCCCGCGTTCGAGCACGATCTGTTCGCGCTCGGCTTCGAGATTGGCGAGTGCTTGTGCCCGGGCCGACTGGCCAAGCAGAGCGACCTGCTGTTCGAGCGGGCCGACCGTCTGGCGCAGGAACTCTGAGGTTGCAAAAGCGCGGGTTGCCTGTTCCCAGGCTTCACCGGCTTCCAGAATGGCAATGCGCGCTTCGTCGGTCGGCGCCTTGAGCGCTGCCATCGCGACTTCCATCCGCTTGATCTCGATTGGGGTCTTGCCGATCTTGGCGGTCTCAAGCGCAAGATTAGCGGCAAAGTCGCGGGCTGACTGAAGCGCGCGTTCGGCTTCAGTTTCCTTCGGGCCTTTGGCGCTGCTGGCACGGTCGGTGTTGTCGCCGCGGATCTCTTCCGCCTTGGCGGCAAGCCGGGCCTTGGCAGCAGCGATGCTGTTTTCCCGCCAGCGTGCTGAAAAGGCGTCCATCATGCTCATCGCATCACCAAAAGCAGACGCGAATTCATCGCGGACCTGTGCGCCCATGCGGGCGGTAGAGCCGGCAAAGCTGTTTTCCATGCGCGGCAGAGCAACGCTCTCGATCCGGGTGATGGTGGCAAGACCAACGCGGTCAAGTACCGGGTTAACCCATTCGGCGAGCCAGTTGATGGCTGCGATCGCTTTGTTGGCGAGGTATTCGATCCCGCTGATTGCCAGGTTTGCAGCACCTACAGCGGCTTCGCCAACCACGCCGGGCAATGCGGTCCAGGTGATCCGGATCGCATTGAACCCGCCAACCCAGCCAGCATAGAGAATGGCGACCGCATATTTGCCAGCAGTCAGCACCGCTTCGAAGGCCGTGACCGCCCAGTCCTTGAGGGTCGAGAATACCGAGCCCAGGTTGAGCCCATCCGAGACGGTCTTCCAAAGTCCCTTCATGGTGTCGCCGATGGTGATCCCGACGGGGCCCAGCTTTTCCATTTCCTTTTTGGTGAGGCCGAGGCTTTGCGCATAGCGGTCGAGCTCGCCCGTCTCTTTGACGCTCGAC
>CAYTMQ010000048.1:0-1256 GCA_964438995.1 uncultured Chitinophaga sp.
CGTGCAGGATCGAGGGGTACTCCACATCGCCAACCTTGATCAGCGCAAACTCGGTCATTTCGGCTCTCCGGTAGGGGTGAGGGTTTTGGGGTCGGTCGTCGTGAAGTTGACGCCCATCCGCTTGAAGGCGGCGAAGATGGCCGTTTCCTGCCGCTTCTCCTGCGTGAGCGGCTGGCCATCGAGGGCGCGATATTCGGCGAGGTAGAGCCGATACAGGCGTTTGGCCTGTGGGGTGTCGCCGCGCTTAGCGAGCGCAATCACGCCCGGCAGATTGATCATGTCTTCGCCAAGCCCCGCATGATGGAGGACGCGGGGCTTGCCGATCGGGGGATGCAACGGCACGGCGCCGGAGATGCTCGACGTATCGCGCGCTTCATCCCGCGCCGCCTCGGCCTGAACATAGGCCTTGGCGTCCGCGATCGAAGCTTCGCGGGCGAGGATCGCGGCGATGCCGAGCAAGCTAGCGGCATCCTCTTGGCGAAGGTTCATCCAGCTGCCGTGGATCGCATCGATCAGCATCGGCAATGCATCGGCACCCTTCACGCCATGCGGCGCGCGTTGCGACATATCGATGATCATCGAGGTGAGATCATCGCGGCTAATCTGTGAGTGTGGACCATGAGGGCCTTTCATCTTGGTCATGCTCCCGTGGTTTCGATCTGATCGACGAGGACGCGGGCGTAGCGCCCGAGGCAGCTGAGCGTCGGCGCCAGGTGCTCGGTATGTGAGATTGCGAGGCTGTGGCGGACATTGCCCTCGAACAGGATGCCGAGCCCCTCGATCGCGGCGGCGAGCGTGGCGAGCTGGACGTAGGCATCTTCGGAAAGCCCGTAATCGGGCAGGGCGCGCCGGGTCATTCCCGGCCGAACGGTGTCGGTCATGGCTTGGGTTCTCCTCGATGAACCCGGCCGCCAACTGTCAAACTGGTGGCCGGGCAACAGCGGGTTGACAGACCGCGAGAACCCAAGCGGCGAGTCCGAAGACTCCCCACTGCGCCCGACCATAGAAAAAGGCGCCCGAAAACGGTGCGCCCCTCGGTGGGGTTCTCTGGCGCGGCTGTCATCCCGCATCGCTGCCCTTTTCGCAGCGACGCAACGAAGATGCGCGCATGAGGCCCCAAAGTCAATCACGCCGCCTCCGCCAGTTGGGCGCGGTCGCGCGGGGGGATCCAGTAGGTGCGGGCAAAGTCGCGGGCAGGTGCGTGGTGATCCCACACGAACCACGCGTAATCGACCTTGCCGTGTGCCCAGGCCCGG
>CAYTMQ010000049.1:0-1194 GCA_964438995.1 uncultured Chitinophaga sp.
CCCGGGCCGACCGGCGAGCGCAATGTGCTGCGGATGGAGGGGCGCGGGGTGTGGGCGACGGTTTCGCCCTGGAATTTCCCGCTCGCGATTTTCCTCGGGCAGACGGCGGCGGCGCTCGTCACCGGCAATACGGTGGTCGCCAAGCCCGCGCCGCAGACGCCGCGCATCGCCGCCTACGCGGTGCAACTCGCGCATCAGGCTGGGGTGCCTGCGGACGCGCTGATCCTCGCGCCCGGTGGCCCGGAGGTGGGTGCGGCGCTCGTGGCGGACGCGCGCATCGCCGGCGTCGCCTTCACCGGCTCGACCGCGACCGCCAAGAAGATCGCGCGCGCGCTGCTGGAGGATGAGAACCGCCCGATCGTCCCGCTCATTGCCGAGACCGGCGGGATCAACGCGATGATCGTCGATTCAACCGCTTTGCCCGAGCAGGTGGTGGCGGACGTGGTGACGAGCGCCTTCCGCTCGGCGGGCCAACGCTGTTCGGCGCTGCGGCTGCTGCTGCTCCAGGAGGAGATCGCGCAAGGGGTGATCGAGATGCTGAGCGGGGCGATGGACCTGCTGCGCCTGGGCGACCCCGCCGATCCCGCGACCGACATCGGCCCGGTGATCGACAGGGCCGCCTACGACAAGCTCATGACCTATCGCGAGGGCATGGCGGGGCGGATCGTGAAGACCGTCCCCGCGCCGGCGAGCGGGCTGTTCGTGCCGCCGACGCTGATCCGGCTGGACTCGCCCGAACAGCTCACCCGGGAATGGTTCGGTCCGATCCTCCACGTCGCCACCTGGCCAGCCGGGCAGCTCGCCGAGACGATCGCCCGGGTGAACGCCAAGAATTACGGGCTGACGATGGGCCTCCACAGCCGCATCGCCGGGTCGTGGGACGTCGCCGAGCAGCAGGCGCGGGTGGGCAATCTCTACATCAACCGCTCGATGATCGGCGCCGTAGTCGGCTCGCAGCCGTTCGGGGGCGAGGGGCTTTCGGGCACCGGCCCCAAGGCGGGTGGTCCGCATTATCTCCCGCGCTTCTGCCTCGAACGGCACGTCTCGATCGATACGACGAGCGCGGGGGGAAATACGACGTTGCTCAGCTTGGAAGAGGTTTGATCGGTTCAGGCGGAGGGGAGGCGGCTCAACCCCTTAAGCCCGCTCCCGCATGCGGAAGAGGGTCTGGGTGAGGGTGTTCCTTGGAGCCCA
>CAYTMQ010000050.1:0-1067 GCA_964438995.1 uncultured Chitinophaga sp.
GACCTTGTTGGCACTAACCAGGCGCACCTTGCGGCCCTCCGGCTGGATGCGCTTTACGAGCAGTGTTTCGTCCAGGCGGATCACGTGCATCCCTGCTCGCAGCCGCTTCTGGTTGCGATCGACGACCAGCGTGTCACCGTCGCGCAGCTCGGGCTCCTGGCTGTCGCCGCTAACCTTCACGATCATTAGGCTAGGGTTTTCGCCCACCTTCTCGCTCACCCAGTCGGTTGGCAGCGGCCATTTGCCGACTGGCGATTCTTCGAGCGGGTTGCGGCCGAAGCCGGCCGCGACCTCAAGGTCGAACACGTCGACCATCGTCACGGGATCGCTTTCCTTGCCTTCCAGGATTGCCTCGACACTTGAACCCACAGCTTCCGCCAACCTCGTAAGTCGCTGAAGCCCAGGATCGCTGCCCTTGAGAATCCGCTGGAGGGTCGCCTTCGGGATGCCCGTTTGCGCGACGAGCTGATCCTGGGTGCCCGCCTCGCGGGCCAGCATCCTTAACCGCGCGGCTGCGGCATCTCCCCATCCAGGCGTCATACTGGCCTCATCATTTTAGGCTTTGACATCGCTGCATGATGCGCTAATGATGTTTTCGCATCATGCAGACGCACCAATGAGGCTCGTGTGAACGATTGGCATCCCGAGGATATCAAGGCGCAGGTGCGCAAGCGCGGGCTCACCCTCGCGCAGCTCGCCCGCAAGCATGACGTCCCCGAACAGCAGATTCGCCACGCGCTGGTGATCCCGCGCGAACAAGCAGAGCGCGTTAATGCTGACTTTCTTGGCGTGTCGCCCAAGGTCATCTGGCCTTCCCGCTATCACCTGAATGGCCGCCGGAAGCGCCCGCAGCCCCCGGAAAACTACAGCCGGATGCCACGTTTCCACAACTGGGCGGAGGCGGTTTGATGCATTCGCATCAGTGCCGATGCGGAACGCTCGGGACAAACCATGGGGCCGACAATGTCCCTGCGGCGATCGCTCCAACTATCGACGCCGCAACGTTGCTGGCGATCATCGAGCACCAGACCCGCACGATCGAGGCGCATGCCGCGACGATCCGAGAG
>CAYTMQ010000051.1:0-1013 GCA_964438995.1 uncultured Chitinophaga sp.
TTAACAATTGTCTTAGTAGTATTAGTAGGGTCTAATGAGTTGTATGCTTTTAAAGTTACGGTATAACATCCAGGTGTAGAGAATTTTAAAATTGGTTTTGGAACTGTGTCACCAGGAGTAGCATTGTATTTAATGAAACCTGCACCATATGCAGATGGAGAAGCAGGTGGGTTCATTAATGTATAAGTTGTTGGGAAGATACTCCATTCGTATCTGTTTGCATTGTCTGCTTTAGGAGTTAAAGCTACAGTGTTAACGTTAACATTTGGTCTTCTTGATGATGCAGTGAAATCAAGCGTTGTTTGTTGATTTGGAGTTACCACATCTATTGTTTGACATGATTTCTTGTTACCAACACAAGATTTGATTTCTAAACACACTTCATACTGGCCATCTGTATAGAAAGTATAATTGAAGTCTTTTTTAGCATTGTTATTTACTTGAGCACCATCAATAGTCCACTCCCAAGTTGGAACACCAACAATATTTGTAGTTGTGTTAGTGAATTTAACTGGAGTGCTATTATAACTAGGAACTGAATTAGTAGTATAATTTGGAGTAGGAACTGAAGCCTGACCAAGTTCAGCAGTATAAGAACCACCGTAACCAGAATCCACACCAGCAGCGTCAGCTTCAAATAATAAGTACATGCTTCCAGATGTCGCTACAACAGTTTGTGGAGCAGTTGAACCTGCAGTCCAAGTAGCCAATAAAGTAGTACCTGGGCCACCTGGAGATCTACCATCCCAAACACTTAATTTATCACCATTGTCTTTGAATTTCAAAGTTGTCATGTTTAAGGTGATTTTCTTAGCATTACATGGAGTAATTTGTAGGTATGAACGAGAACCCAAACCTTGATTGTTGCCGTAGTTTAAACCAGGACCACCATCATCGAAGATAGTTCCTGAAGCACTACCAACTATATTGTCGTTGTTAGGACCATAAGTACCGTAACCTAAGTTATATTGAGTAGGTAATGTTACAGTGATGTAACAAACTTTTCTTTTTTC
>CAYTMQ010000052.1:0-1009 GCA_964438995.1 uncultured Chitinophaga sp.
GGCAAAGGCCATCTCGTCCTGCACGCGGTCAATGTCGACATAGGCGGTTTCCGGCGCCTGATTGAGCGAGAGCAGGCGGTTGCGGCGGATCTGCACCAGCCGCTCCGGGTTCAATGTCAGCCCCACGACCATGGGATGCTGGAGCTGATACAGTTCTCCGGGCGGCGGGGATTCCGGCACCAGCGGCACGTTCGCCGTCTTGTAACCGCGATTGGCGAGATAGATCGACGTCGGCGTCTTGGACGTGCGCGACACGCCCACGAGCACGATATCCGCATCCTCCCAGTTTTCCGGACCGACGCCGTCATCATGGGCGATGGTATATTGAATGGCGGAAATGCGCGCGAAATAGGCTTCATCGAGCACATGCTTGCGCCCCGGCCGGTTGCGCGTTTCCTGCCCCAATATGTTCGACATCGCATCGGTCGCGCTGTCGAGCGGCGCGACATAGGGCAAGCCCAGCGCGCGACAGCGATGCTCCAGCTTGCGCCGTAACTCAGGATTGACCAGCGTGAACAGCACCAGCCCGGGATTGGTGGATATTTCTCCTAATATGCGCTGGAGATGTTCTTCGGAACGCACCATCGGCCAGAAATGGCGTATCGCCTCGACATCCTCGAACTGGCCGATCACCGCTTTCGCGATGCTTTCCAGCGTTTCGCCGGTGGAGTCCGAGAGTAGATGGAGGTGAATACGCGTCATGCGCGCAACATTGTTGGCAGGCTGTGGATAAATCAAGGGATCAAAATGGGGATGATCTATTTCGCTGGATTTTTCCGCACTGTCTTGCGGGTTATCCACAGTCTGTTCAGGCGGCACATTTTTGTCCACAGGGAGTGGATAATGGGGATGGTTTCGATTCTGCTCCTGAAATCAGTGATGCTTTTCCAAGCTGCCTGTTGGCAAAATGGGGGATGACGCATAAACCCCAGCTTCAACCGACCAACACACATCAACAATCTTTTAAGAAATATTAATTGGATATTAGGAACTATGAACGCGGCGCCTG